>NZ_CP084472.1:2739433-3424291 GCF_020405225.1 Natrinema sp. DC36
CGTTCGCATCCTCGACGCTCCGGTAGCCGATCGCCGCGGGGACGAGCTCCCGCTCGATGCCGTCGCGGACGAACAGAAAACCGGCACCAAAGGGGCCGAGCAGCCACTTGTGGCCCGCCGCGACGACGAAGTCGGCACCCCACTCGCGGACGTCGACCGGAACCTGCCCGGGCGACTGGACGGCGTCGACCACCACCAGCGCGCCGGCGTCGTGAGCGATGTCGACGATCGCTTCGATCGGTAACTGCGTCCCGTGGGTCCAGGTGAGCGAGCTCACGCAGAACAGCGTCGCGTCTTCGGCCGCTGCCGTCACCGACTCGAGGCCGCCGGCGAGCCGTCCGCCCTCCGTCTCGAGCACGCGAACCTCGACGCCGTGCTCGCGCTCGAGGCGCTGCCACGGCAGGATCCCCGCGGAGTGCTCGAGGTCGGTTCGGACGACGACGTCGTTCTCGTTCCAGTTCAGCGCGCCCGCGACGCGGTTGATCCCGTCGGTCGTGCTCTGGGTGAGCGCGATTTCGCTCGGCTCGGCACCGAGCAGGTTGGCGACGGCCGCTCGCGCCTCGTCGTAGACCGCGAACGCTGCGGGATACATCCCTTCCGCCGCGGGGGCCTCGTACTCGTGGTTCTCGAGCGCCGATTCGGCCGCCTCGACGACTCGACGGGGGCTCGGCCCGCCGGCACCCCAGTTGCAGTAGACGGACGACTCGAGGGCCGGCATCGTCTCGCGCAGATCGGTCGGTTCCATAGGTCGACTGTGGATCGGCGTCGGGTTCGTTCTGCCGGTCGCTCTCGAGGAAAACCCCGAAGTCTACGACGAGGATCCGTGACCGGGAGCGGCCCCACTGACGAGACTCCACTTTTCTTTCGTTCCCGCTTCCGTCTGGAAGACCGTCTCTCGCTCGAGGACGCTCCAAGTCGTTCGTGAGTCCGCCGCTCGAGGCGACACACCAGCCTCCCCGTGGCTTCCCGAACGGCGGTAACCGAGGGTATCCTTATACCGGTTCGGTGGGCAGGTACACGCATTCATGCTTACCCCGAGTTCATCGATCACGTTCGATGCCGGCGATCCGGCGACGACGGTCGCGATCGGCCGACTGTTCGCGTATATCGCGATCGGTATCGCCGCGGTGATACTCCTGTACTACGCGATCGTCTACGTCCGAGAGGTCCTCGCGGTCGAGGCGCGCGCCGAACAGTGGTATCTCACGATCGGGATCGGGGCGGCGATCGTCTACGCCGTCGCCGGCGTCGCCTCGATACTGCTCGAGCCCGCGTTGATCCGCCGGTTCGTCGACGGCGCGGTCCTCTTTTTCATCCTCTTTCTGGCGCTGGCGATCCGCGCCGTGTACCACGATCAGCCCGCCGCGGGCGATCGCACTCGGCTGTTACCCGCGTGGGCGGACTCCGCCGTCATCGCCGGCTTCGTCGCCGCCTGGTGGGGAACCTTCCTCGTCGAGAGTTCTTCGACGCGGCTGGTCGTCGCCGCGGGCTGGATCGTCACCTCCGCGTGGGCGGTGCTCTACGGCGTTCGCGCCGTTAGCGTCCACGAGGGGACGACGTTCGCCGCACTGACCCGACACCTGCTGCCGGCGATCGTCTGCGTCGCCGCGGTCGTCTTCGTCGACCTCGTGACGAGCTATCTGAACGGCTACGGCGCGCTCGCCGACGCCGCGTGGATCGTCGGAACGACGCTGGTCGCCGCCTTCCTCTTCGACACCGCCGTCGCCATCCGCCAGCAGGGCGGCGAACTCGAGCGGCTCTACGACTGGACGACCTGGCGCGAGCAGTCGTTCGACGACCGCTCCGCGGAGTAGGCACCCCCGTCCGGGTTCGACCCGTCGATCGAGGCGGACGACCTACAGTTCGCCGCGCAGGACGACCTCGTTGTCGACCCGCTCGAGCATGTCCTCGGTGACGACGTAGTCCTCGTCGTCCTCGCCTTCCCAGCCGACCGACGCGAGTACCTGTTCCGCCACGCTGGGGTCGGGATCGACGGCGGCCCTGTTCCCGTCGACTTTGGCGACGATTCCCAGTTCCTTGCCCTCGACGTCGACGACGGTCTTTCCGACATCATCGTCAGTCAGTGGTGCTGTCATATCCGTCGCTACGAGGACCGGCCGGGTAAGTGAACGGCCGTCCCGTGCCGGTTCGGTGATCGAGCCGGCGGCTCGATCGGGCTACTAATACCACTTGCGTATGCCCGCCAGAGAAAGCTATCACTGCGCCTCCGGAGTAGTTGACGCCGGCCGTCGATACGCCGACCGACGCGGACTCATCGTACTCCCACTACCCATGACACAGACACTCGAGATCAGCGACGACCTCTCGGAACGACTCGACAACCACTGCGAGGAGGGCCAATCACCCGAGGAACTCATCGAGGAACTGGTGTCGATGTACGAGACCGAGGGCACCTTCCTGCAGGAGGGCTATTCGGAGTGAGGCAACGAGTCGCGTTGCCACCCCGTTTTTCGATGCGACCGGCCGATGAACGGCCGTCCACGGCGTGTGAGTGATGATGACACTCAAGTAGGCCGTCCACGTACGACGAAGTATGCACCTGCTAGTCGCCCTCGAGGACTCGGAGCCGGGGTGGGCGGCACTCGAGTTCGCATGTACGGAACACACCGACGACGAGATCACGGTCATCCACGCCGTCGACCCCACGGACAGCGGCTACGGTGAGGTCGCACACCTCGGACCGGAGACGCTGCTCGAGCGCCAGCGCGAGGAGGCGGAGGAACTGCTCGCGGACGCCGACGCTCGCGCGGCCGAGCACGGCCGTTCGATCGACACGGCGGTCGGCGTCGGGCAGCCGGCGGACGCCATCGTCGACTACGCGACGGAGAACGCGATCGACCTGATCATCGTCGGCAGCCACGGTCGGACCGGCTTCTCGAGGGTCCTGCTCGGCAGCGTCGCGGAACGGGTCGCTCGGCAGGCTCCCGTGCCCGTGACGATCGTTCGATGAGAGTTGGGGTCGTTCAATTCGCAGTGAATGGAACAGTGGGCTAGTGAGAACAAGTGAAACGAAGCGTCCTACTATCGTGGCAACAGGGAATCGCCACGCCCTCCCCAGCCGATTTCTCCTCACGGGCGCTGCGAGGCGGTGAAACCGCCTCGACGGTCGCGGCGCGTAGCGCCGCGCTCTGCCCGTTCGGATGGTTCGCGGGACCTCCGGTCCCGCGCTATTCGCTTTCGAGGCGCTCCCGTCGTCTTCGCGCGGCGACGCCGCGCGAATGGTCTGCGAGACCTCCGGTCTCGCACTAGTCGCGCCTCGCCGACAGCGCGCGCCACCGCACGTGGGTTGGCCGGCCCGGAGTGAAACGTAGTTCCCCCACTACTGAACGATTGGTACGGGAACTCACGTTAGAACGCGCCAATAGCGCTACTACCGGAGCAAAACGGGGAATATCGAACCGGACCCGGTTCGAATCGATCGTCAGTGATCGTGATCGTGGTCGTGCGAGTGGTTGCTCGGCTCACCGCCGTCACTGGCCGCGTCGAGGTCCCCGCCGGCGACGAGCGCGTCGTGGTCGCCGTCCATCATGTCCATGTTCTTCAGGGTGTCGCGCTCTTCGAACTCCTCGACGGCGTCGAGGAGGTCTTCCTGCGTCAGCGTCGTGCGGTCCTCGGTCAGCGCCTCGAGGACGGCCTCTCGGAGCACCATTCGGAGGTCGCTTCCGGTCAGCCCCTCGGTCACCTCTGCGATGAGGTGGGGATCGAACTCGTCGATGTCCATCGTTCGAGTAATGAGACCGAGGATGTCCGCCCGCATGCCGGAGTCGGGCTTCGGGAAATTGATAATCTCGTCGAAGCGCCGCCAGGCGGCGTCGTCTAACTGGTCGGGGTGATTAGTCGCCCCGATGAGCAGGACGTCGTCATCGATGAGCGAGATGTTATCGATGCTCTTGAGGAGCGTGTTGACGGCGCGTTTGAGCGCGGCGTGTTCGTCGCTGCGCCGGGTCTTGGCGACGAAGTCGAACTCGTCGATGAAGAGGATACACGGCGAGAGCCGTTTGGCGACCTCGAAGGTCTTGTCGACGTTCTTGGCCGTCTCGCCGAGATACTGCGAGGTGATCATCGAGAGCTTGACCTCGACGAAGGGGAGGTCCATGTCCCGGGCCAGCGCCTGCGCCGTCGAGGTCTTCCCGGTCCCCGGCGGGCCGACGAACAGCAGTTTGCCGATCTCGCGCAGGCCGATATCCGCGAGGTAGTCTCGGTGTTCGATCGCCTTCGAGATCTTGTCGAGTTCGTTCTCCTGATCCTGGGTGAGGACGAGGTCGTCGAGCGTGATCTCGACCTCCTCGGGGGCGCGGACTTCCACGAGGTCGAGCATCTCCTCGTCGTCGTCCTCGTTGAAGTACTCGTCGAGGAGCCCGTCGATCCAGACTCGATCGGCCTGAATCGGCCGGTTTTGATCGCGAGCTACCTCGTGGGTGACGTCGACGTCGTACGTCTCGTGCTCCGCGAAGTGTTTCGCCAGCGTCGGGTTCTCGAGCAGGCGCTCGTCGTCGACGCGTTCGACGAACCACTCCTCGGCCATGTCCCGCTGGGCGAGGGTGATCGTCCCGGAGAACTCGTCGCGTTCGGTGAACATCAGATCGGCGACGGCGTCCCACGGCTGACCGACGCCGGTCGCCTCGCGAGCCGTGCTGGTCGTCACCGACAGCGGGCGACTGATTCCGGCCGGTTTCCGGGTGCTTCCCCCGCTCCCGTCGTCACTCTCGCTCTCGTCGTCGACGCCGCCGGTCCAGTAAACACGGCGAAACGACGGGGGGAGATCGTTCTCGTCTAGCGTCCGGTCGTCCGAATACACGCTCGTCGTGAGCAGAAACTCCACGACATCGAGCGCCGCATCACTCATTCCGTGAACGTACTCACTACACGTTCTTAACAGCGTCGTCACGCGCAACGTATGCGAAACAGTTCCACCCGAAACGTCCCGCGGCCGCGTTTCGAACCCGGAAATCAGCACAACCGTTTTCGTGTATCGGCTCACAGTCACCCGTATGAACGTGTTGCTGGGTCTCGGCGGCAGCGACGAGTCGGTGAAGACGCTCCGGCGGACCATCGAGCGAACCCAGGATGTCGGCGACGACCTCACCGTCGTCATCGTCGACAAGCCCGAGTCGAAACGCTCGCAAGACGAGACGTACCAGATGGCCGTCGACCGCCTCAAGGACGTCGGGCTCGACGAGATCACAGTCGAGAAACTCGAGGGAGATCCAGGGAGCGCGCTCGTCAATTACGCCGAACAGGGCGAGTTCGATCAGCTGGTCATCGGCGGCGGTACCCTGAGCCCGATGGGGAAGATCCAGCTCGGCCCGATCACGGAGTTCGTCCTATTGAACGCCCCGACGACGGTCAAGCTGGTGCGATAACCATGGTCGGAACGCGACAGTATCCGGACGAACCGTCCGGTCCGTTCCCCTCGCCGCCGACGACCGTCGAGGACCGCGAGGGTCGGTCGATCGAGGTCCGCGCACCGGCCGAGTTCGCGGCCGAGGCGCTCGGCGACGTCGTCGACATGTACGTCGAGTTCGATCCCTCCGATCGAGCCCAGGGGATTCCGCCGACCGGCGAGGATCGCATCCGCAGCTGGCTCGAGACGATCGGCGATGACAGCGTTAACGTCGTCGCCCGCCACGACGGCGACGCGATCGGCCACGCGATGCTCGTCCCCGACTCCGACGACCCGGCGGCGATCGAGCAGAAGGGGGGAATCGAGTGGGAGCTGGCGATATTCGTCCTGCAGGCCTACCAGCGGGCCGGCATCGGCACGCTCTTGCTCGAGAACCTGCTGGGTCACGCCAGCGACATCGGGATCAGTCGCGTCTGGCTGACCGTCGAACGCTGGAACAATCCGGCGATCGCCCTCTACGAACGGGTCGGTTTCGAAGCGACCGGGACCGAGAGCTTCGAACAGGAGATGGCAATCCTGCTCGAGGGAGCGGACTGAAACGAATCGCTGTCAGACTGAGACGGACTACCGTCAGTCGGCTTCGGCGCGCCCGCAAGACGATCGCAGTTGCGTCGGGAACCCGGTACAGGGATCCGTCCGCGGCCCGCTCGATCGCCGAGCCGTCCGGCTACACCGAGAGAACCGGCTGGCTCGCGTAGGAGAGGACGTATTCGGCCGCCTTCTCGAGGACTTCCGCCTCGGCTCTGGTCACCGGTTCGCGCGGGAGCACGATGAAGTCGGCATCGATGTCGTCGGCGGTGTCGAGGACGACGTTGCCGGGGTGGCGCGTCTTCCGCGTCTGCGAGAAGCCGTCGTCGACGGACGTGGTGATCGGAACACCAGCGTCCTCGGCGATGTCGCCGATGTCGTCGAAGAACCCCTGCGTATTCTCCGCGATGTCGGTCTCGTCGACCGTGCCGACGTCTAATCCCCGAACGACGCCCCGTCCGAGAACGAACAGCGCGTGCACGGTGGCATCGTAGCGATCGGCGACGGCGATGGCGTACTCGACGGCGGTGGCAGACTCGTCGCTGCCGTCGACCGGGGCGAGAACGGTATCGACGGTAAACAGCTCGCTGGCGTCCATACGCGGCAGTGGGTGTTCCGTCACAAAAAAGCCACCCCACCGAATGCCGCTTCGATCCGCTCGAAAGATACCCAGGTCCCACCGAACGCTCCCCGATCCATCGGGTTTGGGACGCACGGAAACAGTGCGGGTCGATTCACCTCGCTCGGACGAACTCGCTGCCCGAACAGGGACGTTTAAGCGAGCGCGAGCGCAATTCATTGATATGTTCGACACGGTCGTGGTCGCCACCGACGGCTCCGAGAGCGTGAAACGAGCCGTCGACGTCGCGCTCGATCTCGCGGACCGCTTCGGGGCCGACGTTCACGCCCTCTCGGTGGTCGACGCCAGCGAGGTCGACGCCTCGCCCCAGCAGCTCCGGGACGAGCTCCGCACCGCCCTCGAGACGACCGCCGACGCCGCGATCGCTACGGTCGAGGAGCGAGCCGAGGGAGCAGTGACGACCGAGATCCGCGAAGGGCGTCCCGCCATCGAGATCTGCGAGTACGCCCGCGAGGTCGACGCCGACGTGGTCGCGACCGGGACCCGCGGTCGTCACGGCGAGAACCGCCTCCTGCTCGGCAGCGTCGCCGAGCGGATCGTCCGGACCTCGCCCGTCCCCGTGTTGACGGTGCGCCAACTCGAGCCGACGGACGACGGTGCCGACGCCGACGGCGAGGAAGTAGCCGCAGACGCCTGATCCGAGCGACGGCGGTCGCTGGCCCGCCATCTCGCGACATCGGCGGTTACTTCCCCGCCGGTCACGCAGCACGTACCATGTACGACGAACTCATTCAGAGCGGCGATCTGTCGCTCGCCCGGAAATCGGTGCTGCCGGGAACCGGTTTCTTCCTGCCTGATACGCTCGAGGAGGACCTCGAGGACCAGCAGACCGCAGCCGCCCTCGAGGGAGCCGAGGTCGCGGTCATCGCGGACCCGGACGCCGACGGGCTTGCCTGCGTCGCGCTCATCCGAGAGGCCTACGACGACGTACAGAACGTGCCCGAGCCCGACGAGGATGCGGCCGAAGATGATGACGACGGGAACCGGCCGGAGCCGGTCGCCGACGCGACAGACGACGCCGACGAACAGAACGTCGTCATCGAGGCCGCCGACGCCGAGGAGCCGCTCGAGGAGCCCGAACCGACGCCCCACGAAGTCGCGCTCATCCCCGCGAGCCCCCACAACGTCGAGGACGCGCTGGCTCGCGTCGCGGAGTACGGCGACGAGGGGATCGATATCTTCGTCTGCGACCTGGCGCCGGACCGGTACGAGTACGTCGAGACGGAGCTCGCCGCGGCACTCGAGACCGCCGATAGCGTCGCGTGGTACGACCACCACCAGTGGGGCGACGACGTGGCGCAGGCGGTCCGAGACGCCGGCGTCGACCTCGTGGTCGGCGACTCCGACGAGGAGTGTAGCGCCGACGTGGTCTACCGCTCGCTCGAGTACGAGTTCGATCCGATGTACGAGGAACTCGCGGCCGTCACCCGGGATCACGACCTCTGGCTGCGCGAGGACACGCGCAGCGACGACCTCGCCGACTACGCCTACTGGACCGATCCCGCGGAGTACGTCGAGGTCGTCCGCGAGTACGGCGTCGACCTGCCCGAGTGGGTCACCGACTACATCGCCGAGCGCCGCGTCGAGAAGGAGGCGCTCATCGAACAGGCGGTCGGCCGCGCGGAGCTTCGCGAGATCGGCGGCTACACGGTCGGCATTACCTACGGCCGCTGTTCGCAAAACGAGGTCGCCGAAGCGATGCGCGAGCAGGGAGCCGACGCCTCGGTGATCGTCAAACCAGCCGGCTCGGCCTCCATTCGGGGCACCGACGAGTTCGAACTGTGCCACGAGGTCGCGGGGAAGGTCAACGGCGGCGGCCACCCCAAGGCCGCGGGCTGCAAACCCGACATCTACGACGACATGCTGGACTACGCGAACCACTGGACGACCCGCGGGGCCGTGACGAAACGCGTCATCCTCGACGCGTTCCGAGACGTCGTCGCGGAAGCGGACGAGGATGCCGACGGCGACGCGGACACGGACGCGAGCGAGGACTGATCGGCTCGAGGATCCGTCGAATCGTTTTTGACTCTATCACGGAATTCACGACCGTCAGTGAACGGTCAATAGAGCCAATCTATGTCTCACTTCGGACTGGTCAACCGGCGTGCGGTGGCGCGCGCTGTCGGCCGACCGAGTAGTAGCGAGGGCGGCCGACGATATTGCGCGAGGGATGAGTGAGCGAGTACAACGAGCGAACGAATCGGCTGGGGAGGGCGTGGTGATTCCCCGTTGCCACGGTGGCAGGGCGCTTCTTTCATCGAACTCACTACCGAGCATCCTGCTCAGAAACAGAAGATAGTGAGCGTCAGTTACCCGCTGTTTCTCGAGGTGGTCCGTCCAGAATCGGTCTCGGCTCGAGCGAACCGAGAGGAACGCTCGAGCAAACCAATTAAAATCACCCTCGCGATGCGAAGTACCGCATCACCAGCTGCAACACGTGAACGAAGACGCCGGCGACGGCGATGTAGACGCCGATCGTCTGAAGCGCGACCGACGCGCTGCGCTGGTCGCGCACCTTCCAGATCTCCCAGCCCAGGCGGAGCAGGAAGCCGAGGAAGATGAGGACGAAGCCGACGAGCAACACCGGCGCGACGAAGGTCCCGATCAGAATCGCGACGATGCCGCCGATGAACGCGTAGTTGGCGTACGATCCCCAGTGCTCGAACGTCTTCGATCGCGCGTAAACGTAGGCGGAGATGACGGCCGTCAACAGCGCCACGACGACCGCCGTCACGGCGAGGATCGTTAGCTGGGACTCTCGAGGCGCGAAGCGAAGCACGCCGGCTCCGAAGACCCCGAAGGCCAATTGCAGAATGACCATCCCGACGAACGCGATTCCCATGTCTCCGCCCGTGACGCCACGCTCGGCGACTACCTGTCCGGCCATGATGGCCGCGCCGTAGGCGAGCGCGCCGATGATCGGAAACGAGAACAGGTAGTCGTTGACGCTCGCGAGCGGCGTCACCACGAGGACGTACATCAACGCCACGTTGATCGCCATCAGGGCGCTCGCACCGCCGATCACGCGCGCTTCGCGACTCGAGAGACCGAACCCGCGGCCGGTCTCGTACGGGGTTTCGGTCGAGCTCATTACGTCTCACTACGCCGCTGAGCCGCAAAAGACTGCGGCCTACTACTGACTATCCGCGTCTGCCACGTCTGCGGTTCGCCCTCCGACGTCGCTAGCCGTCCGTCTCGCCCACGTTCCATCGATCCGAGAACGCCGTCCCGCACGTACACTGGGCGTAGGCGTGGACGACGTCCCCATCCGCGTAGATGCCGCCGACCTCCTCGTTTTGCGCCTCGGCGAACGCGAAGACGAACTGAATCTCGTGCTCCTCGTCACCCGCTTCGTCGGGGCAGTGCCCACCCGTCAGATCGTCGTCGATCTCCCCCTCGGTGCTCATCGCGGACTTGGCGAACTCCATCGCTCCGGTGCCGGTCGCCGCCTGAAAGGCGTTCCGCCCGCGCTCGCCGTCGATCACGATCAGCGTCCCGTCGTCGACGCGCTCGCCGAACTCCTCGAGGCGCTCGTCCGACACGTAGGACTCTGCCAGGAACAGCGCCACGTCCTCGAGTCGCTCGCCCGCCAGAAACGCCTCGCGTTGGTCACTCATGGTGTCGGATTCACGCTCGAGGTGGAAAAAGGGAGGTATTCGGATTTCCGGCCGGGCTCGAGGGCGTCGACCGGGGCTCCAGTCGTCACTGGGGGTATTGATCCGGATAAAAATGTACCGCCGCGGTACTCCCTGACAGCGGACTCGCGACCTGTCGTTCGCGAGTGATTCGACGGGCGATCGAAGCCGCTGAAACGATGCGCCCGGTTGCGACGGCCGCGTCCGGGACGCGTCGTTTCAGTGGCCTCGAAGGTCTCAGACCTCGAGATCTGACGCGGCCAGCATGACCTGCAGCGCCTCGCTGGGCGACATGTCGTCGTCGAGCTGGCCGGCATACCATGTCAGTAGGTCCACGAACACATCGCGGACGTCGTGTGACGCCGCGCTGTAGTGTGCGACCACCCCGTCAGTTTTCAGCGTGATGTCGACCCCGTGCGGTTCGGGCGCGTCGGCGAGTGTGTGATCGCGTGCGTGTGTGCGATCGTGATCGTCGCGCTCGCTGCGAGCGTCCCCTGCGGGCCCGTCGCCCGCCGGTAGTGCGTCCGCGACCTCGCTGGCCGCCGACATCGCCGCGCGGTTCGAACCGGACCCCTCCGATCGAACGAGATAGCGGTTCTCGCCCAACTCGTCGACGTGATCGTCGTCTAACTGTAGCTCGTCGGGGGAGAGAACGCCGTCGTCTTGCTCGAGCGGATCGGAGGTCATTGTATATCAGTCGTAAGTGAGGTGATTAGACCTCGACGATGCTCTTGTCACCGAATGTGTTCGGTAAACTCACACCGTAGGTGTACTGCGCACCGGACTGGTCGATGAGTTTGATCGTCACACTCTCACCAGCGGGAAGTCCAACAGGTTGACCAGTACCACTACTATCTTCCACGTTATCTTCAATCGCGCCAGTGTCGATTTCTAGCTTGACTCGCTCTTCAGTGTTGGTAAGCGATTCATTAGAGCTATCAGTGATTGAATGTGTGGTGAAGTTTTCAGCGTTAGCGCCCGAAACACTGCCGTCATCGTACGTGAGTGAGACGTCCTCCTTATTACTCGTGTACTGGACGGTCATCGATGTAAGATCGATTGCTTCAGATCCAGCAGACTTCTTGATTGTCATATTAACTGTATCGACGTAGGAGTTATTAAGTGCGTCTTCGCCTGAGGCGCCTTCATACACAGCACCAACAGCGTGAATGACATCGATCTGATTCGCGACCTCCTGTTGAGTCTCGGAGCCAGTGTCAGATGCCTGACTTTGCAAAACACCAGCCGTGTTAATCAGCACCCCTGCTGCGATCGCTGCGACGAGAACCATAGCGATGAAGACAATTAGCGTACCGATACCAACCTGACCGCGAGTGTCATCGTCGACCTGAAGTCGTTCGAACATCGATTAGACCTCCACCACTTCTTTATCTCCAAAGGTGTTCGGAATACTCACACCGTAGGTGTATTGCGCACCGGACTGGTCGATGAGTTTGAGTGTTGCGCTGTCTCCACCGTCAAGCCCGTCACCGCCTTCGATATCAGCTGTATCGATGGTGAGTCTGATACGATGTTCAGTATTGGTCAACGACTCGTCGTCGTAGCCATTGATTTTGGACGTGGTGAAATTCCCAGCATCCGCTGAATCTAATACTTTCTCGCTTGCAGTCGTATCTGTCTGGTTGTACGTTAGTGCAACATCGGTGTCGTCACTCGTGTACTGAACCGTCATCGAGGTGATGTCGATCGCATCGGATCCTGCCGACTTCTTGATAGTCAGATTCAAGTGATCGACAGCATCGTTAGCCGAAACGTTACCGACTGCGTGAACCACGTCGATCTGGTTTGCGACCTCCTGCTGGGTCTCGGAGCCAGTATTGGACGCCTGACTCTGCAAAACACCAGCCGTGTTAATCAGTACTCCTGCTGCAATCGCCGCGACCAGGACCATCGCGATAAACACGATGAGCGTCCCGATCCCGACCTGACCGCGGTCGTCGTTATCGTAGTCTGTTATTGCTTCGAACATTATGTGTACACCCTGCGTGCCGTCCTCGTCCGCATCGTGTCATCGTCATCGCGACACGAGCCGTCCGCGCGGACACCATCTGCCAGCTCGACGGGCCGAGCCCGTCGCTCCCACCGCGAGACTGACGACGGAACACAATCGGTGTCCCGTCGAAGGCAGACGTGTGACGAGGTCGTTGGCATCACAGATTCTGGGGATGTACCCCGGCGAAGACAACGAATAGATAGACTATCAAGCTCTGTATCACTTCAGTCGACGTATCGAAACTCGACTCACGACTCGAAACGCGGGACGAACTCGAGCGTACACCTTTAGGACCGCCCTCGCTACTGGGGAGTAGTATGACCGTATCGTCCGACGGAGAAGACCGCTTCCGCCGGCAGGTAACGAGCCGAGTGACGGGCTCGCGGAGCTAAGATGGATTTCGGACTCGCCTCCCTGCGGAGCCTCATCGAAGACTTCCTCAGCGACAGCGGCGGCCGTCGGGGACGCGAGCGCGAGCAACAACGCCAACAGCGTGACGGCGACACCGACGACGCTGGAGGGGCGACCGCGCAAGCGGGAGGCGATTCCGACGCGGAATCAACGGACGACGAGGAACCGAGCGAGTCCGACGGCGGCGAGAAACGCGGCGGCGGACTGTTCGGTCGCGGGAAGGGCTCGAGCGGCGACGACGAGGATCTCGACGACCTCTTCTATCGGATCGAGGAACTCGAGGAGGAACTCGAGAACAAGGAGTCGACGCTGGGGACGGTCCAGGACTCCCAGCAACAGGTTGCGGACCAGGTCGAGGAGATGAACGAGACGGTTCGTCAACTGCTCGGCGTGTACGATATGTTGACCGACGACGTGAACCCGTTTACCGGCGCTGGCGAGGAGCGAAAGGGGTTCGGCGTCTTCGGCGAGGACGAGGCGACGACCGACGGCGGAAGCGATTCGATGGCCGGACTCCGGGCCGAAATGGACTCGTCGGGGCGCGAGGAAACGGTCTCCTTCGACGACCTCAAGGGAGTCATCGAGGATGCGGCGGCGGCCCAGTCCGATGGTGCCGACGAGACCGGCGGTGAGACGATCACGTTCGACGAGGACGAGGGCGACGACGATACGCGGGTCGAAGTACAGGCGACCGAGAGCGTCGACGAGCCTGATTCGGAACTGGGTGCGGACGCCGACGGGGCGGACGCGGATGGGGCAGTCGACGACGACTCGGACGTCACCCTCGAGTCGCTCGCGGACACGTACGCGACGGATATCATCGTCCTCGAGTGGCTGACCGAACTGGTCCGGACGGCCGGGCCGGCGGCGACGCTGCGTGCGATTTCGTACTACGCCGAGATCGGCTGGATCGACGACGAGGTCAAAGACCACCTCGAGGCGATGTTGAGCGGCCCCGACCTCGACATTCACGTCGACCCGGAGATGACGCCGGAGGAACTGACCGCCGAGGATCACGCCGATAGCTACACGTACATCATGAAGCTCCAGGAGATCCACGAGACGAAACGGGAAGTCGGCCCGGATACCGGACGGGGGCAGTAGCCATGCGCCGGGGCACCGAGGGAGGACGGTGATCGCGCGTGGGGTTCAGTACCAGTGGCGCGACGGCGATCATCTTCGTCGGCGTGCTGGTCGCCGCGGGGATCGCCTATCCGGTCTTTCACTCGGCACAGGAGGAGCGACGGACGGCGATTCAGGACCGCGACGATCGGACGCTGTCGATGCGAAACACGGCGATCGCGGTCGACTCGTGGAGCTACAACGAGAGCGGCACAAACGACTTTACCATGAGCGTGAACAACACCGGCTCGACGACGCTCTCGGTCACCGAGACGGATCTGCTGGTCGACGGCGTCTACCAGACGCGGGACTCGTACACCACGAGCGTCGAGAGCAGCGCCGAACGCGAGCTGTGGCAACCCGGCGAGACGCTGCACGTGACGGTAGCCAACAGGACGCCCGAACCGGACAGGGTGAAACTGGTAACCGAACACGGGATCGCCGAGACGGTAACGGAGGTCGGAGGGTGAGCCATGGCCGGTGACTCCGTTTCGACGCTGATCCTGTTCATCGCCGCGATGTTGGTCGCCGCCGGCGTCGCCGGCACGCTGGTGACCAACGTCAACGACCTGAGTAATTCGGTCGACAGTCAGAGCGGCGACATGACGGACAAGATCGATACCGACATCGAGATCATTAGCGATCCGGGGAGCGACGCGGTGTACAACTCGAGCGGTGCGGAGAACGTCACGCTCCTCGTGAAAAACACCGGCCGAAAGACGCTCACGGCCGACAGCACCGAACTCGACGTGCTGGTCGACGGCTCGTACGTCTCGAACGACGCGTTCACGGTCACGGTACGGGACGGCGGCGGCCCCTGGCGGGACGGAACGGTCGCCGAACTCGAGATAGCTCTCGAGCAGCCGTTCGATCCGGAGACGGAACACCGGATCAGCGTGACCGTCAACGGTGCGGAGGAGGTGTTCGAATTCTACGTCCCATGACAGACTACTATTCCATCGGACTGACCGATCAAGATCGGGTAAACACCGCCATCGGGGGCGGGATTCCAGCCGGGAGCATCATGCTCATCGAAGGCCAAGACGGCGCGGGCAAGAGCGCCCTCTCCCAGCGCTTTTCCTACGGGATCGCCTCCGAGGACGTCTACGTCACCTACATCTCGACGGAACTCGAGTCCTGGGAGTTCGTCCAGCAGATGCACTCGCTGTCCTACGACGTGGTCGATCTGCTGTTGGACGAACAGTTGCTGTTCTTGCACGCGAACATCGACACGCACGACGAGGGCCGGAAACGCCAGCTCCTCGCGCGACTCGCGAGCGCGGAGACGCTCTGGAAGGCCGACGTCGTCTTCGTCGATACCCTCTCGGCGCTGTTGCGGAACGATCCCAACTACGAGGGCGTCATCGAAGCGGGGGACGAGGACCACGTCATTCAACGGCTCGTCACGTTCCTGCGCCAGATGACGATGAAGGACAAATCGGTCGTGCTGACGGTCGATCCGACGAGCGTCCGTGACGACGCGTTGCGACCGCTGCGGAACATGGCCGACATCTACTTTCAGATCGAGACGAACACGGTCGGTCAGGAGATCAGACGAAAGGTTCTGGTCCGGCGGTTTCAGAACATGAAGAGTCCGGTCGACGACTCCATCGGGTTCACCGTCCAACAGGGACGGGGGATCTCGATCGTCAGCAGAACGGTGGCCTAAATGTCAGACTTCGGAAGCGCACGACTCGAGAACGAACTCGACGCACTGGCCGACGAGCACCCGCACCTGCGGGAACACCTCGAGTGGTTCCACGAGGAGTACGGCGAGTATCCGAAACTCATCGACGAACCGTCCGAGGAGTGGGAGTCGAAACGGCCGAACGTCATCTACGAAGCCGAGGCACCGATCTTCTGTCACGTCTACGGCGATATGGGGATCGACACCACCTACTACTGCGTCGAGCCGACCCTCGAGGACGAGGACAAGGCGCTGTACGACCAGATCCGACAGCGAATCCTCGACAAGAGCGTGACTCGACCGGCACCGGGCGACAACGAGGAGTTCGAGGAGCACCTGGACGAACTCTTGGACGAAGTCGTCGAAATCACGTCCGGGATCACCGGCCAGTCGATCGGTCGGCTCAAGTCCTTCGGCACGAGCAAGGTCTCGCTCTCGCAGGATCAGTTCACCCGATTGCGCTACCAGCTCCAGCGCGACATCGTCGGCCTCGGCCCGCTGGAACCGGTGATGGCCGACACGGCCAACGAGGACATCCACGTCATCGGTCCGAAGCAGTGTTACCTCGATCACGGCACGTACGGCATGATCTCGGCCACCGTCGACTTCGGGACGCCCGAGGAGTTCGAGCAGTGGCTCCGGAACATGGGCGAACGGATGAACCACCCGATCAGCGACTCCGATCCGATCATCGACGCGACGCTGCCCGGCGGCTCGCGTATCAACATCATCTACTCCGACGACGTCTCCGTCCAGGGGCCCTCGATGACCATCCGACAGGGCGAGGAGATCCCGCTGTCGGTCTTCCAGATCACGAAGTGGGGGACGATTTCCCCGGAACTGGCCGCGTACCTCTGGCTCTGTCTCGAGAACGAGCAGACCGTGTTCGTCGTCGGTGAGACGGCCTCGGGAAAGACGACGACGCTGAACGCGGCGCTGTCGTTCATTCCGCGCGACGCGAAGATCTACACAGCGGAGGACACCTCTGAGGTCATTCCGCCGCACAACACCTGGCAGCAACTGCTCACTCGCGAGGGATCCGGCGACGAGTCGGCCGACGTGGACATGTTCGACCTGGTCGCGGCGGCCCTCCGATCGCGTCCGGACTACATCATCGTGGGCGAGGTCCGCGGGGCGGAGGGGCAGATGGCGTTCCAAGCGGCACAGACCGGTCACCCCGTCATGCTGACCTTCCACGCCAGCGACATCGTCTCGATGATTCAGCGCTTTACCGGGGCACCGATCAACGTCCCCGAGACGTTCATGGACAACTGCGACGTCGCGCTGTTCCAGAACCGGGTCAAGCAGGGCGACGACGTCCTCCGGCGAGTCACGTCGGTCCAGGAGATCGAGGGCTACTCCGACTACGAGGGCGGCGTCGTCACCCGCCAGGCGTTCAAGTGGGACCCCCGCGACGACGAGGTCGCCTTTACGGGTCGCAACAACTCCTTCGTTCTCGAGGAGCAGATCGCGACGCTGCTGGGCTACCAGGACACCCGGAAGATCTACGACGAGCTCGACCGTCGGGCGGAGATCATCCGCCAGCTCATCGACGCCGACGTGCTGGGCTACCACGAGGTCAACGACGCGATCGCCGGCTTCCATCGCGACGGCCTCGAGGGATTACCCATCCGGATCAGCGGCATCGACCAGTTCGCCTGAGATACTATGTCAACAGACTCCCAGTCCGCGCCCGACATGAGCACTCGATCGGCCCTCGAGTCGCTCAACAGGGCGTACGCGAACATGGAGATGGGTGCCTCGCGGTATCTCCTGCTCGTCATCGCGCCCGCGTTCGCGTTCTTCATCGGGAGCGGCGTCGTGGTCGTCGTGCTCGGACTCTCGCTGCTGATCGGCCTCCCGGTCGTCCTCCTGGGACTGCTGGCGATGGTCGTCGCGATCATCTACCCCAAGCTGGCCCAGGACCGAAAGCGCAAGCAGATTCGCCAGCGCTTTCACCTCTTCTTGACCCACATCACCGTCCTCTCGATGACGAACATCAACCGCGTCGAGATCTTCCGTACCCTCGCGGAGGAAGACGAGTACGACGCCTTGGCCGAGGAGATGGGACACCTCGTCGCGATGGTCGACACCTGGAACCAGAGCCTCGACGACGCCTGCCGGCTCCGCGCCAAACAGACGACGAGTCCGCTCCTGACCGATTTCCTCGAGCGGCTGGCGTACACGGTCGGCGGCGGCCAGCAGATCAGCGAGTTCCTGATCGACGAACAGGACACGATCATCCAGCAGTTCGTCACCCGGTACGAGGCGGACCTGGGGAAACTCGACGTGATGAAAGAGCTGTACATGTCGATGATGCTGTCGGTAGCGTTCATCCTCGTGTTCGCGATCGTTCTGCCGATCCTGACCGGAACGAGCCCGACGCTGTTGATCGGCGGCACCATCGCCATGTTCACGATCGTGCAGGTTGCGTTCATCTACGCGGTCCACGTCATCTCGCCGTACGATCCCCTCTGGTATATCGAGGAGACGGAAGGGACCGGCCCGCTCACCCGGATTCCGCGAGCGCTCGCGATCGGTATCGGCTGTAGCATCCTCCTCGCCGTCGTGATGGGACTAGCCCTCTTCGGGATCGTGCCGGGGATCGCCAGCCGCGTCCCGCTGCCGATCATGGTCGCGATCCCCGTGACACCACTGCTCCTCCCCGGGTGGCGGATGCGACAGGAAGAACAAAAGGTCAAGGTCCGCGACGGGGAGTTCCCCAGCTTCATCCGCGCGCTCGGTGCCGTCGAGAGCGTCAAACAGACCTCGACCGGGAGCGTCCTCGAGAGCCTGCGGCGCAAGGACTTCGGGGCGTTAACCGACAACGTCGACGCGCTGTACAAGCGGCTCAACATGCGGATCGACGACATCCGCTCGTGGCGGCTGTTCGCGGCGGAGACCGGCTCCTATCTCATCCAGAAGTTCGGCGACATGTACGTCGTCGGTCGCCAGATGGGGGGCGATCCGAAGGTCCTCGGGCAGGTCATCAGCGAGAACCAGAACGAAGTGCTCAAAGTCCGCGAGCAACGCGATCAGGCGACGATGACCCTGATCGGCGTCCTCTACGGCATCACCGCCGCGGCCGTCTTCTCGTTTTTCGTCGGCCTCGAGGTCGTCGAAATCATGATGGAGATCACGGGCGAGATGGACCTCCAAGAACAGAGCAGCTTCACCGGGGGGTTGCTCAGCACCGAGCAGTACGACATTCAGGTCATCGAGTATCTATTGCTTCTGACGATCGTCATCAATGCCGCGCTCTCGGCGATCATGATTCGACTCACCGACCGCGGCCACATTATCAGCGCGCTGGTTCACTTCGTCTTCCTGACGTGGCTCGGTGCCGTAATCGCGGTCATCACGGAGTACGTCGTCGGGATAGCTATCAGCGTGTAGCGGCGTTCGGACTCGTCACCCCGACGGCCGACCGGCCATCGATCGACTCACCCCGATCGCTCGCAATCCAGCAGCCTTCGATCCGGTAGCGACGACGACTCACCGTTCGTAATGACGTGAATGTTCTTGAGTAGCGGACGACTGAATTACAGTAGACCGGCGACACCAGCCATCCATGCCAGATCAAAAACCATATCTTCAGACGCTCGAGCGATCGGCCGGGCGAACCAACGCCACCATCCAGTGGGCGCGCTTTCTCGGCGAGACCTTCGGCACGACGGGCGCGCTGAACTGCCTGCGGTACTACGAGGACCTGGGCTGGATCAGCCCGCTCGTCCGCGAGCAGATGACCTCGTACCTTCGCGGGCTCTCCCTCGGGGAGATCCACAACAAACGCTACGACGAACCGACGACGCTCGAGTATCCGCTCGAGTCCCTGAGCGGGACGCTCTTCAGCGCCCACGCCCAGACCCTCGAGTACATCGCGAAGATTCGAGGCGACGACCTCGAGGAACACGTGATGATCGCACGGATGGCCGAGCGGCGGGTCGAACGACGAATCGATGACGACGAGGACGACGGCGACGAACCGAACGAGATGGTAAGCATCATCCGAGACGGTCCATCTCAGCACTGAGCATATATTCGGCTTTTGGCCATAACACTTATCATCGATTTCGAACTGGCGGCTATAAATTCACATTTAAATGAGTTATACAGAAATTTATGTTCAAATGTTTTGTTTTGTCCCCTCACACAGACTAGTATCCGAAGAGTCCATAAGTGAATGTTTATTGTATCATTCACGGAATCTTGATTTATCTATATTCGATACCATTCACTTCCCTGTCTCTTAATACGGGTCGGTGTCAGGAACTCAGTAGTCGTGAGTGGGACCGTCACCGATCATCCGGCGACAGTGCGTGGTCGACGGCTGCGGAACGGTTCACATCACGTCCCCCCATAGGTGATCGTCAATGCGTGAGGACACTCCAAATACCGAATCCGTGCTCGACGAACTGTCGAGGGCGGCGACTGCGGACAACCAGTCGGAATCGTACGATATCTCGCTCGGATCGACCGACGATGCGACCAGAGACGTCGAACGCGAACTCGACGAACTGATGGCGCAGGTAAACAGCGCGCTCCCGACCGACGAGGTCCAGTTCGACGAGGCTATCATCAAGGAGAACTTGGACGAAATCCTCCTGATGCTCATCGCGCTCCACGAAGAAACACACGGGAAAGAGCTCCTCTCGGACCTGACCCACCTCTTCGGAGCCCAGCTCAGTCCGGGCACCGTCTATCCGAGTCTCCACAACCTGGAGGAAGAGGACGTGCTCTCGATGCACGCCAAGGTCAGAACCAAGGAGTACTCGATCGCCGACGAAGAGTACGTCCGCGCGACCGTCGAGCGGACGATGGTACAGCACCTCGCCTTCGGCCTGCTGCTGTACGCATTTCTGCCGCGACTCTAAGGCACTCCCGTTTTCCGCGCTCGAGTTACGGGCGACCGCGTTTTCGAACCCGAAGTCACCCGGCACTGACAGGCTCGAGTCGACGGAGCCGCGTCGGTCCGGTCGTGACAACGCTATTTCCCGGCCAAAGCTCGGCTACCGCCGAGATCGGGGGCTCGCGAATCAGTGGTCCTCGAGATCCTTCGCGATCTCGCTCAGACTATCGCTCGGCGGCGCTCGCGCGTCGTAATAGGTCGTCTCGCCGGGTGCGCGAAGGCCGTAGAGGAACTCGGATTCGACGACGTCGACCAGCACCGATCCCCCCGCCGGAATATCGCGCTCGGCGGTCCACTCCGAGAGTCGGTCGGTCGCGCCGCTGGGGTCTCGGGCCTCGTCCGGCGTCTCGTAGACGCCCGGAACCGACAGGTCATCGCCCGTCAGCGCCCGCTCGACTCGCGCGAACAGTTCCTCGCCGTCGAGGACGACTCGGACGACCTCGTCGGTCGAAAACGCATCGCGTTCGTCGGCCGGCACCTCGAGTTTGACGCCGGTCGCCGTCTCTATACACGTCGACCGGACCGTCTCTACCGAAGGATGGTCGCTCGCAACTCTGTCTCCCATAAAAACGAATCGAATGTATCGTTGCGATTTACTCGTCGTCGCCGCCCTCGCCGAGGAGGTCGTCGACGTCGGTGCTCCCGCGTTCGGCGATCGAGGCGTTGACCTGCGCGACGGCGTCGGAAATCTCGCGACCGCGAACCGTGATCCGGCGACGCTCGCCGTCACGGTCCGGACGGTAGCCCGTCTGTCGGCCGTTCATCAGCACTTCCGTCAGATTCGGCCCGGAGACCTCGCCGTTGAGTGGACGGCCCGCCTTGTCGGAGCCGCCGGTGATCTCGAGCGTGTAGCCGTCGAGGCCGACCGAGCCGCCGTCGACCTCCTCGCCGATCGACTTGCCCATGAATCGGTTCGCGTCCTGTTCCTCCGCCTCGAGCTGATAGGACGACCCGGATTCGGGGTCGCCGACAACGACAGTGAAACTTGCCATGCCCGACGGAAGACGGCCGTCGCTCAAAAGATCATCGATCGGGACCGACCTTTTGCCGAGCGACCGAACGAAGTGAGGGAGCGCAGCGCAAAAGGTCGATCAAAAGCACTCCTCCTTCCCCGCCAGCCGCGCCAAGCGCGGCTTCTGGGTCAGTCGTCGGCCCGCTCGCTCACCCTTCGGGTTCGCTCGCGGTCATACCGAGTGACCACCTGCCCTCCCCCGAGTTGGACGGCTCTCGCGTTGCTCGAGCCGTCCGCCCGGCCACTCGACCCAGCGGCGTTTCAGCGTTCGACCGCTCGAACAGTCAAGTACCCCGACCCCCAACGAGTAGCCGTGTTCATCGATCCCGGACGACTCGAGATCCGCCTGCGCGAGGAGTTCGGCGGAACGATGGGGCAGTCGCGCGTCGTCGTTCGGCAGGCCGTCGATCTCGCGGATTCCAACCAGTACGAGGGAGATGTGGGTGTGACGCTGACGAACGATATCGTCATCGACGAACTCTCTGACGCCCCCGACGGAACCCCACCCGAGCGATGGAACTGGTGGATCGGCTCGCTCGAGGTTGCATACGGCGGCTACGGCCGGTTCGGGATCCGTCAGTATCGGAAATAACCGCTCGGTCGAAAGGACAACACGGATTATCTTCCACGACGTAAGTGGCTCTCAATGAGCGAGCTGTCACGACCGGTCTGGCCGGCGTATCCGCTGTCAGCGCTCGTGGCCGGCCTCGGCCACTGTTACCTCGGTCGGTGGAAACGCGCCGGGATCTGGTTCGTCTGCTACGGCCTCGCGCTCGCGTTCCTGAGCGCGCGATCGCTGTCGGGCGCGTTCGAACCGGGCGACCCGTTCGTCGTGACGGCGCTGCAGTTCGACGCGGTGCGCTTCACCGACGTCGCCGTACCGCTCGCGATCCTGTTGATCTGTCTCCTCGACGTCTATCTCATCGGGCTGACCGAACGGGCCGACGCCCGGCGGGCCGATGCGAACGACCTTCGATCGAACAGTTCCTGACGCCGCTACAAAGAGCCGTCCACTCGAGAGAGGGTCACTATACGCAGAATATCGCCGTCTACGGCCCGCGTGATTTTTGTGCACATCGGACGAACGATGCGTATGGGACGTCTCAGTTCCGTCCTGCTGCAGGGAATCGGCGTACTCGTACTCGCGCTCATCGCGTTGAGCGTCGTCGGAACGATCGTCGGTATCGCGCTCTCCCTCGTCGTCGCCGTCCTCTCGATGATCGTCTCGCTCGCCGTCCTGAGCCTGTTCGTCCTGGCGATCGTCGGGCTGTTTTCAGTGTTCAGTGGCGATTCAGCCGCCGGAGACGACGCGCGTCCGCCACAGCGGTCCGACGACCGGACCGCTCCCGAGGACCGAGTTCGCTCTCGGTACGTCGACGGCGAACTCGACGACGACGAGTTCGAACGAGAACTCGAGCGGGTCCTCGAACCGGACGAGGGACGCGGTCGAACGGACTTCGATCGCTCGAGTTCCCGACGGCCCTCGAATGACCGACATCGACTCCGGGATCACTGATACCGGCTCCGGACTCGCTGGCACCGGTCCCGTGATCGCTACGTCCAGTTCTCGTTCTCGGATGCGGACGACGAGTTGCTCGACCGGAATCCGCGAACCAACGGAAGCAAACCGGGTGAGGTGCAAGGGACTCGTAATGGACGTCCAGTTGCTGGGTGGCGCGCGCGAGATTGGCCGGAGCGCGATCCTCATCGACGACACGCTCTTGCTCGATTTCGGAATGGATTCGGGGAACCCGCCGGCGTTTCCGATCGGCGACGTCGATCCCGACGCCGTCGTCGTCAGTCACGGCCACCTCGATCACGTCGGCTCCGTCCCGACACTCCTGTCGGGCGACGCGCGGCCGCCTATCCACTGGACGCAACCGACGTACGACCTCGCCACGGTCCTCGCGCGGGACACGCTGAAGCTCCACGGCGGGAGCTACGACTGTCCGTTCACCGAGGCGGAACTGGCTCGCGTCGCGGAAGTCTCCGAGACCCACGGCTACGAGAGTGCCTTCGAGGCCGCCGGGTACGAAGTCACCTTTTTCGACGCCGGCCACGTTCCCGGTAGCGCCCACGTGCTCGTCGATGACGGCGAGACGAGACTGCTCTACACCGGCGACTTCCACACCGAGGAACAGCGGTTACTCGAGGGCACCACCGCGCGGCCCGACGCCGACGTGGTCCTCTGTGAAAGCACCTACTCGGACGTGACGCGACCGCCGCGGCCCGAGATCGAACGCGAGTTCGCCGAGAGTCTTCGAACGACGATCTGGGAGGGCGGCACCGTCGTCGTCCCCGCCTTCGGCATCGGCCGCACGCAGGAGGTGCTCTGCATCTGCGAGGAATACGACCTCGAGTGCTACGTCGACGGGATGGGCAAACGAGTCACGGAACTCTTTCTCCGGGATGCGAACCGAGGGTTTCTGCGCGATCCGGACCTGCTGCGCCGGGCGAAGGGCAACGCGCGATTCGTCAACGGCCGCGACGGCCAGCGCAAACGGATCGCCGAACAGAATACCGTGATCGTCACGACCAGCGGGATGCTCCACGGCGGCCCCGCGATGACCTACGTGCCCGCGATCCGCTCCCACCCGACGAACAAGATCGCCATGACGGGCTATCAGGTCGAGGGGACGCCCGGCCGCGACCTGCTCGAGACCGGGAGCGCCGAGATCGACGGCCGGATGATGCCGGTCAGCGCGCAGGTCGAACAGTACGATTTCTCCGCGCACGCGGATCGAGATGGGGTTCGTACGTTCCTCGAGTCCTACGCGGACGCGACGGTACTGATCAACCACGGCGATCGCTGCGAGGCGTTCGCGGCGGCGTTGCGCGCCGACGGCTACGACGCGACGGCACCCGAACTGGGCGAGCGAATTGGAGTCTAAGCGCTCGGGCGACGTCGCCGGTGGCCTTCGCATGGTTTAAGCCCGCGCTGCCTGCATGTCGACACAATGAGCGACGAGAGTCAAGAACTCGGGATCACCGAGTCGAAATCGCACAAGCCCGGGGAGTGGTACGCCGAGGTCGTCCAGAAGGCGAACCTCGCGGACTACGCCCCGATGGGCGGGTTCATCGTCACGAAACCTCGCGGCTACGCCCTCTGGGAGGCCATTCAGGACTCGCTGGACGGCTGGTTCAAGGAGACCGGCGTCGACAACGTCTACTTCCCGATGTTCATCCCCGAGAGCTACCTCGAGCGCGAAAAGGACATCGTCGAAGGGTTCGACCCCGAGGTCGCGTGGGTGACCCAGGGCGGCCACGAGGAACTCGAGGAGCGTCTCGCCGTCCGTCCCACGAGCGAATCGATCATCGCGCCCTTCATGGCCGAGTGGACCCGCAGCCACCGCGATCTGCCGATGCGCCTCAACCAGTGGTGTTCGGTCGTACGATGGGAGGCGACGGAGACGAAGCCGTTCTTCCGGACGAAGGAGTTCATGTGGCAGGAGGGCCACACCGCCCACGCGAGCAACGAGGGCGCGTGGGAGGAGGTCTGGACCCGTCTCGGCCAGTACGAGCGCGTCTACGAGGACGTGCTGGCGATTCCGGTGCTGCGGGGTAAGAAGCCCGAACACGACAAGTTCCCCGGCGCGGATACGACGACGACCGTCGAGGCGCTGATGCCCGACGGCAAGTCCGTCCAGGGAGCGACGAGCCACAACCTCGGCCAGAGCTTCGCCGAGGCGTTCGACATCACCTTCGCGGACGAGGACGAGGCCGAACAGACGGCCTACACCACCTCGTGGGGGCTCTCCTGGCGAGCGATCGGGGCGCTCATCATGACCCACTCCGACGATCAGGGGCTCGTGCTTCCGCCGACGGTCGCGCCGACACAGGTCGTCATCGTCCCCATCTGGCAGGAGGATACCAAGGACGATGTCCTCGAGTACTCCGAGGGGATCGCAGCGGACCTCGAGGACGCCGGGTTCCGCGTCGAACTCGACGACCGCGACGAGCGCAATCCCGGCTTCAAGTTCAACGAACACGAGCTCAACGGGATCCCGCTGCGACTCGAGATCGGTCCCCACGAGGTCGACGACGGGGAAGTCACGCTGGTCCACCGGCCGGACAACGAGCAGTCCGTCGCCGAGCGCGACGAGATCGTCGACGCCGTCGACGAGCACCTCGACGAGATCTACGACAAGCTGTACGAGGCAGCCGAGGAGAACCTCGAGGAGAACGTCCGAGAGGCCCACAGTCCGGAGGAGATCCTCGGGACGATCGGTAAACACGGCGGCTACGTGAAGACGGCGTGGTGTGGCGACGAGGCCTGCGAGGAGGCCATCAAGGAGAAGATCGCCGCCGAGATCGTCATGCAGCCCCTGGCCGACGAGGGCGGGACGACGGCCGGCGAAGTACCCGAACCCGACCGCGACGAGTGCGGCGTCTGTGGCGATCCCGCCGACGAGATCGCCTACTTCGCGAAGTCGTACTAGCGCGGTTACTCGACGGGAGCAGGCCCGTTCGGCGGTAACACGCCCGCTCGGCGGTAACACGTCGACTCGTCGTTACTCACTCGAGCCGAGAATCGAACCAGCTATTTTCCGATATTTCGCTGCCGGCAGCAGCGACTCCGGATTCGGCGTCGTCTTCGGCGGAGCTCTCGTCCCAGCGGGATGCGCGAAACGGTGTGATGGGTCGTCGGTTCCAAGTGTCAAGGCGGACACCCCACGCGAAACGGCCGACCTCCCTTCGGGAACTGACTCGAACGGTCACCGCGACGAATCGTTGGTTCTACTGTCACATGGACCTAACTCTTTAACCCAATAGTGCTTACCGGAGGCGAGTAACTAGAGACTGTGGTGTTCACTCTGGTGGGTGAACACTACGTGCCTCTGACAATTCACCCCGCTGTCGGGAAGCGCCGCTTCCCGGAAGGGGGTTCGAACAGTGCCGCCCTAGATCTCAACCCCAGAGCGGTAGCTCGATCCGAAAGCAGTAGCAACTGCGGCGAGAAGGCGCGTGAACGGCGACGATGCGCCCCTATAAGGGACCCACAAACACCTTATATTGCACCATATGTGTTTATAATACACTTAGCCATAATGGGTTAGCCTCTTATATCTGTTTCCGCTAGGGAGGGCTATGCCACAGCCACATATAGCGTCATCCGCCGAGCGTTCACAGGGGCTCGCCGACCCCGCGGACGCGCGGTCGAACTGCGGCGTCGGCGTCGTCATGGATCTCGATGGGGATGGGGGCCACGACGTCGTCGCCGACGGACTCGAACTACTCGTCAATCTCGAGCACCGAGGGACGACCGGGGCGGAGAAAGACACCGGCGACGGGGCCGGCATCATGCTCCAGACGCCCGATTCGTTCTTCCGAGACGTGCTCGACGTCGAACTTCCGGACACGTACGCCGTCGGTTCGCTCTTTTTGCCTCAGGACGACGCGGCCCGCAACGCGCTCGTCTCGCTGGTCGAGGAAACCGTCGCTACCTACGATCTCTCGGTCCTCGAGTGGCGCGACGTGCCGACGAACAACGACGACCTCGGGCAGACGGCCGTCGACTCCGAGCCCGATGTCCGGCAGGTCGTCGTCGCACCCGACGACGATATCTCCGGCGACGACTTCGACCGCCGTCTCTACGTCGCCCGACGCGCTCTCGAGAACGCCGTCGAAAGCGCCGATATCGAGAACAAAGAGCGCTTCTACGTCGTCTCTCTCGACTCGAAGACGGTCGTCTACAAGGGACTGCTGAAAGGCGTTCAGGTCCCCGCCTACTATCCCGATCTCACCGACGAGCGGATGGAATCGACGTTCGCGATGGTCCACGAGCGGTTCTCGACGAACACGCTCGGCGCCTGGCACCTCGCCCACCCCTACCGGAACATCATCCACAACGGCGAGTTCAACACCATTCAGGGGAACATCAACTGGATGCGCGCCCGCGAGACCGACATCGAGAGTGAGGTCTTAGAGGATCTCGAGGCGGTCAAGCCGATCATCGACGACCCCGACCAATCCGACACGGCGAGCGTCGACAACGCCCTCGAACTCCTCATGCAGGGCGGCCGGGACCTCGAACACGCCCTGCGGATGCTCGTTCCCGAGGCCTGGCGCGGCGACGACGCGATGGACCCCGATCGGAGAGACTGGTACGACTTCCACGCCTCGCTCGTCGAGCCGTGGGACGGTCCCGCGCTCGTCGCGGCGACCGACGGCGAACGCGTCGGTGCCGTCCTCGACCGCAACGGACTGCGCCCCTGCCGGTACGACGTGACGACGGACAATCAACTGATCATGGCCAGCGAGGCCGGCGCGCTCGAGACCGATCCCGAGAACATCGAAGAGCGCGGCCGTCTCAAGCCCGGACAGCTGTTCCTCGCCGACCCCAACGAGGGGCGCGTCATTCCTGACGAGGAGGTCTTCGAGGACCTCACCGACGACCGCTACGGCGAGTGGGTCGCCCAGGAGCAGGTCCATCTCGACGATATCCGCACCACGAACGACCGCTCGCCACAGCAGGCGGTCTCGGGGCTGCGCGACTATCAGGCCGCGTTCGGGTACACGCACGACGAACTCGAGAACATGATCGAGCCGATGACCCAGAAGGGGAAAGACCCCGTCGGCTCGATGGGCGACGACACGCCGCTGTCGGTGCTCACCGAGTTCAACCGACCGCTCTTTTCCTACTTCAAGCAGCTGTTCGCGCAGGTCACGAACCCGCCGCTGGACTACATCCGCGAGGAACTGGTCACCTCGATGGAGAGCCGGCTGGGCTTCCAGCGCAACCTGCTCGACGAGTCGCCCGAACACGCCCGCCAGCTCGTGCTCGACTCGCCGATTCTGACGGACGCCGAACTCGGCTCGATCCGCGACTGTTCGACCAACGGGATCACCGCCGCGACGATCGACATCACCTACGAACCCGAAAGCGAGGAGCCGGGCGACGACCTTGAAGCCGCCATCGAGCGCGTCCGTGAGGACGTCGTCGAAGCCATCGAGGACGGCGATCACGATGTCATCGTCCTCTCCGACCGGGCCGTCGACGACGACCGGGTCGCGATCCCGAGCCTCCTGGCGACCGGCGGCGTCCACCATCACCTCGTTCGTAACGGGCTGCGCAACCACGTCGGCCTCGTCGTCGAGTCCGCCGATCCGCGCACCGTCCACCACTTCGCGACGCTGGTCGGCTACGGCGCGGGTGCGGTCAACCCGTATCTGGCCTACCAGACGATCGAAGACATCACCGCCGGCCCCGACGGCGCGGACACCGAAGTCGCCATCGACGCCTACGTCGGCGCGGTCGAGGACGGCCTGCTGAAGATCATGGCCAAGATGGGCATCTCGACGGTCGAGAGCTATCAGGGCGCCCAGATCTTCGAGGCCGTCGGCCTCGACTCGGGACTGGTCGGCGAGTACTTCGAAGGCACCGAGAACCGCACCGAGGGGATCGGTCTCGCGGAAATAGAGGAGGATCTTCGCGAGCGCCACGCCACCGCCTTCGACGGCAACGACGAGGACGCCGACCTCGACCGCCACGGCGAGTTCGAACACCGCTCGGACGGGATCTACCACCAGTGGAACCCCCAGACCGTCGGCGCGCTCCAGCAGGCGGTCCGCTCGAACGATTACGAGCGCTACCAGGAGTTCGCCGAGCAGATCAACGACCAGCAACAGAACCTCCAGACGCTTCGGGGCTTACTCGAGTTCGAGTCGGATCGCGATCCGGTTCCGATCGAGGACGTCGAGCCGATCAAGGACATCGTCCAGCGGTTCTCGACGGCCGCGATGAGTCTCGGAAGCCTCTCGCCGGAGGCCCACGAGAACAACTCGATCGCGATGAACCGGCTGGGCGCCAAGTCCAACTCCGGCGAGGGCGGCGAACCGCCCGAGCGGTTCAACACCGAGCGCGAGTGTAACGTCAAACAGGTGGCGTCGGGTCGCTTCGGCGTCACCTCGACGTACCTCTCGAACGCCGACGAGCTGCAGATCAAGATGGCACAGGGCTCGAAGCCCGGCGAGGGCGGCCACCTCCCCGGCTCGAAGGTCAACGAGATGATCGCCCACGTCCGCAAGTCGACGCCCGGCGTGGGGCTGATCTCCCCGCCGCCGCTGCACGACATCTACTCGATCGAGGACCTCAAGCAGCTGATCTTCGACCTGAAGGCAGCGAACGAGACGGCGGACATCAACGTCAAACTCGTCTCCGAGGCCGGCATCGGCACGGTCGCCGCCGGCGTCGCGAAAGCCAACGCCGACGTGGTCCACATCTCGGGTCACGACGGCGGCACCGGTGCCTCGCCGCGCACCTCGATCAAGAGCGCCGGTCTCCCCTGGGAACTCGGCCTCGCCGAGGCCAACCAGATGCTCTGTGCGACCGGCCTCCGCGATCGCATCCGCGTCTCGACCGACGGCGGGATGAAAACCGGGCGCGACGTCGCCGTCGCCGCCCTCCTCGGCGCTGAAGAGTACATCTTCGGCACCGCCTCGCTGGTCACCGGCGGCTGCGTGATGGCCCGACAGTGTCACAAGAACACCTGTCCGGTCGGCGTCGCCACCCAGCGCGAGGACCTGCGCAAGCGCTTCCCCGGCGAGCCCGAACACGTCATCAACTACATGACGTTCATCGCCCAGGAGCTGCGCGAGATCATGGCCGAGCTCGGTTACGAGACCATCGACGAGATGATCGGGCAGGTTGGCGTCCTGGAACAGCGCACCGACGTCGACCACCCGAAGGCCCGCAAGGTCGACCTCTCGGAAGTGCTGGCGGATCCGGGCGGCGACGTCCGCCGCAAGATCCGCGAACAGGACCACGAGCTCGAGGACCAGCTCGACCGCGACCTCATCGAGGCCGCGGCCGACGCCATCGAGAATCAGGACCCGGTCTCGCTCGAGACGGACGTCACGAACGTCGACCGGACCGTCGGCGCGATGCTCTCGAACCGCATTACGGACCGCTACGGCGAATCCGGCCTCCCGGAGGATACGATCACCATCGACGCGGCGGGGACCGCCGGCCAGAGCTTCGGTGCGTTCCTCGCCAGCGGCGTCTCGATGCACCTCGACGGCAGTGCGAACGACTACGTCGGCAAGGGGCTCTCCGGCGGCAAACTCACGATCCGCACGCCCGAGACCGCAAGCTACGATCCCACCGAGAACGTCTCGATCGGCAACGTTGCGCTTTATGGTGCGACCGACGGTCAGCTGTACGTCAACGGCGTCGCCGGCGAGCGCTTCGCCGTCCGCAACTCCGGAGCCAAGGCCGTCGTCGAGGGCGTCGGCGACCACGGCTGCGAGTACATGACCGGCGGCGTCGTCGCCGTCCTCGGCGAGACCGGGAAGAACTTCGCCGCCGGCATGTCCGGCGGCGTCGCGTACGTCTACGACCCCGACGACGAGTTCGCGGCGAAGGCCAACACCGGCATGGTCTCGCTTCACGACGACCTCGAGGAGAAAGACGAACGGATGCTCCGTCGGCTCGTCGAGAACCACGTCGCGTACACCGGCTCCGAGCGCGGCCAGCACCTCCTCGAGAACTGGGAGCGCGCGCTCGAGTCCTTCGTGAAGGTCATGCCCGAGGCCTACTACGAGGCGATCACCGAGCAGGGGAGCGACGACGTCCGCAACGAACTGCCCGGTGCGCCCGAGGTGGCAGCCGAATCCGAATCGGCCAGTTTCGCGGCGAGCGACGACTGACGGCCGTTCGTCTCGAGCGGTCGCGATCCGGTTTCGTTTCTGTCCGTCGTTTCGACACCCGATAGCGGAGGCGGTCGCGATCCGACCGGCCACTGGAGTCCGAAATGGAGGAGAACGGGGCGGAGTTCGCTCTTCACTCGCGACCGAGCGTGTGGAACTCGTCGTTCGGTCGCATCTCGGCGAACGTGGCCATTCGATTGCTCATGTTGTAGTAGGCCGTGACGGCAGCGATGTCCCAGATCGCTTCCTCGCTGAAGCCGGCGTCGCGTAGCGCCTCGAGATCGGCCGGTTCGACCTCTGTCGGCCGTTCAGTGAGCGTGACCGCGATGTCGAGCATCGTCCGGTGAGCGTCGCTAATATCCGCCGTCCGGTAGTTCGCGATGAGTTGGTCGGCCAGCGTCGGATCGTCGGCGTAAATTCGAACGAGCGCCCCGTGGGCGACGTTGCAGTAGTAGCAGTGGTTGACACCGGAAACGGCGACGATAATCATCTCGATCTCCTCGCGCTCGAGGGCCGTATCCTCGACGAGTGCGTCGTGATACTGGAAGAACGCCCGGAAGTGGGAGGGCTTGTACGCGAACGCGGAGAACACGTTCGGGGTGAACCCGGCGCGGTCGGTTTCCTCCGCGATTCGATCCCGGAGATCTTCGGGGAGGTCGTCGAATTCCGGAACGGAGAACCGTGCCATCGCGTCGTCGCTGAGTTCGGGGTCGGTCGCTGATTCGGCGTCGGAACCTGAGTTGGCCATAGCTACCGTTTCACATGCACCCCTAATAACTCAGGGGCGAACGGCGAACGCTAGCTGTCGACGATGCCGCCCGCGTCGGCCGCTACCTCGAGAACGGAGTCGTCGACCGAGACCTCGAGGAGGTGCGAGCCGCAGTCACAGTCCGACGCCCCGAAGTCGGGAACCGGCGTTCCGGGAAGCGGCCCCGCGAGCTCACACTCCCGGTCAGCGCCCGGGAACGTGATCGCGGTCTCGAGTCGGGTTGCGGAATTCCCGAGCAGGTAATCGATGTGCCAGTGGCGTTCTCGCGAGCGAAGCGAGTGGGAGCTTGACGGAGCTTGCTCCGACGGCGGTCAATGCGACTGAATCCACCGGGGCCGAACGCGCTCCCGACGTAGGCGTACGTGCCTGCGGTGAACTCCCGGTCCCCGAGCGCACCGACCTCGATGATCGTCGTCTCCATCAGATCGATCACGAGGACGTCCGTCCCGCTCATACGGAGCAGTCGGAGCAGCGGCGGCAAAAACGAGGGTAGTTTCGATCGGTGCTCGCCGGCGATCTCCGAAACTCGCGTCTCGCAGTACGCGACGGTTCCGTACGACTGCAGATTGTTCGAGGAGTTGTTCTACAGGTTCAGTCTCAGCGGAGAACCATGCTGACGATGCGCTCGAGGGTTTCCGTAAACGAGTCGGTCGGCGTTCCGGGCATGTAGACCGGGGTATCGGGTCGTTCGATCGAAACACCAGTAATTGGATCTCTGCGTTCGGGTGCGTCCATGTCTCAGTTTTGAGTCGAGGGTATTTACGCATTGCCAAGTATAGTTTTTGAATAGAAAATTAATTATTGTTATCGAGTGGTAGTCACACGGTACTGTCAGTCGAGGCCAATCGGCGCTTTAGGATGGACTGCCGGTGGTCGCGAGGGTTTCGTTCCCGTGGAAACGTCCTCGTCCGCCACAGTTTTCTCCCGCAATCGTGACGGCCACACATGGACAGCGCACTCGTTATCGGCGGCACGCGATTCATCGGCCGCCACCTCGTCGACGATCTGCTCGAGCACGACTACGACGTCACACTGTTCACCCGCGGAAACAGCGCGAACCCGTTCGCGGACGACGACCGCGTCGCCCACGTCGAGGGCGACCGAACGAACGACACGGCCCTCGAGGCGGCCGCGACGACGGTCGACCCCGACGCGGTCTTCGACTGCATCGCCTATCATCCGAAGGACGTCCACGCCGCGACGACCATTTTCGCAGACTGCGACGCGTACGTCTACGTCTCGAGCGGGGCAGCCTACGGCCGCGAGGAGATCCCCAAGCGGGAGGGCGAGACGCCGCTGTACGAGTGTACGCCCGAACAGGCGACCGACGATTCGTTCGAGACTTACGGAAATCGGAAGGCCGAGGGCGACCGCGCCGTCTTCACGGCGGCTGAGGACGGCGTCCGCGCCATGGCCGTCCGGCCGCCGATCGTCTACGGACCCCACGACCACACCGAGCGCCTCGACTGGTGGATCGACCGCGTGAACCGCTTCGATCGCGTCGTCGTGCCCGGCGACGGGACGAACCTCCGCCACCGCGTCTACGTCGAAGACGTCGCGAGCGCGCTCCGGATCGTCGCCGAACGCGGCGCGGCCGGCGAGGCCTACAACGTCGGCGACCGACGGCTCGTCACGCTCGAGGAGATGATCGATCTGATCGCCGAATGCCTCGAGACCGACGTGGAACTCGTCCACGCCGGCCCCCGCGAACTCGCGGCCGGCGACATCGAACTCGACGAGTACCCACTCTACCGGACGTATCCGCACGTCCTCTCGACGGCGAAACTCGCCACGCTGGGCTGGGAGTCGACGCCGCTCGAGACGGCGATGGATCGCTCGGTTGCGGACCACCTCGAGAGCGATCGGGACGGGAGCGAGAACGGGCCGAAACGGGAGGCCGAGGAGCGCGTGCTGGGGATCCTCGAGACGCTCTGATCAGGAGTCGAGTTGTTCAAGTCGCTCGAGCCGTCGCGCTCGCGATGGTGTCGACGAGAGCCACTCGCTGAGCCGACCCCGGTCGTCGGACAGGTCGGAGCCGGTCTCGATAGCGGACGCGAGGGGCGCGGCTCCGACGGCTCGAGCGGCGCGGCGATCGGCGGTGAACTCGAACCGCCGGTAATACCGGAGAAGAAGCGGCGCGGTGATCGCAACGCTACCCACCATGAGGAGAAGCGATGTCCAGACGGTCAGCGTCACGACCAGTCCGAAGAGAAGCGCCAGCACTAGCGACCGCCGCTCGAGGAGCCGCAACTCGTCGCCGGCGTCCGCACGCGCACAGAGCGCAGTCAACGCCTCGTCGTCGAGGGCGTCGAGAGCGTAGTCCGTGGCGTACACCCGCCGATTCCAGAACGGTCCGTCGAGGTAGAGCCTGGCAACCTCGGTTTCGCGAGCCGGGATCACGCCGGCGACCGTCGCGGTCAGGCCGGCTCGGTCGGCAGCGTTCTCGAGTCGCTGGCGCTGTTCGGCCGTCGTCTCGGTGACTGTCTGTGAGAGGCGAATGCCGTACTGCAACCAGGCGTAGACCACGGCGATGAGGACGACGAACGAGAGCGGAATCAACACCGGATCGGGATCCGACGCGCTGACGAGCGCAACGAGGGGAACGAGTGCCCCCAGGCAGAGCATCGTGATCGCCACGAGATATTTCGCGAGCCGACCGACCGCCGTCGCGGCGCTGATCTCGAGGTCGCGGCGTTCGCGAGCGTACGGAAAGACGCCGAGATACGCGACGAGCGTCGCGACGATCGCACCGCCGAGCACGGGAAGCCAGGCGAGCGTCGCTCCGGTCCCGCCCGCCAGCGCTGGATGGACACTCGAGAGGGTGTTTTCAGTCGCCTCGGGGAGGCCGGATAACGCGAGGACGATCCCAGTCCCGAAGCCGACGACGGCGAGAAGGCGATACGTGCCGAGCGATCGCCGGCCGTCCGGGCGGCGTCGAAGCGTGTACCGTCCGTACAGCCTGGCGCCGGCGTAACCCGCGCCGAGCAGTCCGAGCCAGAGCGCGGCCGCTGCAATCATATACGCTCGTTGTAGTTGGAAATTATATAACATCGCCGATCGATCCGACGGATCGGCTCAAGGTTGACGGCCGACTGCCGCAATCGGCTCGCCGGTTCGACCCCGACAGTGGTCGCCCCGAACGACGCGCCGACGAGGAAAAACACATGACCCGGGGGTGTGTCAGGAACGGTATGTTCGAGAAGTCGACGTGGATCCGCCTGCCGCGAAACGTCGTCGTCGGCCACGGCGTTCGCGACGAGGTCCTCGACGTGATCGACGACCTCCACTTGCAGGGACGGCCGCTGTTCGTCACGAGTCCAACGCCTCGAAAGGTCGCCGCGGACCCCATCGCGGCCGACTTCGAGGCCGCCGGAATCGAGCCCGCGATCGTCACAATCGAGAGAGCGACCTTCGAGGCCGTCGAACGGGTGATCGAGGTCGCCGAGACCGAGGACGTCTCCTATCTGGTCGGCATCGGCGGCGGAAAGGCCATCGATATCGCGAAACTGGCCAGTCATCACCTCGAGATGGGCTTCCTCTCCGTACCGACGGCGGCCAGCCACGACGGGATCGTCAGCAATCGCGGCTCCGTCCCGGACGGAGATTCCCGCCACAGCGTCGCCGCGGAGCCGCCGCTCGCGGTCGTCGCCGACACCGGAATTCTCGCCGAGGCGCCGTGGGAGCTGACGACCGCCGGCTGCGCCGACATCATTTCCAACTACACCGCCGTGATGGACTGGCGGCTCGCTCAGCGGCTCAAAGACGTCGAGTACTCCGAGTACGCCGCCGCACTTTCGGAGATGACCGCCGAAATCCTCGTCGACAACGCCGATCTCATCCGGCCGGGGCTCGAGGAATCGGCCTGGGTCGTCACCAAGGCGCTCATGTCCTCGGGCGTCGCGATGAGCATCGCCGGCTCCTCGCGGCCGGCCAGCGGCGCGGAACACCTCTTTTCGCACCAGCTCGACCGGCTGGCCCCCGACGCGGCCCTCCACGGCCATCAGGTCGGCGTCGGCTCGATCATGACCGCCTACCTTCACCAGGGAGAGGACGGTATCTGGCGCGACATTCGCGACGCGCTCTCGAGCATCGACGCGCCGACGACCGCGGCCGAACTGGGAATCGACGACGAGACCGTTATCGAGGCGTTGACGACCTGCCACGAGATCCGTGACCGGTACACCATTCTCGGCAACGGGATGAACGAGCGAGCCGCTCGAGATGTAGCGCGAAAAACGGGAATCATCGACTGATCAGCGACGGCGGTCGCGGTCGTCGGCGCGAACCGTTCGTTAGCCGAGATCCGTTCGCCGGAACTGCCACGCGCCCAGTAACAGCGGAACGACGATCCAGCCGGCGAGGATCACGAGCATGAACCAGCCCTGAATGTAGAACGGATCGCTACTGGCCGTGGTGGCCTGCAGGGCGGTGAAATCGTCCGGAAAGACGAGTTTCATCCCGTTGAGGTAGGCCCCGGTCGGGCTGAGGCTGAAGATGAGGTCTAGCAGGGCGTCGCTGTAATCGACGCCGAGTTCCTCGAAGACGAACTCGGCCATCCGGACGGGGCTGACCGGCAGGAAGTTCCACGCGAGGTTGAACACGAAGAAGAAGCCGATCGCACCGCTCATCGCCCGCGAGCGACTCGCGGTGGCCGCCGAGATTGCGACGGCGACGGCGACGTACGCCAGCGCGTACAGCAGCGTCAGCGCGACGAAGGCGGCGTAGCCGTCGTACTCGAGGGTCATATCCGGAACGAGGACCTGTGCGGCGACGATCCCGACGGCGAACGCGATCAGCAGCGACGCCGCGACGACGCCGGTGCGGGCCAGTAGTTTGCCGACGACCACGTCCGACCGCGAGACCGGGAGGCTCAGCTGATAGCGGATGCTGCCCGACTCGCGCTCGCCGGCGATCGAGAGGTACGCCGCGACGATCGCGACCAGCGGGATGACCAGCGCCCCGCCGATCCCGGCCAGGCTCCACAGGACCATGTAGAAGTCCGGCTCCGGGCGGCTGCTCTGGCCCCAGTAGAAGACGAGCATGAACAGGGCGTACAGCAGGGCGGGGATCCAGACGAGTTTGGCTCGTCGGACGTCCAAGAAGTCCCGCTTGGCGACGGAGAGCGCGCTCATGCGGACACCTCCCGTTCCCGTCGCTCCTCGGCCGGCGCGACCGATCCCTCGCCCGCGCTCTCGGCCCCGGTGTACTGGTTGAACAGTTCTTCGAGCGAGGTGTCCGTCGAGAGGATATCGGTCACGGTCGCCCGCTCGTCGATGTGGCGGACGACGTCGACCTTGACGGCGGGGTCGTCACAGACCGCAGTGACGGTATCGTCGTCCGCGGTAACCCGCTGTACCCCCTCGATCGAGCCGACGTCGAGGGCGGCCGGATCGGCCGTCGAGGCGAGTTCGACGTCGATCGTCGCCGCGCCGGTCGACTCGTCCCGGAGGTTCTCGATGCTGTCGAGGGCGACGAGTCGGCCCTCGTTCATGATGCCGACGCGATCACAGACCGCCTCGACCTCAGAGAGGATGTGACTCGAGAAGAAGACGGTCGTCCCCGAGTCGGCCTCCGTTCGCAGCAGTTCCCGCATGTCTTGGATCCCCGTCGGGTCGAGTCCGGAGGAGGGCTCGTCGAGGAGCAGCAGGTCGGGATCGCCGACCAGCGCCATCCCGAGACCGAGCCGCTGGCGCATCCCCTTCGAGAAGCCGCCGGCCGCCCGGTCGGCGTCCTCGAGGATCCCGACGCGCTCTAACAGCGCGTCGATGTCGGTGTCGACGCCCTTGGTATCGGCGACCCACTCGACGTGCTCGCGGGCGGTCAGGCGCTCGTAGAGGGTCGCGCCCTCCGGGAGGACGCCGATCCGCTCGCGGATCTCCCCGGTTTCGTCCTGTGCGTCGTACCCCAGCACCGTCGCGCTCCCGTCGGTGGGCCGGACGAAGTCCAGTAACATGTTGATCGTCGTCGACTTCCCGGCACCGTTCGGACCGAGGAAGCCGAAGATCTCTCCCTCCTCGACGGACAGGTTGAGGTCGTCGACGGCGAGGACCGATTCACCGTACCGCTTGGTGAGCGAGGTCGTTTCGATGGCGGCCATACCCGATAGTCTACGACACTGTCATGTATATGTTTTGTAATAAGTTCGCGAACGGGTTCGACGGCGAGGGATCGATCAGACGTGTTCGTCGAGGAAGTCCGCGATCTCGGAGTAGGCCTCGATGCGGTTCTCGAGCTTCGAAAAACCGTGCCCCTCGTCTTCGAAGATGAGCTTTCGGACCGGGACGCCCTGTTCGGCCGCTTTCTCGGCGATCTGTTCGGCCTCGCCGACCGGGACGCGAGGATCGTTCTCGCCGTGGAGAACGAACAGCGGGGCCTCGATCCGCTCGACATTGTTGATCGGGGAGATTTCCTCGAGGAACTCGCGATCCTCCGCGAGCGAGCCGTACTCGGCCTCGCGGAGTTCGCGCCGCCAGTCGCCGGTGTTCTCGAGGAACGTGACGAAATTCGCGATGCCGACCACGTCGACGCCGGCGGCCCAGAGGTCGGGGTACTCGGTCAGCGCGGCCAGCACCATAAAGCCGCCGTAGGAGCCGCCCTTGGCGGCGATCCGATCGGGGTCGATCGCGGGATGATCCTGAAGCCACTCGACGCAGGCTCGAATGTCGGCGACCGAGTCCATCCGCTTTTCGACGTCGTCGAGGGCGGCGTACTCGGCACCATAACCCGACGAGCCGCGGACGTTCGGCTCGAAGTAGGCGTAGCCCCGGTCGAGGAAGTACTGCTTGACGCTCGAGAAGGAGGGACGACGCTGACTCTCGGGGCCGCCGTGGATGTCGACGATGACGGGCGTTTCGCCGTTCTCGTTGGTGTCCGGTAACGTGAGGAAACCCGGTACCTCGAGTCCATCAAAGCTCTCCACGTCGACCAGATCGGAGTCGTCGAACGATTCCGGGGGAATGCCGGCGGTCGGCGCGCTGGTCCACTGCTCAGTCTCACCGCTCTCGAGATCGACCACGAAGACGTTCGTGTTGACCGCGTCGCCGGTGGTCGACAGCGCGAACCGTTCCGCGTCGGGGTCGAAGCTCACGCCACCGGAGATGCCGCCCGGCAGGTCGGGTTGGGGGAACCTCTCGAACGCGGTCGGCTCGTCGGCGTCGAACTCGCCGACGGTCAGTTCGGTGTAGCCCTCGACGTTCTGCGAGCAGACGAACCGGCCGGTCTCGTCGTCGAGCGCGATACCGCCGACGTTCCATCCGTCCCCGTCGATGACGGTTTCAAGCTCCTTTCGCTCTCCGTCGAGGTAGGCCAGATAGAGCGTGTCGGCCTCGCCCTCGTCGGTAACGAGGTAGATCCCCTCGCCGTCGGGCCCCCAGCTGGCGCTCTGGTAGCGAACGTCGCCCTCGTGGGGCGTGAGGTGCTCGAGTTCTCGCTCGTCGGCTTCGAGATCGAGCACGTACAGGTCCTGATCGAAGTTGGAGTAGGCCTGCGAGACGAGCAGGCGGGAGTCGTCGGGGCTCCAGCCGGCCAGCGAGAGCCAGCCGTCGCCCTCGCAGACGAGGGTCGCATCGTCTCCCCGCTCGTCGCGCTCTTGCACGTAGACGTCGAAGACGGACTCGTCGCGGCGGTTCGAGGTGAACGCGAATCGCTCACCGTCGTGGCTCCAGCCCCCCCATCGGTGTTTGGCGTCGGGCATCGCCGTCAGATTCTCGATCTCGCCCGTCTCGGCGTCGAGCCGAAACAGCTGGGCTCGCTCGTTGCCGCCCTCGTCCATCCCGAAGATCAGCTCCGGCCGCTCGGGCGACCACGAGGCGAAGGTCACCCGCTCGTCGTAGAACGTTCGCTGTTCCGGCCAGGATCGGGCGTTCTCGAGCGTCCAGATCTGTGGCGTGCCGGTCGTGTTCATCAGGAAAGAGAGGCGGTCGCCGTCGGGACCGAACGACGCGCCGTAGGCGCTGCGGACGTTGAGATAGCGCTCGATATCGTAGCTTCCCATGGCAGGGCCGTACGGACTCGAGCGGGTAGTCGTTTCGGTCAGGGCGGACTCGATTCGTTCGGGACGGACTCGATGCGGCGAACACACCCCGGTAAGGGGCGGTTATCCCCACTCGTCACCGGCCGCGATGAGTCGAGCACTCGAGCGACGAGCACCCGGTGGGCTGCCGTGACGACGGCTCGCTCCGCTGATGGCTGCGCTTAACAATACCGTTTCCCGTGCCGAACACGGTCGATGGCAGGTGAGACCGACTCGTCGTCGATCGGGACCGTCCTCGTGACGACCGTGATCATCCTCGCAGCGTTCGGGCTGACCGTCGCGGCCGTCGGCCCGGAGCTGTTCGTGGGCGAGTTGGATGAAACGCCCGAAGCCGACGGCGAAACGGAACCGCTGGGGGGACAGGATACCGAGAGCGACGAGACGGGAGCTGACGACTCCGAGGACGAGAGCGGAGATTCCGGGGATAGCGAATCGGCGGACGATTCGCCCGAGGAAGGCGGAACTGAGGGTAGTGACGACGGGACCGACGGTGGGGACGAGATCAACGAAAGCGACGAGGCCGACGATGACGAAACGGACGATGGCAACGAGACCGAGAGCGACGAGACTGAAGACGGAGACGAGACCGAGGGCGACGAGTCCGTGGGTGACGAAACCGAAGACGAAGCGCGGGAGGTCGAGGACGGTGACGACACGGACGAAGAGACCGTCGACGATCCGGAATCGGGAACGAGTGAGGACGAGAGCGACGACGATACGGCGACCGAAGACGGCGACGATGGTGGCAGTGACAGCGAATCGGCCGCCGACGGTGACGAGACCGACGACGGCACGAGCGACGGCGACGGTACGGACGGCGACAGTACGGACGACGACGATTCGGACGACACCGACGGCGGCTTCTTCGAGGGGGTCGGGTCGTTCTTCGAGGACCTTCTTCCCGGCGACGAGAGCGATGAGAGCGACGAGTGATCGATTCGGTCCCGAATCCGTCTAGCGCGGCCGAAAACGGCCACCGATCGTCACCTGTCCTCGGTTTCAGGCGGCGATTTCGGACGAAACTGCGACCCTCGAGCCGACGAATCGGACGAAAAAAGTGACTTTATAGCCCGGGGCTACGTGGCGGCCGAATATGCGAATCGCGTTCGTCTCGTTCGAAACGGTCTATCACCGCGATACCGAGACGAACCAGCGCTTTCGAACCGTCTGCGAGCTGTTCGCGGCACGCGGCCACGACGTCCACTGTTACTGCGCCGGGTTCTGGGCCGGCGAGGAGTCCGCATTCGAGCGCAACGGCGTCACCTATCACGCGGTCTCGAGCGGCACCGAGGCCCGGAGCTCGTTCCTCCTGCGGCTGCCGTTCGTCCTCGCGGCCGCGAGTCCGGACGTGATCCACGCCAGCGCACAGCCGTCGAGTCAAGTGCTCGCGGCCAGTTGGGGATCGACGCTCGCTCGCGCGCCGCTCGTCCTCGAGTGGTACGGCGACGACGGCGTGAGCGACACGCGATGGACCCGTCTGGCGACGGGCCGACCGGGTCGGATCGTCACGCCCTCCGAACTCGTCGGGACGTGGGTCCGAGAGATCGGAGCCGACGGTGATATCGTCGAAACCGTCCCGAACCCGATCGATTGCGACCGAATTCAGCGCGTTGAGCCGGGCGAGGACGTCGACGTGATCTACGCCCGCAGACTCGACGAGGGGGCCAACCTCGAGAGCCTGCTGTTGGGACTGGCCGAACTCCGCGGCCGCGACTGGCAGGCCAACGTCATCGGCGACGGCCCCGAACGGGAGACCTACGAGCGCCTCGCGCGAGATCTCCGGATCGAAGAGCGCGTGACGTTCGTCGGTGAGCTCGATCTCGAGGAGCGGATCGCGGCCTACCGCGGGGCGCACGTCTTCGCCCAGACCGCAGATCACTGCGTTTTCCCGACGGAGATGCTGTGGGCGCTCGCCGCGGGCTGTGTCGGCATCGTCGAGTACCACGCGAACTCGAGCGCCCACGAACTCGTCGAAGGGTGGGACAGGGGGTTCCGGACCACCAGCGAGGACGAGCTGGCCGAAGCGATCCTCGCGGCGGGCAACCTCGAGCACCGCGCGTACGACGAGGCGTTCGCGGAGTACGATCGGTCGGCGGTGGCCGATCGGTATCTCGAGCTGTATCGAACGCTACAGGACGAACACGGTCTCCTGTAGGAGTCCATTCGTGTCGAACGCTGACGGGCGACCGTCGGACGGAGACACCTATATGTCGATTCGGGAGAACGTTCGACCATGCACGACGACTGCGAGTTCTGTCAGATCCACAGCGGTGATCGATCGGCGCGCGTGCTCTACGAAGACGAGCGAACGATCGCGTTTCTCGACCGGAATCCGGCCGCTCGCGGACACAGTCATCGTTATTCCGCGCGCCCACGAGGAGGACGTACTGACGATCGACGAATCGGTCTCGACGGCCGTCTTCAATACAGTCCGAATCGTTTCGACCGCGCTGGAGGCGGCACTCGAGCCGAGCGGGTTCAGCGTCTTTCACACCAGCGGGCCGCTAGTCGGAACCGTCGACCACGCCCACGTCCACCTCGTGCCTCGCTTCGCGGACGACGACGTGGCGCTGTCGCTGCCGCGGGATCGGCTCGATCCCGACGAGGCAACACACCTGCGGGATCGCGTTCGAGCACACCTGTGACGGAGTCGGTCACTCGAGTGCCGAACTGACGCTCGCCGCGCTCGGAGTCGACGCTCAGAGATCGAACTGCGCCGCCGCCGTCTCCATGTCCTTGTCGCCTCGGCCCGAGAGATTGACGAGGATCGTCTCGTGGTCGCCCTCCTCCGCGAGTTCGATCGCGCGAGCGATCGCGTGGCTGGACTCGAGCGCGGGGATTATTCCCTCGGTCTCGCTCAGTTCGCGGAAGGCCGCGAGCGCTTCGTCGTCGGTGACCCCCGTGTATTCACAGCGGCCGACGGCCCGGAACATGGCGTGTTCGGGGCCGACGCCGGGGTAGTCAAGCCCCGCGGACACGGAGTGAACGTCGACGTCGTCGTCGATGACGCGCGTCTTCATGCCGTGCAGGACGTCGTCCGTTCCCTTCGCGAGCGGGGCCGCGTGCCGGCTCGAGTCCGATCCCTCCCCGCCGCCCTCGGCGCCGTAGAAGTCGACGGGATCCTCTCGGAAGGCGTGGAAGAGGCCGATCGCGTTCGAGCCGCCGCCGACGCAGGCGACCGCCGCGTCGGGGAGGTCGCCGGTTCGCTCCCGAATCTGTTCGCGGGCCTCCCGGCCGATGACGCTCTGGAAGTCCCGGACCATCCGCGGGAACGGATCGGGACCCACGACGCTGCCCACCAGGTAGTGGGTGTCGTCGACGTTTTCGGCGAAGTCCTCGAGCGCGGCGTCGACGGCGTCCGCGAGACCCTCGTCGCCCCGGGTGACTTCGTTGACCTCGGCACCCATCAGTCGCATCCGGAAGACGTTCATCTCCTGGCGTTCGATGTCCTTTTTCCCCATGTAGATCTCCGTCTCGAGGCCCAACAGCGCGCCGACCATCGCGGTCGCGGTGCCGTGCTGGCCGGCACCGGTCTCGGCGATCAGCCGCTCCCGGCCGGCCCGTTTGGCGAGCAGGGCCTGCCCGAGACAGTTGTTGATCTTGTGCGCACCGCCGTGGAGCAGGTCCTCGCGCTTGAGGTAGATCTCGGCGTCGTAGCGATCGCTCAGGTTTCGCGCGTAGTACAGCGGCGTCGGCCGGCCGGCGAACTCCTCGAGCAGACCGCGCAACTCGGACCGGAACTCGTCGGTGTTCGCGACGTCGTCGTACGCCGCGGCGAGTTGCTCGAGCGGCTCTCGAAGCGGTTCCGGCACGTGTCGACCCCCGTATCCATCGAATTCTCCGTTTTCCATGCTGATTGATTTCGGGCTCATCACCAAGTATGTTCCGCGGTGACGCGCGGCCTCCGCAGCCGGCGGCGGAAATATCACTACGATCGTCGACGGGACGCTGTCGGATTCGGAGCCGGCCGTCAGAACAGTACCAGCAGCGCCGTCAGCGAGAGCGCACTACTGGCGAGCAGCGCCAGCAGAACGACGAGAGCGGGCACCAATCCGGTCGCCCTGAGATTACCGAGTCGGATTTCGGTCCCCAGGCCGACGAACGCGAGCGCGAACAGCCAGTCGTAGGCGCGCTCGATCGACGCCTGCTGTGCCGCGGAGAAAAGACCGGCGCTCGCGACGAGGGCAACTGCGAAGAATCCGAGAACGAACGTCGGAAACTCGTCCCAGAGCGTCCGGAAGGACGGGCGACTGCCGCCCCCGGATCGACTGTAGTACCCCGCGTACGCGAGCACGACGACGCCGATCAGCGCGTTTCTCGAGAGCTTCGTCATCGTCGCCCACTGTCCGGCCACCTCGGAGTGAGCGAAGCCGACCGCGACGACGGGGCCCGTCGAGAACATGCTGACGCCGGCCCAGATCCCGAAGACCGTCCCCGACAGGTCCAGCAGATCGCCGACGATCGGGTAGACGACGATCGTGATCGCGTCGAACAGCAGGACCGTCGCCGCCGCGTAGGCGATCTGATCCTCGCGCGCGCTGATAGCACCGGCGACCGCGACGACCGCGGAGACGCCGCAGATGCTGGCACCGGCCGCGAGCAGCGAGCCGAGTCGCTCGGTCAATCCGAAAACGATTCGCGCGAGCAGTTCGACGAAGAGGAGCGAGAGCGCGGCCGCGACGATCACGAGGAGGAAGACTGGTCCGCCGACCGCGAGGACGGTGTCGACAGATATCGACGCGCCCATGAGGACGATGCCGGCCCCCAGCCACAGGTTGTGCGTCGCGAGACCGGGCTCGAGTCGCGTCGGGATGCCGACGACGTTCGTCGCGGCGAACCCGAGCGCGATAGCGAGGAGCAGCCGGTTGAATCCGAGCGACTGCGCGAGCGCCCGCGCCAGCAACGCGCCGAGACAGAGGGCGACGAACCCCGGCAGGAGACGACGAACGACCATCTCGTCACCGGGGGGCCTGCAGTTCGAGTGCGGCGACCAGTGCGACGATCGCTGCCCCGACGACGGTCTTCCAGCCACGTTCCGGCGCCGACCGGCGGACCGTCCCGGTGTCGACGTTCGACCGCCATCCATCGATCGCCATGTGTCCGGTCTCCGGGCGCCGCCACAGTTAACAGTTGCCGATCGGTCGGTGATTCGGGCGCACGCTTCCGGTCCGGACGGCAGAGTCATGACGGCCGTACGTAGAGATGGGAGACGGCCACAAGCGACCGGGCCCCACGATCAGTAGTGACGGACGTCCGCGATCGGTGACGGGGGCGCCGTCTCGTTCATCGAAATCGTTTATGTATCTCGTCGCCCGTAGCATGGAACATGTCTCGAGGGATCGGCTGGTTCGACGCGTTCCGCGAGGTCGCTCCCGAGTGGGCCGTCGTCCTGCTCGGAGTAGTGACCCAGCTCGGCGACGTGTGGTTTCTCGGGCTGCTCGTGGGGACACTCTACTGGCTCGCGACCGACGATCGGGCGGAGATCGCCGCCGTCTTCGGGCTGTTACTGGCCGGGCTCTCGCTCATTACGGCGCTGAAACACGTGTTCGCGCTTCCGCGGCCGGAGCGCGTACTCGTCGAGGTCGGGGCGCTCCCGGAGACGGTACATCCGCTCTATCAGGCGACGGCGACGGCGACCGGCTACGGCTTTCCGAGCGGCCACGCCGTGATGTCGACGATCGTGTACGTCAGTCTGGCCGAATACAGCTCTACCGGGACGCGCCGCCAGCGATACCTCGGTGCCGCTGGACTCGTGACGGCGGTCTGTCTCTCGCGCGTTGGCCTCGGCGTCCACTACCTCGTCGACGTCGTCGCCGGCGTCGCCGTCGGACTAACGTTTTTGCTCCTCGCGTGGGGGCTCTTGAAACGGTATTCGCTCCATCAAGGCACGCTCGGCTTCGGGATCGCGGTCGGCATCGCCGCCGTTGCGCTCGCCGTCAGTAGCGGGGACAGCGACGCCGTGCTCCTCGTCGGCGCATCGCTCGGCGCGTTCGCCGGCTGGCAACTCGCCCTCCTCGCTCGAGCGCTGGACGCCGGACACGGCCCGATCCAACGCAGCCGCGAACTCACTACGAGGGCCGTCGTCGTCGCCGCCGTGATCGCGTCACTCGTCGCCCTCTCGGGCTACTACTGGCCCGCGCTGGTGCTCGCCGGCAGCGGTGCTCTCGGAGTGATCGTCGCCGCGTTCGTCACCGCACCCGTGCTGTACCGTCTCGAACGCGTCGACAGTCTCCGAGAACGGTCGCCCTCGCGTTCGCGGTAGCCCGACCGTCACCGCTGGCCCGCGCTTCGAAGCTACTGGCACGCGCTCTGCGGATAGTGACCTGGCCCACCCCTGGGAAGCGAATCACTCGAGAAAGCCGCGATCAACCGCTCGAGCGGCGACCAGCACCGCTGGCACCAGTCGCGGCCGCGAGAGGCGGTTACCGCTCGCTGTCGTCCGACTCCGCCGCGTCCGCGCCGTCAGTCTCGTCCGTTTCCGAGTCCGACTCGTCCGCATCCGGCGGATCGACCTTCATGTGGGAGGCGTCGTCCGCGGGGCTCTCCTCCGGTTCGGTGTCCGCAGTCTGTGTCGGCTGCGCCTGCGTGGGATCCGGCCCCGTCGCCTCGCTGGTCTCGTCGGCCATCGCCGAGTCGGAGACATCGACCTCGACCCCGTCGGTATCGGTCTCGCGTCGGGGCTCTTCCTCGTCCGCCCCGAGGTCGGGTCGAGACCGGGACTCGTCCTCGTCGGGCGCGTCGGTGAAATCGACCTCGGAACTCGACTCTTCCGTATCGTCGATCCCCGGTTCCGCCGAGATTTCGCCGTCGGACTGGATCTCGGATTCCCGTCCCGAATCGACGCGTTCGGCGGCGGCGCCGGCTTCGTCCGAGGTCTCCTTTCCGTCGGTCCCCGCTTCGACATCCGGCACGCCGGTCTCGCTCCCGGACCCGCCGCTCGAGCGGCGGTTGCTGAGCCCGAAACCGACGAGCCCGGTGCCGACGATGGCGAGCGGAATCGCCCGCCGTCGCTTCGCGGCCATCGATCGGATCGCAGCCACTAGCGCGAGTCCGCCGCCGATCAGCGGGAGCGTCCCGCTCTCGAGCGCGTCGGCCGCCGCCGAGGCGGCATCGCCGACCGGGGAATCCAGTTCCTCGAGATCCTCGACGTCGTCGATGTCATCAAACGCGTCCATCAAATCGTCCGTCGCCGCGTCGTTTTCGTGATTTGTAGTCATCGGAAAGCCTCCGAGCGACAATGCTGGTGAGCCTCGATCGGTACATCGGCTCGCTGGCAGGCCGCTAGCCAGCCGGCGAGCCGCGGGTCACCAGTGATCCGCTCACGATACCTACGGTGTCCGATCGGATGAATATTCGACCGGCAGATGAATACCCGCGTCGGGAGCGGTACTCTGCCCAGCGGGCAGCGGCGATATCGATCACGGCCGAAATCGACGGTTTCACCCGAAAAGCGGGCCGATATCTGCGAATATACCCCTGCATACTCCAGCCCGGTGACCTTCCCTGCTTGCCGTTGAGTAGTCATCCATGTCGGACTCTAACGGACGTGATGCCGAGTCACATAGCACTGTGCGGAACGTCGTCCTCGTCGTTCTCGATACGGCCCGGGCGAAAAGCGTCGGAATGCAGCTGCTTCCGACCGATCGCCCCGATGCCGATACCGAGGACGGCGTAGCCGGCAGCGAGGCGGCCACGACCGAAGCCGATTCCGCCGGCGCACACCCGACGCCGACGCTAACGCGGCTGGCCGACGAGGGATCCGCGTTCGAGAACGCGTTCGCGACCGCACCCTGGACGCTCCCCTCTCACGCGTCGTTTTTCACCGGGACGTACCCTTCAGAACACGGCACGCACGGCGGCCACACGTATCTCGACGACGAGCTTCGAACCCTCCCCGAGGCCTTCGCCGACGCGGGGTTTCAGACGATCGGCGTCTCGAACAACACCTGGATCACCGAGGAGTTCGGCTTCGACCGCGGATTCGAAGACCTTCGCAAGGGCTGGCAGTACATCCAGTCCGACGCCGACATGGGCGCGGTCGTCCGCGGCGAGGACTTCCGGGAGAAACTGACCGCGACCCGCAACCGGCTCTTCGACGGCAACCCGGTCGTGAACGCCGCAAACATCCTCTACAGCGAACTCCTGCAGCCCGCCGGCGACGACGGCGCCGACCGAGCGACCGACTGGATCGCCGACTGGCTCGAGAGTCGCGACGACGACCGGCCGTTCTTCCTGTTCTGTAACTTCATCGAGCCCCACGTCCAGTACGATCCGCCAAGGGAGTACGCCGAACAGTTCCTCCCCCGCGGTGCCAGCTACGAGGAAGCGACCGCGATCAGACAAGATCCCCGCGCCTACGACTGCGAGGACTACGACATCTCAGACCACGAATTCGCCCTCCTCCGCGGTCTGTATCGGGCGGAACTCGCCTACGTCGACCAGCAGGTCGGGCAGCTTCGAACCGCGCTCGAGGAGAGCGGCGAGTGGGAGGACACCCTCTTCGTCGTCTGTGGCGACCACGGCGAACACATCGGCGAACACGGCTTCTTCGGCCACCAGTACAACCTCTACGACACCCTGCTCAACGTCCCGCTCGTGTTCCACGGCGGCCCCTTCACTGGCGACCACCGCGCCGGCGGCGGTCGACGACAAGAGCTCGTTCAACTGCTCGACCTCCCGGCCACGCTGCTCGAGACGGCCGGCATCGACGACCCCGAGCTCCGCGAGCAGTGGTCGAGTCGATCGCTCCATCCCGATTCGGCCGCCGAGCCCCGCGACGCCGTCTTCGCCGAGTACGTCGCCCCCCAGCCCTCGATCGAGCGCCTCGAGGCCCGCTTCGGTGATATTCCGGATCGCGTCCGGGCGTTCGATCGGCGGCTGCGGGCGGTCCGCACGGCCGAGTACAAGTACGTCCGCGGCGACGACGGCTTCGAGCGCTGCCACCGCGTCCGGACCGACCCGCTCGAGCGAACCGATATCAGCGACGACGAGCCCCAGCGCGTGCAAGCGCTTCGCCGGCGGCTCGAGGAGCGCTTCGAGCCGCTCGAGGAGACCGACGGGTTGGCGGATGACTCATCGGAGGACGGCGCGTCGGAAGAGGTCGAGATGCGAGCGGGGACGAAAGAGCGACTCGCGGATCTCGGCTATCTCTGACGGAGTGCGTGGCAGTATGTGTCGTACTCGGACAGTTCCGAAGTCGAGAAGCTCTTTGAAGCGTGCTGATAGGAAGATGGGTTTCAGCAACGGGACCGTGACTATCAAACGCACAACTGTACACCCGGACCCGTTTCCGACCGTCGTCGGAACGTGGGCCCGTGTCCTCCGCTTCACCTCCCGAAACGACGTCGTTCCCGTACCCGACGCAGGTCGTCTACGACGGGCGGGCCGACGAGTTGCGCGTCGCCGTCGACGTCGCTCCGACGGCCCGCGAGGACGTGACGGTCGAGGCCGGCGCGCGTCGCCTCCGGATCGCGGTCACTCGAGACGGCACCCTCGCCGAGCGAACCGTCACGCCCCTTCCCGCCGGCCACGTCTTCGGCGACGATCGCGAGGCCGTCTACAATCACGGCGTTCTCAGCGTGACCCTCGAGACCGTCGAACGCTGGCGGTAGTCGGAGCCCGAACGGCCGTCCCCGCCGGTATTCGCTTGCCCCCGTTTGATTCCGCGGCCCGTCGAACGGCCTGTTACGTAATGAGCGACGACTATAGTAGCCACTGAAACGGTTTCGCGGACGATCTCGAGGTCGACGAACGGGGCAGTTCGACCGAGAGACGCCGTCGCCGCCTGCCTGCAGCACGCTTTTGCTCGCCAGTCGGATAGGGAGACCTACGCTGCGAGATTCGATCATGGCCACCCACGATTCGAGCGCCGGCGACGGCTTCGTCCCCTTCTTTCGCCGCTACGCGAAGTCGTGGGTTCACGCGGTCGCGGCGGCCGGCATGACCGCCTTCGGGACGCTGACGATCGTTCACCGCGGGTTCGCCGTGCTCGCGCTCGCCTCCTACGTCGTGCCGCCGATCCTGCTGTACGTGCTGCGGACGCCGATCGAGGGATCCGACGGGGACACCGCAACCGATCGCCAGCGTGACGCGGCAGCCGCGGATCGCGCGACGGATTCGGGATCCGAACCGCTCGAGCGTGCCGAAACCGAAGGCGACACCGAGGCAGCGTCCTTCACTGAGCCCGAGAGCAAGGGGGGCACCGAACCCGGCCGCGCACCCGGCAGCGCTACTACTGTTTCGAAGGAACAGCGTCGCGACGCCGACCCGGCGGCTGACCGCGAGACCGCAGCCGACCGAGCGCCCCAGGCCGAGCGATCTCGGCGCTGGGAACTCGTCGACGTCCCGACCGAGACGACGCTCCGGGACGTCTGCGTCACCGAGACGGGCGCGGTCTACGCCGTGGGTGACGACGGGCAGGTCCTCGCCGCGGGACCGACCGACGGTACCGACGCCGAACGAGCGTGGACGATCGCCCTCGAGGACGGCCCGGCCGCCGAGGGCGAGAACCTCAGCGGCGTCGACGCGACCGCGGGGGGAGCGGCCATCTGGATCGCGGGCGATAGCGGCGCGGTCGGCCGGCTCGAGACCGATACCCGACGTCACACCGACTATTCGGCTCCGGCGGGGATCACGGATAACTGGCCGGGAGTCGCCGTCGCCGGCCCGAGCGGCGACGAGACGGTACTGCTGATCAACGGCTCCGGCGACGTTCTCCGCGGCCGCTATCGCGACGGCGACCTCTCGTGGAACGAGCCCGTCACGCCCGGCAGCGGCTCGAGCCTGAGCGGAATCGCCCTCGCCGACGCGTCGATCGGCTACTGCTGCGATACGAACGATGCCGTCTTCGAGACGACCGACGGCGGCGATTCATTCGATCGCATCGGGCCCGTCGGGGCCGGCGGGACGCTCGAGAACCTCGCGACGCTGGGTCGGGGCGACTGCCTGGTGAGCGCCGATGACGGCGTCGTCCACCGCTACGGCGGCTCGACGTGGACGCCCGAGCGGGTCGGCGAGGAAGCCATCTGTGGCATCGCTCGCCGCGAGCGGGAAACGATCGTCTGCGACGCGGACGGAGTGATCCACGAGCGGACCGAGGCCGAGTGGGAACAGGTCGACACACGCGCACCAGAGTCGCTGCTGGCCGTCTCGGTCGATGCGGACGGCGAACGGGCGGTCGCGGTCGGCGAGGGCGGGACTGTCGTCGAGCGTCGGTGAGACCGATTGAGTAGCGCACGATCGATCGGAGTGCGATCGACGGAACGCCGACTCTCGAGACGGACGGAGCGACGATAGTATCGAGTTCTTGACCGGTCGAGGTCCGCCGTTGATCGGCTCGAGCGGACCGATTACTAGTCGAATTATCGAGTAATTCACGACCTGTCGGATCGGCGTATTCAAGGCAAACCACCATTCCACTCCGACGGGAATAGCAGACTATCACGACCGCATTGCGGGACATCTCTCGGTTGACCTGCAGACAGCCGTGAAACGGCCACCACCATGAGTACACGCAAACGAACGGCGACGCGATACACCGTCCGCGCGTTCGAATCCGATGACCGATCGGCGTTCCTGTCGCTGTACGAATCGGTGTTCGGCCACCAGCGGAACGCGGACTGGTTTCACTGGAAGTTCGACGAGAATCCGTACGTCGATCACGTCCCGATCCTCGTGGCGAGCGAGGGCGGCGACCCCGTCGGGTTTCGGTCGTTTTTCGCCCAGGAGATGCGCATCGGTGGAGCCGTCCGGACCGCGTTCCAGCCCTGCGATACGATGGTGCACCCGGATCATCGCGGGCGCGGGCTGTTCGGTCGCATGAACGAGCGGGCCATCGAGCGCTACACCGACGGGGAGCCGTCGTTTTTCTTCAATTTCCCGAACGAGAACTCGAAGCCCGGCAACCTGGCACACGGCTGGCGCGAGATCGGGACGGTGCCGGCGTACTACCGGCCGCAAAACCCCATTAGCGTCCTCGAGGACCGGATCAACGCCGGGCCGAGGAGAGACGTCACTGATGCCCAGCCGGCTGACGACGGTCCGGCCACCGCCGTCACGGACACGCTCGAGGACGCCATTGCGACCTCCCAGCGGGCCGGCGATCGACTGCTCGTCGAATCCGACTCCGACCTCGCGGTGGAGTACTACGAGACGCCGCCGACAGAGACGCTCGCGTCGATCTATCGACGGTCGATTCCTGACGCGATCCACACGAACCGGACTGCGGCGTTCTATCGCTGGCGGTTCGACAACCCTGTACACTCGTACGTGGCCTACGTCGCCCGGCGGGACGGCGACCCGATCGCCGCACTCGTCGTCTCAAGCGCGGACGAGTACGCCCGAATCGTCGACGCGCTCCCTCGAACGATCGGATCGGAGTCCGGGGCGCTCAACCGCCTGCTCGTCTCGGCGCTCGACGACTGCGCGGACCGGAGCTACGTCGAGGCGTTCGGGGAAACGCTGCCCGCGCCGCTCCGATTCCGGTTCTATCCCGATACCCGATTGCCGCTGTCCGCGCTGATCCGTCCGACCTCCCGGACGCTCCTCGCGCGGAATCTCGGGGAGGAGGTCGACCTCGAGTCGAGTTCGATCGCGTCGTGGACGTTCTCTCGGCTCGATCTGGACACGACCTGAGCGAGGCGGGCCGCCGGGCGACGACGGGGCGGTCGGAATCGACCACCGTTATTGCCGTCGAACCCGCAGCCACTACCGTGAGCGATCGACGCGCGGGCGACGACCGGCGCAACCGCTGTCGACTGTGCGGCTCGCCGCTCTCGGAGACGACCGGCGAGTCTGCGGTGAGTGATTTCTGTTCGACCGGCTGTCGCGACGTCGCCGCCGAGTTCGGCGCGGGCGACGGTGATAGCGGGACCGACAGCGGTGACGTGGCTGACGGCGGGACGGACGACACCGATCGAGACGGCTCCGTCCGCACCTTCTTCCGAGTCGACGGAATGCACTCCGCGACCTGCGAGGCGTTCCTCGAGGCCGTCGCCGAGGACCGAGACGGCGTGAGCGACGCCGAGGCGAGTTACGTCACGGAGACGGTCCGAGTCGACCACGACCCGGAGCGGGTTTCGACGGACGCGCTCGAGGACGCGCTGAGTACGGTCGGCTACACGGCGTACCTGCGCGAGGACGCGACCGCCGACGACGAGACCGGCGGGACACGGCGCTCGCGGGAGATGTCCGGCCTCCGGAAGCGCCGTTCGGACGACATGCTCGAGATGCGGTACGTGGTCGGCGTCGTCTTCGGTTCATTCCTCCTGTTGCCGTTTCTGGCCGTCCTCTATCCGATGTTTCTGACGGATTTCACGGACTGGAGCGCGCTCTCGCAGTTCGACGACGCCTTTACCGGCTTCAGCGGCCCGATGTACATGCCCCTGTTTCTGGTGATGACGGCCGCGATCCTCTACCTGACCGGCGGGCCGCTCCTGCGGGGCGCGTACGTCAGCCTGAAACTCCGACGACCGACGACGGACCTGCTCGCGGCGCTGACGATCTGCAGCGCGTACGTCTACAGCGTCGCCGTCTCCGGACTCGGACGCAACGACCTCTACTTCGATCTAACGATCGTCGTGGCCTCGATCGTGATGGGCGCGACCTACTACGAGGCGACGGTCAAGCGCCGCGCGACGGACCGGCTGACCGACCTGACCGTCTCGCAGGTCGACACGGCCCGGCTGTACGCGTCGGACGGCTCGACGACGGAGCTGCCCGTCGCAGACCTCGAGTCCGGCGATCGGGTGCTCGTCCGCGAGGGGGAACGGGTTCCCGTCGACGGGACCCTCGCCGAGGGCGAGTGCGCGGTCGACGAGGCCGTCGTGACCGGGGAGTCGCTCCCGGTGACGAAACGCGAAGGGGACGAGGTAGTCGGCGGCTCGGTCGTCACGACCGACGCAGCAGTGGTCGACGTCGGCGAGCGGACGACCAGCAGCATCGACCGACTCACGCGGGTCGTCTGGAACGTCCAGAGCGCGGACCACGGCGTCACGCGCCGGGCCGACGAACTCGCCGCGCCGCTCGTCCCGATCGTCCTCGCCGCCGCCGTCGTCGTCGGCGCGGGATCCCTCCTCTTCGGTGCGAGCGGAATGACGGCCGCGCTGGCCGTCTGCATGACTCTCATGGTCGCGAGCCCGTGGGCGCTCGGCTTCGCGACGTCTTACTCCGTCGCGACGAGCCTCGAGGCGGCGCTCGAACGCGGAATCGTCGTCTTCGACGAGACGATCTTCGAGCGGCTGCGCGCAATCGACGTCGTCGTCTTCGACAAGACCGGAACGCTGACGACCGGCGAGATGTCCGTGCTCGAGGCCGACGCGCCCGACGACCTCCTGGCGGCCGCCGCGGCCCTCGAGCAGCGCGCGGCCCACCCGGCGGCGGCGGCGATCGCGACCGCGTTCGACGGAAGCGACGGCCGCAACGAGGAGGGTGACGCGAGCGGGTCGGCTCGCGCGGACGGCGGCGCGGCCGCGGCGGGTGACCGAGCGGTCAGTGATTTCCACACCCACGCGACCGGCGTCGAGGGAACCGTCGACGGTCGAACGGTGCTCGTCGGTCACCCCGACCTCTTCCGGGAACTCGGGTGGACGCTCGGTGACGGACTCGAGGCGCGACTCGAGCGCGCTCGAGAAGCGGGGCGGCTCCCGGTCGTCGTCGGCCGAGACGGGACGGCGGAGGGGGTCGTGATCGTCGGCGACGAACCCCGCGAGGCGTGGGAGGAGACGATCGCGGCGCTGGACGCGGACGGTATCGACGTCGTGGTCCTGACCGGCGACGACGGGACGGCTTCCGAGACTTTCGCGGAACATCCCGGCGTCGATCACGTCTTCGCCGGCGTCTCGCCCGACGGGAAAACGGCGGCCGTCAGGCGGATGAAAGGCGACAGCCGAGTCGCGATGGTCGGCGACGGGACGAACGACGCGCCCGCGCTCGCCGCGGCCGATCTGGGAATCTCGCTGGGGAGCGGCACCGCGCTCGCCGCCGACGCGGCCGACGTGGCGATCGTCGACGACGACCTCGCCGCGGTCGAGCGGGCGTTCGCGCTCGCGCGGGCCGCACGCAACCGAATCAGGCAGAACCTCGGGCTCGCGTTCGTCTACAACGCGCTCGCCATTCCCCCAGCCGTCCTCGGGATCGTGAACCCGTTGGTGACGACCGTCGCCGTCGTGGTCGGCACACTCCTCATCGTCGGGAACGCGGAGCGATCGCTCGTCGGCGACTGACCGTCACGGCCGTCATTCCTCTTCGACGCTCTCCTCGACGTCCTCGAGCGCGCCCCACGAAACGGTTCGATCGACGTAGATCGAAACGATCCGCCGCTCGTCGAGATCGTGGGTCGCGTACTGGTCGTATTTGGACTCGAGTGCGTGCACGGCTGAATGGTGTTCTGAGGCGTCGGGCTCGAGAATCCCTGCACGACCGCGAACCTGAACCCACGCGAGGCGCGACCAGCCCTCGCGATAGCGGTCGACGAGCACCGTCACCTGCGGGTTCGTCCGAATATTCCGAACGCGCCGGAGGTCGCGGGTCGCTTTCGGCTTCTCGTCGATCGCCGAGACGATTCGGACGGCGGCTCCGTCGTCAGCGCTCCGTGACTCGCTCGAGGCCGTCCGATTCGTCACATCCGTCGGACTCGCCACCCGTGGACGCTCAAGGAGCGCGAAACAGATCGGCACCGCGTGCGGGCGATTCTCCTCGTCGACCGTCGCCAGCGAGCCGACGCGGGCCCGCTCGAGGAAGGCGCGTTCGTCGGGCGTCATGGGACGACGGACGATACCGGTGCAAAAAGAGCTGTCCGGGGCGACGCCGGTTCCGGGGAGTCGTACCGCTACGCGAACTTACTCGGGCCGCGGTCACTCAGCCACGTGCAGATGACTGCACGGATGAGTCGGCGTCGCGCGTACGCGGCCGTCGTGGTCGGGACGGGCGGCTACACCTGCCTGATGTTTATCTGGTTCTCGCTGCCGGCATCTCTCACGACGATCATCGCGGATCTCGGTCTCTCGGGCACGCAGGCCGGCGTCGTCGCGGGTGCGGTCCCGCTGACCTACATTCCGATCGCGCTGTTCACGGGCCTGGTCATCGACCGCGTCGGGCCGGGCCGGAGCCTCGCAGCGGGCATCCTGATCTACGGCGTCGCCCAAGTCGGCCGCAGTTTCGCGGCCGGGTTTCCGTCGCTACTCGCGGCGACGCTGCTGATCGGCGTCGGCGCGACGGCCATCACCTTCGGGCTGCCGAAACTCGTCTCCGTGCTGTTTCCGCCCGACGAGACCGGCGTCCCGTCCTCGATCTACCTCGTCGGCGCGTCGGCGGGAACGGCCGGCGCGTTCGCCGTCGGGCGACCGATTCTGAGCCCGCTGCTGGGCGGCTGGCGCGAGCTGTTCTTCTGGAGCGGGATCGTCGCGATCGGCTACGGCTTCCTGTGGTTCGTCGTCGCTCGCCGGTTGGGGATCGACGCCCGAAACCGCGCGGCCAACGACGCCGACGCGGCGGACTCGTCGCTCTCGCTCGCGGCGATTCGGCGAGATCTTGAACTCGTGCTCACCCACCGCGAGCTACAGCTCGTGGTCGTCATCGGGACGATGTATCTCCTGATCGCCCACGGCATACAGGGGTGGCTCCCGACGCTGCTCGAGTCGCGGGGCTACTCGCCGGATCGAGCGGGACGGACGACGAGCCTGCTCGTCGCCGCCAACGTCGTCGGCGTGCTGACCGTTCCCGTGGCGGCCGACCAATTAGGCGCTCGCCGCACCGCCCTGATAGCCTGCGGGCTCGTCGCCACGCTCGGAATCTCGGGCGTGCTCTCGAGCGATCTCGGACTCGTGCTCCTCGGAAGCGTCGTCGTCACCGGCTTCGGGTACGGCGGCCTCTCGCCGCTCATTCGGGCGATCCCGCCGGCACTCGAGGGGATCGGCGCTCGGCTGACCGGGACGGCCGTGGGGTTCATCTTCGCCGTCGGCGAGATCGGCGGCTTTCTCGGCCCGGTACTGATCGGGGTGCTCTACGACCTCACCGGCTCGTACGCACCGGGGCTGGGAATCCTCGCGACCGGGGGGCTCGTCGTGGCGGTCGCCGGCGGCGTGTTGCGGTATCGATACGAGTAGTCGCTCACGTCTCAGTCGGGTCTATTTCTCGGGCCGAGAGTCCGCTCGGACTCGGCTTTGCATGATATGCAACCCTTTTCCTCATATGCAAAAGCAGTCCGACGACGCGATCGATCGGCGGGTCCCAGCAGAATCGAATACAGGAGCCGACCGCGCGCTCAGACGCGCCACTCCTTTGACCGTCCGCGGAGTTACCGCCGACCATGTGGCAGGGCGACGGCTACTGGCTCGTCCGGTTCGTCTTCCAGCGGGGCCTCGCGCTGTTGTACCTGCTCGCCTTTCTCGTCGCTGCGCATCAGTTTCGACCGCTGGCGGGCGAGGACGGGTTATTGCCGCTCGAGCGGTACGTCGACGGCGTCTCGTTCTGGGACCGGCCGAGCCTCTTCTACGTCGTGCCGAGCGACCGTGCGATCGGTATCGCGGCCTGGACCGGCGTGGTGCTCTCGGCGCTGGCGCTCGTGGGAGTGCCGTACTGGCTCCCCGTGGGATTCGCGACACCGGTTTCGATGGCTCTGTGGGCCGCGCTGTGGGCGCTCTATCTCTCCTTCGTGAACGCGGGCCAGACCTTCTACGGCTACGGCTGGGAGTCGATGCTCTGCGAGACCGGCTTTCTGGCGATTTTTCTAGGGGCAGGTTCGGTCGCGCCGCCCTTCGTCGTGATCCTGCTCCTGCAGTGGGTGCTGTTTCGCAACATGTTCGGTGCCGGGCTGATCAAGCTCCGCGGCGACGACTGCTGGCGCGATCTGACCGCCATGGACTACCACTACGAGACGCAGCCGATCCCGAACCCCGTGAGCTGGTTCGCCCACCGCCTCCCGGATCGATTCCACCGCATGGAGACGTTCGGAAATCACATCCTCGAGCTCCTGATACCGTTTTGCTACTTCGCACCGCAGCCCGTCTCGGCGCTGGCCGGGCTGGCGACGATCGGGTTTCAGGGGTGGTTGCTGGTCACCGGTAACTTCGCCTGGTTGAACGCGCTCACGATCGTGCTGGCGATTCCGACGTTCAGCGACGGCGTGCTCGCGGCCGCGCTCCCGGTTTCCGCGCCCGCGACCGCGCCGACGCCGCTCTATCTTGAGGTCCTCGCGGTCATCCTGGCCGCGATCGTGGTCGTCCTGAGCGTCCGGCCGGTGCGGAACATGCTCTCAGAGAGCCAGCTCATGAACACGTCGTTCGATCCGCTCAGCCTCGTCAACACCTACGGTGCGTTCGGATCGATAACGCGAGATCGCTACGAGATCGTCGTCGAGGGCACCGACGACGAGAAGCTCACGCCGGAGACGGAGTGGCGATCCTATCGGTTCAGGGGGAAGCCGACCGATCCGGAGCGCCGGCCGTCACAGATCGCGCCCTACCACCTCCGGCTGGACTGGCAGCTGTGGTTCGCCGCCATGTCGCCGACCCCCCGCCGGAGTCCGTGGTTCCCGCGATTCCTCGCGAAACTGCTCGAGGCCGACGAGGAGACGCTCGCGCTGCTCGCCGAAGATCCGTTCGACGGGGAGCCGCCGACACGCGTCCGTGCGGTCCGGTACCGCTACCGGTACACCACGTCCGAGGAGCGGAGCGAAAGCGGCCGCTGGTGGGCTCGAGAGCGCGTCGGAACGTACGTGCAGCCGGTCTCGCTCGAGGAGTTGCGGGGTCGCCAGCGGCGATCGGGATGATTCGGCGGCCCGTATTTGGGACGCAGTTCAGCCGTCGTCGGATCCCCGACGCGCCGGCGGCGTCTTCGAGAGATACCGGCCCCAGCGGTCGCGGTTGTCCGCGACCCACCGGTAGCCGCGCTCGCGGAACCGTTCGTAGTCCTCGAACTGCCGGAGGAACTCGACGACATCGTCGACGGGGCCGCCAACGTCGGTGCGGGTGAGCGCCTCTTCGATCGACGCCCCGCAGGAGTACACCGCGTCGTCGGTCACCAGATGCGAGCAGTCCTCGTAGTCGTCGGGCAGTCGCGCGCGTAACTCGTCGGTGAGGTCGCTGAAGCCGACGATACGGAGGGCCGTCCGCTCGTCGAAGTAGTCGGCCCACCAGGTACAGAAGCCGCAGTCGTCGTCGTAGACGAGAATCGTCTCGCTCTCGCTCATAGAGGGACGTGGGGCCTCGAGCTACTAACGCTTGTTCTCGGTCTCGAGCACCGGAATACTTGGATCGGGCCGGCGAAGCGACACCCATGGAGCGGTTCGTTCGGCTGATCGTCGCCGGCGGCGTCGTCCTCGTCGGCGCGTGCTGGCTCGCCGCGTTCGCCGACTACGGATCGGTTCCGTGGGTTGGCGGTATCGTCCTCGCCCTACTCGGGACGGGAGCCGTTGTCGCTGGAATTACCGGTGAACTCGAGCCGGGCGCGTTCGCCGTCGAGGAGGGGTGAACCGGTTCGTCGCTCCGTCGCCAGAACATTATTGGGACAGCTGGCCAATGGGGAGCCATGAGTAGCGCGGCCCGGTCGCTCTCGGAACCGCAGGTGCTGGCCCACGCGAAGCGGCGGCTCTTTCCGGCGGACGACGAGTCAACGGCCTACGCGGTGGCCGACACCCAGTTCTCGAAAGCCGAGTGGCTGCCGGGCCACCCCGTCGAGCCGGCGGTTCGCGACGCTCTGGCACCGTTCAATCACGTCCGGATCGGCGGCGGCTACCCCGACCTCGTCGGGGTTCGAACCCTCGAGTCCGATCTCCTCGCCGTCGAGCGCCTCGGCGACGAGCCGCCGCTGATCGCCATCGAGGCGAAGGGGGAGACGAGCGGCGGCGTCGACACCCAACTCGGAATCGTGCAGGCCTACGATCGGCTCCACGAGGCGAACGCGGCCTACCTGGCCGCGCCGGCGGCCGCGATCTCCGAGACCGATCGGACGCTCGCGCGAGAGCTGAACGTCGGCGTTCTCGGCGTCGATTCCGCGGGGGCGGTCGACGCGCTCGAGGTGCCCCGCGTCGTCGGCAATCGGACGACGAGCGAGGCGACGGCGCTGCGATTCCAGGCGAGCGCGCAGGGGGTCGCGGACGCATCGTTCGGGCTGAACCATCCGAAGAACTACCTCGGTTATCCGCTCGCCCACTACGCGGCGGGCGACACCGCGGCGCTGTTGTCGGAGTACGATGTCGTGAGCGCCGTCGATAGCGCCAGACAGGGTGCCGCGTTCCTGGGGTTGATCGAGGACGAGGTCGGTCTCGAGGGCGTCGAACTAACGTCGCTCGGCGAGGAAGTCGTTCGATTCGCCACGACCCGCTGTGGCTCCGTAGAGGCGGCGCTCGCGGAGTTCGAGGACTGGTACCGATCGCGAGCGCGGTTCGTCGATCTCGCGCCCGCGTGGGGCCGGCTGGCCCGGCGGGTGCTCTTCGCCTATCCCGCGACCGAACTGCTGGTCACGGAGTTACAAACCATGCACGAGGACGGGATCACGGAGCCGTCGCTGGTTGACGCGGTCACCTACCTGCACGAACTCCATCCATCGTTCACCGTCGAACTGTTCATCCGGGGTGACGACGGCGTCCGAAGCCGGGTGCTGACCGAGGACGGCGAACTCCGGCGCTCCGCGCTCGAGGACGGCTCCGTTTATCACTCGCCGACGGTGTTCCAGCTGAAGGCGATGCTGTACCACACCGGAATTCTCACCGAGCGGGGAGCGGAACCGCACCGGCTCGAGCCGCTCGAGGATGTCTGGGCGCTTCGGGAACCCGTCTGATTCGGTTTGTTTTCGGCCCCTCGAGACGACACGGCCTCCCCCGAATCTTCACGTCGTTCCCGGTCGTAGTATCGTCCATGTCCGAACCAGCGCTCGCCGACCAGGAGTGCGAGGCCTGTACGAGCGAAGACGAGCCCCTCGAGTCCGACGAGTACGCCGACTATCTCGCGGAGATTCGCGACGATGTCTGGGACGTCGTCGACGACCACCATCTCGAGGGAACGTACGCGTTCGAGGACTTCCGGGACGCCCTCGAGTTCACGTACGAGGTGGGCGAGTTGGCGGAGGAAGAGTGGCACCATCCGGATATCCAACTCGAGTGGGGCGAGGTAACGATCGAGATGTGGACGCACAAGATCGACGGGCTCCACAAGACCGATTTCGTGATGGCCGCTCGGATGGACCGCATCTACGCGGAGTACGAACCCGACGAAGGCGCGTAGCGCTGGCGAGCCGACCGCAGACACACCTCCGTTGCATGTGAAGCGGCCTTCTTCAGAGGTGATATTTGCCAATAAATAGTAGTACGCGTTCTTTATTTAGACAGACTCGTGCAATTCGCGGCAAGTATAGGCGACATACATAGCAGTACTAGATTAATATCACACGGATTTCTACTCAAATGAGAATTTTTCAACGGTCCTGATGAGATCATTTGGTTCAAGCGGTTTCAGGGCGTACGCGCCCAGAACACCTGCAGGTGCTCGCGAAGTAGTGCAGGAAAGGAAGTCGGGGACCCTCCGGGCCAAGGGGGTCCTCGAGCCGCACGCGACGGCTCGTTGCGAGGCTCCGGCTCCGTCGGGGGGTCCGACAGTGGTCCGCTCGGTGGTCAGCTGGTGTTATTCCCGGCGCCGTCGCCCTCGAGGTCCTCGATGTCGCCGTCGATGGTGATCGTGTACCCCGTCACGTCGTAGACATTCTCGTCGTCGAAGGCCGCCTCGAATCGCCAGGTCTCGCCGGAGCCGAGGTTGTTGATCTCCTCCTCGGTGGTGTCCACCCACTCGCCGATGATGGTGTCGCCGTCGTTCAGCGTCACCTCTACCTCGAGGACCGAGTAGGGGTTCTGTCCCGTATTCCGGATGGTTCCGATCACCGCCGCGCCTTCCTGGGTCTCCACGAGGCGGCTCTCCGAGAGCTCGACGTTGTCCGGCGTCTGGCCGATCTCTGCCTCGATTTCCTCCCAATCGAGTTCGTCGGCGGCGTCGCTCTCGCCGGATCCGTTCGTCTGGTTGCCATCACCGCTATTACCACTATTATCGTTATCATTGATGGCGCTACAGCCGGCGAGGCCGACACTTGCGAGCGTTGCTCCAGCGGTCGCTGCGAACGTTCTCCGATCCATAGTAGTTGATAACCGTAATCAACCTTAACTCTCTGAGCAGGGTACCAGTTCGGCCTTCAAAGGAAAGTCGGGCAAACCGGAAACGGCTCCGGGATTCGGCAGTTGGGATAGCGGGATCGGCCTTAGTGGTGTATAGAGAGAGAGACTTTCAGGGACGAACTGATGAAACGGATAGTCGTCTGGTTAGGAGTGAAGTGATCTAGCCCTACAAACGTGGGGGAACGCGAACGGACAGGGATGGTCGGTGCCATCGCTCCGGGTGCCCGACGGGGATCCGAATGGCGGCGTGACCGTTGTCGCGCCAGTCTCGCGTACCGGATCGGTATCTCCGTTCTTCTGGGGAGCGACTGCGCTACTGCAAACCGACATCCAACTGGGAAGGAATGCTACTCGAGTGGCGGTTCAATCGGCCCTGAGGTTCACGCGAAGGATACTGAGGGAGAATGTTTGTTCGCACATCTGGGTATTGTGGAGGAGGTCCGCGATAGTACTTTGACGGGTTCAGACGTTGCAAAACAAGAAGCGGCGATCTGTGATTTCTGACTCCATTGCTCAGTTCGCAAATGTAGTTGCCGTTCAGTACAGGTGAAGTAAGTAGCGTTCAGGGAGGCGAACACGAGACGAAGGCATAATCCTGATACAGAACCCGCCTATGACAGAAGGCATATATTGCATAGACAATATAACGAAGACATGAACTTGGAAAAACTCCTCCAGTTTTTAGCGGTAATGGTTCTGTTATCTGCGCTTGCGAACATAATAGCAGCAATCATTTCGCCACCTGATCCAGTCACACAAATGTTCTATACTATCCCATTACAGTTAATTGTACCAATTATATCATATGTGCTTATATATAAAAACGGAATCGCACATTTCAAAAAGAAGTCTTGATCGTTCCGTTCGCATACGTACTTACCAAATCGGGTGCTTCACTTTCTTTCTTTCATTCGGGGAAAGAAATTATATCACCACTTCTGTTATTCGCTCTCGGACTCGAGATCGGCGGCATCGAGATCCCCCTCGAGATACGAACGGCCGCGATCGGAGAGTTGGTAGATGCCGCCGGTTTCGTCGTAGTACTCGATGAGACCCCGGTCACGGAGCGCCATTATGTGGTCTCGGACGGTTTGCCGACTCCAGTCGATGTTTTCCGCGATAATTCGGGGTGACAGAACGAGTTCGTGAGGCCCGCCAGCATTGTGGAGTACCTCGAGGATGTCTCGATCAACCGGCGTCATCCAGTCGGCTAATCGTGGACGCATGTCCTCTCCTACGCTGAATCGTCATCCAATTCGCCCGGCTCGAGATCTTCGTCGAGATACCGAGCACCCAGTTCGGTAAGCGAATAATACCCATCACTTTCGCGATCGAGTAGTCCGTGATCGGCGAGGATGCGACAGCGCTGTCCGGTGTAGTTCGGATGGGAATCGATATTCCGACCGATAACCGCTGGCGGAACTTCGCCTGCATCCCGTGTGTACTCCAAAACAGCGTCGTCAGTCGGAACCATCCAGTCAGCGCGTTCCCGCATACCGAGGTCCGTGTTCTACTCGGCAATAGAACCCGCTCATGCAAGCGAGAACACTCGCATATAGAATCTCATACAACCCCATATACGCATTTACATTTTTTAGTATTCGTATATGCGAATATTCTAAGTGGATCGATCACGAAATGGTACTCGGACGGAAGCGAACGGAGGCCCTGTCAGTCCAGGTACTTCGAAAAAGCGGTCCGGTGCGCAGACACCGATCCGCAGTAGCTCCCGTATCAGTGCTACGGAAGCCATGTCCGACGACAATTCACGGGGCCTTGAAAGCCCCGACCGATTCGACGTATCGACACCGAACGCTCGAGGCCGTCACGATCGCGGTGATCCGAGTGAAACGAAGCGACCCGCTCCGGAACTCCGTTCCGACGGCGGGACGGCCGACGACACCGTTCGCGAACGCCTCGAGTCGCTCGATCGACTCACGCGCTCGTTGCTCGCGGATATCCGAACGGACGAGTTTCACGCCGACCTCGAGACCGCGGATCGAGACGCGCGTCTCGAAGCGACACGCCACGTCCGAGAGATCAGAGCGGAAGCGAGCCGCGTCGGCCTCCTGCTGTTCGGTCCAGCGATGGCGATCCCGTATCGACCCGACGGCGATTCCAGCGGCCTCTCGATCGCCGCTCCCGGCGGCTCGCTGACGACGGCCTATCGCGGTCCGGAGCCGGAGGCGCTCGAGCGCGAGTGTGAGCGCCAGCGCGAGACCGAAGACGACTGAAATCCGGGGTTCTCGAGGCCGAGTACGGAATCCCATCGCCGTACTCGCTCGGCGATCGGGGTCGACACAGTCCGCGGCCGGCGGTATCGATAGCTGCCTACGAGCGAATGATCCGAGCCCGAATCTTCGTCTCTCCCCGTGGATCCGCTCGAATTTCGTACGCGCCTGCGTCCTCGATCGCAACCTCGAACGACGCGTCGGCCTCGACGGTTTCGCGGTAGATCGATTCGACGGCCCCATCTACGTTGACGACACGGATACTGGCTCCCCCTTCGTATCCGGTGACGTCGACGGAGATCACGTCTCCCGCGTCGGCGTCGACGCTGTAGTTCGACGCGGTGGCGATCGTTTCGTCGACGACCGTTTCCGGTTCGTCATCGTCGCCGTCACCGTCGGAATCGGCGTCGGTCTCGTCGCTCGAGCAGCCGGCGAGTGCCGGTATGAATACTGCACCGCTCCCGTAGAGTACCGTCCGCCTGTTCATATAACTTCAATCGGACAAGACGTTGATAAGAGTGGCTACTGCGAGCCGCCGGGCTCTATAGTAGCCACCGAAAGTCACTGCATGCCAGATCGGACGATAGCGGCGCGATCAGTGTGTGATTCGTTTCAGTGGCTCTATAGTTCGACGGCGATCGAGCGCGGCTCACGGTCCGATCGGTGAACCTGTCACCGGGAAGCCATCACGCGAATCGCATCGCTGTCGTTCGATCAGGTGTGCACTAAGGGGCAGTGACTCCGAGAGCCGTCGCGCAGCGCTATCGAGCATCGGACGTCTTTCGAGATGCCTCTCGAGTACGGATTGGGGCCGCGTAAGAAGTGGTATACTGGCAGGGGACACAGCACGCGAAATTAAGTGACTTTCAATGTCGCGCGTCGCCCTGCCGTACTTCTGTATACCGTGGTACCGATGATACGTCTGTCCCCAAATCACGTTGGGACTGACCGAACGAGGGACTCGATCGGCGTCCGAGGCGTCCGTCGAGACCGACACCACTGCTCGGAGTAGTAGCAACACCTGTGGGCGCTCGAGCGAGCGGCAATCGGTTGCGTTCGAGCCTAAACCCCGGCTCGAGACCAAAATCACAGCCACTGAGCGGCGCGCCCTCGAGAAAGCAGAAGCCGCAGCGAAAATACGATGATTGCCCGTTCCCGACACGACTTCCCCGTCAGCGTCGAGACTACGTCGAAAATTCGGTGTCGATGAGGTCCCCGCTTGACTCATCGACCGAAACACCCGTTTCCGCGAGCGAGATCTCGACGCCGTCGGTACCGTCCGTGACGGAAACGGTATACCCCTGATAGGAGAACTCGAGGCGTGAAAAACCGTCAGCATCGGGAAGCGAGTCGAGGATGTCGGGATCGATCGCGTGGTATAGCGGCTCGGTCTCGAGCGGATCGGCGCCGTCCGCCTGGGCGACGAGGTCGATGACGGTCATGCTGATAGACGTCTCTCCCGAAGCGGATGGCGACTGAGATGTGTTCATAACCGCCGATCCGGGTCGGAGAGCAAAGAAGATGACTCAATATTTCCCCTCGCCAATTCCGGATAAAAGAACGGTTCGACGCGGTCGGTCGAATAGCTGTCACGACCGGCCCGGAATCGAGTATTCGTGTCTCCGGAGTTCGGTGTCAGCACACGATTAGTTCCGTCTCGGGACCTCGTGCCGGCCGAAGCCGTACCGGAGTCGGTTCGCGAGGCGCCGCGAGAACCGGCCGTCGTCGGCCCGCGAACCGAACCGTTCGGCCAGCGCGGTGTAGATCAGCGGCAGGGGGACCTCCTGTTCGAGCCCCTCCTGGACGGTCCAGGTGCCGGTCGAGCCGCCTTCGATGCGATCGGCGACCGTCCCGAGGTCGGTTCCCTCCTCGCGGAACGCCTCCTCACAGAGTTCGAGCAGCCACGAGCGGATGACCGCGCCGTTGTTCCAGACCGACGCGACGTTCTCGAGGTCCAGATCGTACCGCCCCTCGTGGAGCAGTTCGAACCCCTCGCCGTAGGTCTGCATCAGGGCGTACTCGACGCCGTTGTGGACCATCTTGACGTAGTGGCCCGAGCCGGCGGGCCCCATCCGTTCGTGGCCGTCGGGACCGGTCGCGACGGCGTCGAAGACCGGCTCGAGTTCGTCGTAGGCCCACTGGGGACCGCCGACCATCAGCGAGAAGCCGAGTTCGGCACCGGCGGGGCCGCCGGACGTGCCGCAGTCGAGATACGCCGCGGGACAGGACTCGGCGCGGCGGACGGAGTCCTCGAAGTTGGAGTTGCCGCCGTCGACGACGATATCGTCGCCGTCCAGGTGGGGCTCGAGTTCCTCGAGGGTGACGTCGACGGCCTCCCCGGCGGGAACCATCAGCCAGATGCGCTTGTCGTCGGCGAGTCGGTCGACGAAGTCGTCGATCGAGTCGGCGGGGTCGGCACCGGCGTCGGCCGCCGCCGCGACGGCCGCCTCGTCGAGGTCGAAGGCGACGACTTCGTGGCCCGCTGCGATAGTGCGCTCGACGACGATCTGTCCCATCCGTCCGAGTCCGATCAGGCCCAGTTGCATGGATAGGCGTCGGCCGCCCGGTGTGGTAGTGATTGCGGTTCAGTGGCGGCCATGAGAGGTCCGTTCGATAGCTGCAGCGGGCTCAGTCGATCGTCGTGGCGGCTCGGACCGGCCTGGCCACGAAATCGGGTCAGGAACTCGGTCGACTGCCGGGTCGCATCGCGTCCGACGGCTCGGCCGGCGCGGCCTCGAGCGTGATTTCGACGCGACTGCCGCCGATGGCCGACTCTGCGAACGAGATGCTGCCGCCGTAGCTGTCGATCATCCAGCGGACCAGCCAGAGGCCGAGGCCGCTACTGTGGGTCAGCTGCGTGATGTCGGTCTCGCCGGTGACGACGTCGATCTCCGCCGGCGGGATGCCGGGGCCGTCGTCGGCGACCGAGAGGTGAACTACCTCGCCGTCGCAGGTGACCGACACCTCGACGGTCGGCTCCGGCCCCGTGTGATGAAGCGCGTTCTCGAGGAGGTTGTCGACGACGGCTCGCAGCCCCGGATCGGCCCACGCGCTGCAGGCGTCGGCCGTCGAGACGGAGAGCGTTGCGTCGGCGGCGTCGAACGCGTCGACGGCGTCGTCGACGATTTCGGTGACATCGATCGGCTCGAGGTCGCCGTCCCGATCGAGCGCGTGCTGGATGGTCCGCGTCTTCTATCCGAGATTAATGTTATGGCAGAATGGTATGGAACAGTGCCAGTATACCGGAAATGGCTACTGGATCGGTTCCTCGAGGTGGGCCCAGCCGATCGCATCCAGAACGACGATGCGGTCGTTGTATCGGACGTAGACACCGTTGTACGCACCCGTTTCGGCGTCGTAGTAGGGCAGCGACTGACGGATGCGGTCGACGACCGACCACGCGCCGTCGCTCTCGAGCGTAATGTGTTCCCACTCGTCACGCGCGCCGTTACGAACGGCTCGGTCCAGCGCTCGCCGCGCGCCGGGAATTTCGCCGAGTCGTCGTGCGGACGCGTCGACGATCGTCGCGTCGTCCGGAACGTCGGTTGGGCCGACGAGTCGGGCGCCGAGATCCGCTTTCGATCGCGACGTACAGGTTCCTGATCGCTCGGAACGGAGGACGTAGCCGGCCACAGCAGCCGATCCCACCGCGAGGAGCGAGATGGCCATATCTTTACCCCTGATCATTAGCGAGTACCTTACAGTAACCGACTAAGTATCTTTCGCAAGAATGTTCGTTTCCGAGAGGTTCGGTGTCGAAAAACGTCCGTCAGCACCGCAGGTCACAGAAGCCGTCCGACGTTCGCCGAAAGGAGCCCGGCGACGACCAGGAGTCCGACGGCAACGACGGCGGCCGCTCGGAACACCGGTAACGCCTCGCGAGCCGGCTCGCGGATCTTCTTCCCGGTAAGCCCGGCCTCGAAGCGCTTCGCCGCGATTTCGACGAGTGCGGTCAGGACCAGCCAGAGCGCGACCATCGCGAGCACCAGCCGTCCGTTGGTCGACCCGAAGAGGCTGTCGGCAGTGTAGACGGTGCCCGCGAGGTGACTTCCCGAGAGAAACAGAACGAGAGAGCTCACCCGGGAGACGGTCGTGAGCTTTCCCGAGATGACCTCGAGCGGGTGGGTCGTATTGAACGCGCCGTCGCGCGCCAGTGGCAGGACGACGGCGGCGACGAAGCAGACGCTGCCGGCCCAGAGGGCAGCAAAGACCAGGTGAGTCGTTCTGGCGACGAGCGCGTCGACCATACGGTGCCGCTCGGCGAGCGGCCGTATCAGCGTTCCGACTTCCAGCCGAGAGACAGTCAGTCTCGCCGTTACGTCCCGCTACTCGATCACGTCCCGCTACTCGAGCCAGTCGGGCGTCCACGCGACCAGTCGTCGCCGAAGGAGCGCGTAGACCAGCGAAACGGTGATGCCGCCGGCGATTACGGCCGTGAGCCAGCCGTCGAAGACGACGAGCGCCGGGATCGCGAGCGCGACGCCGAGAACGGCGTCTTCGGGGGCACCGTCGTAACGGATCCACCGCCGCGGGCGTATCCATCGGCCGCGAACGTGATCGTAGACCGCACGCTCCGTGCGATCGTTCCACGGGTCCATCTCGGGGCCGCCGCCGATCGAATCGCTCGCGGCGTGCAGCCAGGCCGTGACGACGAACGCGGCGAGCGCGAGCGTGAGAGTCGAGGGGGAGACGACGGCAAGGACGACCGCGAGGACAGCGACCGCGAGTCCCGCGACGGGAAAGTGGAGCGTCCGCCGATGCGCACGGACGAGGTCGAAATCGGGGGCGATCCCGCCGAGGATCGCACCGACCGCCAGCGCGAGCGCGAAATCGGGGGCCACGTACGCGACCGGCGCGACGACCGCGAGCCCGGCAAACACGTGGGTGGTCGCCATCATCGTGTGTCACTCGAGTGGACGCGGGGGAGCGCCAAAACGGTACGCGAACCGGCACCCGGCACGTGTTGGGCCGCTTCGGCGACCGGCTACTCGAGGTTCTCGCCCTGATAGCTCCCCTCGTAGACGTCCTCGTGGTCGGCTTCGGCGAAGACGAGCTGGGCGATTCGAGCGCCGCGCTCGAGTTCGATGTCGTGGTGGACCTGCAACAGCCCCTCGCCTCGTCCCTCGTAGCCGGCGTCCCAGACCGCCGTATTGAGCATACAGGAGTTGCGCATGAGCGATGACCGCGGATAGACGAAGCCGACGTGGCCCTCCGGGATCGCGATTCGCTCCCCGTAGCGGACGACGTAGCTCCCCGTCGGCAGGTAGTAGGTGTCGGGATCGGCCTCCTCGAGTTCCTCGAGCGGGCGAGCGACGCGGTCGCCGATCTGTTTGCCGTCCCGGCCGATGCGGCCCGGTTCCAGCTGCTCGAAGACGACGTCGGCGGTGAGATCGACGCCGTTGGGCTGGACCTGCGCGTCGGTCGTCGGCGAGACGTGGTCGGCGACGAAGGCACCGGAACGGAACATGTTGTTGGCTCAACGCTGCGGCGACGGCAAAAGCGTATCCGTTCGCGGCGGCTCGACGGCTCGGTACCAATCGACACGAAAGCCCTGGACCGAAACAACACTGTCGCCCAGGAGTGAGTGGTCGACGAGGGTCTGCGTCTCGACTGATGAGCCGGGACTCAATCGGCAATACTTACTCGAAACCCTCCGTTTCGGATCCCCATACGGCGGTCAACGCTCACAGAAACACGCTGGATTTATCAGGACGGAAAGCCGAGTTCTGGGTGCTATGGGACAGACTCTCACCGAGAAGATTCTCGACGACCACCTCGTCGAGGGCGAACTCGAGACCGGCGAGGAGATCGGGATCGAGATCGACCAGGTACTTACCCAGGACACGACCGGGACCATGGTCTGGCTCCAGTTCGAAGCCATGGGGCTGGACGAGGTCCAGACCGAGATCGCAGCGCAGTACTGCGACCACCAGACATATCAGTTCGACTTTAAGAACACCGACGACCACCGTTTCCTGCGTTCTGCGGCCGGTAAATACGGGGCACATTTCTCTCGCCCCGGCAACGGTATCTGCCACAACGTTCACCGCGAGAACTTCGCAGCGCCCGGCAAGACGCTGCTCGGTTCCGACAGCCACACCCCGACGCCCGGCGGAATCGGCGAACTCGCCATCGGCTCCGGCGGGATCGACGTCACCGTCGCCATGGGCGGCGCACCGTACTACATCGAGATGCCCGAGATCGTCAGCGTTCGCCTCGAGGGCGAACTCCCCGAGTGGGCCACCGCGAAGGACGTCATCTTGGAGCTGCTCCGCCGACTGAGCGTCAAGGGCGGCGTCGGCAAGATCCTCGAGTACACCGGTCCGGGCGTCGAGACCCTGACCGCACCCGAGCGGATGACCATCACCAACATGGGAACGGAACTCGGCGCGACGACGTCGATCTTCCCGACCGACCACCAGACCGAGGACTACCTCCAGCGCGTCAACCGCGGCGACGAGTACGTCGAGCTCCAGCCCGACGACGACGCCGACTACGACGACGAGATCGTCGTCGACCTCTCCGACCTCGAGCCGCTGATCGCACAGCCCTCGATGCCGGACAAGGTCGTTCCCGTCAGCGAAGTCGAAGGCGAATCCGTCGAGCAGGTCATCGTCGGCTCCTGTACGAACGGCGGCTACGAGGACATCCTCCCCGTCGCCAAGATGCTCGAGGGTCGCGAGACCTCGATGGAGACCGAGACGATCGTCGCGCCCGGCTCCAAGCAGGCCTCCGAGATGCTCGCCCGCGAGGGCTGGGTCGCGGAGATGATGGCCGCCGGCGTCAACTTCTCCGAGGCGACGTGCGGTGCCTGTATCGGCATCGGTCACGTTCCCTCCTCGGACTCCGTCTCGCTGCGAACCTTCAACCGCAACTTCGAGGGTCGCTCCGGGATCGAAGACGACAACGTCTACCTCTGTTCGCCGGAGGTCGCCGCCGCCGCGTCGCTCAAAGGCGAAATCGTCGATCCGCGCAACCTCGCCGACGAACTCGGCGACCTCGAGGCCCCCGGCGTCGAGCTCCCCGACGAGTACGATGGGTCGAAGACCGACCTTATCGCTCCCGACGAGGCCGTCGACGACGAGCTCATCAAGGGCCCGAACATCGGCGACGTCCCGCTGAAGGACCAGCTCGGCACTGACATTTCGGGTGAGGCGCTCCTGAAGATGGAGGACAACATCACGACCGACCACATCATTCCCGCGACGCAGGACATCCTGATGTACCGGTCGAACGTCCCCAAACTGAGCGAGTTTACCCTCAGCCGCGTCGACGACACCTTCGCACAGCGCGCACTGGATGCCGACGGCGGCTTCCTCGTCGCCGGCGAGAACTACGGACAGGGCTCCTCGCGTGAGCACGCTGCACTCTGTCCGATGTACCTCGGTATCGAGGGCGTCCTCGCACAGAGCTTCGCACGGATCCACCGCGCGAACCTCTTCAACTTCGGGATCATCCCGCTGACGATCGACGAGGACACCTACGAGAACATCGATCAGGGCGACCAGATCGAGATCGTCGACGACGTCTACGAGGCCGTCACCAGCGGACAGGAAGAGTTCACGGTCCGCGTCGGCGACGACGAGTACACCGCAACGCTCGACGCCTCCGAACGCGAGCGCGCAATCCTCGCCGCCGGCGGCAAGCTCGCCTGGACGAAAGACCAGGCCCAGGGCGGCAGCGGCGCGACGCCCGCCGACGACTGATCGGAGACGACGACTCGGCCGCCGATCTGCGACTCGAATTTTCACTTTTTGTTCAACCGGCGAGTGGCGACTCGCTCTGTGCGTCACTGCTGAGTGACGATACACCTCGAGACATCGCTCTGATAGCGCCGTCGAAGACGGCTGGCTTCGTCCGATATCGTCATAGGGCTCCACGCGATAACACGAGCGAATGCCTGCCGGTGGACACGAAAATGTTGGCTACCGACGCTTGTTCGAGAGCGACGGCCTGACCTTCGGTGCCGGGTTCCCGCTCACGGGAGCGAACCGCTCGACACCGACCGTCGCGGACGAACTCCGACTCGCGAAACACGCGGAAACGGTCGGCTTCGACGGGCTCTGGGCGCGGGACGTCCCCACTTACTGGCCGAAGTTCGGCGACGCGGGCCAGACGTTCGACACCTGGCCGTGGCTCTCGCACGTGGCAGCCCACACCGACGACGTCGCGCTCGGCACCTCGAGCGTCGTCCTCACGCTCCGCCATCCCATCCACGTCGCGAAGTCCGCGGCGACCGTCGACCAGCTTTCAGATGGCCGCCTCGTCCTCGGCGTCGCCTCCGGCGACCGCGACCCCGAGTACCCCGCCTTCGGCGTCGACCGCGAGGAGCGCGGCGACCTGTTCCGCGAGTCCGTCGAGGCCCTCCGGACGCTCTGGCGCGAGGAGTTCCCGGAACTCGAGGGGCGGTGGGGATCGCTCGAGGGGGACCTCGACGTCGTCCCGAAACCGACGGCGGAGACGATTCCGCTGCTACCGACCGGCCACGCCCGCCAGTCCCGGGAGTGGATCGCCGAACACGGGGACGGTTGGCTGTTCTATCATCTCCCCGAGCGGACGCTCGAGGACTACCTCGCGGACTGGCGCGAGGCCGCGGGGAAGAAGCCGTTCGCCATCGCGGTCCAGGTCGAGTTGACCGACGATCCGACGGCCGACCCGGAGCACCTGCACCTCGGATTCCGGGCCGGGGTCGAGTGGTTCCGGGAGTATTTCGCCCGACTCGAGGCGATGGGGCTCGATCACGCGATCGTCGGTATCCGGAACGACGACCGCGAGGCGGCGCTGTCGACGTTCGCCGACGAGATTATCGATCAGCCGTAGCGATCCGGATCGGGTGAGCCAGAATGCCCGTCGATACGAGCGCGACGCTGCGGGGAGACGGCCTCGAATCACCCGATGCGAAACGGATGAATTCACAACTCCGAATTAGTTCCATCCGGTTCTCGGAGCTTTATGCGGCTGTCGCACGGAGGGGAAGACATGAAGGCCATCGAGGTAACCGAGTACGGCGACAGCAGCGAGCTATCGGTCGTCGAGGCGGAGACGCCGGAGCCCGACGCGGGCGAGGTTCGGATCGAGATCGAAGCGGCCGGAATCAACTTCGCGGACGTCATGCAGCGCCGCGGTCACTACCCGGGCGGTCCCGAGCCGCCGTACGTCCCCGGGATGGAAGCCGCGGGGACGGTCGACGCGGTCGGCGAGGGCGTCGACGAGCTGAGCGAGGACGACCGCGTCGTCGGCATGATCGACACCGGCGGCTACGCGGAGTACGTCACCGCCCACGCCCAGTCGCTCTTCCCGATCCCCGAGGCGATGAGCTTCGAGGAAGCCGCCGGCTTCCCCGTCCAGTTCCTCACCGCCCACGCCTGTCTCTTCGAGTGGGGCGGCCTCGAGTCCGGCGAGTCAGTGCTGATTCAGGCCGCCGCGGGCGGGGTCGGGACGGCCGCCGTCCAGTTAGCGTCGAACGCCGGCGCGGAGGTCTTCGGCACCGCGAGCACCGCGGAGAAGCTCGAGCTCGCGTCGGACCTCGGCTGCGACCACCCGATCAACTACACCGAGACGGACTTCCGAGAGGTCGTCGAGGAAGAAACCGACGGTGAGGGGGTCGACCTCGTCCTCGAGAGCGTCGGCGACGACGTCTTCGATCGCAGCCTCGACGCGATGAGCCACTTCGGCCGGATGGTCACCTACGGCGTCGCCAGCGGTGTCCCCGCTGAAGTCAGTAACCAGCGCCTGCTCTTCGAGAACAAGACCGTCAAAGGGTTCCACCTCGGGCAGGCCTCCGTGCACGATCCGGGCAGGGTTATGACGGCCGTCCCCGAGTTGACCGACGGACTCGCGAGCGGCGACCTCGAGATCATCCTCGGCGAGTCGTTCGCGCTCGAGGACGCGGCGGACGCTCATCAGTACATCGAGGATCGGAAAAGTTCGGGGAAGGTCGTACTGAAACCGTAATTCGGTACTCGAGTCACCGTATCGGCCATCGACTAAAACGAAACGTCCCACTCGAGGTCGTGACCGACGAATTCGGCATCGTCCAGCGGCGTTCCGCCTTCGAACCGAAACTCCCCGACCACTGTTTTCCCCTCGAGCACGCCGGGGAGCCACAGCCGATCGTCCGCCCACATCTGATCGTAGGGGACGTCCGCGGCGGAAACCCACTCCGGGTGGGCCTCCTCGGACGAGGTCGGCCGGCCGTCGAACGAGCGCGTGCGGTAGACGTGACAGACGGTGTGGTCCTCGCCGTCGAGGAGAAAGGTGAGTTCGCCCGCCTTCTCGAGGTCCGTGACCTCGAGGCCGACCTCCTCGCGGGTTTCGCGGATCGCGCATTCTCGAGGGGTTTCGCCGGGTTCGAGTTTTCCGCCGGGGCCGTTGTACCAGCCCTCGCCGAGGCCGCGGCGTTTCTCGATGAGGAGCACCTCGGGATCGGTTTCGGTATCGCGATCTCGGAGCGGGAAACACAGCGTCGCCTCGATCATATCCGAGCGATTCGTTTCGAGGCGGAAAAGCGTGCGCTCTCGCACGTATCGAGCATCTCCCGAAAAGAGAACGACGCACAGAGCGTTCTGCTATCGTGGCAACAGGGGGTCGCCACACCCTCCCCAACCGATTCGCTCACTCACTGCGTTCGCTCGCTCATCCCTCGCACGGTGTTTGTGTCGCGGTTCGCTGGCTCACGGGTCGCTTCGCTCCCCCGCTCGCATTTCGAGACCTCACTCCGTTCGGTCTCGCTCTGCTCACCGCGACCCAGCGCGCGCCACCGCACTTGGTTGACGAGGGACGAGGGGTCCGGTTCACCCGTCGGCGTGCGAGAAGACGAACTCCCGTACCAGTTTCGTGGCAAGCGCGGCCGCCTGGCCGTCGTCGCGGTCGTTGACCTCGACCACGTCGAAGCCGCCGGCGTGGGGGGCGACGGTGCGGACGACCTCGCGGAGTTCGCGGGGCTCGAGCCCGAACGGCTCCATCGTCCCGGTCCCCGGCGCGTAGCCGGGATCGGCGGCGTCGATATCGACGCTCAAGTAGACCTCGCGGTCCGCGAGTCGGTCGCCGAGCGACCAGTCACTGACGTCCGCGGGCGGGACGACGGTCACGTCGTCCGCGGCCGCGCGGTCCCACTCGGATTCGCTGCCGGTACGGACGCCGAGCAAGATCGCCTCCTCGACGGAGTCGACGTCCTCGAGGATCCGCCGCGTCACGGCGGCGTGCGAGAACGGCTCGCCGTCGTAGGCGTCGTAGAGATCGAGGTGGGCGTCGAGACAGACGAACACCTCGGGTTCCACCGCGCGGGCACCGGCGAGCGAGACGGTGTGTTCGCCCCCCAGCGTCAGGGGGACGGCATCGTTCCAGACGGACTCCCGCAGGCTGCTCGTGAGATACTCGAGGTACGCTTCGACGTCGTTCCACGCGCGGACGTCGCCCCGGTCGACGACGCCTAGGTTCGAAAAGCGCCGGCCCGTCCGGTGGTCGTAATCGTCGAACGGTTCCGCAAAAGATCGGATCCGCTGGGGCCCGAATCGGGTCCCCGGCTGAAAGGTCGTCGTTGCGTCCAGGGGCGCACCGACGACCGCGAAGTTCGCGCCGCCACGGTCGGCCGTTCGGCCTCGCGCGTCGGTATCACCGTCACGATCGGATCGATCCGCCGTGTCGGTCGCCTCGCGTTCGTCGGTCGCCCCGGGGAACATCAGACGATCTTTCGGTTGTCTTCCATCTCGAGGTACTCGATGTCCTCGTCGGGAGAGACGTCTTTGTCCTCGGGGATGCGCATCGTGATGGTCTCGTAGGTCTCGAGGTCCATGACCTGCATGTCGTTGCCGTCGACGGAGACGACCTGTCCCTGCTTGCGCTCGATGATCGGCACCCAGATCTTCGCGTCGACCGGCTGGGAGAGCGATCGTTTCTTCCCGTCGAAGACGCCCTCGGCCTCGACGCGAGCCTTGGCGCTGCCGTGTTTGCCCGGCTTCGCCGTCGAGTAGGCATTGATCTTACACGGCGCGTCGTCGATCATGACGTAGCTCCCTTCCTGGAGTTCGCGAACTTCGGTCTGCTGTTTCGCCATGTCCCGGCGTAATCAACCGACGGCCATAAACCGTTTGGAATGCCCCGCTGGGGCGCGTTCGGTGTACTGTACTGCCGAATGTCAGTCGGTGCCACAATTCGCCGCGATCCGTTCGGAGAATCGCACGAGGAGGGACGCCAGACGGGAGGACAGCGCTGGGTCGGCTGGACCGGCCGTCGGCTCACCGAATCGGTCGCTTCGTCTCGATCGGTCGGCAGTGCCAGGCGATCGTCGTGCTCGAGCCACGGTCACGTGAACTCGCCGCAGGCGGGCGAAAATCCATATGTTTTCATAGGAGTGATCCCAACCGGAAGGATGTCCGGGTAAAAAAAACTCACATCCAGGCTGGACCGCGGAGCTCACATCCATCCAGTCCAACCCGGACTTCTTCGATTGACACGTACGAGGAAAGTTCTACTGCCCGATTACGGCAGCAGTTGACACGATCTCGAAGTCGATCCCTCCGAATCCTCCGCGTGGCTGACGGGCTCCCTCAGTCGCTGCAGTTCACCGACACGGATCGATTCCTACTCGAATCCGATGGGATCGGTGGGTGGCTCGAGCGGGCTTCGGGGCAACTCGGCCCCGATTTCGGGCACGTTGTACGCTCGCGGGGCGACGTCGTTCGGCCCGTCGGGATAGCAAAGCGACGCCACCGTCTGAATCTGCTCGCGGCCGACGCCGAGTTCGAACTGGCCGCCGCCGTACAGCCGGATATCGCGGTCCTCGCAGTAGGAAATCGTCTCGAGCAGCGACTCGAGCGAACCGAAACGGGAGGGTTTGATGTTCAACCAACTGGGCTCCCACGGGAGCGCCTCGATATCCGCGAGGCCGTGAATCGGCGCGTCCCAGGAGACGCGGGAGCGAACGGCAGGATCCTCGAACAGCGGTCGCGTCTCGTCGGTCAGGTTGGGATCCTCGATGACGGCGTTCGGGAACGCCTCGAGGACGAGTTCGTACAGTTCGGGATCAGCCGGTACGTCCACGTCGGTGCCCTCGTACTGGCCCTTCAGGTCGAGGATGCGCACCGAATCGGTGCCGACCGTTTCGTCGATGGCCGCGACGAGATCGGCGCCCCACGCCGGGGTCGGGTCGAGCTTGAACTCGAGGTCGGGGACCCGCTCGCGAAGCGCCTCGAGCCGGTCGGTGGTCGGCGGTTCGCCGAGGCGAGTGCTGGCGACGAACCGGACGGGATCGGCGCTGCGATCCAGCACGCTCCCGAGATCCGTCTCCGCGCGCCGGAGCGCGAGGTCCAGCGCGGCGCTCTCGAGGCCCCACCGCCGGTAGTTCCGAAAGACGTCGCGATCGGGTTCGCCGCCCGGAAAGAGCTCGAGGTCCGCGAGCCGCTCGGAGAACGACCCGACGGTGTAGTCGCCGGTGAGGTCCGGAAGCCCCGTCTCCGCCAGCCGGTCGTGGTCTTCGGTTTCGTAGGTGACGTCCTCGCCGCGACCCGTGATCGTGCCACCGTCGCCCGGATCCGGGCCCGAGAGCGAGAAGACGGTCGTCACGCGAGTGAACTCGCTCGAGGTCTCGCGCTCGAGACGCTCGGTCGCGACCGACTCGATCGTCAGCGGCAGGTCGGCGATCCGATCGTAGTCCATACGGGTCGTTCGACTCGCTACGGAAAGAAGGTTGGCCGCTACGGCAGCGTCGCGAGTGCGATGGATCGGTTGCTTCGCAGCTATGGCGGCTCGAGGGCCGTGACGTGCAGCGTCACGCCGGTCGACCGCTCACACCGACTCGATATCGGACCGCGGCGCGGCCGGGCGTTCGGAGACCGATACGATCCGGCTGTGCGGCGCGGGCTCGAGGTCGTCCGATCGCAGGACGCGGTCGCGCCAGACGGCGTAGCCGGCCAGGTTCCACGCGAGGCCGGGGGAGTGGTCGACGATCTCGCCCCGGATATCCGGCGCGAACTCGGGCACGTCGTAGCGGTCGAAGACCGACTCGAGCGGGCCGGACGAAAGGAATCGGTCGGCCGGGAAGTTCCCGTTCCCCTTCGGCTTGCTCCGGTCGTAGTCGGGATACCACTCGCCGAGCAGGTTCTTCGGGACGTGTTTGGGCTCGCCGTCGTGGACGTACCGCTCCGGCGACTCGAGGCCGAGGGCGAGTTCGGCGATCGCCTTCCCCGCGAACGGCGTGTACATCTCGCGGCCCCGCGCGAGGCCCGCCTGTCGCCAGACGGTGACGGCGTCCTCGCAGAAGAAGTCGACCCACTGGCCGACGTGGACGTGACGGGCGTAGTCGTCGCCGGTCGCGTCGGGAACGCGATCCATCGCGTACTCGTAGCGCTGCCGCTGTCGGCGCTCGAATTCACGGCGACCGATCGCGTCGACGGCCGACTGACGGTCCGTGTACAGCGCGAAGCGCAGCGCCTGTCCGTCGGGATCCGACGGATGGCGGGTGAGTTTCTCGAGTTCGGAGCGGTGCCGGCGAAGCTTCTCCACCACGGGCGGCGCGTACCGGAGGTGGCGGGTCCGCCACACCGTGCGGGCGACTTCGAGCTGGCCGCTCAGTCCGAAGACGGCGTCCGCGACCTGTCCGCTGACGAGCGTGTCGCTGCCGTCGTATTCGCGATAGATGCCGTCGAACGTCGGCGTCTGGAGCTGGTGGGGCGGCATCCCCAGCGCGTCGACGGCCGCCTCGAGCCGCTCGAGGTACGACGATTCGGACATCTCGACGACCTCGCGGTCGGTCTCGACGAGGTCGGCGGCGCGGTCAGCGTACTCCCGTTCGAACTCCAGTTCGGGCGTGTCGAACGAGCCGGTGACGCTCTCGGTCGGGTCCGTCAGGTAGGGCTCGAGAACGGTCGAATCGACGCCGCCGGAGAGCATGAGCGACGCCTCGTCGGCGATGGGAGCACAGACCGCCAACAGCACCTCGTCCAGTCGCTCGTGTGCGTTCGCAGGCGTGAGCCCGGACTCGGGCTCGAGCGTCTCCGTCAGTTCCGTTCGCGGCGTCGTCTCCCCCGGAGACCAGGTGAGCGTCTCGCCGTGACCGAGCCGGTCGATCCGTTCGACGTAGGAGTCGATCGGCGTCGTCCGATAGAGCAGGTGATCGGCCTTCGCGCGGGACGGGACCCGCCGATCGGCGGGCTCGAGACGGGCGAGCGCGTTCCGGAACAGGTCGGTCAAGACGGGCTCGCCGCCCGAATCGAGGCAGTAGAACACTTCGTAGGCGGACGTGATCCCGCGGTGGGCCCGAATCGTCGGCTCGTCCGCACGCGCCGAGAGGACGATGAAGGTACCTTCACCGGGGAGGGAATCGTGGTGCGCTTTGACGTCCCGAAAGTCGGCTCCGTTTTCGATCACCGACCGAAGCTCACGCCGATGCGTTCCACAGAGGATCCAACGTCGCCCGCCCGAGCGAACGACCTCGGCGTTCGGATTCGCGAGCAGTACTGTCGCCATTATCGTCCCAGACCGGACGGGAAGCTATTGTTATGGGACGGATACTCCGCTCGAGCGGACAATCAATCGGCGATGAACGCTGCGGTTACTCCTTGCCGCGACGCTGGCGCAGGTTCTGTCGCGTGAACTGCGGCCGGGTGCCGATCGATTTCGGCGAGCGAAACGACCGGTAGAGCTGGATCGCGACGAGTACCGAGAAGACTGCAGCGACGATCGATCCGCGGGGTGCCTCGAGGGCGTAGAGGACGCCCATCGAGAACAGCGACATGGTGAGCAACATGCCGTAGACCAACCGCTTGGCGAGTTTGTCGAAGACGTTCTCTTTGTCCTCGACGCCGATGCGGACGAGGAGGTCGTCGCGGTCGAGCCGATCGAGCGCCCGCTCGGCTTTGGGCGCGAGCCGCGTGAGCGACTCGCCCGACCGGCGGAGTTGCCGGCCCGTTTCGTCGAGATACTGTCGGATGGACTCCTCGCGGTACCCCTGCTCGGTCAGATAGTCGGTCGCGGTCGAAATGAAGTCGAAGTCCTCGTCGAGGGTGACGCAGACCCCCTCGACGACGGTCGCGACCCGGAGGACGAGCGCGAGGTTCTTCGGCAGCCGAAAGGGGAAGACGTAGATCGAGTCCTCGATCTGACCGACGATCTGATTGACGCGATACTGCTCGACATCTTCCCCGCGGGCGTCCTGAATCGCGATCTCCATCACCTCGGCCATCACGCCCCGATCGGCGTCCGGGCTGAGCGTCCCGATTTCGATCAGCGCGTCGAGGATCGCGTCGATGTCCTGGTTGGCGACGGCGATGTAGAACTCGGTGATCTTCTCCTGGACGAACGGATCGACCCGCCCCGACATCCCGAAGTCGTAGAAGACGATCCGGCCGTCGTCGGTCACCGCGAGGTTGCCCGGGTGCGGATCGGCGTGGAAGACCCCGTCGTCCATGATCATCTGCAGGTACGCTCGCTCGAGGTTCTCCGCGACCTCGGTTCGGTCGATCCCCTTGCGATCGAGTTCCGCGAGGTCGTTGATCTTCGTCCCCTCGATGTACTCCATCGTGAGCACGCGCGGGCCGGAGTGGCTCTCGAGCACGTCGGGAATGAGAAACCGATCGTCGTCCGCGAAATTCGACCGGATCTCGGCGAGCATCTCGGCTTCGCGCTCGTAGTCCATCTCCTCGCGGATCGTCTTCGAGAACTCCTCGGCCAGGTTCTCGAGCGAGAACGATCGGGCGTCGTCGACGAAGTACAACAGGAGCGGCAGCGACCACTTGATGACCCGCAGATCGGCCCGAACGAGGTCCTCGATCTCCGGGCGGCGAACCTTTACGGCGACGTCACGTCCGACGTCGGCGTTCGTCTCGGACGTTCTTCCCTCGCCCCGTTCGCTCTCGGCCCGCCGCCGCTCGGTCTCGGGGTCGAGACGTGCTCGGTAGACCTGTCCGAGGCTCGCACCGCTGATCGGCTCGGTATCGAACTCTGCGAAGCGCTCGTCGACGGGTCCGAGTTCCGCCTCGAGCACCCGTTTCGCGTCCGGCCAGGGAGCCGGCGGTACGTCGTCCTGGAGGGACGCGAGGGTGTCGATGTACGCCGGTGGGAGCACGTCGGGGCGGGTCGACAGTAACTGGCCGAGTTTGATGAACGTCGGCCCGAGAGTCAACAGCGACTCGAGCAGCACCTCGGCCCGGTGGCGGTGCGTCTCGGGGTCGACCTGCCGCGGGCGACCGAACAGGAGAAAGCGCCGTCGGTCGCGGGCGTAGGCGAGCAACAGCGGGAGGAACTGCCGGGCGACGATGACGAATCGCTTGTACGCGCGGAGGGAGGCCAGCCTCGGTCACCCCGCGTTAGGCGTCCTCGTCGACGATGTCGATCGTCGTCTCGCCGCTCGTCCCCCGTTTCGGGAGGGTCAACTCGAGGACGCCCCGATCGACCGTCGCCGTCGCGTTGGCGTCGGAGGCGTCGTCCGGCAGGGGTAGGTCGACGTCGAGGAAGAGCGAGCGGTTCTCCTCGACGTACTGGTAGTCGTCGGTCGGCTCCTTTGTTCGGTGGGCGTCGATGGCGATCCGACCGTCCTCGATCGCGAGGTCGAGCGACTCGGCGGACACTCCGGGCACGTCGAGCACGAGCAGGTAGGCGTCCTCGCTCTCGAGCAGATCGAAGAAGACGTCCTCGGAGAGATCCCGCAACGCGTCGCGGAGCGCAGACATGGATACAGGTTCGAACGCCGATACGAAAAACCCCGCGGTCGCGGCGAGACGGTGACACCCTGCGAACGATCTATGACGGTTTCACTGACGAGTTGTATACGGAGCGGACGCGTTCCGTGTCACTCCGACCTGACCAACCGACGTGCGGTGGCGATCTTCACCACCCGACATGCAGTGGCGTGCGCTGTCTGCGAGGCACCCGTCGGGAGTGCCTCGAAAGCAAACGGAGAGCAAAGCGATCCGTGAGCAGGCCGTCTGAGCGCTAGCGAAGGCGGCCGATGATATTGTGGGAGGAATGAGCGAGCGACGAATGGAGCGAGTGAATCGGCTGGGGAGGATGAGGAAATTTCCTGTTGCCACGATAGCAAAATATTGCCTTTTCCGGACGATCAGTCTGTCCATTCCGTATGTATGGAGTGATCCGCCCAGAGAGGGGGCGTAAGAGTGTGCTGCTATCGTGGCAACACGGAGGAGCCACGCCCTCCCCAGCCGATTCGCTCACTGCGTTCGCTCATCCCTCGCACGAGTTCGAACCGCGGTTCGCTGTCCGCTCACCGCGATACAGCGCGCGCCACCGCAGGCTGCCCCCTCGATTTGCATGGTCGAGCCGCGGGTTCCCCCACGCTTTTGGCCTCCGGCGACTCGAGTCACCGTATGGAAGGTGCCGACCGCGAGCGCACGGAGGCCGGGTTCAAGGTGCGGACGCCGGTCGACGAGGCGTGTCGGATTCTGCAGGAGGCGCTCGAGGGGAGCGGGGACGGCGATTCGGGCGCGCCCTGCGGGACCGAGACCGTCGACGTCGACCGCGCGGACGGCCGCGTCCTCGCCGCGCCCGTCTCTTCGGCTCGAGACGTGCCACACTACCGGCGGGCGGCGATGGACGGCTACGCGGTTCGCGCCGCGGACACGTTCGGGGCCAGCGACCGGTCGCCGGAAGTGCTGCGGATCGCCGAGCCCGCGGGCGGGAACGACGGGGACGGCGAGCACGCCACCGCCGACCGGATCGAGCCCGGAACGGCCGCGCGGGTCCACACCGGCAGCGCGCTCCCCGAGGGAGCCGACGCGGTCGTCATGATCGAGCGGGTGACAGAACTCGAGTCGGCCGGCGAGCTCGAGGTCGAAGACGCGCTCGCGGAGGGGGAAAACGTCGCGCCCGTGGGGGAGGACGTCGAGGAGGGCCAGCACCTGTACGACGCCGGCCACCGGCTCCGGCCGTCCGATCTGGGACTCCTTCGGTCGGCGGGCTACGGCCGCGTCGCGGTGGCCCAGCAGCCCACAGTCGGCGTCGTGCCGACGGGCGAGGAACTCGTCGCGGGCGACCCGGACCCCGGCGAGGTGATCGAGACCAACGGGCTCACCGTTTCGCGGCTGGCCCAGCGCTGGGGCGCTCGAGCCACCGACCGCGACGTGGTCACCGACGATCCCGAGTCGTTGCGCGTGGCGATCCAGCGGGATCTGACGAAGGACGTGATCGTCACGACCGGCGGCTCCTCGGTCGGCGAGCGCGACCTCCTCCCGGAAGTGATCGACGATCTGGGGGAAGTGCTCGTCCACGGCGTCGGGCTCAAACCCGGTCACCCCGTCTGTCTCGGGATCGTTCGGGACACCCCCGTGCTCGCACTGCCGGGCTACCCCGTCGCCTGCATCGTCAACGCCGTCCAGTTCCTCCGGCCAGCCCTGCGCTGGCTCGAGGGAACCACACCCGACCCCCACCCGACGACGCGGGCGACCCTCGAGCGCAAGATTCCGAGCGAACCCGGGACGCGGACGTTCGCGCGGGTTCGGCTCGAGGCTCGCGACGAGGGTGAACGTGAGAGGAATCGTGAGGAACCCGAGTACACGGCGATTCCGACGCGAGCGAGCGGGTCAGGTGTCCTCTCGAGCGTCGCGCTGGCGGACGGCTGGGTGGTCGTCGACGACGACCGCGAGGGGGTTCCGGCGGGCGAGACGGTCGCCGTGGAGAACTGGGAACCGAACGGTTGACTGCGAGTCCCGCCGGAACTCGGGCACACCCGATCGCACGGTGGCTGTGCGATTAGTGGATAACCGACTTCGTGCGATCGGTGGACAACCGACTTCAGTTGTTCCGACAGGTGCCTCGTTCTCGTCGCCGGTACTCCCTGACGACCAGGAGTCCCAGCACGAGGGCGACGACAACGACCACTGCAGTGAGAACCGGCCGATCGGCGGCGAGGGAGCCGGCGGCTTCGAACAGGGACTGCTGTCTGCCGTAGTAGACGACCGCGCCGACGGCCGCGTAGAACAGGACGGTGCCGGCCGCGGTGTAGACGCCGAACCGGGTCGGCGACATGTCGGCGAGCGCCGCCGGGATGGTGACGACGGACCGCAGCGCCGGCAGGAACCGGCCCCAGAAGACCGACGACGTTCCCCAGCTGCGGAACCACCGGCGGCCGCGTTCGGTCGCGTCCTCGGAGACGTCGATCCGCTCCCGGAAGCGGCCGAGTCCGCGTGATCCGGGTCCGCGAAACGCGTAAAACAGGACGAACGCGCCGAGCGTGCCACCGATGGTCGCCGCCCCGACGAAGACGACGAAGGAGACGGGGCCGACGACCAGCAGTGCGGCCGCGGCCGGAACGACGACCTCGCTCGGGAAGAACGGAAAGAGCATCGAGGTCTCGAGGAACGTGAAGATCAGCAGTGCGAGCGGGCCGTACAACTGAATGAATCGCAGTGCGGCCGTCCCGAGATCCGCCATGGCCGGGCTACGAATGGGCGACGTATTACTGTTCGGGCGGCATTCTCGAGGAGATCGTCAAAGTCGGACGGCCGCGACCGACTCACCGAAGCGCCTGCCGAACCGCGTCCGCGAGCGCGTTCACGCGGGCGACGTGTTCGTAGGAGCCGTCGCGAACGCCGTTCGTCACGTACGAGAAGCCGATGTTTTCCTCGGGATCCGCCCAGCCGACGCTGCTCCCCAGCCCGGCGTGACCGAAGACGTGCTCGGGCGAGAGCGAGCCGTAGGGCGCGACCGTGGTGCCGCCTTTCCAGAAGCCGAGCGCGAACCGTCCCTCGCGGCCGATCGTGCCGTCGGCGTCCGTCTCGGCCTGCACCGTGGCCATTTGCTCGACGGTCTCGGGCTCGAGGAGCTGCGTTCCCTCGAGTTCGCCGCCGTTCGCGAGACAGGCGTAGAACCGGGCCATGTCGCCGGCGGTCCCGATGCCGTTGGCGGCGGGGATCACGGCGCGGTGGACCTCCTCCGAATTGAACGGGGCCGCGACCTGCGTGTGATCGCCCAACCCCTCGCCGGGGTCGCGACAGCGGTCGAACTCCTCGAACCCGACGAGCGTCGCCACGTCGTCCTCTTCGTCCTCGCGGAGGCCGATGCCGGTGTCGTCCATGCCGAGCGGGTCGAAGACGCGCTCGGCCGCGGCCGCTTCGATCGGCGTGTCCGATACTCGCCGGACGAGTTCCCCGACGAGCCAGCCGAAGGTGAGCGCGTGATAGGCCGGCGTCTCCCCCGGCGGGAAGTTCGGCTCCATCGCCTCGAGTTGCTCCACCACGGCGTTCCAATCGCCCCAGAGGTCGGGCCGGTCGTCGATCTCGCCGCGGTTCAGTCCCGACGTGTGACTGAGCACCTGTCGCACGGTTATGTCGGCCTTCTCGGATCCCTCGTCGGCGAACTCGGGCCAGTGATCGACCACCCGGTCGTCGTACGCGAGTTCCCCCTCCTCGACGAGGGAGTGCAACGTGACGGCCGCGTAGGGTTTCGTACTCGAGAAGAGGACGTGGCGCGTCTCGCGGGTCTCTTCCGGGCCGTCCGGCGCTTCGACGCCGCCCGCGAGGTCGATCACCGGCTCGCCGTCGACGTAGACCGCTAGCTGCGCCCCGTGGTGGAGCCCGGCCTCGAGGTGGCGTTCGAAGAGGGCTGCGATGCGCTCGCGATCCGATTGGCCAAGTCGTGACATACCACAATCATCCAGCGGCGGGGTTGTAACCGTTCCCCTCGCGATCCGAGCGCGCCAGCGGGGGCTGTACTGAGGTTCCGGGCGATGCGAACATGACCGCATCCGTCTCGGGGGCTAATCCCCGGGCGACGACCCGGGGCGATACGATCGACTGATGGCCTTCCAGTGGCCGGTCGAAAACCGGTAATACGTGACGAGGGCGGGAACGAACGTCTCGAGGATCAGTGCCGCGTAGAGCGCGCCGATCCCCAGCGGCGTGACGGCCTCGAGGAACGGAAGCGGAACCGAGACCGCACCGAAGAATGCGACGGGGAGTGCAGCGCCGTAGAGACCGAGCACCTGCCCGTAGAACGGCCAACGGGTGTCGCCGCTGGCGCGGAGCGGCCCGGTCGCGCCGCCGCTTACGCCGCGGAAGACGACGCTGACGCAGGCGACGCCGATGAACGCGGTCACGAGCGGCAGGATCGACGGGTCGGCGACGAAGACGCGACTGACCTGTTCGGCGAAAACGAAGACGATCGTCGCGCTGACGACGTAAACGCCGGTCCCGAACCAGAGGACCTCGCGGCCGTACGTGTCGGCGTCCCGTTCGTCGCCGGTGCCCAGTTCCTGTCCGACGAGACTGCTCGAGGCGAGCGAGAAGCCCCAGCCGGGCGTGTCCATCAGATCCCGGACGCGGCGAGCGACGACGTAGGCGGCGAGTACGTTCGGTCCGAAGAGGGCGACGATCGCGAGCATCGGAAACTGCGCCGCTCGACGGGCGATGTTCGTGAAGACGAGCGGCGTTCCGATACCGAGGACGGTCCGGAGTTCGCCGATCGTCGGACGCGGCCACGCCACGTCGATGGTGACGGGGAACTCGCCGATCAGCGGGAGCCGGCCGACGGTGAACCCGGTGACGAACGCGGCCAGGACGAGCACGTTCGCGACGACGGTTCCGACGGCCGCGCCGACGACGCCCAGCTCGAGGCCGAAGATCAACACCGCGTTGATGCTCACGTTGACCACCGCACCGCCCGCCCGGAGCACCATGGGCGTCCAGGCGTCGTCGGCACCGACGAGCGCTCGACTGCCGATGAGGTTCAGCCCCGCAAACGGGATCCCGATCGCGACGACCCGGAGGTAGTCCGCGCCGTAGGCGATCGACGCGGGGTCGTTACCGACGAGCGCGATCAATCGCTCGGGAACCGTTCCGTAGAGCGCGGCGAGCGGAAGCAGCAGTGCGACGACGATGACGCCGCTCGTCGTGACCGCCAGCGTGACGCCCGTCGCCGTCCCGCCGCTGTAGCGCTGGGAGACCAGGCCGATCGTCGCGCCGGCGATCCCGCCGCCGATCGCGAACGCGATTCCCCAATAGGGAGTCGCGAGCCCGACGCCGGCGATCGCCGCCGGGCCGAGGGCGATCCCGACCATCGCGATGTCCGCCGCGGACTTCGACATCCGGGCGATCCCCGTGACGATCCGCGGCCAGGCGAGGTCGGTCGTCCGCTCGACGCGCCGGGGATCGATGACCCCGAGCCGTGCGAGCAGGTAGCCGACCGCCAGCAGGAACCACCGGAAGGGGTTCGGGACGGAACTCCATCGGAAAGACACGGGCAACGGTCAGTGATCCGGCGCTAAAACGCTTCATATTCCGACATTTATAATTAAAGATCGGCCTGTTAGGGAGTGTCAATTGCCTCGTATCGGTTATTTCGTCACGATCGTTCGGTAGTGAGTACCGGGTACCGAACGACGTGATGGAAGCCGCTGGTGTCGGAGTGGTCACCGATCCGACGGGATCGTCGAACCGGTGTACTCATCGCGCCGTTGGGACCACCGAACTGGCGAACTCATCGCCCGGTGGGATCGCGGGCTCGTTCGACCGACGTTTTTACCCTCCGCACCCGAAGAGCCGCTATGAACCGCAAGGAGTTTCGCGATCTCGCCTCCCCCGACGAGGCCCGCGAGGCGATCGACTCGCTCTCGCTCGAGGGCGGCATCGAGCGCGTCCCGCTCGAGGAGGCGCGCGGTCGGGTGCTCGTCGCACGACTCGACGCCGAACTCGACGTACCGGGGTTCGACCGGGCGAGCCTCGACGGCTACGCCCTTCGGGCGCGGGACACCTTCGGCGCGGACGAGGCCGATCCCGCTCGCCTCGAGCTCGTCGGCGAGGTCCACGCCGGTGCGGAACCCGACGTAGTACTTGAGGAGGGGCAGGCCGTCGAAATTTCGACCGGCGCGGTGATGCCCGACGGGGCCGACGCGATGGTTCCGGTGGAGCGGACGGACCGCGTCGAGCCACGCTCGACGAAACGAGCGAGCGGTGCCACCGCGAGCGCGGAATCGGGCGGCGCTAACGTGCTGATCCGTACCTCGGTCGCGCCCGGCGATAACGTCATGTTCGCGGGCGCGGATATCGCCGCGGGTGAACGCGCGCTCGGTCCCGGGACCGCGATCACGCCTCGAGACATCGGCTTGCTGTCGGCGCTGGGCATCGACGAGGTGCCGGTTCGAGCGAAGCCGCGCGTCGGCATCGTTTCGACCGGCGACGAACTCGTCCGGCCGGGCGAGGAACTGCACAGCGAGCGCGGGGAGATCTACGACGTCAACAGCTATACGATCGCCGCGGGGGTCGAAGACGCGGGCGGTGAGGCGGTTCTCTACCCCCACGCCGGCGACGAACAGGACGAGATGGAGGAGATCCTGCGGACTGCGGCCGACGAGTGCGACCTCGTGCTCTCGTCGGGATCGACCAGCGCGAGCGCGGTCGACGTCATCTACCGCGTTATCGAGGAGCAGGGCGAATTGCTGCTCCACGGCGTGAGCATCAAGCCGGGGAAGCCGATGCTGATCGGCCGGTTGGATGACTCCGCATACGTGGGTCTACCGGGCTATCCCGTCTCCGCGATGATGGTCTTTCGAACGTTCGTCGCACCGGCGATCCGTCAGGCTGCCGGCGTGCCGGAGCCCGCATCCGCAACGGTCTCCGGCCGACTGGCACGGCAGGAACGGTACGAGGAGGGGCGACACCGGCTCATGCCCGTCGGTTTGGTTACGGACGGTGCAGGCGAGACGCTCGTCTACCCCGTCGACAAGGGCAGCGGCGCGACGACCAGTCTCGCGGACGCCGACGGCGTCGTGGAGGTCGGCCCCGAGACCGACTACCTCGAGGCGGGCGAACCCGTCACGGTCACGCTGTTCTCGCCGGAGGTCCGACCGCCGACGCTGTTCGGCGTCGGCGAGGGCGATCCGACGGTCGCTCGGCTGCTCGACGGCCTCGAGAATCCGCGCTATCTCTCCGTCGGAACCCGGCCGGGTCTCCGGCAGCTCCGCGAGGGCGTCCCCGACGTGGCCGTGGCCGCGGGGCCGCTCGAGTACGACATCGAATCGACCGAACTGGGCCGCTGGGAGCGCGAGTGGGGGCTGATCGTGCGCACCGGTAACCCGGACGAAATCGAGGGGCTCGAGGACCTGGTCGATCGAGATCTGCGCTTCGTCAATCGGACGACGGACTCCGGGCTGCGCTCGAGCCTCGGTTCGACGGTCGCCGACCTCGCCGAGGAACGGGGAGTGGACCGTCACGAGATCGTCGACGCGATCGACGGCTTCGATCTCGGAGTACGCGCTCACGAGAGTCCCGCCCGCAAAGTCATCGCGGGCGACGCCGACGCCGGGCTCGGTCTGCGCGAGACCGCCGACCGACTCGATCTCGGCTTCGTCCCCCTCGGCGAGCAGCCGGTTCGCGTCCTCGCGAATCCCGATCGGACGGAGAAGGAAGGGGTTCGCGAACTCGAGCGAGTGCTCGCAGATGTCTTGTCGGCGCAGCGATAGCAGAAGCTCCCCTTCGACAACAATTTTCGTCTTATCGAGAGCTATCGATCAGCCGGGAGAGACAACCTGCGCGTCACTTGACATACATTCCACCGTGCAGTGGCGCACGCTGTCGGCCGTCCGAGTGTCAATGAGGACGGCCGATGACATCGTGCGAGGTCTTCGCGAACTCCGTGAGCGAAGGCTTGTCAGAGCTTGCTCTGACGGTGGATGAGCGAGGGAAGAATGACCGAGCGTTAGCGCGGAACCGGAGGTTCCGCGAACCATGCGAACGGGCGGAGCGCGGCGCGACGCGCCGCGACCGTCGAGGCGGTTTCACCGCCTCGCAGCGCCCGTGAGCAGAAATCGGCTGGGGAGGGAGTGGCGGCTCCCTGTTGTCGCGAGAGAAGGACATTGTTCTACTCACTCCCATCGAGTACGCCGTTGCATTCGCGCTTCGTTTCTCGAGGCCGCCGTTTTTGGTCACCCGCGCCCTACGAGCAGCCATGCGAATTGTCACGACGCTCCCCTCAGCGACCGAGATGGTGGCCGCCCTCGGCTGCGAACCGGTCGGCGTCTCCCACGAGTGCGACTACCCGCCGAACGCGGCGTCCGCCCCGGCGATCACCCGGTCGCGGATCGACGCGGACGAGTCGGCCTCGAGCGGCGAGATCGATCGGCAGGTCCTCGAGACCGCCGACACCGAGGGCGGCGTCTACGACGTCGACGTCGAAACGCTCGACGACCTCGAGCCGGACGTGATCGTCACGCAGGGGATGTGCGACGTCTGCGCGGTCGACGTGGCGGTCATCGAGGACGCCGTCGATCGGATCTCGGCCGACCCCGAAATCGTTCCGACCGATCCCCACAGCGTCGGCGACGTGCTCGACGACCTCGAGCGAATCGGCCGCGCGATCGGTCGCGAAGAGCGCGCTCGGGAGGTTCGACGGGAGCTCGAGTCGCGACTCGAGGACGTTCGAAATCGAACCGACGGTATCGCGGCCGAAGACCGTCCGCGCGTGGCGATCTTCGACTGGACGGATCCCGCGATGGTCGCGGGCCACTGGACCGCCGAACTCGTCGACTGGGCCGGCGGCGAGTACGGGCTGGCCGACGTCGGCGAGCGCTCGAGTCCGCGCGAGTGGATGGACATCCGCGCGTACGATCCCGAGGTCGTGATCGTCGCGCCCTGCGGCTTCGACCTCGAGCAGATCGCGCGGAACCGAACGGACCTCACCGAACGAGAGGGCTGGGGAGCGCTGACGGCGGTTCGGGAGGGCCGCGTCTGGGCGATGGACGGCGACCACTACCTCAATCGCCCCGGACCGCGATTGGTGGACACCCTCGAGGCGCTCGCGCCGATCGTCCGGCCGGAGCTGTTCGACGGGCCGGCTGCGGACGTTGCAGTGCCGTTCGGGGACCTCGAAGGGATCGAGGGGGCCGAGCCAGGGGACGAACCCGCCGATCCCGAGTCGCGAGCCGAAATCGACTCGAGCCCGTGATCGTCCTCCCGACCGCCGTCCGCGAAGCGGTTCTCGAGCGCGCTCGGAAGGGGGTGCCCGAGGAGATCTGTGGGGTCCTCGGCGGCGAGTACGAGCCCGACGGACGGAGTCGCGTGCGGTCGCAGTATCCGGCCGAAAACGTCGCGGAAACGCCGCAGACGCGGTACGAGATCGATCCCGAAGAACAGCTGGCGATCTTCGAGCGCCTCGAGGACCGCGGCGAGGAGATCGTCGGCTTCTATCACTCCCATCCCCAGGGACCGCCCCGACCGAGCGCGACCGACGCCGCGCGGGCGACGTGGCCCGATCGGTCGTACGTGATCGTCTCGCTGGAACCGCTCGAGATGGGATCGTGGCGCTGGCGGACGAACGGCGAGGGTGAAAGCGAGACGGCGGAAAACGGGGAGACTACCGAAAGGTTCGAACGGGAACAGGTAGTCGCTGGCTGATCGTCGAGCGGTTCTCAATCGTCCGCGTCGTCCTCGAGGTCGTCGGCCCGCTCCCGCGCCTCGGCAGCCCGCTCGCGGAACTCCTCGATCCGCCGGCTCAGTTTCTTTCCGGCGGCGTATTTGAACTCCTCGGGCATCATCCCGTACTCGATATCGAGGGTGATCATCGTGTCACAACCCTCGACGATCTCGGGGGCCCAGCTTCCCTGTGCCAGCTTCGATTCGTCCGCGACGACCGCCTCGCCGTCCTCGACGTCGATGAACGCGCTCACGATGTTCCAGATGTTCGGATCGCTCGAGCTGACCTCGTCGAACAGTCCCTCGAGTCGCGAGTCCTTGATCTCCTCGTCGCGCAGCTCCGCGAGCAGGTCCTCGAGGGCGTCGGCGATCTCGTCGCACTCGGCGGCTTCCTCGCGGAGTTCGGCCGGTGACTCGCTCGAGTCTTTCCGCGTTCCCGTCATCTAACGTCCCCCCTTTCGTCGCTGTCGGCGATCATAGTGGAAGCTATCGGCTTCGGAACCGTAAACGTACGCTTCCGTTCCGTGATGAGCTGCGGAAACGGGTGGTCCGAGTTCGTTTGATCTGCCATCCCGGGGACGAGCGTCCTGCTCGCGCGGCAACACGGAATCTCCACACCCTCCCCAGCCGATTCGTTCGCTCCCTGCGGTCGCTCACTCATCCCTCGCGCAGTGTTATCTCGCGATTCACTTCGTTCATCGCTCGACAGCGCGCGCCACCGCAGAGTCGTCATCGAGTGTGGTCTAGGACGCGTTCTCGAGCACGTCAGTCACCCAGACGCGGTTCGGATCTTCCGTCTCCTTCATCCAGTCGACCAGCCGTTCTCGCATCTCTCGGCGGACAGCCTCGTATTCGGGGTGGTCGATCAGGTTCTGCAGTTCCGCCGGATCCGCCTCGAGGTCGTACAGTTCGTCGATATCGGGGCCGTTGTAGACGTACTTGTACCGGCCCGTGCGGACCATCCGCTGGCTGTAGAGGCCGAACTCGTCGCCGTGGTACTGGGCGAAGGTGGAGTCGGACCACGCCTCGGAGACTGCATCCCCGTCGACGGTGTTGTCCACGGCGTCGCCGCCGGCCTCGAGCAACGGCACCAGACTCCGGGCGTCGAAACTCTCGGGGACGTCGACGCCGCCCATCTCGAGGAACGTCGCCGCCAGATCGTGCAGATGCACGGGGGCCTCGCAGACCGACCCCGACTCGACGACGCCGGGCCAGCGCACCTGCAGCGGGATCCGGTAGGTGTCGTCGTACATCAGCGGCCCCTTGTTGAACTGGCGGTGGCTCCCGGCGAAATCGCCGTGGTCCGACGCGTGGATCACGACCGTGTCGTCGGCCAGTCCCCGGTTCTCGAGGGTCTTGAGGATCCGCTCGAGCTGGTGGTCGATCAGCGTGATGAATCCCCAGTACTTCGCGAGGGCTTCGGCCCAGAGCTCCCAGTCGAAGTCGGTGACGCCGCGGTAGGCGAGGTAGTTCTCGTGGACCTGCGGCTTCCCGTCGGAAGTCTCGGCGTAGCTCTCGGGGGGATCGATCTCGTCGGGATCGTACAGCGAGGCGTAGGGCTCCGGGACCACGTAGGGGTGGTGGGGCCCGTAGAAATCCGCCCGGTGGAAGAACGGGCCGTCCCGGTCGCCGTCCGCGTGCGATTCGATCGCGTCGATCGTCCGTTCGGCGAGAAAGTAGGCTCGCGTGTCCTCGACGTCGACGGGCGTCTTTGCGGCGACGAACGTCCCCTCGTCGGCGTTTCGGGGGTCGTCGCCGGTATAAATCTCCTCCTCGAAATCGACCTCGCCGACCGGGACGCCTCGCTCCTCGCGGTACTCGCGGAACGCGTCGTCGATGTCGTCGTGGTGTTTGTCGCTGCCCCCGAGATACGAGAAACCGAAATCGGCGGGCGTCTGGTCGCGGCCGGCGTGCCACTTCCCCGTATAGGTGAGGTCGTAGCCGGCCGCCACGAGTTCCTCCGAGAACGTCGGCAGCTCCGCGGGCAGGTTCGCCTGAAGCGCGTCCGGCTCGTGGCAGTTGTTCAGCATCCCGTGCCCGTGGGGGAACCGGCCGGTCAGGAGCGACGCGCGAGCGCTCGAGCAGATGCTGATCGGCGTAAACGCCCGCTCGAATCGGATCCCCTCGCTCGAGAGCCGATCGATCGCCGGGGTGTCGACCGGGGGCCCCTCGGGTGCGCTGGCGTCGTACCGCTCCTGGTCGGTGAGCACGAGCAGGACGTTCGGGCGGGTGTCGGCGTCAGCGTCGGACATCGGGCGAGGTACGTCGCCGCCGTAGTTAATAGTGAGACTTGCGCCCCGGAGCGCCGCCAGTGCCCGGATAGAGGTAAGATCGACGTGTGAACCCGACCGTTCAATAGCTCCCCGTTCGACGGTCCACGCGTGCCTAGTGCGTACTGTGGTGAATGTGAGTGGCAGCACCGAGTCGACGGGGGTGAGCCGGGCGAGCTCAGCCGCGCGATGATCGATCACTTCGTCGAGACCGGTCACTCGCCCGTCGAGCGGTGTGATACCGACGAGCGCCTCGAGAATCACGCTGACGAGCGAACGACGGAAACCGAGTCGGAACAGCCGTCAGCGTCGGTGTCGGAACGGGATTCGAACCCGCGTCGCGAGTGACTCAGTCGAGGTCCGCGAACGTCGGTCGCTCGAGGTCGCCCGGGAACTCGTCGACCGGAACCTGCGTCTGATCGCCCGATCCCATGTCCTTGATCGTCACCTCGTCGTTCGCGAGGTCCTGCTCGCCGACGATGACGACGGTTTCGGCGTTGATCGAGTCGGCGTAATCGAGCTGTGCCCCGAACGAACGACCGGCGACGTCGGTCTCGGTGACGTGACCGCGATCGCGCAGCTCGCGGGAGATTCGCGCCGCCTCCGTGCGAGTATCGCCGACCTGCAGGACGTAGTAGTCCGTCGTAACTTCCTCCTCGGGCCAGACGCCCGCGCGCTGTAACAGGAGCGGCAGCGTCGCGTGGCCCGGCGCAACACCGACCGCGGGCGTCGGCTGGCCGCCGAAGCCCTCGATCAGGTCGTCGTAGCGGCCGCCGCCGAAGATCGATCGGGAGACCTCGCCGGCGGAGTCGAAGCACTCGAAGACGACGCCGGTGTAGTAGTCCAGTCCCCGGGCCGTCTCGAGCGAGACGGTGCAGTACTCGCGCGCGCCGAAGTCCTCGGCCGCCGCGAGCACGTTCTGGAGGTTCTCGACGGCCGCCGATACGCGCTCGGTGTCGGCGAACGCGTCGACCGCCTCGAGGTCGCCGTCCGCGATGAGGTCGTCGAACTCGGCGGCCTGATCGGCCGAGAGGCCGGCGTCGATCAGGAGGTCGTGGTACTCGACGGCCGAAATCTTGCCGGACTTGTCGACCGCGCGGATCGCCGCCTCGGTGTCGACGTCGGCGTCGTAGCTCTCGAGGACGCCACCGAGGATGTCCCGGTGGGAGATCCGAAACTCGAAGTGGTCGCCGGTGAGTCCCAGTCCGGTGAGGGCGTCGGCGGCCCACGCGAGGATCTCGGCGTCGGCTTCGGGCGCGGACGAGCCGAAGATGTCGACGTTGGTCTGATAGAATTCGCGCTGGCGGCCCTGCTGAACCTGCTCGTAGCGCCAGAACGGCCGCGTCGAGACCCACTTGATCGGCTTCGACAGCTCCTGTTGCTTGGCGACGACCATCCGGGCGACGGTCGGCGTCAGTTCGGGCGTCATCGCGACGTGGCGGCCCCCCTGATCCTCGAAAGAGTAGAGTTCGTCGACGATCTCGTCGCCGCTCTTGTCGGTCCACAGTTCGGCGCGCTCGAGCGCCGGCGTTCCGATCTCGCGGAAACCGTACTCGCGGGCGGTTTCCTCCAGTACGTCGATAGTCGCCCGTCTGGCCGACATTTCGCCGGGATAGAAGTCACGAAAGCCCTTGATCCGGTCGTACATGCGAATTCGTTCGGGGACGGCGAACTTCTATCCTTTCGTTCCGCCGTGCCCGCCGCGACCGTCGGCGGTCTCGACGAGCGGGCGACGGGCGTTTTGGTTCACTGCTGATTACCGTTAGTTCGACAGTCACCGCCCTGAGACCGTCCAGTACATTGATAGCGACCTACGGCGAGTAGCCACTGTGCAACGCGTGGCCGACGACGATTGGGTCGCAGAGATCGGCGAGCGACTGCCGGTTTCGCCGCTCTCGGCGCTCGGTCTCTTTCTCGCCGCGATCATCGGGATCCGCATCGCTCTCGAGCACGTGACGACCAGAGCGCTCCTCGAGAGCGTCTTTCCGCTGCTCGCGGCGACCGCCGTCGTCTTCGCCGACCGATGGCTGGTCTCCCGGGACGTCTCGATCCGAGACCGGCTCACCGTCTTCGGCTACGGGCTCGGCGGCTTCCTCGCCGCCGCCCTCGTGACGGCGCTCCATCTCTACGTGCTGTATCTCGAGGAGACCGGCGCACAAGCGCCCCTGTACCTGCTCTTGATGGGCGGAACGGTCGGCGTCGGCGCGGGTACCGTCGCCGGCATCTACGAGATTCAACAGCGGGCCGCCGTCCGCGAGGCCGAACGGCAGAGCGCGCGCTTAGAGGAGTTCGCGAGCGTCGTCAGTCACGATCTCCGGAACCCGCTCAGCGTCGCCCAGGGACGGCTCCGAGCGGCGTTCACCGATGGCGATCCGGAGCACTTACGGGAGGTCGACGCGGCGCTGAATCGGATGGACGAACTGATCGAGGAGACGCTGTCGGTGGCCCGTAGTGGGACGCAAGTCGAAGATCCGTACGACGTGCCGCTAGTCGAACTCGCGAGCGACGCGTGGACGGCCGTCGAGACGGACGAGGCCACCTACGAGATAGTCGGTACCCGAATGCTACAGGTCGACCCCCTTCGGGCGAAACAGCTCTTCGAGAACCTCTATCGCAACGCAATCGAACACGGCCGCGAGGACGTCCACATCCGCGTCGGTCCCTGTGACGGCGGCTTCTTCGTCGCCGACGACGGGCCCGGAATCCCCGAAGACGAGCGAGCGGCGGTGCTCGAGCAGGGGTACTCGACATCCGCGGAGGGATCAGGGCTCGGCCTCGCGATCGTCCGCGCGATCGCCGACGCCCACGGCTGGCAGGTCGCGATCACCGAAAGCGAGGGCGGCGGGGCCCGGTTCGAGTTTACTCGCGGCGGCTGAGAACGAAAAATCGGCCGTTCGATCTCACCGCACCTTCGTCACGTACGTCTGGTCGTGATCAGGGAAACACTCCGCGATCGCCGCCGGGCCGTCTTCGTCCGCGATGAGCGCGCGGAGCTCCGCCTCGTAATCGGCCCTGTCGATCTCCTCGCTCGGCCCGACGGTCACGTCCAGGCGCGCCGCGACGAGTCGATCGACGGCCGACCGGCCAAAGCCCGACAGCGGCGCGATGTAGTCGACGTTGTGACGGTCCTCGAGGCTCTGGGCTTGCGCCCGCGACACCGTCGGGACGCGATCGTCGCGGCGAGTGCCGTCGGCGATCGCGTCGAACGATCGACCCGCGAGCCGCTCCAGGGCGTGCGTATGGACCAGCTGGATCCCGTTTCGGGGGAAGCCGTCCTCGCGGATCCGATCGGCGGCCTCGCGGGCGACGTCCGGATCGCACTCGAGGCGTTCGAACGCGAACCCGGCGGCGTCGGCCGTCTCGCGGGCATGTTTCCAGTCGTCACTGATGCCGAAGTGCGCCGTCAGCAGCGTCACGTCGTAGAACTCCTCGAGCAAGAGCGCCGCGAGCGTCGAGTCTTTACCGCCGCTGTAGAGCAGTCCGAGTTCCATTACCGGCGCTGGATATCGAAGCTCTGGGAGTCCGGCTTCAGCTCCTTGAGGAGCTGTTTCATCTTGTCGTCGTCGATCTTGCCCTGGATGCGGCCGCTCCGGGCGAGACTGACGACCTGGCGCTCGACCTGCTCGCCGAACTGGGGCTTGCTCATCTTGACCGTGTTGAGCCGCTTGCGGGCCTCGTCGGTCAGGTGCTGGCGCAGCACGGCTTTCTTCTGGGCATCGGCCTGCTGCTGGGCCGCCTCCTGATCGCCCTCACCCTGCGCGTCGGCGCGGTCCTGTAGCTGCTCCATTTTCTTCTGTCGAAGCTCCTCGAGTTTTTCCTCGTCCGGTGAGCCACTCATTGTTGTCTCGTACTTGTCCGCCACGCCGGAAAATGATTACGGACGACGGTAGCGATGGCTCTGGGCGGAGAAACCGACACGAAAACGAATTCGCGAATTAGGCGTAGCGCTCGAGTTCCGGACGGTCGAGCTCCTCGAGAACCTGACCGGCGGTGTCGTCGAGCAGGCTCCGTCCCTCGGCGGTGATTCGGCGACCCTCGCCCTCGGCGGTCTCGACGAGATCTTCCTCCTCGAGCTGCTGGAGGATGGTCCGGATCAGGTTCTTCGAGCCGTCGGTGCGCTTGTCGGGGGCGACCTGATAGCGGTTCGAACCGCCCTTCGCGCCGCCGTACTCCGTCGAGAGTCGTTCGACGCCGACGGGACCGCGATCGGCGACCTTGCGCAGGAGACTCGCGGCGCGGGTCGCCCAGAAGTCGTCCTGTTCGGGCGGAAGTTCGTTGGCGACGCCGCTTTTGGCGAACGCGCCCCAGTCCGGTTCCTCGAGTCGATCCGCGAGATCGTCGGCGAGCGCCTCGATGAGGTCGTCCGCCGGAACGTCGTACATCGTAGCCATTGGCGTGTGATTCCCGTCGGCGGCATTTAAGGCCATCGTATCCGCACAGCCCGGCGTCGGCCCGGACCGTTTTTCGCCCTCGAGTCGAAACGGGGGGTATGGACGAACGCGCCGCCCTGGGGTTGCTATCGGACGAACTCGCGGCGGCCGGCGACGACGCGGCCGTCGTCGACGGGCTGGTCGTGACGACGGACATGCTCCACGAGCGGACGGACTTTCCGAACGGAACGACACGCTACACGGCCGGCTGGCGCGCCGTCGGCGCGTCCCTCTCGGACGTGGCGGCGATGGGTGCCGAAGCCACGGCCGCCGTCGCCGCCTACGCCGCGCCCGAATTCGACCGCGACGAACTGCTCGACTTCGTTCGCGGGGCGAGCGACGTCTGCGAGCGCGTCGGGACCGAGTACGTGGGGGGAGATCTAGACGGCCACGACGAGTTCACCGTCGCGACGACCGCCATCGGGCGCACCGACGAGCCCGTTCCGCGGAGCGGCGCTCGGCCTGGTGACATCGTCTGCGTGACCGGCACGCTCGGCCGGAGCGCGGCCGCGCTCGAGTACTTCGAGCGCGCCGCCGAACGCGCCGGCGACGGGGACCGGCTCCGCGAGCGGGCGAACGACCTCTTTCGGTTCGAGCCCCGAATCGAGACCGGCCGGGCGCTGGCACCCCACGCGAGCGCGATGATGGACTCGAGCGACGGGCTCGCCCGCTCGCTCCACCAGCTCGCCGAGGCCAGCGGCTGCGGGTTCGCGATCGACTCCGACCGGCTCCCGATCGACGACAGCATCCGCGACGTGACGGACAGTGACGACGAGGCGCTCGAGCTCGCGACGACGTTCGGCGAGGATTTCGAACTCGTCGCGACGCTTCCCGAGGACGCGCTGGCGGCGGTACGAGAGACGGCCGACGTATCGCTGTCGGTGATCGGTGTCGTGTGCGAAGCCGAGGACGGACTCACGATGGACGGCGAGCCGCTCTCGGATCGGGGCTATACGCACGGCTGAGGGTGGGAACGACGATCAGAGGGACGGAGACGCGGGCCGATTCATCCCACGATCACGACCGGGATCGGCATGAAACAGAGCAGCCCGAGGCCGAACGTCACGGTCCCGAGGAGGAACCGACCGCGGCCGAGCGGCTCGTCTCGGATCGGCGTCGCCGGTCCTCTCGACGCGGCCCACGCCGTCAACAGCCCCCAGAGGATCCAGACGAAGACCGTGTTCACGCTGTGCCCGTCGACGTAGTAGAGGTACGCTGCGAGCGCGAACAGCGCGCCCGGGACTATCGCCGCGATCGTCTCCTGCAACTCGCCGGCCATCGCCCGGAGGATGTGGCCGCCGTCGAGTTGGCCGACCGGCATCAGGTTGAGGAAGGTGACGAGCATCCCGACCCACGCGCCGATGACGACCGGGTTCACCCCGGTCGTCGGGTCGTTCCGGTACAGCGGCTGGTCGAACCCCGCCGCGAGCAACTCGAGCAGCGGCGGATAGCCCAGTTCGATCCGAACCGCGTCGGGGTTTTGGAGTAACGCGGGGTCGACCGAAACCGGGGGCAGGTGAAGTCCGATCACAGTCACGACGACCGTCGCGACCAGCCCGGCCAGCGGGCCGGCAGCGCCGATGTCGAACAGCGCCTTCCGATTCGGCATTCGGCCTTTCAGGGTGATGACCGCCCCCATCGTCCCGATGAGCGTCGGCACCGGGATGAAGTAGGGCAAGGAAGCGTCGACCTGATAGTAGCGGCTCGCGACGTAGTGGCCCATCTCGTGAACGACGAGCACCCCCAGAATAGCCGCCGTGAACGGCCAGGCCTGCCAGATCACGCCCGGATCGGAGATCGGATCGAGTTGATACCAGAACGAGCCCGCGAACAGCGTCGACCCGACCGTCAACAGGAACAGCACGATGTTCGTCCAGGGGATCCCGTCGATTCCCACGCTGGACGGCTCGGCCACGATCGCGTACTCGCCGTGACGCCGCTCGAGATCGACGTCGTACCCGCGTTCGTGAAAGACCGGCCAGAGTTCTCGAAGCACCTGCTCCGGGTGTGTCAACGGATCGCCGTAGTAGACGATCTGCCCGTCTTCCTGACGCGCTTCGTAAACCGCGAACACCGTCTCGATCCGATCGATCGGCGGCCCGTCCTCGAGCGAGCGGCCGCCCCGGTTCGCCGCGCCGAATCCGGACCGGTCGACGTCGTCCATTAGGTGTAATTCACTAGGGCCGGGTATAAATCGACTGCCGTTGGCAGGACGATCCGTTTCTCCCGATCACGGCCCCGTCGCGGTTCTCGATTTCGTCGGAAGTCGATAAGGTTCTGAGACGGTGTCGAATACGACGGATTGAGCCGCAATAGGCGTGGGAATACGACGAGATGGCGGAAACCGAATCGTCAGCGAGGGGGAAATCAGGGTGATTGCGCCGGATCGCGTCGGTGGCGCGCCAGCACGGAGTGAGGGAGCGGGGACTGTCGTCCGGGCGGTTCAGCCGGGGCGATCGAAACGGCCGTTACGCGGGTGCGACACGCCACGTCGTCGCGCTCGTGTACGACCACTTCTCGATCTCGAGGTCGGAGACGGAATCGGAGAGCTTGACCATCAGCGCGCCGATTTCTTTGGGGGACATCCCGACATCGTCCGCGATGAACTTGCCTTTGAAGTACAGTTCGCCGTCTTCGGCGCGTTCGCGAAGGTAGCGTTTCAGGCGGTGTTCTTTGCTTTCCGTGGAGGGTTGGGCTGTCGTGCTCATCGACAGATACTCCTTGTGGGGGATATCTGTTATAAAGGGAGGATGGTTAGCGGCGTTTCGATTGTGTTCAGCGATCTGGGGGGTAATAGACGTTTTATTCCCGATTACTATACTGTTAATCGGGCGAAGAGAGTCGCCAAGACGTTTTAAAACCGAACGTAACGTATTATTTCCGGACACATCGTTTCGATAAATATAATTTCGCCGTTCTCGACCGTTTCACAGTTTCATCTCGAACGACGAACGAAAATAACGGTCACGGACGATCGTGGACCCAGAACTCGTCCTCGACCGTGACTTCCTTCTTGAAGAGCGGTACCTCGTCTTTCAGGCGGTTGATCCCGTCTTCGACGGTCCGAAACGCCTCCTCGCGGTGGCCGGCGAGGACGACGACGAAAACGATATCCTCGCCGTCCTCGACGACACCCGTCCGGTGGTAGAGTGCGACGTCGAAGACGCCGTCTCGAGCCTCGAGATCCGCCTCGAGGGCCGCCATCCGCTCGTCGGCGACGCCCTCGTACTTTTCGAACTCGAGGTGCTGGGTGCGCGCGTCGTCCGCGCCGTCTTTCGCGCGGACGCGGCCAGTGAAGGTCGCGATCGCACCCGCCCTGTCGGCCCGCGGCGACCGTTTGATGCGTGCCACCAGCGACTCGAGGGTCTCGTGAGGTTCGGCCGACTCGACGGCCGCCACCACGGCATCGAGCTCGAGGTCGCCGGGGTCGTCGACGGTCGCGATGACGTCACCGGTCAGCTCGCGCTCGACGTCGGCCGATCCCACGACGATCGAGGGATAGCGCAGCGTCGGCGTGCCGGCGACGACCGCGTACTCGCAGTCGGTCGCCAGCCCGTCGAGCGCGCCGCCGACCGACAGCCCCGTCCCGGAGGCGAGCCAGTCGCCGTCGACTCCGAGGTCGTAGGTGACGTCCCCGCCGAAGGTGATGGATTCGCGCGCGTACGCTCCGTCGGCGATCGTCGAATCGTACCTGACGACTCCGACGCGACCTCGCTCGGAGAGACGGTCGACGGTTCGATCGACGACCGCCTCGAGCGCGTCGCCGTCCGCTCCCCCGTCGCGAACACCCAGTACGTGCATAGTCGAACGATGGGGCGGTCGGGCTTTGTAGCTGTCGCCAGAAAGCCCCGCGCTGGGCGGGCACCGCACGCCCGCCCAGCGCGCCCCTTTCAGTCCCACCCCGCAGAGCCAAGCTCGGATGGGGAGCGTGCGACGGAACGCAGGTCGAGAACCAGTGGCCTGGGATTTTGGGCGTGCACCGCGAACGTTCGATATGTCCCTTCGAATCGGCTTCACGGGCGACGTAATGCTCGGGCGGCTCGTCGACGACCGTCAACGCAGTCGATCCGTCGGTGCGGTCTGGGGGACCGCCCTCGAGCGCCTTCGCGAACTGGATGGTTTGGTGATAAACCTCGAGTGCGTGCTCTCGACGCGAGGGCGAGAGTGGCAACGCACTCACCGTCCGTTTCACTTCCGAGCCGATCCCGAATGGGCGATTCCGGCGCTCGAGCGTGCGGGCGTCGACATCTGCGCGCTGGCGAACAATCACGTCCTCGACTACGAGGAGGTCGCGCTGCGAGACACTATCGAGGCGCTCGACGAAGCGGGGATCGGCCACGCGGGTGCCGGCGAGACGATCGACGAGGCGCTCGAGCCCGCGGTTCGGACGATCGGCGGCTCCAGCGCCGGCGACGATGAACCGAAACCGAACGCGGACAGCGACAGTGGACTCGATATCGCGGTCGTCTCTGTTACCGACAACACGCCGGAGTACGCGGCCGACGAGGACTCACCGGGGACGGCCCGGATCGAAATGGCTGTCGACGATTCTGACACGCGGCGGCTCGTATCGGATGCGCTCGAACGCGCACGCGAGACGCATCCCGATCTGCTAGTCGCCTCGCTGCACTGGGGGCCGAACATGGTCACGGAGCCGCCCGAGTCGTTCCGGGAGTTCGGCCGCTGGCTGATCGAGGACGGCGTCGACATCGTTCACGGTCACAGCGCGCACGTCTTTCAGGGGATCGAAGTCCACGAGGGCCGGCCGATCGTCTACGACGCGGGGGATTTCGTCGACGACTATCGGGTCGACGACGAGTTGCGGAACGACCGGAGTTTTCTGTTCGTCCTCGCGGTGACGCCGGACGGGCAGCCGACCGAACTCCGATTGCAGCCGACCGAGATCGACGACTGTGCGGTGCGCGAGGCGGACCCGGAAGCCGCTACGTGGTCCCGCGAGCGGATACGCGAGCTCTCGGAGCCGTTCGGAACCGAGTTCGACCGCGACGGCGACGGGCTCGTCCTGTCGCTCGAGGCGTAGTCCGCCGGTCGATCCGATCGCGCCGCTTGCGGTCGTCCGATTCGCTACTCGAGGGGTGTGTCACCACGTCGTCCGGGCAGTTGGCAACCCTTAAGATAGCAACTCCGCTACACCGGTGTAGTATGAAAGTGGTCGTCTCTATCGGCGGGAGCGTCCTCGTTCCCGAACCCGGCGGGGATCGGGTCGCCGAACACGCTGCCGTCATCGAAGAGCTCATCGCGGAGGGCTGTCGGATCGGTGCCGTCGTCGGCGGTGGCGGCGTCGCCCGCGAGTACATCTCGGCCGCTCGAGAGCTCGGCGCGAACGAGATCGAACTCGATCAGCTGGGAATCGACGTCACCCGACTCAACGCCCGGCTACTCATCGCCGCGCTGAGCGAGGAGTCCGTGACCGCACCGGCCCTCGATTACGAGGAAGCGAGCGAGGCACTCCGCCGGGACGACATCTGCGTCATGGGCGGGGTCGCACCGGCCCAGACCACTGACGCCGTCGGAGCCGCCCTCGCGGAGTATATCGACGCCGACCTGCTCGTCTACGCGACGAGCGTTCCCGGCGTCTACAGCGCCGACCCGAACGAAGACGACGACGCGACCAAGTACGATCAGCTCACCGCCACGGAGCTGGTCGACGTCATCGCCGGCCTCGAGATGAACGCCGGCGCGTCCGCCCCCGTCGACCTGCTGGCGGCGAAGATCATCGAGCGCTCGGGGATGCGCACCATCGTCCTCGACGGAACGGATCCCGACCGGATCGCCCGTGCGGTTCGTCACGGCGATCACGAGGGAACGGACGTCATCCCCGACGGTGCCGGCGAAGAACCGACCTACTGGGCGAACGACGAGCAATGAGTGCCGACGGCGACGCTGACGGAAACACGACCGACGCGCCGGAATCAGACGCGATCAGTCCCTATACGCTCCAGCGCGAGGAAGCGAGCGAGACGCGACACGCGTTCTGGGCGGACACGGTCGCGGATCGGGTAGAAAAGCGGAACCCGGACGAACCGATCGTCGTCAAGGGCGGCATCTCGCCCTCCGGGGTCCCCCACCTCGGCAACGTCAACGAGATCATGCGCGGCTACTTCGTCGCCGAGGTGCTGCGCGACCGGGGCCACGAGGTTCGACAGGTATTCACCGCCGACGACCGCGACCCCCTTCGAAAGCTTCCCCGAACGCTCTGTGACCTCGAGGGGAACCTCGTCGATCTCGGCGAGGTCGACGCCGGCGCGCTCGGCCGGAATCTCGGCGCGCCCTACACTGACATCCCGGATCCCTTCGGCTGCTGTGACTCCTACGGCGACCACTTCGCGACGATTATTCAGAACAGCGCCGACGCCGTCGACGTCCCGATCGACCTCGTCTCCAACACCGAGCTGTACGAGTCCGGCGAGTTCGAGGCGGTTACGCGGTTCGTCCTCGAGCACCGGGAGCGCGCACGCGATGTCCTCTCGAAGTATCAGGACACGGTCGACGCGGACGGCGACTACGTCCCGTTCAACCCGATCTGCGAGGAGTGTGGCAAGCTCACCGAGACGGTCACGAGCGTCGATTTAGCTGCCGGCGAGGCCGGGACCGTCGACTACCGCTGTACCGACATGGACGCGGGCAACCAGACGATCGACGGCTGCGGCCACGAGGGCACCGCGACGCTGCGCGAGGGGAAACTCCCCTGGCGCTTCGAGTGGCCCGCGCAGTGGCAGCTCCTCGGCGTCGACTTCGAGCCCTTCGGCAAAGACCACGCCGAGGGCTCATGGCCCAGCGGCCAGGACGTCGCCCGGAACGTCCTCGAGATCGAACCGCCGGTCCCGATGGTCTACGAGTGGTTCACCCTCGAGGGGGAGCCCTTTTCCTCCTCGGAGGGGAACGTCATCCTCGTCTCCGACGTGCTGGAACTGCTCGAGCCCGAGGTCCTGCGCTACTTCTTCGCGAAGGACCCCGCGAAAGCGCGGGACTTCAGCATCGAACGGCTGGACCAGCTGGTCGACGAGTTCGACCGGCTCGAGGCGGTCTACTTCGGCGAGGTCGAGGCCAGCGAGGACGAGCGGGCGTTCGCCGAGCGCGTCTACCCGTTCGTCGTTGAGGAACCGCGCAAGGAGCGCATCCGGCTTCCGTATACCTTCGCCGCCGTACTCGGGATGACCGACGATCCCGACCTGCGCGAGGAAATCGCGCGCCGCGAAGGTCACATTCCCGACGACGCGCCCGAGTGGGCCGTCGACGGGGCGCTCGAGCGCGTCGAGCAGGCCCGCAACTGGGCGCGCCGGACGGGCAACGAGTTCGACTACGAGCTCAAGCGGACCGCGATTCCGGAGCACGACTTCGACGCGGACACCGAGGCCGCGCTCTCGGAACTCGCAGACTTCATCGAGGAAGGCCACGAGCCCGACGAAATTCAGGGCGAGATCTACGAGACCGCGAGGCGTCACGATGTCGATGTCGGCGACTTCTTCGCGGCGGGCTACCGACTGTTCTTCGACGAGACGCAGGGACCGAAGCTCGGCTCCTTCCTCGCGAAGGTCGACCGGGAGTTCGTCGTCGGCCGGCTGCGGCGGGAACGCTGAGTCGGCCCGGAACGTCGGGTCGATAGACAAAAGCCATTTGAGACCGCCGCCCGGAGATACTACCGATGGATCACGGTCTCTTCGCCTTCGTTTCGCCCCCCGCAATCTACGGATCGGAACTCCTGACGTGGGTTCTGCTCGGTCTCCTGCTCTACTGGCTCGCGGTCGTCGGACTCCGAAACGGCGGCTATCTGCCCGATTACATCGGCACGCAAGGGCCGATTCTCACCTTCCACACCAAACGCGGCCGGGTGTTCCTCGACCGGCTCGCCCGTCCGAAACGGTTCTGGCGCGCGTGGTCGAATATCGGCGTCGGCATCGCACTGGTCGTGATGGTCGCCATGTTCGCGTTCCTCATTCAGGCGGCGATCTCCTCGCTCTCGACGCCGCAGATGGCGAACTCCGCGGTTCGGCAGCCGCGCAACGTCCTCGTCATCCCCGGCGTCAACGACTTCCTGCCGCTGTCGGCGACGCCCGGAATCGTCTTCGGACTGCTCGTCGGACTCGTCGTTCACGAGGGCGGCCACGGCCTGCTCTGTCGCGTCGAAGACATCGACATCGATTCGATGGGGATCGCGATGCTCGCCGTCCTTCCCGTCGGCGCGTTCGTCGAGCCCGATCAGGAGAGCAGCAAAGCCGCGTCCCGCGGCGGGCAGACGCGGATGTTCGCCGCCGGCGTCACGAACAACTTCGCGATAACGATCCTCGCCTTCGCGCTCCTCTTCGGCCCGGTCGTCGGCGCGATCGGCGTCGCACCCGGAGCCGCCGTCGGCGGTGTGGCACAGGACTCCCCCGCGGCCGACGCCGGCATCGAACCCAACGACCGCATCACGGCGATCAACGGCACCGCGGTCGAGGGCAACGACTACCTCGCGGATCGGCTCGAGGCCGTCGACGGTGAGCAGGTCGCCGTCGAACTCAACGGTGAGGAGACGGTGACGGTCGACAGATCGCTGATCGTGACCGCGGCGATGGACGACGGGCCGACGGGGCTCTCCGCCGGTGACGAGATTCGCGCGGTCAACGGCCAGACGGTCGCGACCGAGCGCGGCTTCTTCGACGCCGTCGGCGACGACGAACGAGTCACCCTGACGATCGAACCCGCGGACAGCGAAGAGCGGGTCGACCGAGCGGTGACGATCGGGGCTGCGGTCTCGGTCGTCGAAGACGAACCGCTCGAGGCCGAAACCGGCCCGACCGACGAGACGTTCGTCATCACCCGCTTCGACGGCGAGCGGGTGCACAGCTACGAGGACCTCGCTCCCCTGCTGGCGGACACCGAGCCCGGCCAGCAGGTCGAGGTGACGGGCTACATCGGTGACGACCGACAGACGCACACCGTCACTCTCGGCGAGAACCCGCGATCCGAGAGCGGGTTCCTCGGGATTCAACCGTATCCGGGAACGTCCGGCGTCGACGTCAGCGACATCGGCGTCCAGCTCTACCCCGCCGGCGAGTATCTGGGCCTGCTCGGCGGGGACGGCGAGACGCGCTTCGGCGGCGTCGCCGACACCTTCCTCGGAAAGATGGGACTCACACTCCTGTTGCCGGTCATCGGCGTCAGTGGTGCTTTACCGTTCAACTTCGCCGGGTTCACCGGCGGGATCCAGAACTTCTACGAAGTGCAGGGTGCGCTCGGCGCGTTCGGCGACGGGACCGTCTTTCTGGTGGCGAACCTGCTGTTCTGGACCGGCTGGATCAACGTCCAGCTCGGCTTCTTCAACTGCGTCCCGGCGTTCCCGCTCGACGGCGGGCACATCCTCCGGACGAGCACCGAGGCGATCGTCTCGCGGCTGCCCATCATCGACCCGACCCGGGGAATGGTCCGTCTGGTAACGACCACGGTCGGCGTGACCATGCTCATTAGCTTCATCATGATGCTGTTCGGGCCGCAACTGTTCTCGGGGTAGTCGTCCCCGCAGACGGTCTGCTGTACCTAGTACCGGCCCACCCGTATTGTGGGTCGCAGGTGCACCGGAACTGACGGAGCGGAGTCCGTCTCAGTCTTCCACATCGACGCCGTAGCGGTCGGAGAACTCCTCGGGCGTCGCCTCGAGGCGTTCGAACTCGGTATCGAAGTAGTGTTCGTGGTGACGGACGACCTGTTCGACGACCCAGTGGCTGAACGCCTCGTCGAAGCGCCACTCGCCGTCCGTCTCGGGGATTTCGAAGCGGTCGTCCGTCGAAAAGGTCGCGTAGACGTGGAAGAAGCCGAGGATGACGTCCGCGAAGTCACGGGCCTTCTCCGAGCCGCTCTCGCGGCGCTCTTCGAGTTCGGCGAGACCGTCGTCGGTGAGTTCGAAGTACTTCCGATCGGGTTCGTCCTCGCGCTCGATGCGCTCGGCCCAGCCCTTCTCCTCGAACTTGTAGAGGATCGGATACACCGAGCCGTACGACGGCTCCCAGTGACCGCCGCTGATCTCGCGGATCTCCTTGAGGATCTCGTAGCCGTACCGGGGCTTCTCCTCGAGGAGCTCGAGCACGAGGTAGGCGATGAGTCCCTTCGGCGGCCCACTTTTCCGCATATACGTCGTGGATAAAACGGACGCACGTAAAGGGTTTCGGTCGTGCTCGAGACGGGCGGCTCAGGGCCTGGGAACCTAACAGCGGCGGTTCCCAGCGATGGGTAAACGCCGGAGCGAAGCCGACCGAAACCCGGTCCTTCTTAGCGTCCCCGTCCCAACCGACGAGCATGGAACGACGACGACCGCCACAGACCGAAGAGGGCTGGTACGTCCTCCACGACTTCCGGTCGATCGACTGGGACGCCTGGCGAGACGCGCCCGAGCGCCGGCGCTCGCAGGCGATCGAGGAGGGCATCGACTACCTCGGGTCCAGCGAGGCCGTCGACGACGCCGACGAGGGCGAGTCGGCGACGTTCGCGGTGTTCGGCCACAAGGCCGATCTGCTCGTGCTCCACCTGCGACCGACGCTCGCCGATATCGACACGCTCGAGCGGCAGTTCGAACACACCGCGCTCGCCGAGTTCACCGAGCGGGCCGACTCCTACCTCTCGGTAACGGAGGTCTCGGGCTACATGTCCGAGGACTACTTCGACGAGGATGCGGAGGTCGAAGACACCGGCTTGGCGCGCTACATCGAGTCCCGACTCACGCCTGAAATCCCCGACAGCGAGTTCCTGAGCTTCTATCCGATGGACAAACGCCGCGGTCCGGAGGACAACTGGTACGACCTGCCCTTCGACGAGCGCGCGGAACACCTGTCTTCGCACGGCGACATCGGTCGAGAGTACGCCGGCCGCGTCACGCAGATCATCTCCGGCAGCGTCGGCCTCGACGACTTCGAGTGGGGCGTGACGCTGTTCGCAGACGACCCGACCGACGTGAAGGAACTCCTCTCCGAGATGCGCTTCGATCCCTCGAGTTCTCGCTTCGCCGAGTTCGGCCGATTCCTCTCGGCCCGGCGCTTCCCGCCCGAACACCTCGGTGCGTTCCTCGCGGGCGAGCCGGTTCCACAGGAGGGCGCCCACGGCGAGCGCGGCCACCCACACGCCGAGAGCGACTCCGACGGTCATCAGCACGGAGACTCGGACGGCCACCACGGCGGCTCCGGCGGTCACCACGGTGACGACGCAGACGGTGACGGGGACGAAGACGTTCGCAGCGAACTCGAGGAACTGGGCGTCTACGCGGGCCAGCCCCACGGTGAGGACGTCCACGCGGTCGTGCTCTACTCGGCGGCCGACCCCGACGAGCTATTCGAGGAGGTCGACGGGCTGCGAGGGAACTTCGACCACTACGATACGCACGTGAAAACGGCCGTCTATGAACCGCGAGACGGCGGCGACGACGCGGAAACGGCGATCGTCAGCCTCTGGGATACCGAACGCGCCGCGAACACGGCCGCCGGGTTCCTCGCCGACCTCCCCGATATCGTCCGGCAAGCGGGCGACGATGAGGGCGATTCCTGGGGCACGATGGGAATGTTCTACACGGTCAAACCCGAGCATCGCGGTGACTTCACCGGCGCGTTCGAGGACGCCGCCGGCCTGCTCGCGGAGATGGACGGGCACCGCAAGACGGACCTGCTGATCAACCGCGAGGACGAAAACGATATGTTCATCGCCAGCCGCTGGGATTCCCGCGAGGACGCCATGCAGTTCTTCCGCAGCGACGCCTTCTCGGAGGCCGTCGAGTTCGGTCGCGACGTCCTCGTCGACCGACCGCGACACGTCTTCCTGGCCTGAGCTCGAGGCCCATTTTTCGCGGTTGGCTCGAGAACGGACGACGCGAAGTCTGTGCAGCCGGAACTGACGTTAGATTCCGCCGTCTTCCGCCGACTCGTCGTAGAAGAAGTAGGCCGCAATCCCCGCCAATCCGAACGCGAGCGTCACGAACGGCCACTTTCCGGGGTCGCGATCGGTCGCGAACGCGTGGACGGTGACGAAGATCGCGAACGCGATATGGCCGACGAGCGTCGCGGCGAGAAACGCCTGAACTTCCATTATTGAGGGATTCGACGGAGCGATGAAAGCCGTTACGAAGCCATTCGTCGGAGCCACAGCCAACAGCCACAACAGTCGGTGCGGTGGCCGAGAAGGCGGCTCACCGCACTCGCGGTGAGTCGCCTGACCCGGGGGAGGGCAGGCGGTTCACCGATACGACCGCGAGCGAACCCGAAGGGTGAGCGAGCGGCCTTTTTTGGTCGAGATTTTTTGCGCGAGCGGTGAACGCAGTGAACCCGAGCGCAAAAAGGTCGGTCTTAGAAATCGTGATCCGGGTCGTCTTCAACTGTGCGCTTCATCGATTCGCGACGGGACTTGGCGTCGCGACCGGTCGCCTCGAGCAGGAAGTCGTTTTTCGCGTCGACGGCGTCGCCCGCAGCCTCGAGTTCGTCGGGGCCGAGTTCGGTGGGGTCGCGCTCGTAGAACTCGACGCCGAGTTTGTCCTTTTTGCCGGAGTACTCGATGGTGCCAACGACGACTTTCTCGAAGACGGGGTTGTCGGGTTCGCCGATAACGAAGAGATCGCTTCCCTTGTACTCCTCGGACCCCGTGATCGGGCCGAAGTAGTCCTCGACGGTCGACTCCATGTCCGGAATTCGCTCCTCGAGATATTCGCCGCGGCGCATCTTGTACTCCTTCATAGGTTGGGAGAAACACGGCGGACCGTTTACCTCTTTTCATAGGAAACGTTTCGCCTCGCTGATCTGTTTCGGTGCGAGAACGGGTCACTGAGACGGCTGCAGTCGTATTCGAACCCACTCCGGCCAGGACACTGACCGATCGACCTGCGGACGGAGGATCGCCTGCGGACGGGGGCGTGAGTGAGCGGCTACGCAGCTACTCGAAGGTATCGGGGTGTGAGGGGGATTACTGGCGCTCGCGCTCGCTGATATACCCCTTTCGGCAGTCGGGGCAGATGTCGCCGGCGCGCAGCGACCCGCGGTCGCCTGCGGCCACGTAGTCACACCGCGGGCAGTAGAACTCGGTCGGCACGTCGGTCGCGGGAGTGTCGTCGCTTTCGGCGGGCGTCGCGACCGAGTCGGCCCGCTCGATACCGGTGCCCGACTCCGATGCGGCGTCGGCGCCACCGTGCTCCGCGGCCGGGGCCTCCGCGGTCACCGATCGGGCGTCGCCCGCCCCGCCCGCCGGCGCGTCGTTCTCGAGAACGACGGCGTCGTCGTCGGGCGGGCTCAGATCGGAGCCATCGTCCCCAGTGTCGGAATCGACCTCGGCGTCGTCGTTCTCGGTGATGATCTCACCGTCGCCGTCGCCATCGCCGTCGTCTGGCCACTCCGTCGGATCGGCATCCGCGCCGACCGGCGGGCCGACGTCGCTCGAGTCGGGCCACTCGCCGTGTTCGCGGTCCCGATCGGCGGCTGGATCGTCATCGTCGTCCTCGAGAATCTCGCCGTCGTCGGTGACGGGATCGCCGTTCTCGTCCGTCGGAAGTTCTATTTCGTCGGCTGCGTCGTCGGAGCTGTCGTCGGCCGCGTCAGCTGTGGCGGCCACGTCGTCCGCCGGGTCGGCCTCGCTTCCGGCGGTCGAGTTCGGAGCGGCGGACGCATCGGGCTCGGAGTCGACGAGTTCGGCGTCCTCGGACGCGTCGTCGGCGTCGATGAACGCGGCGTCCGAGTCGACATCGGCGGCGCTATCGGCCGCGGCGTCTCGTTCGATGGGCGGTTCAGTCGGTTGGGGATCGTGATCGTCGGGGAGCGAGTCGGCTCCCGTCCCGGCGGAGAGGCTGGTTACTTCGGTGTTCTCGCTGATGACGTTGCGCTGGCCACAGCGGGAACACTCCTCGTACTCCTGGACGGTAACGACGACCTCACTGCCCCGTTCTTCGCGCTCGCGTTCGACATCGGTCTCGCCGAAGTCGTGCCCGAGCAGCGAGCATCGCAGGACCATTGTCCCACCGTACCGACCCGGTCCATAAAAAACGTACTGCCTGTCAGTCATCGGGTTATGACAGTCATGCTACGTCGAACGTACTCCACCGAGAAACGGTCCGTCGCTGACCGACCGTCGCAGACCGACTCCGACGGCCGTCGTCGTCGAAACGACAAACGTCAAATCCCGGGTCGTCGAATGAGTAGACGGATGAGAGCAAAGCGGGAGTACCGGAACCGGGAGGGAACGGAGGTGGCGGTACTCGACGCGCTGGTCGATCGCACCGAGGACGGGATGACCGTCTTCGAACTCCGAGCGGCCGTCGAGGTCGATATCGACGAGCTCGAGGACGCCCTGTCGACGCTCAAGGCGGACGACCTGATCGTCGTCGAATCGGGGTCGGAAACGGTGATCAAGCCCGCCGAGCGGGTAGTCCCCGACCAGAGCGCCGGCGAGGACGACGAGCAGTCGATCGGGGAGTGGCTGCGCGAGCGGCTGCCTTTTTGAATCGAAACGCCTGAGAGGGTCAGTCCCCAGTGAGTACGCATGAGTATCATCGAGTCGATCCACGAGGATCACGGGGCGACGTTCGGCGAGCGCGCCGACCGACGGATCGTCGAACACTACGGGCGACCCGAGCGAACCCATCGCGCGGTCCGCAACGGCGTCGGCCTACTCGAGTTCGCCTACGGCGTGGTCGTCGTCGAGGGCGGGGACCGCGTCGAGTACGTCGATAACGTCGTGTCGAATCGCGTCCCCGCGGAAGACGGGCAGGGCTGTTACGCGCTCGTGCTCGATCCCCAGGGCGGGATCGACGTGGAACTGTACGTCTACAACGCGGGCGAACGGCTGCTACTCTTCACGCAGCCCGAGGCCGCCGAACCGCTCGCCGAGGAGTGGGGCGAGAAGGTGTTCATTCAGGACGTCGACATTCGGGTCGCGACGGACGACTATGCGGTCTTCGGGATCCACGGGCCACACGCCACCGAAAAGATCGCGAGCGTGCTCAACGGTGCCGGCTCGCCCGACGAACGCTACTCCTTCGTCCGCGGGACGATGGGCGACGAGGGGGTCTCCGTCATCCGGACCGACGCGCTCACCGGCGAGGAGAGCTACGAAGTGATCTGCGCCGCAGACGACGCCGCAGCCGTCCACGACACGCTGCTCAATCAGGGGCTCAATGCCGCCCCCTTCGGCTATCGCACCTTCGAGAGCCTCGCGCTCGAGGCCGGCTCGCCGCTCTTTCACACCGAACTCGAGGGGACGCTCCCGAACGTGCTCGGCCTGCGAAACGCGCTCGACTTCGAGAAGGGGTGTTACGTCGGGCAGGAGGTCGTCTCGCGCGTGGAGAACCGCGGCCAGCCGAGCCGACGGCTCGTCGGATTGACCTTGGCGGGCGAGGCCGTCCCCGAATCCGGCGCGGCAGTCTTCGCCGGCGACGCGTCGGTCGGCGAGGTGACCCGCGCGGGCGAGAGCCCGATGCTCGGGGACGTCATCGCGCTCGCGATCGTCGACTACGGGCTCGAGGCAGACGAGCTGACGGTTCGAGTCGGCGGCGAAGAAGTCGATGCGACCCTGACCAACCTGCCCTTCGTCGACGGCTCGGATCGGTCGGATCGGCTGCCCGAGTATCTGTAGCTCGGTCGCGCTGCCGCGACTCGTTCAGTATTCGCTTCGAGGACGCCGCGACTGGTACCCCGAAATCAGTGCCCCGGATCCTTGATCTGGGGTAACCCCGCCGTCACCAGTCGGCGAAGCAGGACGACGATCCCGTTCTCGAGGCCGCGGGCGAAGACGGCTTGCTCTTTCGTCTTGCCGCCGGGCGTGTTCGGATAGTACGACCCGATCAGGAGCGTCTCGCGGTCGACGAGTAGTATGCGACTGATCGCGACTTCGTTATCGCTCGCGGAGCCGGTAAGCCAGTCGAGACCGGTTTCGAACACGCGGGTCGTCGAGGTCTCGGCACCGAGCGTCTCGGTAATCGTTTCCGTCTGTCCGCCCAGGACGACCGAGATGTCGTTCTGTGCCGCCGTCTGCAAGCTCTCGAGGAGCGTCTCGGACAGAATGTCTTCGTCGACGACGAGGAACGCGATCTCGGACTCCGCCTCCCTGATCAGGTCGATCGTCCGTGATTCGATCGCGTCGTGGCCGGTCAGTGACCAGACCTCCTGAATGTGGTCGTTCTCTTCGATGTCTTTCACTTCCGTGTTCTCGAGATGCGTCTCGAGGGTCGCGATCCGATCCTCGTACTTCTGTCGCAGAGTCTGTGTCGCCTCTTCGATTCCGACGGCGCGGTACACCTGCGGACTCGTGTGTTGTACTTCGACCAGGCCCTGGGACTCGAGGACGCGAATCGCATCGTACACTCTCGTCCGCGGGACCTCGGAGATCTCGTGAATGTCCTTCGCCGTCCCGTTCGGCAGTTTGTTCAACGCTATAAAACAGCGCGCTTCGTACTCCTGGAGCCCGAGGTCCTGTAACAGGCTAATCGCTTCTTGTGATGTGTCGTTTGTTGTCATGGCCCAACCACGAATTCGGTGTTCCGAACATGCGGAGTAGAGCGCGCGGGTGCAAAAGCATTCGTGTCGAAATTCGGCGCCTCCTGTTATATTTCTCACAGACGAGCTCGAGAAATACAGATTTCACTCGGATCATCACACAAGCTACTTAGCGGCACGGTCAATAGGGAGGAATGGCGAGTCCTGTTAGGCCCAACCACGCGGGACTCGCCGGTTCAAACCGTCCGATAGCGGCCGCGAAACCGATTGGGTGTTCTGAGGCTTCTGTTTGTCCGAGCTGTTCAACTCGCTCGACGATCGATGCAGCGTCATCGAGCGCCGTCGGAACGGTGGTGAGAGCGGTCGCTGCCGGAAGTGAGATACCGATCGAGTTATTGGCAGGTGGACCGCTTATCGCGACTCGAACGCCACCACTGTCTGGTGATCGCTGAGTTGCTCCAGGATCGGGCGGACGTCCGAAAAGCGAGGTCCCGTTTCCACGGTGTCAGTGCCGGTATTCCAGTCGATGAGGTCGTAATCGTCTAATTTCGGGAGGTGAACGTGGGTGAGTTCGATGCCGGCCGCGGCCCGGCCAGCGCTCGCATCCGGAGACGCGTCGATAGCGACCGGTAACTCCCCGTGCCTGCTCTGATCGACGAGATCGAACAGTATCCGTCGTCGGTGTTCGTTCGCTAACGCGTCGAACAACTCATTAGTTGACTGTGACATACCACGGGTTGTACAGTCCCGTCTCCATCAATACGCAGCATTTTCACTCTGCAGTTCCGTGTTGATTAACTGAGTGAACGAGCGTACTCGACCGGGCCAGGCTCGTCTCCTCCTTGTCGAGTATCGACCGGCGCGCGTTCGGAGCTACTGTTATATAGGGGGAAACCAAGGAACAATCCATGTCAGGAGACGTCCTCGAGCCTGCTCTCCTCGAGCGGGACCCGGACGATCGGATCCGAATCCTCGACGCCGACGGGACCGTCGTCGCTCCCGGACTAGAACCCGACCTCGAGCCGGAGACTCTGCGGTCGATGTACCGGGACATGCGGTTTTCCCGGCGGTTCGACGAGCGGATGATCAGCCTCCAGCGGCAGGGTCGACTGGGGACGTACTCCTCGCTGGCCGGCCAGGAAGGGTCTCAGATCGGCTCGACGTACGCGCTGGCTGACGACGACCTGCTCTCCTTTCAGTACCGGGAACACGGCACGCTGGCCGCGCGAGGGCTCCCCTGGGAGTACCTGCTGTACTGGATGGGCCACGAGGACGGCAACGCCGCGCTGGCGGACATCGAGGTCTTTCCGCTGAACATCTCGATCGCCGGCCACCTTCCGCACGCGGTGGGCTGGGCGTGGGCGGCGAAGCTGAACGGCGACGAGCGCGTGGGTGTCGTCCACTTCGGCGACGGGTCGACCTCCGAAGGCGACTTCCACGAGGCGATGAACTTCGCGGGCGTGTTCGACACGCCGACGGTCTTTTTCTGCAACAACAACCAGTGGGCCATTTCGGTCCCGCGCGAACGACAGACCGCGAGCGCGACGATCGCCCAAAAGGCCCGCGCCTACGGCTTCGCAGGCGTTCAGGTTGATGGCATGGACCCGCTCGCAACCTACGTCGTCACGGCCGCTGCGCGGAAGAACGCGCTCGAGGCCGACGGCGACCGGTTGCGACCGACGCTGATCGAGGCGGTGCAGTACCGCTACGGCGCGCACACGACGGCGGACGATCCCAGCGTCTACCGGGACGACGAGGAGGTCGAGCGCTGGCGCGAACGCGATCCGATCGACCGGTTCGAGGCGTACCTGCGGAACGACGGTGTCCTCGACGACGACCGAATTGACGCGATCGAGACCGAGATCGAAGAGACGCTCGCGACGCTGGTCGAGCGCGCCGAAGGCGTCGACGGGGATCCCAGTGAGATGTTCGAGTACACGTACGCGGAGCGGACCCCGCGACTCGAGGACCAACGAGACTACCTCGCCGACCTGCGGGAGCGCCACGGCGACGAGGCGTTACTCGAGGACGAGTAAGTCCCGTGACAGGCGTATAAAGCCGGTCGTTGGACAGGCGAACGACTATCCGATCATCGTGTCGAGGTGCAGTCGATATGCAACTCGAGCAGCCGTCCCGGGGTGCGACATCGACCTGGAGCGGCACGGTGCCGAGCGCGGTTGACGCGCGCGTGCTCGGATTGATCGTCGTGACGGCCGCGCTCGCGGCGTCGATAAACGTGCCCTACGGCGGCCTCCCGATGGCGGCCGCCGCGTTCGTCGTGCTCGCGAGCAGCGGTGTCGCGCTTCACCTGCTCGGCGAACGAAAGCTCCGCCGGATTACCGACGAACTCGTCGAAAAGTGGGTCGCAGCCGGCGGGCAGGTCGACGACGTGACCCGATCGTCGAACGGGATGCGGACGGAGTGGCGGGTCCACACCCCCGACGGCGAGATCGTCATCGGCGGCATCGCACTCGTCCCGATCGCCCGGTTGGCAGTCGAGTGGCAGGGAATCGGCGACACGATGGCCGCCAGCGAGGCCGAAGCGGACATCGATCGCCTCGCCGAGAGCCTCTACCGAGAGATCTTCGAGATCGGGGACGCGACCCAGCAGACGTAACACCGCGCTCTCGACGTTTCCTCCCCGCGGGACCGGGGGTCTTCATTCGAACAGTTCCTCGTGGCGCTGGGCCAGGTTCGTGTAGTCACCCGAGGAAAACTCCTCGAGGATCTCCGCCGCGTCGATCCCCGTCTCCGCGAGCGGCGTGATCTCCGCCGGAACGCCGCGGACGAACGACTCGGGCGGGATCGAGTAGCCGTCGGGAATGACGGTCCCCGCGGCGACGATGCTCCCGCTGCCGATCGTGACGTCGGAGTTGAGCGTCGCGTTGAACCCGACCAGCGCCCGTTCCTCGACGGTCGTTTCGTTGAGCACGGCACCGTGTCCGACCATGACCTCGGCCTCGAGCCGTGACGCGTGAATCGTGGCGTTGTCGCCGACGTGCGTCTCCCGACCGATGTGGACGGGGCCGATGTCTCCTCGAAGGACGACGCCGGGCCAGACGCTCGCGTCCGCTTCGACTCGGACGTCGCCGACGAGGGTCGCCTCACTGCTCACCCGTGCCCCGTCGTCGATCGTCGGCCGCTCCCCTTCGAATTCGTAGCGTCTGCTGTCGACCATGGGTGAACGAACCACGATCGGACGGATAATACCGCATCCCGCCGCTCGTGACAGTCTCCCTCGAGTCGAACTACACCTGAACGAAATCGAAGGGAGCGGTCGCGCAACTCGTGAAACCGACTGATACCATTCAGAACCATTCAGTGGTTTGCAAGGCCATCGCTTATACCGTATCGAACCGGACGGCTAGTCGAAGACAATGAGTCAATCAGAATCCCCCATCCGAGCGATGTTCGACGCGCAGCGAACCGCGGTCAAACAGAGCCAGCAGCTGTTCAAGCAGGGAATGGCCACGCAGCGAAACGTCGACACGATGGCCCTCACCGGGATCAAAGGCCAGAAGTCGCTTCAGCGCCAGCAACTCGAGCTCGCGCAGGCGGCGACCCACGGCTATCTCAGTGCAACGGCGGCGATGCTACCGAGCGACGACGCCCCCGAGGCCCACCGGACCATCGACGAGACCTTCGAGCAGCTGAAATCGACCCACGCGGAGTTCTACGACGCACTCGAGCGCGAACTCGAGCGAGACGTCGACTCCGCGAACGAGCTTTCCGAAGAGTTCGTCGACGCGCTCGACGAGCAGACCGACCAGTTCCTCGAAATCACGCGCTCCGTCGAGGACCAGACGGTCCAGAACGTCGACGAGTTTTCGGGACAGCTCCGCGAGCAACTCGAGCGGACCCAGGAGCTACAGGATCAACTCGAGGACCAGCTCGAGGAACAGACCGGCGGCGTCGAGGAACTCCTCGAGCAGCAGGCCGACCAGATCGAGCAGTTCCAGCAGCAACTCGAAGCACAGACCGAGGCGGTCACCCAGCAGATTCCGGTTCAGGGGGGCGACGAGCCGCACACGAAGATCGAAACCGATCCGGAGCACACCCTCGAGTCCGTCGAGGGAATCGACGCGGACGTCCGCGAACAGCTCTCGGAGGCCGGCATCGTGACGATCGACGACCTCACGCGCGCCAGTGCCGGGGCCGTCGCCGAGGCCGCCGATATCTCGGAGAGCCAGGCCGAGGAGTGGATCGAGCAGGCCGAGGCCTGAACGCGGTTACAGGATCTAACTGCGCCACACTGGCACTCGAGCGATCGTACTAGGTTCTCCGCGGTTCAGGACTGTATCTTGTCGACGATCTCGCGCGCCTGCTCCTTCGCTTTGTCCTCGCCGACGTGTTTCTCGATCAGGACGCTGGTGACCTCCCAGTCGTCCTCCCCGTCGACCTTCCCGGTCCGGACCTCGCTGCCCTCGGAGACCGATTCCGCCGGCTGCTCCGCCCAGTCGGGCGTTCGGATCTCGTCGTACCGATCCGGATCGCGAAACCGAACGTGAGTGTAGTCGTCTTCCGTCTCTACCGCGTTGATATCAGGCGTATCGGTCATATATGGCTCTCTAACGCCAGCGAGTATACAATCTAACCCTGAATGTGCCCGGACGCCGCAGTCAGGGTAGCGATACCTGAACACGTGCCTCGAGGCCCCGCGAGCCGGCACCCAGCCACGAACACTATCCGAATCGGCCTCCTCTGTGTTTCCATGCTCGTCCTCGGCGACGCCCACGCGTCCGACCCCGACCGGTGTGAGATCCTGCTCGAACTCTATCGAACCCTCGAGCCCGACCGGGTGCTCCAGCTCGGCGACCTCGAGCGATACGACCTGCCGGCGCCGACGTGGTTCATCGCGGGCAACAACGAGGACTTCGACGTGATCGACGCGCTACGGGCCGGCGAGCGCCCCGCGGAAACGAACAACGTGCACCTCCTCGCGAGCACGGCGGCGACGGTCGACGGCCTTCGCGTGGCCGGCCTCTCGGGCAACTTCGCTCCCACGAGGTACGACCTGCCGCGAGACGAACTCGTCGGCGAGCGCCGGCGGCACTTCACCCACGAGGACGTCGACCGAGCCGCCGAGCTCGAGGACATAGACATCTTCCTCACGCACGAAGCGCCCCACGGCCTGCTGTCCTACGGGTACGACCCCGGCTGTACGCACGTCGACGACCTGCTCGAGGCGCTCTCGCCCGACCTCTGTCTGGTCGGCCACCACCACCGCCATCGCGAAGCCGAGATCGGGGGGATCAGAGTCGTGAGTCTCGCGCCCGCCTGGGAGCGATACTACACGCTCGATCCCGAGACGCTGGCGCTCGAGAGCCACGAGCACGACCTGTCGGGAGGCGACTGAAACCGTGCGAAAAGAGAAGAACTGACGCCGACGGCGGCGACCGTCTCAGAACGTCTCGAGGTAGCGGTCGAGTTCCCAGTCGGAGACGTCGACGAGGTAGTCCTCGAACTCCTGGCGCTTTGCCTCGACGAACTTCGGTCCGACGTGGTCGCCGAGCGCGTTGTAGATCGCTTCGTCTTCCTCGAGGGCGTCGACTGCCTCGCCGAGGTTCGCCGGCAGCGTCTCGATGCCGTACTCCTCGCGTTTCGCTTCGTCGAACTCGTAGATGTTCTCGCGAACCGGGTCGGGACAGTCGAGGTCATTCTCGATGCCGTCGAGTCCGGCGTGGATCATGACGGCGAGTGCGAGGTAGGCGTTACAGGACGGATCCGGCGAGCGCAGTTCGACGCGCGAGGCCGCAGGCGTTCGCGCCGCCGGCTTGCGGATCAGTGACGAGCGGTTGCGATCGGACCAGGCGACGTAGACCGGCGCCTCGTAGCCCGGCACCAGTCGCTTATAGCTGTTGACCGTCGGGTTCGCGATCGCCGTGATCGCCGGCGCGTGCTCGAGGATACCGGCGGTAAACGCGTGGGCCTCGTCGCTCAGGTTGAACTCGTCGTCGTCGTCGTGGAACGCGTTCTCGCCGTCCTCGGTGAACAGGGAGAGGTGCGTGTGCATCCCCGAGCCGTTGATTCGCGGGATCGGCTTGGGCATGAACGTCGCGTGGAGATCGTGCTGTGCGGCGATGGCGCGGACGACGGTGCGGAAGGTGCCGACGTTGTCGGCCGTCGTCAGGGCGTCGTCGTAGGTGAAGTTGATCTCGTGTTGGCCCTCGGCGACCTCGTGGTGGCTCGCCTCCACCTCGAAGCCCATGTTCTCGAGGCCGTAGATGATGTCGCGTCGAACGTCGCTCGCGAGGTCTTTCGGCGCGAGGTCGAAGTAGCCGCCGGCATCGTTGGTTTTGGTCGTCGCGCGGCCCTCCTCGTCCTCCTCGAAGAGGAAGAACTCCGGTTCGGGCGCGGCGTTGACGGTATAGCCCATCTCGTTGGCGCGGTCGAGCGCGTTCTTGAGGACGCGGCGCGGGTCGCCCTCGAAGGGCTCGCCCGTGGAGGTGTCGTAGACGTCACAGATCATTCGGGCGGCCGCGCTCTCCTCTTTCTGTCGCCACGGGAGAACCGCGAACGTGTCCGGATCGGGCTTGAGCCGCATGTCCGACTCCTGAATGCGAACGAAGCCTTCGATAGAGGAACCGTCGAAGTAGATCCCTTCGGCGAACGCCTTCTCGGCCTGTCGGGCCGGCACGGAGACGTTCTTGACCGTTCCCAGAATGTCGGTAAACTGCAGTCGGAGGAAGTCGACGTCTTGCTCCTCGATCTCGTCCAGTACCGCCTGTTCGGCGTCAGTGAGGTTTCCGCTTGTCATTGTTCTCGTGGTCGTATCCTCGGAACCCGCTTATTAAAACACTACTGTTCTAAGCAAATCTTCGCTCTCTCCGTCCAAACTGTATATTCGTAAAGTTCTAAAGGCCTCACTGAGTGGGTAGATGTGATGACGTACGAAAATCTCGACGCAAAACTAGTGAATTCACTCCTCGGCGACGGCCGAGCGAGCCTGCGAAGCCTCGCCGAAGAACTCGACGTCTCGGTGACGACCGTCTCGAATCACCTCTCCACGCTGGAAGACGAGGGCGTCATTCAGGGCTACACCCCCCGCGTCGATTACGACGCGGCCGGGTTCGACGTGACTGCCGTTATCCAGTTACAGGTCGAGGGGAACGCGCTGCCCGACGTCACGGAAACGCTGCGCGACCACCGCCAGATGACCAGCGTCTACGAGGTCACCGGCGATTACGACGTGATCGCCATCGGCAAGTTCGAAGACACCGACGGCATGAACGAGCAGATCAAACAGCTGCTGACCGATCCCGATATCAAGGCCTCGAACACCAGCGTCGTCCTCAACGCCGTGAGCGAGAACGAGCAGTTCGACCTCGAGGTCGACGAGGACGAGTAATCGGACGACTCTTTTCGGATACTATGTATCGCGAGCAGTGGCGACACCGATCAGACCACCGGAACGAACGATAGTTATTCCCTCAATCGGATGTCGGCGAGCGAGGGGTTCGAAGAACCCGAGCGACGCCGTTCGCCGAGCGCGTAGCGCTCGGGCCGACGACTGATGTGAGGCCCCGAAGGGGCCGAAACGGAAGGAGGAGTGCTTTTATACTAAATTTTGCCGAGGGCGCGGCGAAGCCGCGCCCGCAGAGCAAAGTTTAGGTCTACCTCGCGGGTCACTTCGTTCCCCGCTCGGTTTCGGAGGTTCTCGGCCTGCGGCCTCCGAACCTCCCTCACATCATGCCGCCCATGCCACCGCCCATGCCGCCCATGCCGCCGGGGGCACCACCGGGGCCGCCGGCCTCGTCGTCGCCCTTGTCGGTCGACAGATCGCCGGCGGAGATGATGTCGTCGATTTTGAGCACGAGGTTGGCCGCTTCGGCGGCGGAGGTGACCGCCTGCTCCTTGGCGTGAGCCGGTTCGACGACGCCTGCCTCGAACGTGTCCTCGACGTCGCCCGAGAAGACGTTCAGGCCGGCCGTAATCTGGCCGTCATCGTGGGCCGCACGCAGGTCGACCAGCGTGTCGATCGAGTCGAGGCCCGCGTTGCCGGCGAGGACGCGCGGGACGAGCTCGAGCGAGTCGGCGAAGGCCTCGACGGCCAGCTGCTCGCGGCCGGAGACGGAGTCGGCGAAGTCGCGCAGACGCGAGGCGAGTTCGACCTCGATGGCACCGCCGCCCGCGAGGACGCGGCCGTCGGAGACGGTCTGTGCGACGACGTCGAGCGCGTCGTTGACGCCGCGCTCGAGTTCGTCGACGACGTGGTCGGTCGAGCCGCGAAGGAGGAGGGTGACGCCGTGGGCGTCCTCGCCCTCGACGTAGAACAGTTCGTCCTCGTCGTCGCGGGTGACGTCACCGAAGCCGAGGTCCTCGGTGGTCGCGCTCTCGAGGTCGGAGACGATCGACGCGCCGACGACCTCCTGCAGGAATTCCAGATCGCTCTTCTTGGCGCGGCGCACTGCGAGGATGCCCTCTTTGGCGAGGTAGTGCTGGGCGAGGTCGTCGATGCCCTTCTGGCAGAAGACGACGTCCGCGCCGAGGTCGACGATGTGCTGGACCTTGTCTTTCAGCTGTTTCTCCTCGCGGTCGAGGAATTTCTGGAGCTGGTCGGGGTCGGTGACGGAGACCTCGGTGTCGACGTCGGTCTCTTCGACCTCGATGGCCTCGTTCAGCAGCAGGATGTCCGCGTCCGTCGCCTCGGTGGGCATGTTGTCGTGGACGGGATCCTTGTCGATGATGCCGCCCTCGAGTAGCTCGGACTCGCCGGCGCTGCGGCCGGTCTGGGTCTCGATGTTGAGGAACTCGAGGTCGACGACGTTGTTGCCCTCGTTGTCCTCGACGGTGACCTGTCGGATGGCCTCGACGATCAGCTGGGCGAGGTGCTCCTTGTTGACCTCGGTACCCTTGCCGGTCATCGAGGTCTCGGCGGTCTTCCGGAGGAGGTCCTCGTCCGACGTGTCGATGTCGGTCGCGATGTCGTCGATCTCCTCGCGGGCCTGCTCGCTGGCGAGGTGGAAGCCCTTGATGATCGCCGTCGGGTGGATGTCCTGCTCGAGAAGGTCCTCGGCATTCTTGAGGAGTTCGCCAGCGATCGCGACGGCCGTCGTGGTGCCGTCGCCAGCCTCGTCCTCCTGGGTCTCGGCGACCTCGATGATCATCTCGGCCGTCGGGTTGTCGATGTCCATCTCCTTGAGGATGGTGACGCCGTCGTTGGTGATCGTCACCGATCCCATGGAGTCGACGAGCATCTTGTCCATTCCTTTCGGACCGAGCGTGGACTGGACGGCTTCAGCGACCGCACGGGCGGCGCTGATGTTGTAATCCTGCGCGTCCTTGTCCTTGACGCGCTGGGAGTCCTCGCTCATTACGATCATCGGCTGACCCTGCTGCATTCGCTGACTCATAGTCGAGCGGATGATTGTTTGTGATTCTATATAAGTCTTTTCCAATCCTCGCGAGCGGTAACGTCGATCGGTTCGGTCAGTAAACGAGAAAAACCGAAGGAGTGCGGGACGATCCCCAGGGTTTACTTCGACGGTATCCGATCGTCAATCGTTCCCATTCGATCGGCGACGCGGCGTTTTTATATTGGGTGACGACCGGAACGACAGCAGCGGCACTCGCGAGTCCATCCCGGTCTCGAGGGGAGCGGATAATCGAAACCGGTCTCGAGATAGTCCCCGTAATACGCACTTCAACGACTGAAACGGATTTCTGTACGGTGCCGCTCGAGCGAGATGATCCTGACTCGATTCCGAGTCAACACAACAGAAGGGTTATGCCGGTAGTCACGTATTACCACTCGAGCAATGGACGAGTCCCCGTCCGTTTCCGAATCGTTCGACGACCCCCGAATTACCCCCCAGTTCTGTCGCCGGATCGCCGACTCGACCGGCGATCTGGTGCTGCTGGGCGTCGTCCACGACCATCCCGCGAGCATCGCGCGCGTCGAGCGTGTCCTCCACCGCCTCGAGCCGGAGACGCTCGCACTCGAGTTACCGCCCGTCGCAATGCCCCTGTATCGCATCTATGCCCGCAACGGTGACGCCGACGACCCGACGCCGCCGCGCTTTGGCGGCGAGATGAGCGCGGCGATCCGCGCCGCTCCCGACGCGGATCCCGTCGGCATCGACGCCCCCAACTGGTCGTTCTGCCGCCGACTGGTCGCGCGACTGGTCGCCGACCGCGTCTCGCCCGGAACGGCCCGGCGCGTCATCTCGAGCGTCGGCGGCGCGACCCGAGAGGCGCTCGCCTGTCGGGTGGCCGCGACGCTGACCCACGCGACGCCGATGACGGTCGTCCCCGGTGACCGGGTCGAGTACGATGTCGATCCCGAGGACCCGCCAGACCGACAGGCCGCTCACGAGCGCTCGCACGTCGCCGGCGTTCAGGCGCTGCTGGGCAGCGTCGAGACGGAGGGCAGTGCGCTATCCTATCGTGACGACACGCGCGAAGGGTGTATGGTCGATCGCCTCGAGGCGATTCGATCGAAGCCGGGCGACGCCGTCGCCGTCGTCGGCGTCGATCACCTCGAGCGGCTCGCGGCGGAACTATCGGCGTGAGAGCGGTCGGGTTTTGCTGGAACGGATCGCGTGAAAATAGAGGGTTTCGACGGTCGTATCAGCGGTGGGCGGGCGGTTCGATCAGAATCTCGCCGTCGCCGCGGACCCGGACGTGATGGCCGTTGACGACGAACGAGAGCGTGCCGCCGGTTCGGGGCGTTCCGTTGTAGCGTGGTCGGAAAAGCGCGTCCAGAGCGTCGGGGTCGACGGTATCGTACAGCGAGACGCGGCTGTCGGTCACGTCGACGCCCAGACAGTCGGCCAGCGCGTGGATGACGGTCGTGCTCAGAGTCGCCGGGCCGTCGGGGTCGTGGGAGGCGCGATACAGGGAGGGAGCGCGGGACTGCGCGACGCGGGGAGCGTATCCTGTCATTACTGTTCGTCCCCTCCACCTCTCCGTCTGAAGACCAAAAGCGTAATCGTTTGTTACCGCAGGAACCAGGTCGATATAACGGCTCGTATCAGTTAGTGCTGGAGAATCTCGCAGCGGTCTGAGCGAACTGTGAATCGACTGTCGCACCGCTTTAGTCGGATCACCACTCGGATCTGGTCGTCGGTCGGACGGGCGATCCGATCGGTGAACGCCCGTGGGCGACGGTCACTGCCGAAGCCCCGAGATACAGTTCCAGCAGTACGTGAACGTCTGATCGGCCTCGTTGGGTGCACCACAGTGGGGGCACCGAATCGTCTCCCCCTCGATCTCGAGGTCGGAATCGGCGTACTCCGGATCGACGTCCCCGATATCGTCGGCCGCGCGCGAGTACCGATCGGGTCCCGGCGAGGAGCGGACGCTCGCGCGATTCGGGTCGGCGAAAGAGGGGGTGCGCTCGCCGTCGTCATCGTCACTTCGGGCGTAGATATAGTACAGTAACAGGTGGAGCAGGGCGAACAGCACGACGTAGCCGATGAGCCAACCCCAGAGCGCCATCGGTATGTGATACGTTCTCGAGGCACTTGGATATTCCCCGAGTTCCGGCACGAAGAAAATCGTAGAAACGAGACGGACAGGGCCTATTATAGGTCTCGACCGAACTCGTCGAAGACCGCGAAATCGTCGGGGAGGTCGTACTCGAGGTGGCGCTGTTCCTGCCGGTTGGTGCCGGCGTCGTCGACGGGCGTTGCGACGTCTTCCCAGCCGGGTTTGATCTTGACGCTCTGGGCGGGCATTCCGACGGCGATGTGGTGGGCGGGAATGTCGTACTGAACGACGCCGCGCGCGCCGACGATCGCGTTCTCGCCGACCTTGTTGCCCGCCTGAACCATCGAGTCGTATGTGAGCCGGACGTCGTCCTCGACGATCGTGTGGTAGTTGCGGACCTCGGTCTGGTCGACGACGTCGTGATCGTGGCTGTAGATGTGGACTCCGTCGGAGATCGACACGCGGTCGCCGATCGTGAGTTCGCCTCGATCGTCGAGGTGAACGTCGTCGTGGACGACGGTGTTGTCGCCGATCGTGATGTTGTGACCGTAGGTGAACGAGATTCCCTTGAAGAAGCGACAGCCGTCCCCGCAGTCCGCGAAGAGGTGGTCGGCGAGCATCCGCCGGAATCGCAGCGCGAACTCGACGTTGTCCGCGATGGGAAGACTATCGAACTGCCGCCAGAGCCACTGGAGGTGCTTGGAACGGCGGAACTTCTCTTCGTCCTTCTCGGCGTAGTACTCGCTCTCGAGGGTCGTGTTACAGGGATCGTAGCTCTGCAGGCGGACGCGTTCGGCCGGGGAAACAGACTCGCCGGCCTGCCAGCTCTCGTAGGCTTCACGGTCGCCCGAGAGGTCGATCAGGACGTCTTCGACGACGGAACAGGTGTCCTCGTCGCTCGCAAGCCGTCGGTCGACCTCGTCGATGAACTCGCGCATCCCCGCTTCGGCCTCATCGGGGAGCGACACGTACCGCTTTGTCATACTTCGAGGTATTGCCCGCCGAGTTGATAGTGGTTCGGTTGTCCGGCGGCGGTTGCCGGACCCACTGGCATACGGGTTACCTAGATTCCCTCTCGGATTGCCAGCGGGCCAGGAGCAATGCGGGGAGCGCGAGCGCCCCGACGAACAGGAGAGCGCCGACCACGATCGCACCGACCGTGACTCGGTCGCCCGGAAACTCGAACGCCTTCGCAGCGAGGAATCCCAGCGGAACGATGACGACGAGAACCGCCAGCAGGAGATGACTCGGCCGGAGGGTGCGGAAACGGCGGTCGTCCATACGCATACGTGTCAGCCGAGTACGCAAGAGCGGTTCGACTCGCAGGGACGGGGTCGACTCGGACACGGCGGTCAACACGCGGGCCCACAGTTCGCAGTTCGACCCGCGGGGCGGTCAGGCCCGAACGGATTCGGGCGGCATCTCGAGCGTTCCGTTCACCCTAAGTTCCCCCGCTTCGAAGGAACGGGTATGCAACACAGCGAACTGGGCGACTCCGGCGTCGAGGTTAGCGAGGTGGGCTTCGGCGCGTGGGTCGTCGGGACCGACTGGTGGGGCGATCGCTCGGAAGACGACGCCATCGAGATGGTCCGGTACGCCGTCGAGCAGGGAATCACGTACTTCGACACGGGCGACGTCTACGGCCACGGCCGGAGCGAGGAATTACTCGGCGAGGCCCTCTCGGACGTTCGCGACGAGGTCACGATCGCCACCAAAGTCGGCTACGATTTCTACGACAACCCGCAGGCCGGCCACGGCGAACTCCCCAAAGAGATGGATCCGGAGTACCTGCGCGAGGCCGTCCACAAGAGCCTCGAGCGCCTCGAAATCGACTCGGTCGACGTGCTCCAGCTCCACAACGCCGACGTCGACGAGATCACGCCGGACGTCCTCGAGTTGCTCGATGAACTCGAGGAGGACGGGCTGATCGACGCCACCGGCCTCGCGCTCGGTCCCTCGATCGGCTGGCTCGCGGAAGGCGACCTCGCGATCGAGGAGGAGTTCGACTCAGTCCAGTTGGTCTGGAATATGCTCGAGCAGGAGGTGGGAAACCACTTCCTCGAGACGATCGAACGCACGGGCTCGTCGACCAGCCTCATCCCCCGCGTCCCCCACTCCTCGGGGATCCTCAACGAGCAGGTCACGCCCGACACCGAACTCGGCGAGGGCGACCACCGCGGGTTCCGACCCGAGGAGTGGTACGAGACCGGCTGGGAGAAACTCGAGGCGCTGCGCTTTTTGGAGCGTGACGGCGTCTCCGCGAGCGAAGCGAGCGGACGGCAGGGGGCGACCGGCGGGAGCGACCGTGAGCGGACGATGGGACAGGCCTCGATCGCGTGGCTCCTGAGCCACGATTCCGTCGCGACCGTCACGCCGACGTTCCGGACGAAGGCGGACATCGACGAGTGGGCGGCCGCCAGCGACGTGCCGAAACTCTCCGACGAGGAGATGACTCGCGTGGCGGAGCTGTACGAAAACGACTTCGAGATCGATCGCGACGACGGGATGGATTCGCTGCGCTCGTCGGTCGACGGCGAAGACATCGAGTCTGCCGGCCTGGACAAACTCGCGGCCGACTGATCGGGCCGATCCCCGGTTCGAGCAGCATCGACGGCCGACCGATTCGCTTATTCCGACTCGGATTGGGGGTCCGTGAGTCTAAATTCGAACTCCAGTTTCCCGTCGGTCTTGACGGTCACGCCGCCGAGCTCGTCCGACAGCTGCTCTCGCGCTCGAGAACTCGGTTCGACGGTGACGGAGACGCTGTTGGTGTTCGCGTTGTACGTGATGTTCCCGACGGCGACGTCGAACGCGAAGAACTCCGGAACGTCCTCTCTGAGCTGCGTTTGCACGTCGTCGACGTCCGACCGAACGTCGGCCATCTCTTCGTTTAACGTGCTCATCCTCATTGGTAGTTGATAGCATGGCTTAACGGTTCCCCCTGAACTGTCCGGACCACTGCCGAGGCCTCGAGCGCGTCGAGGCGTTCGACCGGAATCACGCCGCAGGATCGGCGAACTGTGGATCTGGCGACCCTGATGCTGCTCGTGAACCGGCAGATCGCGTTTTCGTCACGGATCTCTCGGAAGGACGGGCAGACGCTTGCAGCGATCAGTCGAACTGCGAGGCGACCCACTCGTCCCACGTCACCGTTCCGACGGTCCGATCCGGGCAGATCGCCCCACCGGCTCGAAAAGCGGCGGCTGTCTTCCCGGGAATCGGGAGGCGAACGATCGGTCGGCGAAGCCCCCTCGCGTCACGGTAGGTCCGCGCGAGGTCGCCGACGGTTCGTACCTCGGGACCGCCGACATCGGGCACCCGACCGGCTGCGTCGAGCGTTGCGTGGTCGACGATCACGTCCGCTGCCTCACCCACGTCGATCGGCTGGAGCCGAATCCCCGTCGGCAGCGGCCAGATCGGGAGTCTCGACACGGTCTCGAGTAAGTCGCCGACGAACTCGTGGAACATCGTTATCCGGAGGATCGTCGACGGGACCTCGCTCGCGTCGACGGCCCGCTCGGCCGCCAGCTTGTGCTCGTAGTACGAGTACGGGATTTCGTCGATGCCGACGATGGAGACGTACACGACGTTCGAAACGCCGGCGTCGGCGGCCGCCTCGAGCAGTCGTTCGGTGCCGCGGACGTCGACGGCCTCGCTGTCGCCGCGGGGCGCGCTGGCCGCGTGGACGATCACGTCGATGTCCGCGACGGCCTCGCGGATTCCCGTTCCGTCAGCCAGATCCATCGCGACCCACTCCGTTCCGTCCTCGTCGGAGGTCGGCGGCGATCGACTCGCCGCTCGGACCACGTGTCCCGCATCGATCAGTCGAGTGGACAGCGCCGTCCCCAGCGTCCCGGTGGCCCCCGTGAGGAGCGTCCGACAGGTCATACCGTCGTATATTCAGTCGGCAAAACTAAAGGTACCGCGCCGGATTCGTCTGCAAGATTGCGGCAACGAGGACGGCAGCAAGTCCGTGAGACGCGTTCGGGTGTATCGAAGCGGGCAACCTCGAAGCTGAAATTTACCCGATGAATAGTGTTCTCGTTCCTCCTCCCCGATTACCGCCAGCGCAAAGCGATCGACGCCGGTAGCGATCTCGGCGATTCCGAGATGCCGCACAAGACCGGCCACGAAGCGGTCGCGGCGGAAAACAACTCTGTCTCCCAGTACGATCGCCGAACGCCGCCGGAAGGTTGAACTCGCCCGTCTGCGATCGGTGCTGGACGACTGATCGATACCGACCATCGGCGTCTCGCTTATATAATCCCCTCTATATCTGGGTGAGTCCGATAACTCGACCGAAAACAACAGCCCAGGTGGAGAACACCGACTATACACATGAAACCGTACGAATTCACCTGTCCGGACTGTCATCGAGAGATTCCAGTCACTGACTCGATGCGCGAGGCGGCGCTGACGAACGGCTGTCCCATCTGTGGACGGTCAGTGGCCGAACGCAACTTCGCGAACTGATCGCACCGTGACCGGCAGCGGTACGCGCGAATCGAACGCTACGGCTCGAGCGGAGCGGTGTGCAGTTTTCCCGACCGTCGCTGTTCTGTCCGTCCTCATCCACGAAGTACGGACCGAGCGCGCCCGAACCGAACAGACAATCCCCTTAATGTCATTTAACACCCCCTATGATAGGTTTTTACGTCGGAACGGTGTGACACATTGTATCATGACCGACGTCACGTACGTCCAGAAGGCGTGCGCGTACATCACTCGCGCAACGGGCGAGTTACTGGTATTCGAGGGACCGGGACACGACGGCCTGCAGATCCCGAAAGGAACGCTCGAGTCGGGCGAATCACCGCGAGAGGCGCTGTTCAGGGAGGTCCTCGAGGAGAGCGGGCTCGGAACGCTGAGCGGGACCCAACATCTGACGACCGACGTCTGGACCCGCCGCGAGGAGCCGCCGAAGCGCTACGTGCGCCACTTCTTCCACGCGACGGTGCACGAACCCCGCGATCGGTGGACTCACACCGTCACCGACGGCGGGGAGGAACACGGGGCCGAGTTCGAGTTTCGCTGGGTCCGGCCGCCGACCGGGCGGGAGTTCGCGCTCGACCTCGACGAGTACGTCGGCCTGCTCCCCACCACCGCCGGTTCGGACCCGGTCGCGAGCGCGTCGGATTGAGCGAGTGACTACTTCCGTTGCTCGAGTGTGCGGCCCCTACTGAGGTCGGCATCTGACTCGAGTCATACGGTCTGCTGTAAGTCATTTCCGGCGCGACCGCAGGCCGGATCGCGGTCGCGCCAGTAAATCGTTACAGCAAACCGTATCAGGCCACGATCGGCCCGCGCTGGTGGATCTGCTCGTCGTGCGGTCGGCCGGCGACGGCGACGACGCGACAGCCGTCGTCCGACGATAGCGTCACGGCATCGTCGCCCGCGGCGACGGTGCAGACGCGCCCAGTCTCGAGTGATGCGTTGTCGACCGCACCCGACCCCGAGAGGACGAAACAGAAGCCGACCCAGTCGCTGGGGCGGTCCCACGACCACGACGCGTTCTCCGCGAGCGTCACGTCTCGGTACGTCATCGGGGTCTCGAACTCGAGCGGCGAGCCCTCGCCGACGACGGTCGTGACGGTGGCACCGCCCGACTCCGCGGTCGGCAACTGTTCGGCCGTCGCGTCCGCGTACGACGGCTCGATCTCCTTGCGCTCTCGAGGAAGATTGAGCCACAGTTGAAGGCCGGTACAGGGGCCGTCCGCCGGGAACTCCGAGTGTTCGATGCCCCGCCCCGCGGAGATCCGCATGGCCTCGCCCGCTCGAGCCGTCCCCGCGTTACCGAGCGAGTCGTCGTGGGCCATCCCGCCCTCGAGCATGTAGGTGCAGATCTCGAACCCGGCGTGGCGGTGGCTGGGGAACCCCTGGTCGGCCCCGATGTGGAATCGCTCGAAGAGCACGAACGGATCCAGATGCGAGTGCGTTCGCGTGGGAAACGCACGAGTCGCGCGCATCCCGCCGGCGTGGGTCACGTCCGCGGCGTCGTGGAGAGATACCATCGATATACGTCGATCACGGACTTGAGAGAGAAGAGGAGACGGGTTCCGACCGCGCGTACGAGACAGGAAATTGATGTCTCACGCCACCCCTGTCAACCGGCGTGCGGTGGCGCACGCTGGACCGGGGTGAGACGTGCGAGGTCCGAACGGAGTGAGGACCTCGAGAAGCGAACGGGGAGCAAAGCGACCCGTGAGCCACTGGTGAACCGCGGGCCGAAATCGTGCGAGGTCTTCGCGAACGGAGCGAGCAAAGGCTCGGAAGACGTGTATGCGTCTTCCGTTGGATGAGTGAGTGACCGGCGGGAGCGAACGAATCGACTGGGGAGGGCGCGGCGATTCCCTGTTGCCACGATAGCAGGAGGCTTCTTTCAGCTACGTCTCGATATAATTGGCTGCTCCGTTCACTCTCCATCGATCACGCCCGGCTGAACGCGCAATTACTTCGAGAGCGCGCGCTCGACGGCTTCCGCAACCTCCATCGCCTTCTCGGCCAGTTCGTCGGAGACGAATCCGTCGGAAACGGCGCCCTCGAGTTCGTCGGCGTCCACGATCTCGACCGTCCCGTCGCCCTGTCGGATCACGTCGACGTAGAGGTCGACGTACCGAACGGTGTCCGGAAACAGTTCGACGGGCGTACAGACGTTGACGTAGGTCCCCTTCGACGTGCCGTCGGCGGTCGTGTACGTCGTCGGATACCACCACCGGCCTTCGCGGAACTTCGTCACGGCGACGTCGCCCGACTCCTTGGAGACGCCGAGCGCGTCGTAGCTCCCGCCGCCGCGCATGGAGCGCTCGAGGGTCACCTTCCCCTCGGGATCCCAGTCGGTCACCTCGCCGCGACCCAGCGAGATGAGTCGGCCGTCGGGTTTGCCGTGGCCGATCTCGAGGCGGTCGCCCGTCGTCGGACCGAACTGCCGAGCGACCGCGGCGAAGGGAAACTCGCCCGTGGCGTCAGCGCCGCCGTCACCGGTTCCGGTCGACTCGCAGACGGCCTCCGCGAAGTCGACCGCCGCGCTCGCGGCCCGATCGGCCGCCTTCGTCCGGTGGTGGCCCGGCATCGTGGTCTCCACCCGACGCCGCACGCCGTCCAGCGTGAACCGGGACTCGCGACCGAACCAGCACCACTCGGTCCGGCGGGGCGCGGCCAGCAGTCCCGGCTCGCCGGGTTCGTCGGGTGCGTCGGCCAGCGCGGTCTCGAGCGCCCGGGCCCGATCCGCGGCGTCCTCGAGCGCGGTTCCCATCGCCTCGAGGTCGGCGTCGGCGGCCGCGTGTTGCCACCGGACGCCCCATCCCTCGGGTACCTCGACCGAAAGGAGGTCGGTCATGCCGACCAGTTCCTCCGCTCGCTCGCCGCGAAGCGCCGCCGAGACGCCGGTTCGGTCCCGTGAAAGCGTACAGAGCCCGCCCTGAACCTCGAGCGTCGGCCGCACGAGCGGCCGGTCGTCGTCCCACGGCGGCGCGGGCTCGTGGACCTGTACCCGATACCGGTTTCCGGCGTCGACGTAGCCGTCGGCGTCGTCGTAGTTCAGAAAACCGCGCCGACCGTCGCCGAGGTCGACGACCGCGCCGCTGCCGCCGCCCGCCTCGATCACTTCCGCGTCGAAGACCGCACCGCGGGACGCGTCGTCCGCCCAGCGGAACGTATCGATCGCGAGGGACTCGAGCTCGCCCGCGACCGGCTCGACCGCGTCCGGCGCGCCCGAAATCTCGACGCCCTGTCGATCCCGGGTCGTCTCGATCGAGACGTCGGCCGGCGCGGCGTCGAACGATCGTTCGAATCGCTCCCGAATCGGTTCGGAGGCCTGAACGACCTCGCGGCCGGTCTCGCTCAGCAACCGAGTGATCGCCGTCGTGTAGATGCCGCGGACTCGAGCCGTCGTCATCGCGCTCCCTCCGCGACCGCTCGCCGCGCCGCCGTCGACGGCCGCCGTCGCTCGTCGATCCCTCGTCGCGGCTCTCGTCGCAACGCTCGCTCGAGCGATCCGAACCCTACATCGCACACGAACATCATCGGAGCGTGTCGCGGTCGGCTGCGAACCGCACCCGATCGTCGATCGTCGGCCCGAGTGAGAGTTCGACGTGTCCGTCTCCCAGAATCCGGCCGTCCTCGACGGAGACGCCCCACGTCTCGAATCGGAGCCAACCGCGCATCTCGTCGGCGTGGGTGGGGATGTCGGCGTAGTCGACGTCGTGTTCGGGGTAGTCCGAACTCGAGTGCGCCATATCCATGTCGGAGTAGACGGTGTCGTGCTCGTCGAAGAACGCCTCGAGCGTCGCCGCGTCCTCTGCGACGGCGTCGACGACCGCCGCCGAGGCGGCCCGGAGCTCGTCGGTCTCGAGGCCGACGTCGCGAAGCGCACGCTGAGTTCGCTGGTCGAAGTGCATACGCGCCGGTTGGGCCGGAAGGCCTTTGATAATTCCGAGTCCGTGCTGGCGGTCTCGAGCTCGTAGCGAATGTCGAACGAACCGCACCGCTGCTCCGGACGCCGTCGCGGCGTTTCGATCGACCGAAACCGAAGTAGGCAAAGCATACTTAGCGACGGCCGTCGAGTTGTGGACAATGAGTCAGGAGGCCGAGTACGACCCGCAGGACGAATCACTGACGGGAAGTGCTGCCCGCTCCGAACCGCTGAGCGTCGAACGCGGCCTGGACGCCCTCCGCTCGAGTCCGGAGTTTCGTGGCCCAGTCGAACCGCTCGACGGCGTGGAAGCGAACGAACACATCGCGCTGTTCTACGAGTCCCGTGACGAGCAGGTCGAAGCGATGGTCCCGTTCGTCCGGCAGGGGGTAGAGCGGGACGAGCGAGTCATGTACGTCATCGAGGAGCGCACCGAGGACGACGTCCTCGCGGCGTTGCGCGACGGCGGCGTCGACGTCGACGCCGCGACCGATTCCGGTGCGCTCACCTTCCATTCGGTCGACGAGACCTACCGCCGGAACGGCGCGTTCGATCCCGACGAGATGATCGAGTTCTACCGACAGACGATCGAGGAGGCGACGGCGGAGTATCCGGCACTTCGAATCACCGCGGACACGCACTGGATCCTCGACGAGAAGACGACGATCGAGGACTTCATGGCCTACGAGAGCCGGGTCAACGACCTCTTTCGGGACGAGGACTGTATCGCGCTCTGTCAGTACGATCGCGAGGCGATCCCCCCCGAGGTTCTCACGGATGTCGTCCGGACCCACCCTCACCTCATCTACGACGGAACGCTCTGCCACAACTTCTACTACACACCACCACAGGAGTACTTCGGACCCGACGAGCCGGCTCGCGACATCGACCGGATGTTGCGAACGCTCGTCGATAGAACCGAAGCGAAGGCGGAGCTCAGTACTACCATCGACGAACTCGAGGAGTCGAACGAGCGGCTCAAGCGGTTCGCGTACATCGCATCGCACGATCTCCAAGAGCCCCTGCGGATGGTCTCGAGTTTCCTGCAGCTACTCGAGGACCGACATGGGGACGACCTCGACGAGGAGGCCCGTGAGTACATCGACTTCGCCGTCGGCGGCTCCGATCGCATGCGCGAGATGGTCGACGGGCTGCTCAGCTACTCGCGAATCGATATGAACGACGCCGAGTTTCGACCGGTCGACTGTACCACCGTCCTCGAGGCCGTCATCTCCGATCTCCGGCTACAGATCGAGGAGCGCGACGCCGCGATCGTTGCGGACGAGCTCCCGACGGTCGTCGGTGACGACACCCAGCTCGAACAGCTGTTTCACAACCTGATCGCGAACGCGATCAAGTACACCGACGACGCGCCGCCGCAAATCGAGATCGAGGCACAACGGCAGGGCGACCGCTGCGTGTTCTCGGTCGCGGACGACGGGATCGGGATCGAGCCGGCGCACACGGATCAGATCTTCGAGATTTTCAACCGACTTCACTCGAACGAGGAGTATCAGGGAACGGGAATCGGGCTCGCACTGTGCCGAAAAATCGTCGACCACCACGGCGGCGATATCTGGGTCGACTCCGAACCGGGTGACGGAACGACGTTTTACTTCACACTTCCCAGGGCCAAGCGGTGACACCTCCGGCGGAGGACCCATGGTGACACGTGCGTCGGAGCGCAGGCGATGAGCCCCGATCACCGCGTTGATCCGCCGGCGGTTCTGGTAATCGAGAACAACCCCGGTGACGTTCATTTGATGCGTGAGGGGCTCGAGAAAAGCGGCGTTGACGGCACCATCACTGTTATTACCGATGGGGAGACAGCGCTCGACTACGTTAGCCAGTGTGAGGCGTCCGACTCGGAGGCGGTTCCCGACCTCGTGTTTCTCGATCTGAACCTCCCGAAGGCGAACGGAAGAACGATCCTCGAGGCGATCAACCGCGAGCCGCAGCTTCGGTCCGTTCCGGTGATCGTTTGCTCGAGTTCGAAGTCCCCGGACGATATCCGCGAAACGGCCGAATTAGGGGTGGACGGCTATCACATCAAACCGGTCGATCCGAACGAATACATCTCGCTCGTTCGAACGATCGTGGAGTCCGTGTCCGACTCCGGTCAGGCCCCGCCGGGAGAGTATTCCACAATCGGCCCGGTCGAATAGGTTCCACTGGTCGATTGCCACTGGCCGTCGCTGTTCTGGTCAATTGCCGCTGGCCGTCACCGCTCTGGTCGATTGCCGCTGGCCGTCACCGCCCGTCCGATCGCACAACCGCTCGCCCGGACAGACAACCGTCCCCGATCGGTGTGAAAATCGGCTCAGTGGCTCCGAGAGACCGTCGCCGGTTGCCGAACCTATACCGGGCAGGCGATCATACGGCCACCCATGGAACGTAGGCGCGACCCAGTCGAACGGGGCGAGGAGCGGACCGGTGACGGGTCGGTCGACCTCTACGACGTCTCGACGTGGGAGCCGCGATCGATCGTCGACCTGGTGGCGTACACGCTCTACAACGCCATGAGCTACGGATTCCGTGCGCTCGTCTTGCTGATCGCGATCGCGATCACCCTCGTCTTGCTCGTCTCGCCGGCCGCGATCGTCCTCGAGGATCCGTTCGTCGCCCTCTTCTTCGGGCTCTCGGTAGTCCCCGCGGGGTTGCTCGCGGCGTACATCTGGCACGCGGACATCACGACGAGCGAACCGCTCTGGTTGCTCGTCGTGACCTTCCTGCTCGCGGTCCTGTTCGCGACGTTCGCGGCGCTCGTCAACTCGTACAGTCGGGCGCTGCTCGGGATCAGCGGGGTTCTCTTTTTCTACCTGATCGTCGGCCCGATCGAGGAGACGGTGAAGCTACTCGCCGTTCAGGTGTTCGCCTACCGGAACGACAGTTTCAACGCCGTCATCGACGGCGCGGTGTACGGCGCCGTCGCCGGGTTGGGATTCGCCGCCATCGAAAACGCGCTCTACATCAGCCGCGTCATCGGCGAGGCGAACCCCGAGACCAACATCCTCGTCACCGCCAGCGGGATCGCGACGGTCCGTGCGCTGGCCGGACCGGGGCACGTCATTTACTCGGCGATCGCGGGCTACTACCTCGGACTGGCGAAGTTCAACCGCGACTACGCCGGTCCGATCGTCCTCAAAGGGTTGCTCGTCGCTGCGTTCGTCCACGGGACCTACAACGTCACAGTCGGGATCGTTCCGGGGATCCTCACCGACTTCCTCCCCATCGGCTACGGAATCGCGTTCGTCGGCTACGTGATCTGTTACGACCTCGCGATCGGCTACTACCTCTATCGCAAGATCGATCGCTACCGCCGGACCTATCAGTCCGTCACGAGCGATATCGATGGCGACTCGCGGCCGGAACTGACCGAGTTCGAGCCGCCCCAGCGCTGACCGAAGTCCGGTAACGGTCCGTCCGAAAACGGCGATTCCAGAACGCAGCAGACGGGTACGAGACAATCTCCGACGCGCTGGCGGGTGCAGGCAGCAGGAACTTTTCTCGAGCAACGCAGCCCCAAGTCATGGGCGAGACGTTTACGAACGACGATATCGAGAAGACCGTCGAGAACGCCAGCGGCGAGGTGATCGGGACCGTCACGGCGGTCGAGGGGGACACCGCCCGCGTCGAGCCCCGTGCCGGAATCGTCGGCTCGATCAGGGCCAGGCTCGGCTGGAGCCGAGGCGGCGGGGATACCGTCGTGATTCACGAAACCGCGATCGACGAGATCTCGAGCGGGACGATCCGACTCGAGGCCGAGACGGAAACGGCAAGCGTGCCGACGGGGATCGACGACATCGGGTCGACGGATTCCGATACCACGGAATCGACGGAGCCCGACGGCACGGAGTCGGAACGTGACACGCACGTCGACGAACCGGGCCAGCCCGCCAGTATCGATGAAGCGGACGACACCGGTCCGGGAGCGGAACGCGAGCCCGACACCGCGGCGGAACGAGATCGCGGCGACGAACTCGGCGAGGTGACGAGACGCGATACCGCCGGCGGGACGGACGAAGCCCCCGACACGACCGAGTCGAGCGCCGACGGCCCGGACACGGACGAGGCAGAAGTACAGGACTCGATCGGGAGGAGTGGTGAAACCGACCCGCAGGAAACCGACGACCGAACGGACGGGGTCGAAACGCAGCCCTCGCCCGACGCGATGAGCGGGACCGAATCGGCGGAGTCACCCGGCGCGATGGACAGGGGCGGCGTCCGGGACGTGCCGATGGGCGACACTGCAGAGATATCCGAAGACAGCACTCCCGAGACCGCAGAGACGAGTGAAGCTGAATCCACTGAGGAATCGGCGGCCAAAGCCGAAACCGAAACCGAAACCGAAACCGAAACCGAAACCGAAACCGAAACCGAAACCGAAACCGAAACCGAAACCGAAACCGAAACCGAGGAGACGGATCCGATCGACGAACTGGAGACCGGCGTCGATCTCGAATCAACCGTCGACACAACGGAATCCGACGAGTCCGAGGTGGATTCGGGAACGGACACAATCGCAGAGACCGACGACATCGCCGACGAGATAGCGCTCGGCACCGATCTCGAGTCGGCGACGGAGACGGTCGAAACCGGTGATCGCGAGACCACTGGCGAAACGAGCGAGACCGAAGCGATGGATCTGTCCGACGAACTCGACCGCGGGGTCGAGATCGATCCCGGGGTCGATCTCGAGGCAGCGGTGGAACCGGATCGGCGGTCGGAACCCGAGATCGAGCCAGACGCGGTCGCCGGCCCGGAGACTGACGCCGAATCGGGAGCCGAGGCGGCGGCCCGCGAAATCGTTCCGGAAGGCACTGCGGTGACGGGACGGGAAACCACCGAGGCGACGAACGAGCGGCCAACCGCCGAATTCGCAGAAGACGGTACCGACCGCGGTCGGGAACGGGGGCGCTCGAATTCGCCACTGACCGCCGTGCTCGCCGCACAGCGAACGGCGATGGCCCAGAGTCAGGCGATGTTCCAGCAGAGTCTCGCCGCTCAGCAACGTGCCGCTCGAGGCGCTGCCGAGTTCTCGCTGCTCGTCCAGCGACAGGGGCTCGAGGCGATGCGAACGGCCACTCGAAATTACGTCGCCGTAGTCACGGCGCTACTGGAGGCGGGAACCAGTGTGTCCCGCGAGCAGCGTCGGGTGCTCGACGAGGCGGTTACCGAACTCGAGGACACCCATACGCAGCTGGAAGACGAGGAACTCACCGACGGGCTCGCGGCACACCTCGAGCAGCTCCGCGCGCTGCAGTCCCGGTTCGACGACCGAGCCGAAGCGGGAAGCGAACAGGCCGCGCTCCTCCTCGGCCGACAGATCGAACTGCTCGAGGAGTGCCAGCGACGACTGGATGTAGCGGACGAATAGACGGCCCAGTTACTCGAATCGGGCCTCGAGCAGCCGTTCGACGTACTTCGCGAGCACGTCGACCTCGAGGTGGACCGGGTCGCCGGGCTCCTTGTCCGAGAGCGTCGTCAGTTCGTAGGTTGTGGGGATGATCGCGACCGTTACCCGTCCGTTCTCGGTATCGAGGTCGGCGACGGTCAGACTGATGCCGTCGAGCGTGATCGATCCCTTCCCGACGACGTAGCGGTCGTACCCCTCGGGGAGGTCGAACTCGAAGAACCAGTCCTCGTCGACGGACTCGACGCCGGTGACGGTCGCGACCGCGTCGACGTGGCCCTGCACGACGTGACCGTCGAACCGGCCGTCTGCCGGCATCGCCCGCTCGAGGTTGACCGCGTCGCCCTCGGCCAACTCGCCCAGATAGGTCCGCTCGACGGTCTCGGTCGCGAGAAAGACCTCGAACCACTCGCGCTCCGCGAACCGTTCGACCGTGAGACACGCGCCGCTGACGCTGATACTCTGGCCGTGCTCGAGTCCCGTCGCGACCTCGTCGGCCCCGATCCGGAGCCGGAGGCCGTCGTCCGTTCGCTCTCGAGCGACGATCTCGCCGGTCTCCTCGACGATCCCCGTGAACATACTCGCAACTGGCGGGCGACGGGAGAAAGCCGTTCCGGGTCCAGTCGTCCGCTCGAAGTCTGCCACGATCGGGCGCGACTCGTCGCCGCGCTTTTACCGGTTGCCGCGCTATCTCGGTGTAATGGCCGGTATCATCGATACGATCAAACTCGCGGGCACCCTCGTCTTCGCCATTCCCGCCGCGCTCGCCGGACTCGACTTCCTGCTCATTCGCGACGATCCGGGCATCGGCCTGACCCTCATCGGCCTCGCGATCGGGCTCGTGGTCATCCAGCACTGGCTGACGATGCCGACCGACGTTCCCGAACTCGTGGCTAACCGGGTCGTCGGCACGGTCGCGAAAGAACCCGAATCCGATCCGGACGACGACCGGTAACGTAATCGATCACCTATTTCTGCGGTCCGCTCGTGCCGGCGCGGATCGAGAGCCAGCGGACAATAGAGAGGCGAGTGATGACTATCGAGGCGAGGAAACGCGTGGTACTTCGGACCGACCGGACCACGTGCGGTGGCGCGCGCTGGGCCGCGGTGAATGCCAATGAACCGCGGCTCGAAGCTGCGCGAGGGATGAGTGAGGGAACGGAGTGACCGAGCGAATCGGCTGGGGAGGGCGTGGCTATTCCCTGCTGCCAGTGAATCAGGGTGCTCGTCGTTTGAAGTGATTCGCCCACGCACCCGTATATCGCCTCGAGTCGCGATATCAAAATCCCACAACGAGCGTGTCATAGAATCCATCTCATAATATCTCACAGCCCGGATCGTTTCCTCGCTCGTAGTTGGTGATGGCAACGACGAGTCGTAGACAGAGCGCAACACCACGAACTAGAAGCAGAGGCAGAGCGGCGGTGGAAGATCGAGACGAACGTATCGGCGTCCCGACGCGTACGCTCCGGTCGCGGGCTGACAGCCAGCCCGCGACCTTGGGCCGGCGAGTCGTCAGCAACGGCAGTCGTCAGAAACCGCTTCAACTCCCTCCTTCACGCTGAGGTCAGCACTCATTTCTCAGCGCACGTAAATACTTAATACCATCCAGATCAATAGCAGACATGAAACATATTACCGAAAACTCGGCAGTTTCACCGGATCGATTGGGTCCTCGATTCGGCGTGCTCGTCGGCAGCTACGTAGCCGCGCTGATTGCGCCGACGCTTACTCTCTTCATTGTGGAGTATGTCGGCTTGCGCAGCAAAGTGCTTGCATTCGCCGTTCTAGGAACGATCGGTATTACTATCGGTTCCGGGACGGCATTCCTAACAACCGACAACGGACAAATAGCCTCTTGGCTGAACTCAGGTTGGGTAGCCTGGCTCTTCCCGCTTCTCGGACTCGTTCCAATGACGGCTTACCATTTTAGTGTCCTCGAGGTGGTCGCTTTCTATCTCATCGACCCGGCTTCCATCCCCGTGTCAAGTCTCGTCGGTGCGACTGGGTTCCTACTCGGGATTATCGCAGCTGTGGCAGGTGAGATTGCCATACTCACGGCTCGTAATCGGGTTGCGTCTTCCGCTATCGCATCCGAGAACGTCCTGATAGAATGGACTTCCAGGTGGCCGCGGGCTCACAGAATAAAAGTGCAGATATTCACCATGGTCACTGGATTGGTCCCAGTTGGACTACTTTCATTTTGGCTTCCTCCACATCTGACTGTGTTAACTGCTCTCGTTGTCGTCGTCACAGTATCTAGTACAACAAACACAGTGCTGTCTGATAGAGCCTATAAGCTTACTCCGGCTGGGTTAGAGCTTCGTCGGAGTGGAGGTGGAAAACTTGTCACCTGGCGCCAATTTATACCAAAGTCACAGATCAAATACGTTACAGTATCGGAGAACGATGTAATATTACATCGATCAGGTCTTTTACCGAGTATTCGATTCGATCGAAACGATCTCCGGTTTGATGACGAAGAAATCATCAATAATCTCGAAGAATACCTTGATAGACGATAATAAGGTGACACAGATTCGTTCCATAGCGTGATAACCCTGCCTCACGGAGCGTCTTCTTGCCCTGTGTTTTCGCCTCGTCGTCGCTATCACAAACTACGAACGCGGAGACAATCCGGGAAGCACGATCATCACGATGTGAGAAGAGTTCTATGACATCCTCCCACAACAGTTACTCGAGCAACGCGGTCGGCTCGAGCGACTGCGACGGAGACGCGAGCCAGTCGGGTCGCTCGCCCTCGTCGTTGATCGCCAGCACGTCGGCGATCCGAAGCCAGTCGTCGTCGTCGACGCGTGCGGCCACGTCGAGCCGGACCACGGTTCCGGATCCGACGTCCTCGTCGCCGTCGATCGGCCGCTCGCGGGGCTCGAGCCCGACGCCCGAAACTCGCGTCTCGATCGCGTCGCCGTCGCCGAACCCGAACGATCGCACCTCCGCCTCGAGGTCGGCTTCGACGGCGGTGACGGACTCCGGACCGGCGGTCAGCATCGACCGTGCCGAGCGAAACGACTGGGTGACGCCGACGTGAACCCGCCGCTCCCGGCCGCCGTCGCCGTCGACGACCAGCGTCCGAACCAGCCCGCCGTAGTAGCCGGCCGGCCCGCGCGGTGCGGTCTCGAGGACGATCGGCTCGCCGGGCCGGAGCGCCTCCGCGTCGGTTTCAGCGCTCGAGTCAGGATTGACTGCGGTGGTACCGACCGGAAACGCACCCGCACCGACGACGGCCTCGTCGATGGCGATTCGCAGTCGATCGGGCGTCAAAAACTCGGGCTCGGACCCTGCATCGGCGCTCGCAGCGGTCGCGAGTCGACCGTCGACCACCGTCGCGTCGGCCAGCACCGACGCCGCTCGCCGAATGCCGGCGCTCGCCGCCCGCTGGGCGGTCGCGATCCGTTCGCGCTCGCCGGCCGTCTTCATCGCTCGCGCCCGCTCGAGCGCGTCGGTCGACGCCAGTTCGAACCCCCGTCCCTCGAGGTAGAGCGCGGCGTCGTGCGGAACTCGCGGCGGCGCGAGAACCGCGCCCTCGAGGCCGCGCTCGGCGAGCGTCGCGGCGAGGCGCTCGGCGGGATGACCGCCGGCCCCGTCGGCCGCCGAGCGGACGAGCCACTCGCGCTCGACGCCGTCGTACGCGACTGCGGTGACGCCGCCCGCCGGCGTCGGACGGGTGTACTGAATCCCCGGATCGCGGTCGGTCCCGGCGTGAACGAACGCGGTCGCGTCGTACTGCTCGAGCGCGTCGGAGAGAGCGGTTGCTGCGTGGTCACGTCGCTCGCGGGCGAGGTCGACGGTCGCTCTCGAAGCGGCGGGGTCGGCTGATCGGTCGCGCTCGAGGCTGCGTTCGTTCCCGCCGGTCACGGCGCTTCGGCTTCGGCCTCGAGTTCGTCGGCGTCCGGTTCGTCCATCGGCTCCTGGGCCAGTTCGATCAGTTCCTCGAGGGTCGAATCGGTCAGCTGATTCGTGAGCAGGACATCGATCGGCAGCGTGGGCGCGCCGTCGACGAGGTTCTCGAGGAGGACGAGCCGCTCGCGGGCTCGAGACATGCCGACGTAGAAGACGCGGCGTTCGTTGTCGGTCAGAACGGGAACGGGTGAGGAGGTCTTGGTGAACTCCTCGCAGCCGGGGATATCGGTGGGATCGTCGACCGTGGCGACCATCTGCTCGACGACCTTCTCGGTGAGGTCGGTGCCGACGAAGACGTGGTCGGCTTCGCGACCCTTCGCGGAGTGGATCGTGCCGACGCGGACGCGGTCGGTGTCCATCCCCTGGTACTCGCCGATCGCGAAGTAGGATCGGACGCTCTTCTTCTGGAAGTTGGTGACCTTCCGGAGCATGTCCGAGGCGGAGGCCGGACCGGGCATGAAGGGCGCGTGGTCCTCGACGACCTCGGCGGGGATCATGAGTTCCTCCAGGTCCTCGATGCCGGCCGCTTCCTGACGCTCGTCGATCTCGTCGAAGAGGGCGTCGCGTTCGTTGGTACCGAAGGCCGAATCCTGCAGCATGTCCGCGAGTCGGCGGGCCTGCAGCCCGGTGACATCGTCACCGGCGTCGATCGCTTCGACCGCGTAGACGTACTGCGTGAGTCGGTCGGTCCACATCCGCTGGTCGGTCAACGAGGTGAAGGGGACGCCCTCGGTGATGAACTCGTCGATGAACTGGAACATCTGGTAGCGCGCCCGGAACAGCACCATGATGGTGCCGTCGCCCTCGACGAGCGCCCGGCGGACCATCCGAACCACGTCGAGCATCGACGCGTTCGTTTTCGCCTCCACGGCTCCACCTTCCGTCCGCGGCTTGAGGTCCTTGTCCTGACGCTGATCGATGTGGCGGATCTCCTTGTTGACCGCGTTGAGGACGTTCGACGGCAGTCGATAGGAGTTCGGCAGGATGACGTCCTCGTCGACCTCCTCCTCGAGCAGGAGTGCGGGGTCTGCTCCCTGCCAGGAGTAGACGACCTGATCGTCGTCGCCGGCGATCAGGACCTGCTTCATGTGGGGTTTCCACTCCTGATAGACATCGTACTGCAGCGTGGTGATGTCCTGAAACTCGTCGATCACCAGGTAGTCGACGCTGGGCAGCAGCGAGCGTTGCTCGACTCGCTCGAGCATGTCCGCGAAGCCGATCTTCCCTTCGTCGCCCTTGTAGGTGCGCCAGGCGCGAATCGCTTCGGGGATGTCGATCCGGTCGTCGTCGCTGGGCCAGGTCGGGGTGTACTTGTTGCCCTCCTGGGCGTTGTCGTCGATCTCGGGCGGGAGTCGAACCTCCTCGTCGTCCCACTGGAAGGGGACGTCGTGCCAGTCCGAGACATCGCGGCTGGTCCGCTGGAGCCACTGGCTCGTCGCGATGATCTTGTTCCCGATCGTCGTCGACCGGGCGGTCCGGCGGCCGGCGCCCGAGTACTCGTCTTCGTAATCGATGCCGTACTGGTCGCAGAAGTCCTCCTTGTCGGATTCGCCGATGACGTCGGCTCGGGAGAGATCGAGCAGTTCGTAGGCCTTCGCGTGCATCGTACAGACGTTGCCCTGCAGGGCGCGCGGGCTCTCGTCGAGGCGGTCGGCGAGGCGTTCTCGAATCTCCTGCGCCGCCGCTCGCGTATACGAGACGACGAGAATGTCCCGGAAGGTGACACCGTCCTGCTCGAGGATATCTTCGACGCGGTCGAGAAGGGCGGTCGTCTTCCCGCTTCCCGGACCGCCGAACAGGCGGGTAACCGTCGTGTCCGTCGTGGTCATTGTAGCCAAACAGGAGCGCGATACCTATAAGTGACGTGGGTTTTCTTCGACAGAAACGAGCGGTTATGGATCGCGCGGCGAGCGGGCGTCTCGGACGTTAGCACCGTCGCGGATCTTGTCCTGACAGTCCGGACAGACGCGCGGATCGTCGACGCCTCGCGGGGTGAACACCCGGGCGTATCGTTCGGTGACGAACGCGCCGCAGTTCTGACATTCCGGCATAGTTCTTCTCACTACGAGATGACCGGTAACAGGTTATAATTGTGTCGAATCTCGTGTGATAAAAACGGAGGGGCGTGGACGGGGATCGCAGGGGGTTCGAAGCGTCAACGACCGGGACGAGTTGCGACGATACCGTAACTCGGCCCCGTCGGTGTGCGATGGATCGAAGAACGTGTACGACGGTACTGACTCCCGACAGTGCGGGCCCTTACGTCGCAGGTTCCCAGCCGCAAACGGTACAGGAACTGGCGGACGTATCGTGGAGACCGCCACACTCCGGACACTGCTTCTTGTTATACTCTTGGTCCCACCCTACTTGTTCGACCGAGTGACCGCGATCGGACAGGAATTGATCGATGACGTCGTCACCGGCATCACTGGGTGAGGTTGCCATAGGTGTGTGAATGCACACCATGCTATTAAATCGTTGGGTCGGTGAAGATCCTGCCACCTCCGCGAGACCACGCGTCGTCGCTGCGACGACGGAAGTAGCAGCCTCCCAGACGACGGAATCAGCCGCCCGCCAGCGCCGACGGATGAGACGGTCTAGCGTACCGATGTCCCGGCAGAATCGTCGGGCGGTCGCGATTGCTCCGGAACTGACTAACAACAGTCCGTCCGAGAGCATTCGACCCGCGCCCTTTTCTCGCTCTCGGCCGAACGGTATCGTATGAGCGACCTGCGCCTCGACGCGACCCAGCTCGATCGCTACTCGAGACACGTCATCATGGACGAGATCGGTCCCGAGGGCCAACAGCGGCTGCTCGAGGGGAGCGTCCTGATCGTCGGCGCCGGCGGACTCGGCTCGCCGGCAATTCAGTATCTCGCCGCGGCCGGCGTCGGTCGGCTGGGAATCGTCGACGACGACGTCGTCGAGCGCTCGAACCTGCAACGACAGATCGTCCACGGCGACGCCGACGTCGGTCGGCCGAAGGTCGAGAGCGCCGCCGACTACGTCGACCAACTGAACCCCGATATCGACGTCGAGACCCACGAAACTCGCGTTACCGCGGCGACCGTCGAGTCCCTGGTCGCCGAGTACGACATCGTCCTCGACGCCAGCGACAATTTCGCGACCCGCTACCTGCTCAACGACCACTGCGTCCTCACCGAGACGCCGCTGTTTCACGGCGCGATCTACCGGTTCGAGGGGCAGATCACGTCCTTCACCAACGACCGCAGCGGTGACGGCCGCGGCGATACGGACGGAGACGAGACGTCGCCGCCGTGTTACCGCTGTGTCTTCCCCGAAGCGCCCGAACCCGGGACCGTTCCGGACTGCGCGACCACGGGCGTCCTCGGCGTCCTCCCCGGCACCGTCGGCTGTATCCAGGCCACCGAGGTCGTCAAATACCTGCTCGAGAAGGGCGACCTGCTCGAGGGGCGCCTCCTGCTGTACGACGCGATGGACATGACCTTCGAGGAGGTCCCAGTTCAGCCGAACCCGGCGTGTCCGGTCTGCGGGGACGACCCCGAAATCGAATCGGTCTCGGACGTGGCCTACGAGGGCACCTGCGAGATTTCGGCCGACTGAGACGGTCTGCTGTAACGATGTACCGGCGCGACCGCAGGCCGGATCGCAGTCGCGCCGGAAATGACTGACAGCAGTCCGTATGAGCGTCTCGAGACCCGATCGGAGTGAGGGGCTCGGAAAGCGAGCGGTGACGACAGTTACGGCGTGCCGACGTGGCGGCGTCTGCCGTTCAAATAGACGATTGCCGAGAGCCAGAGCGCGACGATGAATCCGTAGACGCCGTCCCCCGACGGGTTCGCCGACTCCAGAACCGTCGCTAGCAGAGAGACGAGCGCGTAGATACCCAGCGGCGCGCCGACGTACGCCCAGTAGTTGGGCGTCCAGTCCTGCTCCATTTTCCGGACGCACCCCGCTTCTCGGAGGGTGACCGCGTCCTCGAAGAGCGCGACGGCGGCGACGACGGAGAACGGGACCAGCACGAACAGCGCCAGCACTGAAAGGGCGAAGCCGGCACCGCCCTCGGGCTGAACGCCGAACACGTAGAGCAGTACCGCTGGAGCAAAGAAGATGTACGCGGCGACCCACCGCCACCAGCCGGAAATATCGCCGTCCGAGTTCGCGGTCACTCGCGAACGGGCCCTGTCTCGAGCGCGATCGACCCGGGTGGCCAGCCAGTCACCGACGTAGGCACCGATCGCCCCCGACAGGGCGAACAGGCCGACGACGATCGGGATCGCGACCGGGAGCAGGACGACGGCGATCACGGTCCGCCACCCGGACAGGGACCACGCGAGATCGAGCATGTGGGCTATCACCCGGAGTACCGCTGGGACGGAGCCGACCACGCCGGCGACGGCCCCGGCCCGGTGGCTCGCGGCCGGTCGCTTACCGTAGCGATAGCCCTCGATCGGGCCGACATCGTCGTTCTCCGCCGATCGGTCGCCGTAGTGGAGGCCGGCCAGCAGCCCGGCGGCGAGCACGGCGGTCCCCGAAACCGAGGACGGCGCGGACTCCCACGAGAGGGCGACGGTGAACGGGATCGAGGCGAGTCCGAGGAGGACCGCCGCTCGAAACCACTCGGCGGTCAGGTCCGCGAGGGTGTTTCGAATCGGGGACATTGTCATTTGTTTACTGTCACTATCCGCTCGATAGTGAAAGTGTTCCTGATCCGAATCGCCGTCGATTGGGCGACCGGGCGCACGCCCGGCGGAGGATCCCGAACTCGAGCGCCCACTGAACTCGAGCGTACCCGGAGATCGCGTTCAACGGCTCACAGCGAAGCGACCGACGCTCGAGCGGGCCACGGCCGTCAGTTCCAGCGCGCCGGCGAGCGCGAGACAGGAGACGAACGCGGTCGTCCCCAGCTTACCGCCCGCACCGGCGAGGGCGGGAGCGACCGCGAGGTAGACGAGTCCACAGACGAGGCCGGCACCCGCGACCTGCCCCGTGGTTTCCAGCCGTTCGGCGCTCGACATTCCGACGAACGAGGCACAGAAGGCGACCGCGGCCAGCGTCGGCCCCAGTTCCGGAAGGATCCGTGGGAACCCGACACCGGCGACGACCCCGACCGCGGCGGAAGCGACCACCGAACTCGTCTCGCCGCGAGTGCGGAGCAGGACGGTCGCGACCGCAGCGACGACGGCGACGGCACCGATCACGGGGGCGAGTCGCCACTCGAGCGAGCTCCCGGCGGCGTAATCGACGTCCGTCAGGAACACCGCCGAGAGACAGCCGAAGAGCGCGATCGTACCGTATTTGCCGCCGAAGCCGCCGAACGATTCGGCCGTCGCGACGAACGCGAGCCCGGCGAGGAGTCCCGCCAGCGCGACCCCCTCGAGCGAGGGGAACACCGCCGGCGAGGCCATCCCGACGAACGACCCGCAGTAGGCCGCGCCGTCGATCCGCGGGAGCCCGAGGCCGACGATCAGTCCGACGAGCGCGGACGCGAGAACCGGGCCGAGATCGGCGTGGACGCTCAGCCCGTAGGTGAGCACCGCCGCGGCCGGGACCGCGAGCGCGTCGACGGCATCCGTGCGATCGAATCCGGTCGCATCGAACTCCCAGCCGGCCGTCTCGACCGTCCAGAGGCGGTGGCACTCCATCGCGGCGACGACGGTTCCCGCGAGAACGACCCCGAGCTGGACGCTCAACAGTCCGGTTGAAGGGTCGGTCGGCGCACGAACGGCACCGACGAACAACGCGGCGGGTGTCACGACCAGCGCGAGGTATCCAGCGATCTGAGCCGGCCCGTACACACCCCGACTCGTCCGAGGGGAACCGAGAGTATTTCGATTCGAAATCGGGAGCCGGCAGCGACTCGACACCAGTTCGCCGTCGCGGAAGTACGAGAGTCAGATGGCGTGCCAGGCTGCGGTGGCGACCGCCTCAGCTCCGCAACAGGCCGCCGTCGATCGGGATTTCGGTCCCGTTGACGAAGCTCGCGTGCGGGCTCGAGAGGAAGGCGACGACGTCGCCGAGTTCGCGGGGCTCGCCGAGGCGATCCATCGGAATGTCGCTCGCCAGTTCGGTCAGCCCCGCCTCGTAGTCCTCGTAGGTGCCGCGCTCGATGCCGGACTCGACGAGTTCCTCGATCCGGGCCGTCTCGATCGTCCCCGGCAGGACCGCGTTGGCCCGAACGTCGGGCGCGAACTCCCGCGATATCGTCTTGACGAGGCCGATCACGCCCCGTCGGACCGAGTTCGAGAGCAGGAGACCGTCCGCGACCTCCCGGACCGTTCGCGAGGTGATGCAGGTGATCGTTCCGTACTCGGACTCGAGGAGGTGCTCGTGGCACTCCTCGATCGTCCAGACGACGCTCATCACCAGCAGGTCGTAGGCCTGATACCAGTCCTGTTCGTCGGTCTCGAGGAAGGTCGTACTCGGCGGGCCGCCCGAGGAGGTGACGAGGTGATCGAGCCCCCCGAACGCGTCCACCGTCTCGCGGACGAGCCGGGAGACGTCGTCGGGGTCCGTGAGGTCGGCCCGGACGGCGAGCACGTCGCCAGCCGCCGTCGATTCGAGTTCATCGCGGGCGTCCTCGAGTCGATCGGCGTCCCGGCCACAGATCGCGACGTTCGCGCCCTCCTCGGCGAGCGCCTGCGCGCTCGCGAAGCCGAGGCCGCTCGAGGCGGCAGTCACCAGCGCCGAGTTGCCGTCGAGTTCGAAGTCCATACTCGTGGCGACGACCGGGGCGTACAAATCTCTCGGGGAGCCGGCAGGCGACCGATACGCGAGGACCTGTATCGGATGCCGGCCGATCGGCACGGGTGACGGAGCGATCACTGCGGGTGACGGCGATCACTGCAATCGGGACGCGCACACTACACCCGCGAGCGTCCGCCGAAAGCGAGCGGCTACTCGCGACTACGAGAGGTGGGCGGTGACGTCGGTCGAGGAGACCATCCCGATGTAGTCGTCGTCGACGACCGGGAGGTGTTTGATACCGTACGTGGTCATCATCGCGGCGATTTCCTCCATGTAGAGATCCGGGGCGGCAGTCTCGACGTCGGTCGTCATCACGTCGCCGACCTGCAACTCCGAGATGTCCCGGCCCTCAGCAACGGCGTCGAGGACATCTGTACTGCTGATAATCGCCCGCGGCGAGGTCCGAACGACCAGTGCACTGATGTCCTTTCCGCGCATCCGCCGTGCCGCTTCCATTACCGTTGCATCCTTCGAAATCGTCTCTAGGGGCGTTGACATCACATCTTCGACGGTGACTCTGTCGTCGGCACTCATATCCGTAAGCACGGACACGGGAGGTATGACGTTTTCCGTCGAGTCGGCAGATCGCGACTCGACGAACGGTATCCTCCCGGTGAGCGGTTCCGAGGAACCGAAGAGTCAACAGGAGATAGAAGACGGTGGAGCCCCTCGAGGACGACACAGTTGAAGCGATACCCATCCATCCCGCGCGTCGAGAATGCGCCCCGCGAGCTCTTCGATGACGGGCATCTCTGGCTCCTCGAGAAAGTCGACGGAGCGTTTTTTCGGTTTCAGTTACAGCGGTCGGGACTCGTCCGCTTCGGCGATCGAAACCGGTGGTATTCGGATCCGGGCGCGATTCCCGACCCGTACCACCACGCGGTCCGCCACGTTCGGGAGCGTCTCGACCGGGACGCGCTTCGACGCGCCGTCGACGACGTCGAGTCGATCGTCTTCTTCGGCGAGGCGATGCACCGGCACGCGATCGAGTACGAGTGGGACCGCACCCCGTCTGTCCTCGGGTTCGATATCTGGGCTGACGAGAACGGCGCGTTTTACCCGCCCGATACCGCCGAACGGATCTTCGAGCGGATCGGGCTTCGGCCCGTGAACGCCTTCGAACGTGAGCGACACACTCGAGATTTCGACCCCGAATCGTACACCGTCCCGCAGTCGAACTGGTACGACGGGCCCGCTGAAGGCGTTATCATTCGGAACAAACGGGGACAGCGGGCGAAGCTACTCCATCCCGCGCATCGAGACGGCGAGGAAACGACTCCGGTCGACGCGTCCGCTCCGGAGCTGGCCGCGACGTACGCGACGCGCCAACGGATGGAGAAAATCGCGAGGCGACTCGAGGACCGCGAACGACCCGTGACCGTCGAGGCCGTCCACGAGCGCGTCCTCGAGGACATCGTTCGCGACGCGCACAACCGGCTCTATCGCGGGAGCGGAACCGTCGAGATGGACCAGTTTCGATCGGAGGTCGGGCGGTTAGTTCGACAGTTTCTCGAAAAGCGCTTCGAGTAGTCGCACAGTTCGCAGCGACGAAAGACGGTTCATACGGTCTGTTGTAAGATGTACCGGAGCAACCGTAGGACGGGTCGCGGTTTCCGGAACTGACTGACAGCAGTCCGTATCACTCGTGGTGGCGAACGCGGACCATTCCCTCCGAGGTCACCCCGACGATCAGCGGCGTCGATATCTGCCGACCGGTGACGGCCGACCCCGCGGCATCCCCGACGACTTTCATCAGATCCGGCGCGGTGTGATCGACCTTGACGCCGGCCTCGTCGCAGGCGTCGTACACCATCTGGGGCACGTCGTAGAGGTCGGTCCCGGCGGGGACGCGAACGCGGACCGGCGCGCGAAGCGCCTCCGCGAAGGCGACGGTCTCGCGGGCCTTCGACACGTTCTCCCGGGCGCTGGACTCGATCGAGGAGACGTTCGCCCGCGAGGTCCCCAGCGACTCGGCGATATCGGCCTGCGAGACGCCGCGTTCGCGCAACGCGAGCACCTGTGCCTGCCGGTAGGTCAGGACGCTGGTCTCCGGATCGAACCCGATCTCCTCGAGGAGTTCCTCGACGTCGTCGATCACGACGACTGCCCTCCCCCGAATCCGCAGGCTCGCGTGTGCATAGTACTATACTATAGCTTTCGGCGGGATCAAAGCTTCCCCGGTCTCGACACTGGGCTGGCACGGTTTCGGCACCGGACTGTGGGGTTTCGACACTGAATTGCCACGATTTCGGTACTGGACCGCCACCGTCTCAGTCTGCGGCCGAGATCGATCGGCACTCGGAAGAGGACGGAGCGAATCCCGACGCCGGTCGTTAGTCGGCCGATTGGCCGGGTGCGGTGTACTCGTTTTCGGTCGCCGTCTCGGTCCCGGAGCGACGCGCCTGCCGGAGCAGCGAGCGGACGAATCGACCGACGTTCGCGGGACCGTCGTGCGGTCCCGGCGAGCGGTAGGAAACGATCAGCGACCACATTACCGCGACGCCGAGCGAGCCGACCGCAGAGAAGCGCATTCCCATCGTCGCGTACGTGACGGCGTAGACCGCGCCGATCGTCATCGACGGAACGCTCGAGGCGAGCGGGATGTTCGCGGTCACGTCGCGCACCGTCGGTGCGAGGAAGACGATCGAGAGGACGCTGCCGGCCAGGAAGATCAGGTCTTGCCACATCATACACGCCCTAACTCAGTTATGAGTAAATACTTCTCGGTATCGAATCCGGCTCGTCGTGTTGGCCGAACCGTATATAGTGGTCGGGAGACAGACGGCGAGCATGAACGTTTCCGCGGCCGCCGAGACCTCTCAGGACGTCCTCTCGGAGATTCAGACCGCAGTCATCGGCGACCAGCAGCGCTTCGAGACGATTCTCACGGCCATCGTCGGAGGGGGCCACGTCCTCCTCGAGGACGTGCCCGGGACCGGGAAAACTCTGACGGCGCGGACCCTCGCGACGGCGCTCGACCTCGAGTTCAAGCGGATTCAGTTTACGCCCGATCTGCTGCCGGCCGACATCACCGGCACCCACATCTACGACGAGCAGGCCGGCGAGTTCGAGTTCGAGGAGGGGCCGATCTTCGCGAACGTGGTGCTGGCCGACGAAATCAACCGCGCGCCGCCCAAGACCCAGGCCGCCCTGCTGGAAGCGATGGGCGAGAAACAGGTCTCGATCGGCGGCGAGACGCGCGAGCTTCCGGACCCGTTCTTCGTCATCGCGACGCAAAATCCCGTCGAGCAGGAGGGGACCTTCCCGCTGCCGGAGGCACAGGTCGACCGCTTCATGGTCAAGACGACGATCGGGTACCCCGACCGCGACGGCGAACTCGAACTCCTCGAGCGACGGGCGAACCGAAAGACCCGGACGCCCGACGTCGGCAGCGTCGTCGACCGCGACGCGGTACTCGATCTCCAGACCGTTCCCGAATCGGTCGGCGTCGACCCCGAGATCCGGGCGTACCTCGTCGACGTCTGCCGGGCGACTCGCGAGGACGAGCGCGTCGAAGTCGGTATCTCACCGCGCGGCCTCCAGCGACTATTCGAGGCGAGTCGCGCTCGAGCGACGATCGCGAGCCGCGATTACGTCGCTCCGGAGGACGTCCACGCGGTCGTCCACCCCGTACTGGACCACCGCATCGTCCTGACGACGGAGGCGGACGTCCGCGACGTCGACCCCCGTTCGATCGTCGAGGGCGCGCTGAACAGCGTGCCGGTTCCCTCGATGAGAGACTGAGCGGCACCGACGACACCCTTCGCGACCGCCACATCTCCGCTCGTATGACCGTCGAGTGTTCAATACAAGGGAGCCACGTCTCACACCAGACCAGTCAGCCGGCATGTGGTGGCGCGCGCTGGGCCGCGGCGAATTGCGAGGCCTGAACGGAGTGAAGGCCTCGATACTGTGAGCGGTGACCGGAGGGAACCGCGAACGGATTGAGAGCCGCGGCCTGAAGCCGTGCGAGGGATGAGCGAACGAACGGAGTGAGTGAGCGAATCGGCTGGGGAGGGCGTGGCTATTCCCTGTTGCCACGGTAGCAGGACACTTTGTACATCGAACTCACTACCGAACGCTCTACTCAGTAAGCACATCGAGCTAGTGATGAGGCGAAAAGGATCGACCAAAAACGGCGACGGCTCAGTACTCGAGGGGCCAGCGCTCCGCCTCGAGCCCCGCGAGCTCGTCCGAAACGCCGTCGGCGAGCCGGTACTCGTTCCCCTCGCGGACGACGGATCCCTCGCGCTCTAAGTGCTCGAGGTGGGCGTAAGACTCTCCGGGGCCGTGGAGGATGTGGATGCTATCGAGTTCGCCGAACAGCTCTGCACTAACGGTCCACGTATCACAGGGCCCCGTTCGGTCGAGGGCGTCGAGCACCCGCCAGGAGCGCTCCTCGTGGTGATCGATGATGTACTGCGCCCGCCCGGTGGGGTCGTCGATCGGATCGCGGTGGCCCGGCCACGCGCGGTCGTAGTCGGCCTCGACCATTCCTCGCAGCGCACGGAGGTACTTTTCGAGCGGCCGGTCGACGCGGACGTCCGCGCCGCCGACGTTCGGCGTATATACCGGCAGGAGCGTATCGCCGGAGAAGACCACCCGCCACCCGTCGATCTCCGCCTCGAACATGCTGAGGCCGGCCGCGTGGCCGGGCGTGTGAACGACCTCGAGTTCGGTCCCGTCGACGGAGAACGTCTCGCCGCCCTCGAAGGTGGTGACGGTCGGCGTCTCGACGGTCGTCTCGTCGTGGACCATCCGCTCGAGGAGGATCTCCTGTTTGGCCTCGGGCATCCCCCACTCCTCGAAGTAACGCTTCTGGCGGTCGTACATCGCGTCCCAAGCGTCCTCGTCGCCCTCGATGAGCGCCGCGTCGGCGGCGTGTGCGTACACCTCGGCACCGCTTTCGGCCTGAATCTCGCCGGCCAGTCCGCAATGGTCGTGGTGCCAGTGCGTGAGAAAAATTCGGTCGACGTCGCCGAGTTCGAGTCCCCGATCGGCGAACGCCGCCTCGAGTTGCTCCCGAGTCGTCGGCATCCAGTCGCCGGTATCGATCAGCACCGTTTCGGCTCCGTTCGCGAAGAGATAAGCGTTGTTGTCACCCTCGAACGCCGAGTTCGACAGCGAGATGCGTTCCATGCACCCACATCTCACGCGAACCGAGAAAACGTTGTCTGAAGCGGAACGGTACGGGTCGATGAGCGGTACCGCCACTGGAATCGGTGAGCCACGGTCCCTAGCCGCGAAGTGACCACGTCACGAGGACGACCGCGAACAGCCCCGCCCCCACGGCGACGGCCGCGAGGGCGGGGTCGGTGATCGACACGTCTGTCACGCCCCACCGGGAGAGGGCGACGGTCCCGCCGGCGACGATGCCACCCGACAGCACCGTCCCGCCGACGTGGACGAGTTCCGCCCGCATCGTCGCCGCATCGCGGCCGAGTTCCGTCCTGATTCCGTCCGCGTACTCGCCGATGTCCCACAGGACGAACGCCGCCGCGGCCGTCCAGATCGCCGGCTCGAGCCGGCCGACGATCGCGAGGCCGATCGCCAGCGCGAACACCGAACCCGCGGCGAGCGCGGCGGCGATCCCCCGCCGGGGAAGCAAGCGGAGCACTCGCAACATCGTCACGGTCCACAGCAGCGAGGAGAGCGAGCCCAACGCGAGGATCAACACGATCGCCACCAGCACGAAGGCGGGAACCGAAGTCAGGAATTCGAGCACCGACGGCGGTGCCACCCCGCCGAGGCCCGTCGTCAGCGTCGTCCGGATCTCGGCCTCGAGCGCCGACCCGGCGAGCGCCCGTGCGAGCACGAGCGCGACGAGCGCGCCGCCGACGATCGGCGCGATCAGCCGGGCGATCACGACGGCGGGGCCGCGACCGGCCGCGCGACGGGCCCGCTCGAGGACGAGGAGCGAGAGCGCGATTCCCGTGAGGGCGAACAGTGCAACGCGGAGGTCGGCGGTCGTGACGAGCGTCGCGACGGCGTCGCCGACCGGTGCCGGTAGCTCCGTCCGCAGGTCGGCCGGCGTCACCGTCGGCCCCTCGAGCCGATCGACGGCGAGCGGTGCACCGACGGCCGCGATCACCAGCGCGAGCGTCCCCCGAATCGAGAGCGAACACCCCCGGCGAACGGCGTCGACGGCCGTCGCGAGCGCGTCGCGTCGATCCGGCGGGACGAACCGCTCGAGGGGCACCGCAGCGAGCGCGCGACTAGAGAGGAACGCGGCGACGAGCACCAGGCCGGCGAACGACACCACCGTCCACGGCGCCGGCGAGGTGACGAGAGCGGCCCAGAGCTGGCCGACCGTGTCCGTCACGGCCGCCGCGGCGCGAGCGCGGAGGTCGGCCCGCGGAACGATCGGCGCGGCGGCGACGGCGGCGACCCCGATCGCGGCGAGGGTCGTCCCCGTCGAACCGCGCCGAACGCCGCCGCGTCCGAACCGCTCCCACGAGACCAGCCCCGCGGCGAACGCGGCGACGACGAGCGACCAGACCGCAGCGCCGGCGGTCAGCCCGACGCCGGACGAGGTCAGGGCGAGCGCGCCGGCGAGGAGGGCCGGCGACGAGACCAGAACGGCGGTCGGGACCGCGAGGATCCCGCCGATTCCCCGGACGAGCGGTCGCCGGCTCGCCAGCAGTGCGGTCGTCACCGCCGCCGCCAGTCCGGCACCGACCGCGAGCGCCGCCAGCTCGAGGCCGACCAGCGTCGTTCCGACCGCGATACAGACGGTCAGCGTACAGCAGAGCATCGCCACGTCGCTCGCCGTCGGTCGGCGCAGCGCCCGTCGAAGGCCGCTGATCCCCGACTCGAGGGTCTCTCTCCCGGTCTCGAGCGCAAGCGAACGCCTCGAGTTCGATCCCGTCGCCGTTCCCGCCGATCCCGCTGCGTTCGAGTCGCGCGCATCTGGACCGCCGCGATCGCTCCCGACGGCCGAGCCGGTGATCGCGTCGCCCGTCACGGCGATCCACCTCCGGATCGGCCGGAGCCGACGCGGAACGCCCGCGCCAGATCGACCGAGAGCGGGTCCTCGAGCTGCCAGTCGACGACGGTCGCCCCGAGCCCGCGGAGCGCGTCGACCCGGTTGGCCCGCTGCAGGCCGGCGATCCGCATGCCGGTCGTGACCGTCGACGTCACGCCGGTCGTCACGTCGGGCGAGACGACCGTCACCGCTCGCCCGCGAGTCCGCAGCGTCTCGACGAGATCGACCGCCCCCTCGTCGGACAGCGGCGTACAGAAGACGACCTGCGCGCGCTGGGGCAGCCGTCGCTCGAGATCGACCGCGAGCGAACTGCCGTCGGATCGGGAATCCGTCATTCCCTCCCCGCCGTCCGCGATCGGCCGATCGGTCGCCGCTCCCGAGGGCGAGGCCGCCCCCGATGCCGACTGCGTCTCCGCGTCCTCGAGCGCGTCCTCGACGCGGCTTCGGGTGTCGGAACCGCCGCCGGGCTCGATCCACGTGTCACCGGAGAGCGTCGCCAGTCCGGTTCGGTTGCCGTTCTCGAGCGAGGCGACGACGCCGCGGGAGGCGGCGTAGAGCGTCAGGTCAAACGAATCCGGCCCGCCGCCGGGGGCGTCGCGATGCACCGACGCGCGGTCGTCGATCACGAACACGATCGTCACCGCCCGCTCCTCGCGGTATTCGACGGTCGCGAGATCGCCCGTCCGGGCGAAGCGGTGCCAGTCGATCCGGTTCATCGGATCGCCGCGGCGGTACTCCCGGGTCGAGAAGAACTCGACGCCGCTCCCGCCGTCGTCGGTCGGCGTCTGGCCGACGTACTGGATCGTCCGATCCTGAAACGGGAACGAGTCGAGCAGCGTCTCGCAGGTGAACCCGGTCTCGCCGGCGGGTTCGACCTCGTCGGTCGTCACCACCGTCGCCGACAGCGACCGACAGCGGACCGTCGGCGTTCCGAACTCGTACTCCCCGCGCGGCGGCGTGAGTTCGTACTCGTGGGTGACGGTCTCACCGGGCCGAACGGCCGTCGCAAACGCGGGCGAGCCGCTCGTTACCGGCACGTCCGCGGGCGGGTTATCGACGACGCGAACGTCCGACGCGACCCGGTCGCTCTCGTTCGTCACCGACAGCGTCACCGTCACCGACCGACCCGGTCGCACGCGGGCGTCATCGAGCGCCCGCTCGAGGCGCAGGCCGGCATCGGAACCGCCGCCGCTCTCGGCACCCGCTTGGGCGTCATCGGGAGCGTCGGCGTCGGCAACCGCTTCGTCCTCGCCACCGTCGAGATCCGGAACCGAACTCACCTCTCCGACGAGGGCGAATCCGAGCGCCACGACGCCGAGGAAGAGCAGGGACGGGAGTCCGAGCACGACCGCGAGCAGCGCGGTTACCAGCGTGACGACGAGCGCGCCGTGCCAGCGCGCTTGGCGGATCGCGTCCGTCACGCTGTGCCCTCCGTGTCGGCCGTCTCCGTCCGCTCGGTCGCCGACGTCGCCGCCGGTGCCGCGATCGACGGCGTCGACTGCACCCGATCGATCTCGTCGATCGCGTGCTCGAGGCTCCGGACGACCGGATCGGCCGCGCTGACGAGATCGAACAGCCAGAGCCACAGCGGCGTCGACGGGCCGTCCGGGCCCCCGAGGAAGGCGGCCGCGCGGGGGTCGTCGGTCCACGAACCGGCCTCGATCGCGGCCATCGCGTCGTCTTCGGTCAGCCCGGCCCGGTTCGCGTAGGCGGTCGCGGCGATGGGGCGCAGCGATTCGACGAGCCGTCGGCGGGCGTCCTCGCGCGTCGACCGCGACTCGTCGTCGTAGGCCGTGGCCAGCTCGAGCCACCGATCGAACGATTCGCCGACGATCCGCTGGCGCGTGGCCCGATCGTCGAACCGAGACGGATCGAGACCCGAACCGGCCGTCGGTTCGACCAGCGGCGACGTCGCCGAGGGCCGGAGTCGACCGGCGATCCCCAGCGTCGGTGCGAACACCACGAGCACGAGCGCCATCGCCAGCACGACGTGCGCGGGATCGAGCGCCGAGAGCACCGCCTCGAGTTCGGGGACCCGCTCGAGCAACAGCGCCGGCTGAACGACCACCGTGGCACCGACGGCGAGCAACACCGTCGCGAGGACGGTGACGATCGCGAGCCCGGTCGTCGACGGCGATCTACTCATCGGGGTCACCCGACGAGTCGCTCCCGCCATCATCGGTTTCGTCGGCCGATTCCATCGCGTCGCGGAGCCGATCGTGTGCGGTCGTCGTCCGCTCGAGGTAGGCGTTCGGATCGCGGTCGCCGTACTCCACGTCGCGGAACGAGTCGGTGATCGTCTCGACCGGTTCCCCGGGTGCCCCGGCGTCGGTCGCGCTCCGGGCGACGTCTCCAGGGGTCGCGGTCGCGACGCGGGTTCGATACATCGGCGACGCGTCGATGACACTCTCGAACGCCCGCCGAATGCGTTCGCGAGCACTGGTCTGTGTGTCGACGGCCGCGTCGGTATCGGTCGCCCCTTCAGCACCACCGAACAGCGACGTCGACACCGACGAGCCGACCTCCCGGGCGCGCGTCCGCGCCGAGCGGATCGCGTCCGTAATCGCCGCGAGAACGAGCCCCGGCAGGTCCGCGATCGAACGAAGGCCGCCCAGCGCGGCCAGCGCCCGCTCGAGGGCCTGTGAACAGGCGACGACGCCCGCCAGCGCGAGCGAAACGAGCCGTCCCGGGATCGAAAGCAGCGTGCCGATCGGATCCTCGCGCGTGTAGAACACGTAGCCGACGATCAGCGCGGCGATCGCCACGAGGCCGGCCGTCACTGCGCGGTCGGAGACGGAGTCCGTCAGCGACGAGTCGTCGCCGCCGTCCGAGTCGTCCGAGCCACTCCCGTCGTCCGCTTCGCTCTCGTCAGCACCGGCGTCGGATCCGTCCTCGCCTCGCGCGGCGGACGTCTGTCCGTCGGTCCCGCCGGCTTCTCCCTCGGTGGTCGATTGACCGCCGTCCGTCCCCCCGCTGCTCGAGCCGGTTTCACCGCCTCCGTCGGTCGAATCCGTCCCGCTCGAGTCGTCAGTCGAATCGGTTCCATCCGAGCCGTCAGTCGATCCCGTCTCGCCTGAACTATTAGTCGAGCCGGTTTCACCCGAACCGTCCGTCGATCCCGTCTCGCCGGACGTTCCGTCCGACTGCATCCCGCCGTCATCGCCCCCCTCGAGAGCGTCCATCGAGGCGTCGTCGACATCGGGACGAGGCTGGGTCCCCGCGGAGCCATCCAGCAGATTGCTGAGTAGACCGCCGAGGAGCGGAGTGTCCGCGAGACTGGCTATGAGACCGGAATCCAGTCCCGACATCCCGCTCGAGCCGGACGCAGCGCTGCCGGCAGCGGCCGCCGATGACGCGGTCGTTTCACCGGACGCCTGCCCGTCGGCCGCACCCTCGAAAATGCCGCTCGCCGGCGAGTCCGACGCGAGGGTGGGCAACGCCCCCGCTGCCAGAACCAGTCCACCGATCGCACAGACGAGCGCGATAACCGAGAGTAACTGACGGCTACCGCGAGATCCACTCCCCATCGATTACCGTACAGTAAACAGAATCGATATTTACATCTTGTTGCCATCGGACCGAGCATCGCCCGAACGGCCGTCCGAACTCCGTGAGAATTCACCGCGCCGACTGTCCACTCGAGGCGGTGTGTTAGGAGCCCCAGAAGTTATCGCGGCTACCGAGTCGCTCGCGCTGCGGGCCGCCGTCAGCGTCGTCCGCACCGGTTTCGGCGTCGGTCGCAGCATCGTCTTCCGTGTCCGCGCCCTCGTCTCCGTCTGCGTCTGCGTCTGCATCCGCGTCTGCGTCCGCCGCTTCAGCGTCGTCGTCGTCGGGATCCATCGGCAGGATCTCCAGCTCCTCCGCTCGTGCGTGATTGCTGTGTACCCGCGTAATCTCGACTCGAGCGCGGGCTTCCGGTAAGATACCGTCGACCATGACGATGAATCCGTCGTCGGTTCGGCCGACGCCGGCGCCGCTTTCGTGCATGTCGACGACGTCGATGACGACTTCCTCGCCCGACTTGACCGGCTGGGTCTTGAGATCGTCGATCGGCTGATTGTAGTGGTTGCACCACTCCTTGCCACCCCGGTCACCGTAGTGTTGACATCCCATTCCCGAGATCCGTTCGGAGAATTCCGGGCAGTCATCGGCGAGTGGACAGTCTGCCATGATCGGCACTACCAGTGGTGGCGTTAAACCGTTTCCGTCTTCCGGATCGCGGACGAGAGAGGTCGAAACGCTGGTAGATCTCCGTTGGAGAATCGACTGCAGATATAACGTATCGTGAATGAGAGTTGAAAAATGGTAACTGAACGGCTTCTGGGTGACGGGCGGTTTCGAAAAGGTTTACGGTATGGACGTTGCAGTGATTGATGATGAAAATTCTCGTTACGGTCAAAGAGGTAGCGACCGTCGAAGACGAGTTCGAAATCGAGGGAACCGAAATCGCGGACCAGTACCTCGGTGCCGATCTCAATGAGTGGGACGACTACGCGATCGAAGAGGCCGTCCAGCTCCAGGAAGACGGCATCGCCGACGAGGTCGTCACCGTCACCATCGGTCCGGAGGACTGCGAACAGACCATCCGACAGGCCCTCGCGAAGGGCGCCGACCGCGCCGTCCGCGTCTGGGACGACTCCCTCGAGGGAGTTGACCTGCTCGACGTCAACGCCAAGACGGAGATCCTCAGCGCCGTCATCGAGGAGGAAGATCCCGACCTCGTGCTGACCGGCGTTCAGGCCGGCGACGACAGCTTCGCCGCGACCGGCGTTTCGGTGGCCGAGAACCTCGGTTTCCAGTGGGGAGCCGTCGTCAACCACCTCGAGCACGATCTCGACGACGGCGTCGCCTCCGTGCGACGCGAACTCGAGGGCGGCGTCGAGGAGCTCACCGATCTCGAGCTGCCGGCCGTTTTGACGATCCAGACGGGGATCAACGAGCCTCGCTACGCCAGTCTTCGGGGCATCCGGCAGGCACAGCGGAAAGAACTCGACGTCAAGGCCCTGGCCGACATCGGCGTCGACGAGAGCACTATCGAATCCGAACTCACCATGACGGCCATGTACGAGCCCGAAAGCGAGAGCGACGCGACGTTCTGGGAGGGCAGCGCAGAGGAGACGGCCTCGGAGCTGGGTGAACTCCTCCGCGACAAGGGGGTGGCACAATGACGGACGTTCTCGCGATCACGGATCACCGCCGCGGCGACCTGCGCGACGTCAGCTACGAGATCATCACCGCCGGGCGCGAACTCGCCGACGAAACCGGCGGCGACCTTCACCTCGCGGTCATCAGCGGCACCGTCGACGACTTCGCCGACAAGCTCAACCGTGACGGCGTCGACACCATCCACACCGTCTCCCACGGCGAGGAGTTCAACCACGACGTCTACACGCAGGCGATCACGCAGCTCTACGACGAACTCGCCCCGCAGTACGTCCTGACGCCCAACAGCGTCAACGGGCTCGATTACGCGCCCGCCGTCGCGAACCAGCTCGATCTCCCCGTCGTCACCGACACGATCGACCTCGAGACGGACGGCGAGACGCTGATCGCGACCCGCGAGATGTACGGCGGGAAGGTCGAGACGACCAACGAACTCGAGGGCGACGCGGTCGTCACGATCCGAAGTGCCGAATGGCCCCAGGCCGAAGGCACCGGCGACGCGTCGATCGAGGCCTTCGACGCCGACATCGACGAGGACGCAATCGGCTCGACCGTCAGCGGCTTCGAAGAGGTCGGCGGCGGCGACGTCGACATCAGCGAGGCCGAACTCCTCGTCTCGATCGGCCGCGGCATCGAGGAGGAGGAGAACCTCGATCTGATCCGCGATCTGGCGGACGCACTCGGTGCGACGCTGTCTTCCTCGCGACCGATCGTCGACAACGGCTGGTTGCCCAAGAACCGCCAGGTCGGCCAGTCCGGGAAGGTCGTCACGCCCGACGTCTACATCGCCATCGGTATCTCCGGCGCAGTCCAGCACGTCGCCGGCATGAAGGGCTCCGATACGATCGTCGCGATCAACACGGACCCCAACGCGCCGATCATGGACATCGCCGACTACGCGATCGTCGACGACCTCTTCGACGTCGTGCCGGAACTCATCGAAGAGTTCCAGTAATCGTACCGCGAACGCAGTGAGCGGCCTTTTTTGGTCGAGATTTTTTGCACGAGGGTGAGTGAAACGAACCCGAGTGGAAAAAGGTCGGACTGGCCGCTTCGACGTCGTGCCGGAACTCATCGAAGAGTTCGAGGGCTAAGCAGTTGTACCCCGAGCGTCATGGACGCTCGCGGGCTTTTTTGGTCCAGATTTTTTGCGTGAGTGGTCGCGAACAGCGTGAGCGACCCGAACGGAAAAAAGGTGGGTGGAGACGGATCGTTCTGGATCCGTTAGCTACTTTTCCACCGCATCCTAAGCCCGGGTGATGGAACTGCTGGAGCGCCGACGGGCGCTGATCGAGACGCGTCTCATCGAGGTGGTCGAGGGGGTCGAACCCGAGACGCTCTCCGAGGAAATTCGCCACGTCGCGCTCTCCGGGGGAAAGCGCGTCCGACCGGTGGTGACGTTGCTGGCCTGCGAAACCGTCGGCGGACGGGCCGAGGACGCCGTGGAGTTCGGCGTCGGGATCGAACTCGTCCACACGGCATCGCTGGTCGTCGACGACATCATCGACCGCTCCGAACTGCGGCGTGGGACGACCAGCGCCTGGGCCGAGTTCGGTCACGGCCCGGCGATCATCACGAGCGACGGGCTACTGGGCGAGGCGTTCGCGCTCTTTTCCGCCGATCCGGACGCGACCCGGGTCGTCGCCGACGCCATGGTCGAACTCGGCGTCGGCGAGGCGACCGAACTGTCGGCCGAACCCGCGAACGAGGACGAGTACATGACCCTCGCTCGGCGCAAGACCGGCGCGCTGTTTCGAGCCGCGGCGGAACTCGGCGCGATCGCCGCCGATTCCGACCCCGTTACCGTCGACGCGCTCGGCGAGTACGCCGAACGGGTCGGCGTCGCCTTCCAGATCAGGGACGACGTGTTAGACGCCGTCGCCGATCCAGAGGCGCTGGGCAAACCGACCGGCCACGACGCCGCCCTCGAGCGGCCGTCGGTCGTCCAGGTGACTAAGCTCACGCCCGAGGAGGCGAACGATCGCGCGCGTAGCGAAGCTGATCGGGCGATCGACGCCCTGGATCGGGTCGAAATCACCGATCCCGACGCGCGAGAATACCTGGTCGAACTGGCCGAGTTCGTCGTCGACCGCGAGCGATAACCGCTCCGAAAAAGCCGGTGATATCTCCCGAGCGGCTGGAGTCGTGGTGACGTTTGAGGACTGTAGCGATCGCCAACGCACGTGATGCCAGACGGACAACTCTTCAAGACCGAAGAGCGACGATCCCGGGACGCTATCTCGCAAACGCTCACCGCTGTCTCCGACCAGTTCGAGGACGGATCGATCGATCTGGAGAGCGAGACACGGAGCCGGACGGTTACCGTCCCCAGCGAACCGACGTTCGAGGTCGAATCGAGCGAACGACCGACTCCGAAACCGACGAGAAGCGCTTCGAACTCGAGTTCGAACTCTCGTGGACCGAGTGACGATCAGACCCGCTCGGCCCCTCGCGTCCCCTCCTCTCGATCCGAGTCGGAAAACCGCGATTCCGCCACGGCGAACGTGAGCGTGCTCACGATTCCCAGTAGCGTCCCCGCCGTCAGCGCCGCCGCGAGGTAGGCGATTTCGACGTCGTCGAGGAAGAACGCGCTCACCGCGTGGAGAACGATCGCGATCGAGAGCACGTAAAACGGCGCGTTGAGGTATCGCCACTCGAGCGATCCCGCGATATACTCGTCGGTGATCTGACCGAGGCTGGTGGTCAGCCCCGCGGCGGCGAACCAGTGGATCGAGCCGTAGACGAGCGCGGCGAGCATAACAGGGACTCCGAGGTCGCCGGACGTCGATCGACGGACCGACTCGAGCGAGTCCATCCCGCTGACGCCCCCGAGAACGAACAACGCGGCGGCGACGACGTACGCGAGAAGGGTCGTTCGTCCGGCGTACAGCGAGCGTCGGGCGCGTTCGACGGTCGCGTCCAGCCGGTCACCAAGGCCGAGCCCGCGCGAGATGAGATAGAGCCCGAGCAGCGCCGATGTCGTTCCCAGCACGAACCCCGGCAGATTCAGGAAGGTCCCGATCAGCGCGAGCGGATAGATCAACAGTAGTATTCCCAGCGGAATGAGCACCGTTCCGCGCGTTTCGGGGTCGTTCAGCACTTGCTTGATCGTGTAGTACATCGACTCGAGGTTCTGCGCCTGTCGAACGACGACTCGCCGAACGCCGTCGATAGGAACCCGCGAGCGAATGATCGGGATAACGGACTCGTCCTGAGCCCCGTCGGTGACGACGAGCGCGGTGACGTCCTCGCCGGTCGAGAGGCTTGCGAGGACGGTGTCGACCTCGTCGCCGACCTCGCGGTTGGCGCTGACGTCGCCCTGGTCGTTCCCGGTGACGACGGCGACCTCGACGCTCTCGTCGCGCTCGGTGAGGTCGTCGTAGACGTGCAACCCCTGAAAGATGACGTTGACGTCCGAGTCCTCCGGGTCGGCGGTCGCGAGGGCGACGGCCGCTTCCTCGACGGGCTCGCGACCGATAACCGGCGTCGAGAAACCGGTCTTGCGGCCGAGATCGTCGTCGAGGTCGACACAGAGGACCAGCAGCATCGGGTTGTGGTTGCACGCCGCGGTATTTCCGTCTTCTGGGACGGAGAACAGATCAGACGGGCGACGGATTCGACGATGAGGGGATCCGGTCCACGAAAGACGATTCGAACCGTCCCGCGTGGAGAGTCAGTCGATCGCCCAGCGTGATCGCCGTGAACGAACAGCGGTCAGGTTGAATAGCAGCCGAGCGAACAGGAGCCGAGGCGAATAGTGGCCGCCGACTCAACCGGTACTGTCGGTCTCGGTCTCGTCGACCGCAGGGCCGCCGTCAGCATCGGCAGTAGCAGTTCTGACGCCATCGATCTCGAAACGTGCACCGCCGGACGACCCGTCTCGAGCCGTGATCGACCAGTCGTGGGCCGTCACGATCCCATCGACGATCGCCAGTCCGAGTCCGGTTCCGTCCGCCGCGGTCGTATACCCGAACTCGAACAGCGACTCGCGATCGGGTGGCAGTCCCGGTCCCGTATCCTCGACGTAGAACCCGTTCGGACGCGTGTCGTCGCCGGTAGCGTAATCGTCCGCCTCGAGCGAGCCGACAGTGACGACGACGGGTTCGGTCTCGTCGTCGTCGCCGTCCGTATCGTGTTCTCCGGTGTCGTCAGCACGGGAACCGCGTCGATCGCCTGTCGAGCTATGCTCGACGGCATTTCGAAACAGGTTCTCGAGTAGCGTTCGAATCCTCGCCTCGTCACCGTAGATCTCGATATCCGTGTCGATCTCGAGGCGGGCGTCGCCGGTATCGACGGTCGACCACGCTTCCCGAGTCGCCGGCGCGAGCGGGAACCACTCCTGCTCGCCGATCGTCTTCCCCTGGCGGGCCAGTTCGAGCAGTCCGTCGACGAGTTCCTCCATCCGCGACAGCGACCACCGGATTTTGTCGACGTGTTGGCCGTCGGTCCGCTCCTCGAGCAGTTCGAGGTGACCCTGGGCGACGTTCAGCGGATTGCGCAGGTCGTGGCTCACGAGGCTGGTGAACTCCTCCAGCCGGTCGTTCTGTCGCTCGAGTTCGCGCCGGTAGTGACGCCGACGGGTGATGTCGCGGATGGCGTGGATCGTCCCGGCGAACTCCCCGTCCTCGAGCGGGAGCAACTTGGTGTGGGCGTCGTGAACGAGCACCGCGCCGTCGGTCGAGCGAAACCGAATCTGATACTTCGCTCGGTCGCAGTCGCTCGCCGAGGAGAGGAGGTTCCGTACCTCCTCGGCGTACTTTGTCGTCACCTGCTCGTCGTAGTAGCCACGGTCGACGAGTTCCGAAAACGACATTCCGAGTAGCTCCGCCTTGTCCTCGGCGAACGCGTCGGCGAACTCGTCGTTACACCAGGCGATCGACCCGTCCGCGTCGAGAATGAAGAGGGCAGTCGGTGCGAGCTCGATAATTCGTTCGTACTGCGCGAGTTCGCGTTCGCGTTGTTTCCGCGACGTTACGTCGCGGATGACCGCCGTCGAGCCGGCAAACTCGCCGGTGTCGTCGGTGATGACGGACACGTTGGCCTCGTAGACGCGCTGCTCGTCGGTGTGGGTCTCGAGAGTGCATTCGAAGCAGTCCGACTCTCCGCCGCCGGAATACAGGTGGCGAACCGTCTTGACACCGCGCTCGAACGAGTCTCTACTGATGAACGTCGAAATGTGGCCGCCCACGACGCGGTCGTGGTCGACGTCGAGGAGATCGCAAAACGCGGCGTTTGCGATAGTCACGCATCCCACGTCGTCGAGGACGTACATCGCATCGGAGGCCGTCTCGACGAGCACGCGGTACTGCTCGAGTTCGCGTTCGCTCTCGCGTCGCGCTCGGTCGGCGCGACGTTTCTCGACGGCGTTTTCGATTCGGTTCGCCAGCACGGTGTACTGGTCGCTGGTCCCCTTCTGGAGGTAGTCGGTGACGCCCGCCGAGATCGCTTCGCTCGCGATCGTTTCGGACCCCTTTCCGGTAAACAGAATGAACGGCATCGTCGGATCGCGCTCCCGTACCGCGACGAGCAACTCGAGCCCGTCCATGTCGGGCATGTCGTAGTCGCTGACGACGCAGTCGACATCGCGATCGGGCTCCGCGGCACTCTCGTCGAAGACGGCCAGCCCGTCACGGCCGCTTCGCGCGGTTCTCACGTCGATGTCGTCGTTGCGACGCTCGAGAACGGTGGCGGTTAGCTCGCGGATGTCTGGGTCGTCGTCGACACAGAGAACGTGGATCCCGCCAGTCATCAGATACCCATCATTAGGGACGATACGTATAATAGTGTATGGCCGATCGCATCGGTGCTACCGCACCGCACCCACGATATGGATCAACGGGGCACAGCGACGCTGCGGATTCGCACTGCTTTTGAGGCTCGGGCGGGTACGTTCCCTCGAATGATCTCGAAGGGCTGTGAGCAGTGCGCGAAAGGCGGCAAGATGGTGCTGTTCGTCTACGGTTACTGCGACCAGCGCGACTGCTTTTACTGCCCGCTCGGCGAGAACCGCAAGAACGTCACCGACGTCTACGCCAACGAGCGACTCGTCGAGAGCGACGAGGACGTCCTCACCGAGGCCCACCGGATGGACGCGCTGGGCACGTCGATCACCGGCGGCGAGCCCCAGGAAGCCCTCGACCGGACCTGTCACTACCTCGAGCTACTCAAAGACGAGTTCGGCGAGGACCACCACACGCACCTCTACACCGGCATCACCGGCGGCCGCGAGAACATGCGCCGCCTCTCGGAAGCCGGTCTCGACGAGATTCGCTTCCACCCGCCCTACGAACAGTGGGGCGACCTCCACGGCACCGAGTGGGAGGACATCCTCTACATCGCCCGCGAGGAGGGACTGACCCCTGCCTTCGAAATTCCCGGGATCCGCGCCGAGGAGGAGTTCCTCGAGTTGATCGACGAGGGAGCCGCCGAGTTCTGTAACGTCAACGAGTTCGAGATGAGCGACGGCAACTACCGCCGGATGCAAGAGCAGGGCTTCGAACTCAAAGAGGATCACATGAGCGCCGTCGACGGTTCCCGCGAGGAGATCCTCGAGACCATGGGCGACCACGAGAAGGTCTACTTCTGTACCTCCGTCTTCAAAGACGCGGCCCAGCACCGCCGGCGGCTCAAACGCATGGCCCGCAACGTCCGCCGCGAGTTCGACGACGTCACCGACGACGGAACGCTCGTCTACGGCAAGGCCTACACCGACCCCGAGCGCCTCGAGACACTCGGCGTCCCCGAGGAGTTCTATACCGTCAAAACGAACCACGTCGAGGTCGCCTGGTGGCTCTTGGAAGAGATGATCGAGGAAGGAGACCTCGAGGAGGGTGAAATCGTCGAGCAGTATCCGACCTACGATGGGCAGGTCGTCGAGCGGACGCCGCTCGCGTAGGGATCGCAGTCCGAAGCGAGTTATTGCTCGAGAAAGCGTGCCGCGGGCCGACGGACCTCCTGCGGACCGCTCGCGCGGCCAGTCGATCGATGCGGTGTGAACGCGTCACGTGAACCGGCGTCCGTGAGCGAGAGTGCAAAAGGGTTCTACTCCGCAGCTATTTTCGTCGAAAGCGATCACGAGCGAACAGGCTCACGCCGTTTGTGCACAGCCTAAGGATCGTTCCGCAGCGTACAACGCACGAAAACGGCGGTTACGGACCCGTTCTCTCTCGTCTTCCGTCGAATGGGTCGCTGTCGCTTATCGGGGTTGTAATAATGGCAACCGACCGGGTACGACGGGGTACGATGCAATTCCGAACCGTCGCTGTTATCGCGGTCGCACTGCTCGTCGCGCTCTCCGGGTGTAGCGGCCTCGGGGGGTCACAAGCGGATGAGCCGTCGAGCGAAGATGATACGGAGTCGCTAAACGAGAGCGAAACGGGAGCGAACGGATCCGACGACACCGCCGATTCTGATGGGTCCGAAGGAGACGCGAACGACGGAGACGCCGACGGCGGAGACGACACTGCGAGCGCGGAGTGGAACCCGCCGGAGGAACCGAACCGACCGATGGAAAACAAACGCGGAGATCGGATCAAATCGATGACGTTCGTCGACAAAGAGCCCGCAGCGAGCGGTGACGGCTACTCGAACTTCAACCTCGAGGTCGTCGCCAACACGAGCATGGAGAACGTCGATCCGCCGGAACACGGTGACGTAGAGGGCGAGCCGTACTTCTTCGTCAAGATCAACGAAGACAAGCAGAAGCTGATCGAACGCACCGGAGAGGTCCGCATGGAAGAAAACGGCACGTTCCACATCGATGTTCGTCCCGCTGGGATCGAAGAGTTCGGGGCCGGTCCGCTGACCGTCGAGGTCTACCTGATGGACGAGGACAAGGACTGGGACGATATCTACGCCTCCGTGGGCAAGAACATCGAGTACAATCCGGAGACGGAGACCGACAACTCGACTACTGACGCCGAGTCTGACAATACCACAGATTCGGAGACGGAGACCAACGACTCGGCTACTGACAACGAGTCCGATGAGTCCACCGATTCGGAGACAACCGAAAACTGACCGCTAAATAGACAACACAGTGGTTCGAGCGACTTTCGGGGACGTGTTTCGCACGCGCAACATGGACGATCCGATAGCGGACGTCTGACATTGCTATAGCCTCGTCCGGTGGAGGCTGTTCCCTCGGTCCGCCGGGCATTCAGCAGTTTCTCGAAAGACTAATTGAATTCGAGTGACAGCTATCCGATGTCTGTAATTCAATGATCCCGAAGATAACGTGGAATCTCCTGACTCCTGAGTCTTGCTGATGTCGCCAGTTTAAGCACCAACAAACGGACCGAAGAAGAATAAGATCGGTCCCTACCTGTGATCTTTCCCCGGCATGTTCGGAACCCACACATCACAGAATTTGTGACAATAGGCGAGCTGCCTATCACCCGCATTGGATATCTCTATCTATCCTACTTATATACGACGGAACTATCCCACCCATCCATAATTATATGTTATAGGAGTATTTCCTCTCGAAAGATATAGTAAGAGAGTATTATATAGATGTCACTGAGGGTGATTGTTAACAAGAAAGCTTATTACACGACATTGGAAAGACAGTAGATACCCCTACCCGGAGGCCGAGTAATTGGCAGCGCAGACCGCCGCCGGGGCGGTTTGTATGCTGTGCTCGCCCCCGGTGAATAGTGCGTTAACTAACCGAAACACGATAATAACACAATAAATGACAAGCGAAACGACATACCGCGACAAGGGCCGTGCAGTGGTCCTGGCCGCGCTTATGGTCCTTTCTGTTGTCGCCATGTCCGCAGCGTTTGCGGGCGGTGCGGCAGCGGCAAACAATCCGGAAGCAGATGGAGTATCGTATGACCTTGACGGCGGTGACGAAGTAACTGATCTAGGCCCGGTCTGGATCGGACAGGAAGTCACACTTCAGGACGACAACCTGAGCGGATACGCAGGTTTCGAAATCCGCGCAGGCGGTGAACCTGAGGACTCGTCTTCCAGTGATGCTGTCGCAAGCGGTTCGATCGAAGACGGTGACACCATCAGCTTCGATTCGAGTGACTACGACAGTGGATTCTACCACGTTAACCTGATCGGTGGTCCAGGCGATAATGCAAGTGACTGGGACGAGCACGTGTTCCGCGTTGCCTCAGAGGACTTCAGTGCCAGCTTCAGCAGTGACACAGTCCCTGACAGCAGTCAGGTAGATGTCACACTCGAGACCGCACGTGAAGATCAGTGGGTGAACGTATCTGCTGATGGCGTCAGCTCGGATGAGCTTAATAATCTGTTCGACGATAGCCACGCCAACATTGAAGAGGTCCGATCCGCCTCGGATGCAGACGTTGTCTCACTCAACCTCACGGGCGTTAGTGACGAACTCACTTTCGAGGCTAACGTCTCGAACGCCGAACTCGACGCCGGAGAGTACGAATTTGAATTCGATGTCACCGACTCGAGTGCTTCGGATACGGTAACTCTCCAAGTGACTGATGGACAGGTTGAGTACGACTTCGTTGATGTCAGCTCGGCCGAAGAAGGTGGTATCGCAGAAATTACGATCAGCACTGGACAGAGCAGTACTGCCGCTGTCGTCCTCGATAGCGACGACACTTCCTTCGCAACGAGTGCTGTCGTGAGTGGTGTCGAAGGTGACGAGGTCACCCTCGAATACAACACCCACAATGTCTCTAACGCATGGAGCGTGGCTGGTGAGACTGATGCGACTGTCACCGGGAACCATACGAATGAAACACTCGAGAATGCACCGCTCCCAGCGTACACCTGGGATCTGACCCTCGGTGACCAACTGGACGGTGCCTACAGTATCTCCACCGAACACGACCGTGGCCGCCTCGTCATCAGCGAACGTGGTGAAATTAGTGGTGTAACCACTGCAACTGCACCGGCTGACGCTGATCTTAGCGACTACGAGAGTTACAACGAATCGACCATTACCGAGACCAACACCGTCGCTGAAGATGACGGCATCATCGTAACCGTTGAAGACTTCGGCGCAGAGGGTGCTGTCGAAGCACTCGGTGATTCTCTTGCTACGGAGGAAGGGATCACGATCGAAGCCGAAGAGCAGCAGACTGGCCCGATCGACGAGGGCGATACCCTGAATCACAGTCAGCTTGGTGCTGAACTGATCAACACTGGAGATCTGGAGAACTACAATGGCGATCTGATCTTCACGCTTGATGAGAGTGCGCTCACGGCTGGCCAGACCTACGACTTCACGGTCACGATCAACGCGTCCGAAAACTCCTACATGGATGACGACGCTGACGATGTTACCGAGGAGTTCGAACTCGAAGTTGTCGACCGCGAAATCAACTGGGACGACATCAGCTCGCTCTCAGCTACTGAGGACGCGACCGCAACCGGTACGACCACGGTCGCACCCGGTACGGAATTCAGCGCCGAAGCCGACTCGGACGATGATGAGGGTGGCTTCGTTCAGCTGAGTGACGCAGTTGTCACCGCTGGCGAGGACGGTAACAACGAATTCGCCGCTGAATTCGACCTTAGCCAAGAAACCACTGGTGTCCTGTTCGACCTTACGGCCACAGACACCCAGAGTGACGCTGAAGCAGTCCTCAAGGATGTCGAACTGGTCGCTGCTTCCCAGCCTGACATCTCCGTTGAGGGTGACGCACCCTCTGAGGTTCAGGTTGGTGAAGACGCCACGCTCGACGTGACCGTTACCAACGACGGCGACGCCGCAGGCACTGTCGACTTCCACATCGACATCGATGGCGAGACCGTCACGAGCGAGGAAATCGAAGTCGAAGCCGGCGGCACGTACGACGCCAGCTACGACTTCAACACCAGCTCCGCAGGCGACATCAGCTGGGAGACCCACGCTGGCGACGACGCCAGTGACTCCGGTACGCTGACTGTCAACGACTCGGACGACTCGGACGACTCGGACGACTCGGACGACTCGGACGACTCCGACGACTCGGACGACTCTGACGACTCGGACGACTCCGACGACTCGGACGACTCCGACGACTCCGACGACTCCGGCTCCGATGGAGACGACAGTGACGATGGTACGCCCGGCTTCGGTGTCGGCGTCGCTCTCGTCGCACTCCTCGGCGCGGCCATGCTGGCCCTCCGACGTCAGAACTAAGCTGTCAAACTACCGGCTTCCGCCGGCCCTAATTTCCGCGGTTTCTTTTATCGGACGTTACATCCACCAGCGACAGCACCCGATACCGACAGCGGAGTCGGAGTACATACGTTCGCAAAACTCCAAGCCCGTTCTATCGTGACCTCGCTCTATGACCAGCTTGCCGAGTGCCCTCAAACGAAAATCAACGTTGGAGGGTTGACCTACGACGAACGAGCAGATCTCCGCCAGATCAAAGTCACACAGTCGACTGATCTGACGAACAAAGGCGGTTCAGGCCGATTTGCGACAGTCTACTACCTCGAGGGCGATGAGCGCCAAGCAGCGGACGTGTTCGTCAAAACGAACCGATCACAACTCGAGGGGATCGATTTCTCGAAGAAAAATGTCATCCAGCGTGGCGTCGAACGCGAGGTATATGACTGGATCCTGCACACACACACACACATACATATACACTCGGAAAACGTGAGCTGGAGAAATACGACTCAGTGTTTCAAGAGGTACGACCAAACGAGAACGTGACGTGGGTGATCAGTCGAGAACACTTCGACGCCCATCCGATGCGTCGGTACTCAGTCGGCGAAACACCTTCCGTACGCATCGATAGGACGTCGCTAGGAAAGCTATACGATGGCTTCGGTGAGGTGATCACGACGACTGATCTCGAAGAATATGATACCGTGGAAGGAGATGTTCGCTACGTCCTCGAGTATTACCGTGTTGCCGATGGGTTCGCATGTGATCCGGTTTCACATGGTGGAGAGATGGCGATCAAAAAAAACATGATCACTGACTCTTCTCCTGTAGTAGGAGGACAGTAACAGAAACCGCGTGCAGTATGGAAACGCCGGCCAAAGCCCAGCGTTTGAGACCCAGCCCTTGGCAGGAGATCTGTTGCTCACGGGTGGGTGCGAAACCGGGTGTAACAATATATGACTTCACGTCAGGACATGATTTGATCTCGGAGTTCGATCCTGAGGAGGTTTGGCTATGATCATTGGTCGGAAGCCCCCGGTTGCGAGCGTTACGACGCACCCCGGACGCTCGATGACCATAATCTGTGCGCCCTGCGCGCAAGTTCTTGGCCGACAAAATCTCCAGGCACCGTCGCGGGCGTCTGCGACCGTCAGGTCAACGTGATCTCGAGCGCCACCGAAAACTCGCTCGCGAAGCCGAGATGATTGCTAGCCCTGAGGGAGAAAAGGCGTGATGACAGTCGTCAAGTCAGTTAGTCCCGGTCGGATCGACACCAGGCAGCGTGATGAGGTTCTCACGGCCGATACGAAGCTTCTCGATCTCGTCGTCGTCGTCCATCTTCGAGAGCAACTGCGACACCTTGGCGTTCGACCAGCCGGTCTCCGAGACGATGGTGGCCTGCTTCATCCGGCCGCCGTTTTGATCGATCAGGCGTAGGACGCGTTCCTCGTCGCTCAACAGCTCTGGATCAATCGCATTGTCGTGCGTTTCTTTAAATGTGAGACTGGTCCCAGCACCTGACTCGGGCGTCTGATCGTCGACCGTGGATGACGATCCGGATTGGGCGATCGCCGCAGGGCCACCGTCCACGCCACGTGTCGCGTCTCGAGAATTACTCTGGTCGCTTTTGCGGCTGTCGGATTGTTCGGCACGTCCGAATAATGCGGTGATCGAGAACGAGGAGATTCGGTCCTGTGTGATCGGATCGTAACCGTATTTGCGCGCAATTAGATAGCCGCCGGCACCGAAGATAAGTACGAGAAACGCGACAATCACCCACCCTGCAGTCGACAGCAACGGAGGACCAGATCCGCTGGGACTGTCAGGTCCATCGGGATCACTACTGGCACCCTGGAGGATCGTAATCTCGAGACCGTCTTGGTCGAACTGATGGGGACCATCCCAGATGAGCGCACCATTTTCCGTGCTCGTTGGTGTATCGACGAATCCGTAGTTCTCCGGCGGTTTGATGACAAGTCGCTGTCCATCGCTCAATATCGGTAAGAGGGAACGGTCAGGTGACCAGAGAGCATCACCGACATGAAGGCGATCACCGTCGACCACCGCAAAGTTCGTCCAGACGAACGAGTAGGAGATAACTCCAATCCGCACATCGTCACCGTTCGAGGGTTGTGACTCTACATCGGTCTCAGGACGTATAATCCGAGGGTCGTCCCAATTCACAGTCTCGATCGACATCTCGCGACCGGTCGATTCGGCTGCGAGATTTGCGAACTCCTGAAATGTATGTGAATTATATAGGTCAACTTGATCACCCGAAACGACTGTATTGGCGTATTCATTGAAAATTTCTGCTTCGGTATCGTTCCGTATGAGAAATCGACTCTCAATCGTCCACACTGCGTTCCCGTCATCAGCAATTTGGATCCGAATTTTCTGCCAGGGATCAGGCCGTTCCGGTGGTTCAACAGTCTCTTGAGACGAGATGGAACGTGACTGTTCGACGGCTGGGGAGAGGGAGGGCGATGCTGACGAGGACCGTTCGACAGTCGTCGGTGTGGTAGCCGACGGTGTCGCGGCCACTGCCCCCAAGCTCGACGTAGCGAGGAGGACTGCGAGGGTAATTACGGTGGCAGTGGTAATCCGCATGCGTACCAACGGGTGGTTTCCGGGGGGAAAAAACCCTTTCCATCGAAAAATGTATTGTTACCGACCACAGGAGACCATCGTAAATAAGCCGTATTTTTGCTGTGGTCGATAAACACCTTCTTTTTGTATCAGGAGTTCATATGGAACCGCGATGAACAACGCGACACCTGTCTTCCTCGCGTTTCTCCTCGTCCTCTCGTTGCCTATGATGGCTACTGTCGGGGCGACTCCTAGCGTGGAGACCAGCGGGCAATCCGAGACGGCCCTCCAAGGGAAGCAGTTCCTGCAAACAGCGCCGGTTGAAGTCGAGAACTCGACGAACCGACTCCAACTCGATGGCGACGTGAGCAGCGGATATACCGAGTATACGCCGAATATCGGGATGGTTTTTGCGATTGCTGACGATGAACTCCGAATCGACCACGACCAGTACACAATTGTCGACAGGAAGTTCGCCACAGCGTCGAGAGAAGAACGAATCGCGATGATCAATCGGGCGTACAAGCGGATTCAGCAACGCGAAGACGAACTCGAGCGACGAGAGCGCGAAGCAGTAGAAAGACACGAAGCGAGTGAGCGCTCGTCGAGAGAACTGCTCCAGGCCCTCCTCCGAAATCACAACGAGGCAGCGATACTGTCGGACAGCCTCGACGATCTCAAAGAACGAGCATCCCAAGTACCGAGCTATTCGCTACGTCAAACGCGTTCCAACCACAAGAAGCTGGACTATCATCAGACACCTCTCCGGGCGAACCTCGAGCAGCTGTCGATGACCCCAGTCAGTAGTACCCCTCGTGACGTGGTCGTCTCCACTTCGCAGACTGGGTACCAGATCGAAATAATGGACGGAACGCAATACATCGTTGAAACGACACGGTTCGACAACCGTGACCAAACAGCGCCGGATCAGTTCGGCGATGGCGAAGCATACGATCACGCGAGGGGGCTCTATCCGTGGGCGGGAGACCGACCGTATTTCCAGGATAACAGTCCGGATCACTACTGGACTGAGATGTCTCACGAACAGGGCCGCCTCGAGTTTTACTTCGACAGCGGGACCGGTGATGTCTATCGCGAGATACAGGAACTTGACGCATCGTTGATGCCATCCACAGAGGGGGAAAGCTGGCTGAGTAGCGGGGTTACTATGTCGGTAAACAGGACGTCGATGGGTGGGCCGATCGAGGTGACAGTGACCGATACAGCAGCTAGCGAGCCAATGAACTCGACTATTACGGTTGATGGCGTCGAGATAGGCGAAACTGGCGACGATGGGAAATTATGGGTGATTTCGCCAGTCGGCACACATGAACTCACAGCGAAAACAGAGAACGGGACCGTCACCGGAAGAATCACTCGTTGAAAGAGTGTAGACGCACTATTCCCGAAAGAAGTTGCAATCCGGCCGACGAACAAGATAGTAGTAGTCGATGCTTGCGTTCATATAGGGAGGAGCAACCAAGGCGGCTATGCACGTGGGGCCGCTCCGGTATGGCCGGGAAAGACGCAGCATACGCGCCGTAAGTCCAGTCGTCGGCGTCCTCGCGTTAGTCGTACTCACCGTCTGTCTCGCGGCCGTCGTCGCGGCCGGCGTCGGTGCGTGGTCGCTCGAGTCGCCCGGACCGACCGCGAGCTTCGAACTCGAGGCCGACGGAAACGACTCATCGATCACGGTCGAGCACGTAGCCGGCGATGCGATCGACGTCGAGGCGCTATCGGTGACGATCGCAGTCGACGGCACGGAATTGGACGCACAGCCGCCGATTCCGTTCGTGGGTGCGAAGGGATTCGACGGCGCGCCCGACGGCCCGTTCAACGCGAAAAGCGATTCGACGTGGACGGCGGGGGAGCTGGCCGGCGTAACGATCGCCAACAACAGCCCGACGCTCGCGACGGGCGATTCGGTCACCGTCACGCTCACCGTCGACGGTCGACGGGTGGCTAGCCTCGAGACGACGGCGACTTGACGAGGGCTGCGATACCCGCTTGATCACTCCGGTGCGCGACCGATCGTCGTAATCGCGACGTCGGGATCGTACGACGGTCCCATGAACGCGTGTTTCACGTCCTCGAAGCCGGCGGTTTTGAACATGCGATCGGCTTCGTACTCGTCGTAGAAGAGCATGATCGAGTCGGCCAGCAGCTGACTGACGATGTTATCGGGATAGTTCGGCCCGACGACGAGCACCTGTCCGCCGGGTTTGAGGACGCGACGGAACTCCCGCAGGGCGAGGATCGGGTTCGGCCAGTACTCGATCGAACCGGAAGACCAGACGACGTCGAACGTATCGGTCGCGAACGGCAGCCGCTCGGCGTCGCCGCGGTGGAAGTGCACCGGCGGCGCGCGAGTGCCGAACTTCTCGTAGGCCTGTGCGAGCTGGTGTTCGCTCTGGTCGAGCGCGTAGACCTCGTCGACGTGCTCGAGCAGGCCCTCGGTCGCGAAGCCGGTGCCGCAGCCGACGTCGAGGACGGTCATGTCGTCCTCGAACTCGAGCAGCGACAGGGCCTCGCTGCGCATCTCCGCGTTCCAGATGAAGGGGTTCACCCGATCGTAGACCCGCGAGAGGTACTTGTAGAACAGTCGGGCGCGGGCCTTGTTCTCGAGAAGTCCCATTTGTGACGAGTTTCGGTCCGATCGCTATATGTCTGCTGTTATTCGCGCTCCGAACGCGGTGAAAGTCGATATTACTGCCCTATTAAGGCCGGTTCGAGCTGAGGCAGTTTCGCAACTACCATATACGCGCTCTGGCAAACGTCCGATTGCTTAGAGTATGCCGAGGCCACAGGTTCTCGAACGAATTAAGTCGGCGGAAGCGGAGGCCGACGAGATCGTCGCACAGGCAGAAAACGACCGCGACGAGCGAATAGCCAAGGCCCGGGAACGTGCCGAGGAGATTCGCACGGAAGCGGAACAGGAGGCCCAAGAGTTGAAGGAGCGCCGCCTGGAGGACGCTCGCGAGGAGATCGATGCGGAGTGCGAGCGGGTCCTCGAAGACGGCGAACAGAAGCGTGAAGCGCTCGCCGAGCGCGCCCGGGATCGGGTCGATGACGTGACCGATCACGTCGTCGACCTGTTCCAGGAGGACGTCCATGCTCAGACCTGAGCGAATGAGCAAGGTCTCGGTGACCGGTTCGCGGGGCGTCATGCCCGCGGTCATCGAGACGGTTCACGAGCTGAGTCTGGTGCATCTCTCGGACTACGACGGCTCCTGGGAGGGGTTCGACAACGGTAACCCGATGGCGGGTGCCGATCGAGCCTCCGAGAAGCTGGTGACCGTCCGAGCGCTCGAGAGCACCCTCGAGCTGTCGGCCGACGAGGCCGAATCGGGAAGCATCGACGAGGGCTGGGAAGACCGGCTCGAGTCGGTCCGCACGCGGGTCAACGAACTCGACGATCGGCGCGGAGAGATCACCGACGAGCTCCGCCAGATCAACGAGAAGATCGACCGCATCGCTCCGTTCGCGGAGCTCGGAATCGACCTCGACCTGCTGTCGGGGTACGAGACGGTCGATGTCCTCGTCGGTGAGGGCCCCCTCGAGGAAGTCGAGGCGGCCGTCGCCGCGTCCGACGACATTCGGGCGTTCGAGACGTTCACCGGTGGCGATATCGTGGCGGTCGTCGCCGCGCCCACCGAGGACGCCGACGAGAACCCCATCGACGACGCGCTGGTCGGCGTCGAGTTCACCCGCTACGAGGTGCCCGACACCGAGCAGAGTCCCGAGGACTACGTCGACGAACTCGAGAGTCGGAAGCGGGACCTCGAGTCGCGGCTCGACGAGATCGACGCGGAACTCGCGGAGATCAAAGACGAGGAAGCCGAGTTCCTCCTGCGGGTCGAAGAGGAACTAACGATCGAGGTCCAGCAGGCGGAAGCGCCGCTACAGTTCGCGACGACCGAACGCGCGTTCGTCGCGGAGGGCTGGATTCCGACCGACGAGTACGACCGACTCGTCGCCGCGCTGAACGACGCCGTCGGCGACAGCGTCGAGATCGAAGAACTCGAGCGGGCGGATTACGACCGCCACGGCGCACACTCCCACACGGAAGACGTTCAGAAGGGAACGCCCGCCGGGGCCGACGAGGAAGACGACAGCGCTGCCGAGGCGGACGACCAGCGACAGAAGGCCGTCACGGACGGCGGTTCGGCAGTCACGATGGGTGACGAGCCGCCGACGATCCAGGACAATCCCGGACCGGCCAAGCCGTTCGAACTGCTGGTACAGGCGGTCAACCGACCGAAGTACAGCGAGCTGGATCCGACGATCTTCCTGTTCCTGACGTTCCCGCTGTTCTTCGGGTTCATGATCGGCGACGTCGGCTACGGGATCATGTACGTGGCCATCGGGGCCTACATGGCCACGCAGTTCGACAGCAAAGGCGTCACCAGTCTCGGCGGCGTTGCGATCTGGGCGGGCCTGTTCACGATCCTCTTCGGATTCGTGTACGGCGAGATATTCGGCCTCCACATCCTCGGAGAGGTCGTTTGGCACGACCTGCTGAACGTCGAACTCTTGCCGCTCAACAAGGGGCTCGAGCCGGCGGCCGCCGACTTCGCCCTGGGCTGGATGGTCGTTAGCGTGCTGGCCGGGATCGTCCACCTCAACATCGGATACATCCTGGACTTCTACGAGAATCTCAGCCATGGGGTCAAAGACGCCCTCTTCCACAGCGGCTCGTGGATCCTGATGATCAACGGGATCTGGATCTGGATCTTCTCGGCGCAGGCGGAGGGATCGAAGCCCGACTTCCTGTTCACGACGTTTGCTAGCGACGGACCGTTCCCGATCGGGTTCACCGGGTTCCCGATGTGGTCGCTATTCACGTTCCCCGAAGCGATCCCGCTTCTGGGCGGGTTCCCGCTTACGGCACCGCTGCTGGTCTTCCTGATCGGGTTCGTCATGCTCGGCGTCAGCGAACCCGTCGAACTCGTCGAATCGCTCGACGTCGTCGTCAACGTCTTCTCGTACACCCGGATGGGCGCAGTGTTGCTCGCGAAGGCCGGCATGGCGTTCGTGGTCAACCTGCTGTTCTTCGGCGCCTACGAGGACCCAGACGGCGAGTTCCACTTCCTTCGAAATCACGAACCGAGCTACGTCGCGGAACACTACGGCGAGGGTGCCGACGTCGTCTTCGGCGGCCTCATGCACTCGGGTACCGCAGCCCTGCTCGGTGGACTTGTTATTCTCGTGCTCGGACACATCGTCGTGTTAGTGCTTGGCGTGACAAGCGCCGGCTTACAGGCTGTGCGCCTCGAGTACGTCGAATTCTTTAACAAGTTTTATGAAGGCGGTGGGGAGAACTACGAACCGTTCGGAACCGATCGAAACTAGACTGAGGACTAATAATTAACACAATGATTGAATTCGCAGACCTTGCACTTCAGAACGGCGGAACAGTCGAAGCAGCGCCCACACTCAACGACGCAGGTGCCGCGGCAATCGCCGTCGGTCTCGCTGCACTCGCAGCGGGATACGCCGAGCGCGGTATCGGCGCGGCAGCCGTCGGTGCGATCGCCGAGGACGACGACATGTTCGTCCCGGGCCTGATCATGACCGTCCTCCCGGAGACGCTCGTGATCCTCGCCCTGGTCGTCGTCTTCATCGTCGGATAACCACACCCCCCTTCTCTCACCAATGAGTTTGGACACAGTCGTCAAAGACATTCGAGAAGAGGCCAACGCGCGTGCGGAGGACATCCGCGCGGAGGGCGAAACGCGCGCCGAGGAGATCGAATCGGCGGCCGAATCCGACGCCGAGGAGATCCTCGCCGACGCGGAACAGGAGGTCGAACGCGAAATCGACCAACTCCGCGAACAGCGCCTCTCCAGCGCGAAGCTGGAGGCGAAACAGAAGCGCCTGGAGGCCCGTCGCGACGTGCTCGGCGAAGTCCGCGAGGCGGTCGAGGACGAACTCGCATCTCTCGAGGGCGACACCCGCGAGGAGCTCACACGAGATCTGCTCGAGGCAGCGAGCGTCGAGTTCGACGAGGGCGACGACGTCAACGTCTCCGGTCGCAGCGACGATCAGGAGCTGCTCGAGTCGATCCTCACGGACTACGACGGCTACGAGTACGCCGGCGAGGTCGACTGCCTCGGCGGCGTCGTCGTCGAGAGCGACCAGTCCCGCGTCCGAGTCAACAACACGTTCGACTCGGTCCTCGAGGACGTCTGGGAAGACAACCTTCAGGCGATCAGCAACCGACTCTTCGAGCAATGAGCACGGGTGCCTCGAATCCGGAATACGTGAACGCTCGCGTGCGGTCGCGCCGAGCCTCGCTGTTCTCGGACGAAGACTACCGCAAGCTGATCCGGATGGGGCCGAGCGAGATCGCGCGGTTCATGGAGGAAACGGAGTACGAACGCGAGATCAACGAGCTCGGCACGCGGTTTTCGGGCGTCGACCTGATCGAATACGCGCTGAACCGCAACCTCGCGAAGCACTTCGACGACCTGTTGGACTGGTCGAACGGGCGACTCTACGATCTGATCGCCCGCTACCTGCGGAAGTTCGACGTCTGGAACCTGAAAACGATCGTCCGCGGAATCTACACCGACACCGATCCCGAGGACATCCAGACGGACCTCATCCGCGCCGGCGAACTCGACGACCGGACGATCGACCGGCTACTCGAGGCCGACGAGATCGAGGACGCGATCGAAGTGCTGTACGGAACGAACTACTACGAGCCGCTGACGGTCGCCTACGAGGAGTTCGAGGAAACCGGCGCGCTCGTTCCCCTCGAGAACGCGCTCGACCGGGAGTTCTACGAGAATCTGCTCGCGGACCTCGGCCGACCCCAGGAGGGACCGGAAGCGAAGTACGTCGAGTTCCTCGAGGCCGAGATCGACTTCCGGAACGCCCGGAACGCCCTGCGACTCGCTCGCAGCGGTGCCGATCTCGATCCCGCGACCTACTACATCGACGGCGGCGTCCTCTTCGACGCGTCGGATCTCAACCGACTCGTCGGCGACTACGACGCGCTCGTCGACCACATCGCCGATAGCAGGCGGTACGGCGACCGACTCTCGAGCGCGCTGGGTCGGCTGCGCGATGCTGACAGCCTTATCCAGTTCGAGCACGCACTAGACGCCGCGTTGCTCGAGTACGCCGACACGCTCTCGAGCATCTACCCGGCCTCGGTCTCGGCCGTGTTGTCGTACATCCTCGCGAAGGAACGCGAGGTCGAGAACATCCGCGCTATCGCGCGCGGTCGCGAGGTCGGGCTCGCAGAGAACGAGATCGAAGAGGAGCTGGTGATCCTATGAGCCAGGAAATCGCAGTCGTCGGCAGTCCGGAGTTCACGACCGGCTTTCGCCTCGCGGGCGTCCGCCGATTCGAGAACGTCCCGGACGACGAGAAAGACGAACGGTTAGACGACGCGGCGACGACGGCCCTCGAGGACGAGGGCGTCGGGATCGTCGTCATGCACGACGAGGATCTCGATCACCTGTCGCGAAACGTTCGCCAGGAGGTCGAAACGAGCGTCGAGCCGGTCGTCGTCACCATCGGCAGCGGCACGGGTGGCGGCGGACTGCGCGACCAGATCAAACGCGCGATCGGGATCGACCTGATGGACGAGGACGAAGACAGCTAAACTATGAGCCAGGCAGAAGATATCGAATCCGTCGACGAAGACGGTGTAATCGAAAGCGTGAGCGGTCCCGTCGTGACCGCCACGGACCTCGACGCCCGGATGAACGACGTCGTCTACGTCGGCGACGAAGGACTGATGGGCGAGGTCATCGAGATCGAAGGGAACCTGACCACCATTCAGGTGTACGAGGAAACCTCCGGCGTCGGCCCGGGCGAACCCGTCCAGAACACGGGCGAACCCCTGAGCGTCGACCTCGGACCCGGCATGCTGGACTCCATCTACGACGGCGTCCAGCGGCCGCTCGACGTCCTCGAGGAGAAGATGGGGACGGCCTTTTTGGACCGCGGGGTCGACGCCCCGGGGATCGACCTCGAGAAGCAGTGGGAGTTCACCCCCGAGGTCGAAACGGGCGATACCGTCGAACCCGGCGATGTCGTCGGAGTCGTCGAAGAGACCGTCACGATCGACCACAAGGTCATGGTGCCCCCGGACTACGAGGGCGGCGAAGTGACCACCGTCGGTGACGGCGAATTCAACGTCGAGGAGACCGTCGTCGAACTCGACAACGGCGAGGAGATCCAGATGCACCAGGAGTGGCCGGTCCGCGAGGCCCGGCCCGCTGGTGACAAGGAGACGCCGACCGAACCGCTGGTGACTGGCCAGCGCGTTCAGGACGGCCTCTTCCCGCTCGCGAAGGGCGGAACGGCCGCCATTCCGGGGCCCTTTGGCTCCGGGAAGACCGTCACCCAGCAGCAACTCGCCAAGTGGTCCGACGCGGACATCGTCGTCTACATCGGCTGTGGCGAGCGCGGCAACGAGATGACCGAGGTCATCGAGGACTTCCCGGAACTGCCGGACCCCCAGACCGGGAACCCGCTGATGGCCCGGACCTGCCTCATCGCAAACACGTCGAACATGCCCGTCGCGGCCCGCGAGTCCTGTATCTACACGGGAATCACGATCGCGGAGTACTACCGCGACATGGGCTACGACGTCGCGCTGATGGCCGACTCCACCTCGCGGTGGGCCGAGGCCATGCGGGAGATCTCGAGCCGGCTCGAGGAGATGCCCGGCGAAGAGGGGTATCCCGCCTATCTGGCCGCTGCGCTCTCGGAGTTCTACGAGCGCGCCGGCAAGTTCCAGCTGATGAACGGCGGCGAAGGGTCGATTTCGGTCGTCGGCGCAGTCTCGCCGCCGGGCGGTGACTTCTCCGAGCCGGTCACCCAGAACACGCTGCGTATCGTCAAGACGTTCTGGGCGCTGGACGCCGACCTCGCGGAGCGTCGGCACTTCCCCTCGATCAACTGGAACGAGTCCTACTCGCTGTACAAGGACCAGCTCGACCCGTGGTGGGAGAGCAACGTCGCCGGCGACTGGTCGGACACCCGCCAGTGGGCGGTCGACGTGTTAGACGAGGAGGACGAACTGCAGGAGATCGTCCAGCTCGTCGGCAAGGACGCGCTGCCGGAGGACCAGCAGCTCACGATGGAGGTCGCACGCTACATCCGTGAGGCCTGGCTCCAGCAGAACGCGCTCCACGACGTCGACACCTACTGCGAACCCGAGAAGACCTACCGGATGCTCGAGGCGATCAAGACGTTCAACGACGAGGCCTTCGACGCGCTCGAAGCGGGCGTCCCGGTCGAAGAGATTCAAGACGTCGACGCCGCGCCGCAGCTCAACCGGATGGGCACGGCCGAGGAGTGGAACGAGTTCATCGACGACATCGAGAGCGACCTCGCAGACCAACTGCGCGCACTGTATTAAACAATGAAAGAGTACCAGACTATCACGGAAATCAGCGGTCCGCTGGTGTTCGCCGAGGTCGACGAACCGGTCGGCTACGACGAAATCGTCGAGATCGAGACCGAGGACGGGCGAACGCTGCGCGGCCAGGTGCTGGAATCGAGCGAAGGGATCGTTTCGATTCAGGTGTTCGAAGGGACGGGCGGGATCGACCGCAACGCCTCCGTTCGCTTCCTGGGTGAGACGATGAAGATGCCCGTCACCGAGGATCTGCTCGGGCGGGTGCTCGACGGCTCCGGCAACCCGATCGACGGCGGCCCGGAGATCGTCCCCGACGAACGACAGGATATCGTTGGCAAAGCGATCAACCCCTACTCGCGGGAGTATCCCGAGGAGTTCATCCAGACCGGCGTCTCCGCCATCGACGGCATGAACACGCTGGTTCGGGGCCAGAAGCTCCCGATCTTCTCCGGTTCGGGGCTCCCCCATAACGACCTCGCACTCCAGATCGCCCGTCAGGCGACGGTGCCAGAGGAAGACGAATCGGGCGAGGGCTCGGAGTTCGCAGTCATCTTCGGCGCGATGGGAATCACGGCCGAAGAGGCAAACGAGTTCATGGACGACTTCGAACGCACGGGCGCGCTCGAGCGCTCGGTCGTCTTCATGAACCTCGCGGACGACCCCGCAGTCGAGCGGCAGGTCACCCCGCGACTCGCGCTCACCACGGCCGAGTACCTGGCCTTCGAGAAGGACTACCACGTGCTCGTCATCCTGACGGACATGACCAACTACTGTGAGGCGCTGCGCGAAATCGGTGCCGCACGCGAGGAGGTCCCGGGCCGACGTGGCTACCCCGGATACATGTACACCGACCTGGCGCAGCTCTACGAGCGCGCGGGTCGAATCGAGGGCAAGGAGGGGTCGGTCACGCAGATTCCGATCCTGACGATGCCCGGGGACGACGACACACACCCGATTCCGGACCTGACCGGGTACATCACCGAGGGCCAGATCATGATGGATCGGGACCTCAACAGTCAGGGGATCGAGCCGCCGGTCAACGTCCTGCCCAGCCTCTCGCGGCTGATGGACGACGGGATCGGCGAGGGTCTGACCCGCGAAGACCACGGCGACGTCTCCGACCAGATGTACGCCGCCTACGCGGAGGGTGAGGACCTGCGCGACCTCGTGAACATCGTCGGTCGCGAAGCCCTCTCCGAGCGGGACAACAAGTTCCTCGACTTCGCCGACCGCTTCGAGACGGAGTTCGTCCAGCAGGGGTACGACACCAACCGCTCGATCGACGAAACGCTCGATATCGGCTGGGATCTGCTGTCGACCCTGCCGAAAGAGGCGCTCAACCGGATCGACGAGGAGCTCATCGCGGAGCACTACCGCGAAGACGAGACGGCCGAAGCCGTGCAGGCCGACTGATCGTCGCGGATCGCCCGTATCCAGTTTTTGCTGTTTCGATCGGCCGTTTTTGATTCATCGTTTAGCGACACCTCGAGCGCCAGCCGACGCGGAACAGTAAACAGAGAAATGAATTAGAAAAAGGGGAGATACTGAGACGATCCGATTCCTGTTGAAATAGAAAAATAAATGCAGTATAAATGTATTATATATTATCGATGTCTGATTCAGTAGTCGCTATTTGTATCGGTGTCATAGCTGGATTTGTGTTCCTCATCTATGAGTTTATTTTGACATCGTATATTGAAGATCGCATCGATGAACGTGGTATAACCGTTCTACAGATATTGGGTGGAGGTGGTGGATCAGGATTGCTGATCTGGCTCACGGATACCTATCTCTCATCGTTCGTGTACGGGCTCGCCGGACTCGTACTCGTGGTTGTTGCGGTTGCTATCGGTAGCCGATGGGGAACAGTTTGGCTGGCTTCGGAGTGACGGCGTTCGACTCGAGTTTTCGCCTTGTCCAGTGTTTGATAGAACTAGGACCGGTCAGCGTTCGCTGTCAGTATCAGCCGATGCCGTCTCGGTCCAGGCTGCTCGCATGACGATTTGAACACCGAGGACGGCGCCGATAATCAAAAAGAAAACGAGAGCATCGCTTTCGATGCCAACGAACTGTACGGTAGCGATGTGAATCGAGATCGTCACTAGAACTGCCATGACGACCTCGATCAGCCAGTCGGGGACGTAACCCGCGTGGCGATTCTGTACCATCAGTGCCGTATTAAATAGTACTCTGACACTATAGGCCAAATAATTTCCGGAGACTATTAGAAGAGATAGTCGGACTGCGATCACGGCCACAGTACCGAATCAATAATTCGGTGTCGAACTGTCACTGTGTGCGATAGATCGAAACAACCGTATGCTCCGCCAGTGAATCGTGGTATGTATGCACAAACCATTGCTCGCCCCGGAGTTCCTCGACCGGGCGCGGACGCACTACGGCGACGACGAGGCGGTCGTCGCCACCACGGGCGAACGGTTCACGTACGACGAACTCGGCGAACGCGCCGATCGGTTTTCAGCGGCGCTCCAGGAGCGCGGGATCGAAAAAGGCGACCGCGTCGCCGTACTGGATCCGAACACGCACTACCACCTCGAGGCGGCCTACGGAATCATGCAAACGGGGGCGGTCCACACCCCGCTGAACTATCGGCTGACGCCCGACGATTTCGAGTACATCCTGTCCGACGCAGGGGTCGACGCGATCTACGCGGATTACGACTTCGCCGAGCGCATCGAAGCGGTTCGCGACGAGGTGCCGACGGAGACGTTCATCACGAACGACGCGGCTGCCGTCGACGGTGACTGGGAAAGCTTCGACGCGGTGCTCGAGAAGGCTGGTACCGAGTACAATCGCCCCGAGATGGCCGAGGACGAGATCATCACGATCAACTACACCTCGGGGACGACGGGCGATCCGAAGGGGGTCTGTCGCACGCACCGCTGCGAGACCATCCACGCCTATCTGACGGTGGCTCACCAGGACCTCACCGACGATGACACCTACCTGTGGACGCTGCCGATGTTCCACGCGAACGGCTGGGGCCACATCTTCGCGGTGACGGGAATCGGCGCGACCCACGTCTGCACGCGCGGAATCGACGCCGGAGAGATCTTCGAGACCGTCCGATCGGAGGATGTCTCCTACATGTGCGGCGCGCCGACGGTGCTGAACATGCTGGTCGATTATTACGAGGAGAACGGCCCCGAGACGGTCGGCGACGAGGACGTTCGCCTCGCCACTGCCGGCAGCGCGCCGCCGGAGGCGACCATCCGAACCGTCGAGGACGAGTTCGGCTGGTACCTGAAGCACGTCTACGGCGCGACCGAGACCGGGCCGCTGATCACCACCTCCGACGCGCGCCGGCGCTTCGACGACGACAGCGACGATCGGTTCCGAATCAAGAAGCGCCAGGGACTGGCCTATCTGGGCACCGAAATTCGGGTGGTCGACGAGGAGGGGGACGACATCCCGCGCGATGACGAGACGCTGGGCGAGGTCGTCGTCCGCGGCAACCAGATCATGGAGAAGTACTGGGAGAAGCCCGAAGCGACCGAGGAGGCCTTTACCGACCGCGTCGAGGGCTACTACCACACCGGCGACCTCGCGACGATCGACGAGAACGGCCTGATCGCGATTCAGGATCGCAAGAAGGACATTATCATCTCGGGCGGGGAGAACATCTCGAGCATCGAACTCGAGGACGCGCTGTTCGACCACCCCGAGGTATCGGACGTGGCCGTGATTCCGGCACCGAGCGACGAGTGGGGCGAGACGCCGAAGGCGTTCGTCGTCCCCTCGAGCGGCGACCCGGACGATCCGGGCGTGACGGAGGGCGACCTCGAGGCCTTTACTCGCGAGCACCTCGCGGGCTACAAAGTGGTCCACAGGGTCGAGTTCGTCGCGGAGCTGCCGACGACCGCGACGGGCAAGGTCCAGAAGTACGAACTTCGACAGGAAGAGTGGGAGGACGAAGAGCGGATGGTCGGACAGGGGTGACGCTCGAGACCGGCGACCAGATAGGGATCGGACCCGATCGGTCCGTGCCGCTACGGCGTCCTATATAGGTCAGTAACCCGAACATAGCAACGGATTAGTAGGTTTTGGCGGATTCTCGAGTATGTCCGACCCGACAGGGACGACGCGACGCACAGTGCTTTCGAGTGGGGTTGCCGCCGGGACCGCCGCGATGGCGGGCTGTCTAAGCGATCTCACTGGAGGGGGCAGTGGGCAGACGTTCACCGTCGGTCACGGCGACTACGAGACCGAGATCGACTCGTCGTCGTTCCCCGACGAACTACAGATCTACTGCGTCCAGACCGGCTGGTCGAACTGGGGGGCCGTCATGGAGGCCTTCGAAGAGGAGTACGATCTCCCGCTGTACGACGCGCAGGGTTCCTCCGGCGAGGCGCTCGAGGACATGCGAGCCAACGCCCGGAACCCGACCCACTCGGCGTACAACGGCGGCTACTCGTTCGGCCTCGAGGCGATGAACGACGACCTGACGACCGACTACAAGCCGGCCAACTGGGACGTCATCCCCGGCGATCTGAAGACTGACAACGGTCACGTGACCGCGACCCGCCAGATGACGACCGCGGTGACCTACCGGGCCGACGTCTACGAGGAGCGGGGACTGGACGCCCCCGAAACGTGGGAGGACCTGAAACATCCCGACATCGCACAGGATCTGGCCTTCACGCCGCCTCACACCGCCAACGGGCAGGCCTCCGCGCTGTCGGTCAACCGGGCCTACGGCGGCGATCTGGATAACCTCGACCCGGTTATCGAGTACCACGAGGCGATCGCCGACCACGGCGCGGACTTCCGGCGCAACGTCGAGGGGCCGATGACCGCCGGCGAGATCTCGACCGTCGTCGAGTACGACTACACCGGGCTGAACCTCAAGTACAACAACGACGAGTTCGACGAGGACCAGATCGAGGTCGCGATCCTCGAAGGACCCGAGGGCGAGCCGGGTGCGATGAACGTCCCCTACGGCTACGCGCTCCTGCGGAACGCGCCCAACCCCGAGGCGGCGAAGCTGTTCATGGACTACGTGTTGACCGAGGACTGTCAGAAGCTGTTCTTCGACGCCTACGTCCGCCCGATCCGAGCGAACGACCTCGACCAGCCCGACGAGTTCCCCGACCAGTCGTCCTACGAGGCGGCCGGATTCACCGTCGATCAGGAGACCCTCGTCGAGAACCAGACCGACATCCAGGAGGAACTCGTCGATCGAACCCCACTGCAGGGAGCCCAGTGATCGCGGATGTCAGTCCGGAAATCGACGACGGCGTCGGTCCGTCGAGTCGCGACGCTCGCGTCGACGACCGCCCGTCCGACGACCGAACGCGAGCGCGAACGCCGGCGGATCGCGGTCCTCTGCCTCCCGTTTTTCGCGCTCGCGGTCGTGGCAGGCTTCGTCCCGCTGGCGATGCTCGTCCGGATCAGCCTCGCGGAGGACACGATCTGGATGGAGGGCTGGTCGTTCGAGGCCTGGGAGACGCTCGCGACGACCGCGGAGTACCGGCGTGTCGCCTGGAACACGCTGTGGTTCGTCGGGCTCGCGACGGCCGTCAGCGTCGCGCTCGGCGTCGCGGTCGCACACGTCCTCGAGAAGTACGATCTGCCCGCCAAGCGACTCGTCGTCGCGGCGGTGTCGTTCCCCATCGCGCTGCCGGGGATCATCGTCGCGTACCTGGTCATCGTCCTGCTGGGCCGACAGGGGCTGGTAACGAACGCGGTCGCCGTCGCGACGGGCGGGGCACCGCTCGAACTCGCGAGCGCGACCGCGATCACCGGCCTCTTTCTCGGGTTCGTCTACTCGTTGCTCCCGCGGGCGACCATGGTGTTGCGCGGGACCTACGCGGAGATCAACACGCAGGCCGAAGAGGCGGCACGCGCGCTCGGCGCGAGCCGGTGGCAGACGTTCTATCACGTCACGTTCCCCGAGATCCGCCCGGGGATCGTCGCGGCCGTAATTCTCACGTTCCGCTCCGGACTCGCGATCTTCGGGACCGTGTTGATCCTGCAGAGCCACCGGGTGATCACCCTCCAGATACACAACGAGATGAGCGTCGGCTCGTACAACCCGGACGTTGCGGCCGCGATCGGGCTCGTCTACGTGGTCTTTATCGTCGCGTTCACGTTCGTCGGACTGCAGTTCGTCGAAAACGATGCGGTGGAGATCTGAGATGACCGGGCTCACGGAATCGGACGAGAACGGCGATCACCCGGCGGCGACATCCGGGGCGGCACGCGCCGATCCGCGTCCGGACGGAGGCACAACCGGGACGGCCGCCAACGAAGAGTGGTCGCGATCGAGAACGGCGCTGTCGACGGCAGTTGGCCGTCCAGTTCTGGTCGGCGTCGTCACGATCGTCGTCGCGTTCCTGACCGTCCCGGTCCTCGTCACGTTCGGTTCGTCGTTCGCACAGTCGGCGGCCGGCGTCATCCCACGGGGGTTCGTGACGCTCGAGCACTGGCGACAGGTACTCGGCTTCGGCGAGCACGGCGTGCGAGCGAACGCGATCCCCGGGCTCGCCTTCAGCCTCGCAGTCGCGACCGGCGGCATGGTCCTGAACGTGATCATCGGCGTCCCGGTCGCGTACGCGCTCGCGCGGTACGACTTCTTCGCGCGGAACTGGGTCAACACGTTCGCGATCCTGCCGCTCGTGCCGGGGCTGATCCTCGGAATCGCGTTCGTGCAGACCTACCCGGAACACGGCCGCTCGGCGCTGGGGCTGATCGTCGGCTACTGTCTCCTCAAGTCGCCGTACATGGTCCTGACGGTCCAGAGCTCGTTCCAGTCGATGGATCTGATCCGCCTCGAGGAGAGCGCCCGATCGCTGGGAGCCTCGTGGCCGCGGGCGTTTCTGACGATCATCGTCCCCCACGCCAAACGAGGGATCGTCGCCGGCTGTATTATCACCTGGACGCTCGCGGCCGCGGAGTTTAACTTCACGTACATGGTCGCGAGCGGAAGCCCGGATCCGTTCGCGATCTTTCTCTACCGGAACATCTCGAACGCGACGCACCTCCAGTCTGCGGCGGCCGTCTCGGTCTACTTCGTGATCGTCGTCGCCGCGATACTCGTCCTCCAACTGCTCGGTAACAGGGGGTTTTCGACCGCACAACGATGACACCGAAATACACCGTCGATCGGAAACCGAATCGAATCGCTCACCGACCTCGGCTCGCGGCGACAGCCGGAGGTGGCCGGCCGTGAGCGACGTCACCCTCGAGTCGCTCACGAAGGCCTACGGCGACGAAGTGGCCGTCGACGGGATCGATCTGACGATCCGGGACGGCGAGATCCTCGGGATCGTCGGCCCCTCCGGCTGCGGGAAGACGACCACGTTGCGGACCATCGCCGGCTTCGAGACGCCGACTCACGGCCGGGTGCTGTTCGACGGGGGCGACGTCACCCACGTCCCGCCCGAGGAGCGAACCGTCGGGCTGGTTTTCCAGTCCTACGCCCTGTTCGACACTATGACCGTCCGGGAGAACGTCGCGTTCGGGCCGAAGATGCAGGGCGTCCCGAAAGCCGAGCGCCGCGAGCGGGCCGACGAACTGCTCTCCATGCTCGACATCGCCGAGTTGGCCGACCGACGGCCGACGACGCTGTCGGGCGGCCAGGAACAGCGGGTCGGCCTCGCGCGGGCGCTCGCGATCGAACCACACGTCCTCCTGCTCGACGAGCCGATGACGGGGCTGGACGCCGAACTCAAGACCCGGCTGCGCGACGAGATCGGCGAGTTGCTGGCCGACCTCGAGGTGACCGCGCTCTACGTCACCCACGATCAGGAGGAGGCGATGGCGATGTGCGATCGGATCGCGGTCCTCGCGGACGGCACGCTCGAGCAGGTGGGACCGCCCGCGGAGATCTATCGCCGGCCCGCCAACCCCTTCGTCGCGAACTTCGTCGGGAGTTCGACCCTCCTCGAGGGTGTCGCCGAGAACGGCCACGTCGATCTGGGCTTTGCCGAACTGCCCGTGTCGGCTGAGACGGACGGCTCGGTGCAGGTCGCGGCTCGGCCCGCCGCCTTCGATCTGGGCGAGGGACCGATCGAGGCCGACGTGACCGACGTGACGTATCTCGGGGACCGAACCCGGCTCGCGGCGACGCTGCCCGACGACACGCCCGTGACGCTGCACGCCGACGGTATCGACGGCTATCGGGTCGGCGAATCGATCCCGCTCTCGATCGACGAGCAGCGGGTCCACGTCCTCGAGTAGGCGGTGTCGCGAGACCCCATCGAAAAGTAACAACGGTCACCCGTCGCGCTCGCTCCGATCGAATCCAGCGGATCGATCGGATCGGTCCTGCTCGTCGTCGCGAACACGGCCGTCGCACGGCTGCCGACGGCCGTCGACCGAGTGACTCCGGTCGCGGGCCGAACGCGACGGCTCTCGACCGCCGCGTTCTTTCGCGATCCGTTCCGCTTCCCGCCGGTCCATGACGGTCGGATCCGACGTTTCTCGACTGATCGCCAGCCACAGGACGAGCGGGATTACGAGGGAGACGAGGAGCAGGATCACGACGACGACGGCGGCCATGGCTCGGTCGATACTCGTGGGTCCGAGCACAAAAGATTTGTGAGATGATACGAATAGAGCACGTATGCGAGACGACGATCGCGGCTGTCCGAAGTGTGGCCACACGGAGACGGAGATCGACAAAATTTCGACGACCGGGAGCGGCCTCTCGAAGCTCCTCGACGTCCAGAACCGTCGATTTCACGTCGTGAGCTGTACGAGTTGCGGCTATTCGGAACTCTACAAGGGCCAGTCGTCGGGCGACATGGTCGATCTGTTTCTCGGGTAGCCCGACCCTCGAGGTCGAGTTCCCCGCCGTTCGGCGGCGAACGGTGCGCGGAAACTGTAAACAGTTATCCGACTGGGGGCGCTAGCCCCCCACAAGATGGCCAACGACGTCAAGCCCACCCGCAAGAACTTGATGGCGATCGAGGATCGCATCGAGCTTTCCGAGCGGGGACACGGCACGCTCGAGAAGAAACGCGACGGGCTGATCATGGAGTTCATGGACATTCTGGACAAGGCCCAGGACGTCCGCGGCGACCTCGCCGACGACTACGAGGCCGCTCAGAAGAAGATCAACATGGCTCGGGCGATGGAAGGCGACGTCGCGGTCCGCGGTGCCGCGGCGGCGCTGCAGGAACACCCCGAGATCACCACCGAATCCAAGAACATCATGGGCGTCGTCGTCCCGCAGATCGAGTCCTCCAAAGTCACCAAGAGCCTCGACCAGCGGGGCTACGGGATCATGGGCACCTCCGCCCGCATCGACGAGGCCGCCGAAGCCTACGAGGACCTCCTCGAGAGCATTATCCTCGCCGCCGAGGTCGAGACGGCGATGAAGAAGATGCTCCGGGAGATCGAGACCACCAAGCGCCGCGTCAACGCACTCGAGTTCAAGCTCCTGCCGGAACTGTACGACAATCAGGAGTACATCGAGCAGAAACTCGAGGAACAGGAACGCGAGGAGACGTTCCGCCTGAAGAAGATCAAGGAGAAGAAGGAAGCCGAAGAGAAGGCGGAGCGAGAGGCAGAAGCGGAGGCCGAAGCCGAAGAAGCCGAGGAGAAACGGGACGAACTCGAGGAGATTCAGCCGGACACCGCCGCACAGTCCCCGACGAGCACTCAGTGAAGCGGACGGGCTGATTCGCTCGGTCAATCGACCGGGCGTTCACTCGCGGATTCGATCCCGACGGCCCGTCCGGAGTGTGGATCGTCCCCGACTCAGTTTTCCCTCCCCGACGAGCACCGCAGAGACGCACCGTCGGACGCCGCGTTCGGTTCCGTCTGTCCGCACTGTGACCCTCGAGCGATTCAGCGCCGATTCGTCGGTCGAGCCGGCGATCGATCCTCAAGCGTCGACGCCACCAGCTCGAGCAGCTGCGCTATCGATCGAGCCGACGCGTCGAAAAGCGGAGTGTGCTTCCGTCCCGATGGGACGAGCCGATCGAGCGCGGAGCCTCGATGACGGGCCCGGCTACTTGCCGGTCGGCCGCACGTTGTTGCTGATCGCCTGTTTGACCTGCAGTGCCGCACTCGCGGCCAGCCCGCGGGCGACTTCGTCGCGTTCGTCCGCGGTGATGACCTCCTCGGGGGCCGCCTCCTCGAGGTCGGGCGTGAAGCCGGCACTGACCGCGTGGCCGACCGGCGGCCGGACGGCGACGGTGACCTGCGGGCCGGTCATCCCGGTCGAGACGTCGGCGTCGACGACGTATTCGTTGGGGAGGAACTCGCGCGTGCGGGCCGCGATCCGCGAGACGTCGCGGTGGAGCAGTCGTTTCTGTGCGCTCGAGAGGTCCGGAACGTCCGCCGCTGCACGCTGCCCAGCACCAGTCTCGCCCGGTAGCCCTGCGTACGGCGTATTTCCGTTCATGAGAAGTGTGTACCCGTAGCAATGCGCCGCCGGGTCAAAAGGGTTCGCCTTCAGTCAATCCGAGAGGATCGGCTCGCTGTCCCCGTAAACGGCGAGGACGACCGCCGTCGTGTGCCGACCCGAATCGGCCTGCCGACTCTCGACGGCCGCCCGCGGGTCCGTGAACTCCCAGTCGCGAAGCTCCCGTCCCGCGTCCAGTCCCTCGCGAACCCGGCGTTCGACGTCATCGCGGTCCATCTCGCCCGCGGTCTCGTAGAACAGGCCCGGGCCGTCGTCGACCGATTGCGCCCACGCCAGCGCCGCGCTCACGCGACCGGGGCCGGCGGTGGTGGCTCGAGCCTCGACGACGGTCAGTCGCTCGCCCGCGGGGCCGAGGTCGGGCGCGGTGCCAACGGCCTCGACGCGGGTCTCGGCGGGAATGACGGAGGAGACCGAGACGAGATTGTAGTTCTCGACGCCGGCCTCGGCGAGGGCCGCGTCGTAGGACGCCATCGCCGTGGGAGCCGACGCGGCCCCCCAGACGACTCGAATCGTGCTCATACTCGCTTTCGGGGACCAGCGGCGTAAGGGCTTGCGATCCGGGGTCGAACACACCGTCTTGATAGCGAGTACAACGGCCGGGAGCGCGGCTCGAGCAGAGGCGAGAGCCGCGCGAACCCGGGAAAGGCAGGCGACTCACCGACAGTCACCGCGAGCGAAGCGAGCGGGCCGACGACTGACCCGGAGCGAACGAAGTGAGCGGCGGAGAAAGAGGAGTGCTTTTAATCGAATTTTTGCCGAGGGCGCGGCGGAGCCGCGCCCGTGGTTCGAAAGACGTCTTCGGCGTCTTTCGTCATCAAGCGAGACCTCTGGTCTCGCGGACCTCGCGAATCTCCGATTCGCTCCGTCACGAGAGAGCTTCGCTCTCTCGAACGACAGCGCAAAACTTCGTGCTTACTGGTAGAAGTAGCCGGCCGACGAGATCACGTCGCTCGAGTCGTCCTCCTCGATCTTCTCGAGGGCGTCCGCGAAGTCCTGGTGGGTGACCTCGTTGCGGTCGTTGCGGATGGCGAACATGCCGGCCTCGGTGGCGAGACTCTCGATGTCCGCACCGGAGTAGCCGTCCGTGTCGGCGGCCAGATCGGCGAAGTCGATGTCGTCGGCGACGTTCATCCCGCGGGTGTGGATCGCGAGGATCTGCTCGCGGCCCTCCTCGCTGGGTTCGGGGACTTCGATGAGGCGGTCGAACCGGCCGGGGCGCAGGATGGCGCGGTCGAGCATGTCGAAGCGGTTGGTGGCGGCGATGATGCGGATCTCGCCGCGGGCCTCGAAGCCGTCCATCTCCGAGAGCAGTTGCATCATCGTCCGCTGGACCTCGGCGTCGCCGGAGGTCTTGGACTCCGTTCGGCGAGTCGCGATGGCGTCGATTTCGTCGATGAAGATAATGGCGGGTTCGCGCTCGCGGGCCATCTCGAAGAGGTCGCGAACGAGCCGGGAGCCCTCGCCGATGAACTTGCGGACGAGCTCCGAGCCGGCCATCTTGATGAAGGTGGCGTCGGTCTCGTTGGCGACGGCCTTGGCGAGCATCGTCTTCCCGGTGCCCGGCGGGCCGTAGAGGAGCACGCCGCTGGGCGGATCGATCCCCACCTCGTCGAACAGTTCGGGTTCGGCCAGGGGCTGCTCGACGGCTTCGCGGACTTCGCGGACCTGCTCGTCGATGCCGCCGATGTCGGCGTAGGTCACCGTCGGTTTCTCGGTAATCTCCATCGACTGGGCGCGCGCGTCGGTTTCGGTGTTCAACACCGTCTGGATCGCAAAGGAGTCGTTGACCGCGACGCGGTCGCCCGGCGCAACGCTATCGATGATCCGAGCGGAGACGTCCGTGAGCACCTCCTGATTGTTGCCGTGCTGTTTGACGATGACTTGCTCGTCGTCGAGGACGTCCTCGACGGTGGCGATGTACAGCGACGAGCTCTTCAGCGTCTCGTTTTCGCGTTCGACGCGGTCGACTTTCTCCCGGAGGCGTTCGCGGCGGTCCTCGGCGTCGTCGAGCTGGGCCGACAGCTTGTCGTTGACGTCGACGAGCTCTTCGTAGTGCCCGCGAAGCGCCTCGAGCCGCTCGTCGTCGGGGAGATCGGCGTCGATATCGCGGTGAGGTCGGTCGGGAATAGACGGGCTTCGAGACATCCTGATATACGCCGTTAAGATAGCGACAGTAAATGTGCCTTTGGGTCCCGGAGGAATTTCTGTCGGATGGCAGTACAGTCGGCCCGGCTATGGCAGGCCGTCGGGGGAGAGCAGAGCGCCGATCACTCGAGCAGCGACTCGAACTCCTCGAGGCGCCGGCCGTAGGTCTCGAGCGCGCGATCGATCGGCTCCGAGGAACTCATGTCGACGCCGGCGATCCGCAGGAGTTCGAGCGGGTACTCCCGGGAACCGCGGCGGAGGAACTCGAGGTAGTCCTCGGCAGCGGGCTGGCCGCGCTCGAGGACGTCGTCGACGATCGCGAGCGCGGCGGAGATACCCGTCGAGTACTGGTAGACGTAGAAGGCCCGGTAGAAGTGCGGGATGCGCATCCACTCGGTGGCGATGCGGTCGTCGATCACGGCGGGCTCGTAGTAGTCCTCCTTCAGTCCGCGGTAGACCTCGTCCAGTCGATCGGCGGTCAGCGGTTCGCCCGCTTCCTCGAGGCGATGGGTCTCGTGTTCGAACTCCGCGAACAGCGTCTGGCGGTAGAGCGTCGAGCGGACGCGCTCGAGGAACTCGTTGAGGACGTGTTTCCGGAACTCGGGGTCGTCGACGGTCTCGAGGAGGTGATTGGTCAGCAGGGCCTCGTTGACGGTGCTGGCGACCTCGGCGACGAATATCTCGTAGTTCGAGTAGATGAAGGGCTGTTCCTCTTTCGTCAGTTCGGAGTGCATCGAGTGGCCGAGTTCGTGGGCCAGCGTGTACATCGAGGAGATGTCGCGCTGATAGTTCAGCAGGATGAATGGCTGGGTGTCGTAGGTGCCCCCCGAATACGCGCCAGACTGTTTCCCCTCGTTCTCGTAGACGTCGACCCACTGGGAATCGAGTCCGTCGGCGACGCGGGACTGGTACTCCTCGCCCAGCGGCGCGAGCGCGTCGACGACGTACTCGGTCGCTTGATCGTACTCGAGGTCCGGTCCCTCGTCGCCCGTCAGGGGCATGTAGAGGTCCCACATCTGCAGGTCGTCGACCCCCAGCGCTTGCTCCTTGAGTTCGGCGTGGTGGTGGAGCTTGTCGAGGTTGTCGTGGACGGTGTCGACAAGCGTATCGTAGACCTCGACTGGAACGTTCGGCCCGTCGAGGGCGGCTTCGCGCGACGTGTCGTAGTTGCGCGCTCGAGCGGTCTTGACGTCGGCTTTGACGCTGTTCTTGTAGCTGGCCGCGACCGCGTTTCGGACCGACGCCCACTCGTCGAAGTAGCCCTCGTAGACCCGCTGTCGGAACTCGCGGTCGGGTCGCTTGAGCAGGTTCGTGAAGTTGCTCTGGGTGATCTCGACCGCCTCGCTGTCTCGCGGGCCCTGTCCGCTCGACTCGTCCGAGGCGCGTAGCGCCTCGCTCTCAGGCTCCTCGACCGTCGGAAACTCCATGTCCGCGTTCGAGAGCATGGTGTACACCTCGCCCGTCGCACCCATCACCTCGCCGAGATCGGTCAACAGCGCCTCGACCTCGGCCGAGCGCGTGTGGGGTTTCATCCGGAGGACGTCGTCGACGTAGTGGTCGTAGGTCTCGAGGTCGGGTTCGGCCTCAACCATCGACTCGAACTCCTCGCGGGTTAGCTCCTGGATTTCGGGGTCGATGAAGGAGGCGGCGGACTGGGCGTTGGAGGCCAGCGACTGTGAGCGGGCCGTCAGCGCCTGATACTCCTGATTCGTCGTATCTTCGTCGCGGCGCATGCGGGCGTAGGCCGCGACCGTCGATACCTCGCGCATGATCTCGTCGCGCAACTCGAGGACCGCCAGGAAGGTTTCGGCGTCGTCGGTGACCCGCCCCTCGTAGGACTCGAGGTCGTCGACGCGTTCGGCGACCGCCTCGTAGGCGGACTCCCAGTCGTCGTCGGTCGCGTAGATGCTCTCGAGGTCCCAGGTGTACGCCTCGTCGACCTCGGAGCGCTCGGGGACGGAACTCATATCTCGGATTTTGAAACGGAGGAGGTAAAGGGTATCGGACGCTCACGCGGACGCCTACGTTTCCGCGTCGACCGCGGTCCGGACGACTCGAGCGACGCCCAGCATCGCGACGTACGTTCCGACGAGAACGAGCAAGACGAGCAAGATGACGCCCAGGACGGACGCACCCGCCTCGGGATGGGTCCGCAGCGGTGACGTGAGACGGAGTCCGAAGAAGCACACGAGCACGCCCGCAGCGACGCGGCTCGACGCGCGCCAGTAGGCGCCGTACTCCTCGGGCGAGAGATCCATGCGCCGACGTGTGTCCGCGGCCGTGAAAAACGCTCGTACACAGCCACCCGAGGGCCGGTGATCCGAACGCTCACCGCTGAACTACCTCCCCGTCACTGCATCCCGTCGGCCACCTGCCCCGCCACTCGAGCCCCGGTCTGCCGGTCGATTCGCCGACGCTCGAACACCGCTCGAGCGCTCTCGGCCGCCGCGTCGTCGATCTCGAACTCGAGGCCGGGGTAGTCCACGTCGGTCAGCACGAGCGGCTCCGGCGGCGCGGGTGCGATTCCCTCGTGGCCGGGCAGCGGGTCGGGCTCGAGGACGCGATCGATTTTCGCGAACGGGGCGTCGCCGGCACCGACGTCGCGAGCCAGCGATACCAGTCGGCGGACGAGTTCGCGGGCGAAGCCGCCCGCACTGACCGTGACGACGAGGTACGCGCCGTCACGCCGGGCCTCGAGCGAGGGCGAGCGCTCGGTGTTGTGGTCGTCCGGCGTCAGGTTGTGAACGTCGTGGGCGCCCGAGAGCGCCTCGCAGGCCGCGCGGAACCGCTCGTCGTCGAGAGAGCGATCGGGCGTATCGGCGTTCACCGGCGGAGATTGCGGTGCATACAGGTGATAGGTATACTCTCGGCGGTTCGCGTGATGCGTCGCGTGGAACCCCTCCGGCGCGTCGGCGGCCGCCCACGCGCGAACGTCCGCGGGAAGTTCGGCGTTCAGCGCCCGCGGTGCGAGCCAATCGGGGGCCTCGAGCGCGATCGTCTGGGCGAGCGCGGAGACGCCCGCGTCGGTCCGGCCGGCAGCGGCGTAGCCGTCGGGTTTGTCGGCGTCGGGGGCGAGGACCTCGAGCGCGCGGAGCGCGTCGAAGATCGCGTCCTCGACGGTTGGGACGTCGGGCTGGCGCTGGAAGCCGTGATAGTCCGTGCCGTCGTAAGCGATTCTGAACGCGCGAAGGGGCATTTGATCTCGAGTCGACCCAGCGCGGCCAGCAGGTTATACGGTTCGCTCGTCCCCGAACGCTGTGACGACCGCACAGCCCAGAGAAGGCGCGTTTCACTCCGACCCGATCGACCGACGTGCGGTGGCGCGCGCCGAGCCGCGGTGAATGCGAATGAACCGCGGCACAAAGCCGTGCGAGCGTTAGCGCGGGACCGGAGGTCCCGCGAACCATGCGAACGGGCGCTGCGCGCCCGTGAGCAGAAATCGGCTGGGGAGGACGTGGCGATTCCCTGTTGTCACGATAGCAGGGCGCCTTGTCACACTCAATTCCATCAGAATACGCTGTTCATTCACACGACTGTTGGGCGGCGAAGTCGTCCCTCCGTGTTCCAATCAGCGACTCACAGCTCATCGTCGGGATCGAACCGGTCGTGGTCGGGCTCGTGAACGTCGAATTCGTCGGTGCCGGACTCGCCGATATCCGAATCGTCGAGGTCGAATTCGTCGGTCTCGAGCGTCGATCCGTCGGCGCTGATGGCCCCGTCCTGGACCTCGATGGTGACGCCGTCGTCGTCCGAGGACATTCCCAGTAACTGCCCCGTCGCCGACTCCACTTCCTGATTGATCGACCAGACGAACCGCAGGACGGACTCGAGTTCGGTCCCGACATCGCGGAGGCTGCGCTGCCGGGAGAGATCGCCCAGACTCCGTGCCCCTTCCGGATGGAGGTACTGGATCGGATGCTCGGTCGGTACCTCGCGGAGGTCGACGTCGAACGACCAGATGTAAGGAAGGGCCTGGAGGGCGTACCCCTGCGGTTTCGGCGCTCGTCGGCCGGCAGCGCTCAGCGCGATGGTCTTCGCCGTCGATTCGCCGTCGGTGTCGAAGTAGACGCCCGGAACGCGCGGAATGGAAATTCGCATACTCGTGGTAGGGGGTCGGGGACGGGTGAGTCTCGACCCGGCACTCCCAGCCTCGTTTTATAGGGGCGCGGTGGATTTCGGCTGCCCGTTTCGCTCCCGTCAGTGGAAGGTATCCGCGAACTTGTCCCGACGATTGATATCGAGTTCGCTCACGCTCGAGCCCTCACGGCTCGCGGCGAAGCGAATCGCTTCGGCGATGTCCGCGGGCTCGTCGGCCTCGTCCTCGTCGTACCGTTCGGTGAAAGGCTCGCCTTCAGCAGCCCCGAACTCCGAGCGGACCTCGGCGGGGTTGACGATCGTGATCCCGACATCGTCGTCACCGATCTGGGCCGCGAGGCTCTTGGCGAAGCCCCGGACCCACCACTTCGTCGCAGCGTACACGGGATTGGACGGCCGCGGGTGCTTCCCGGCGAAACTGGCGACGAAGATCAGGTGTCCCTCGCGCTCGCGGACGTGGGGAATCGCCGCCCGCGTCGCGTAGAAGACGCCGTCGACGTTGGTCTCCTGCATCGTCTCGTAGTCGTCGGTCGACAGCGATTCGATGTCGCTCCCGCGACCCAGTCCGGCGTTGTTCACCAGCACGTCGATCCCGCCGAAGCGGTCGACGGCCGCCTCGAAGAGCGCGTCGACGTCGTCTTCCTCGCGAACGTTCGCGGGAACGACCAGCGTCTCGACGTCGTGGGTTGCCTCGAGGTCCGCTGCGAGATCGGTCATTCGGTCCTCGCTGCGGGCCGCGAGGACGACGTTCGCTCCCGCGGCGGCGAGTTCGCGACAGGTCGCCGCGCCGATTCCGGAACTCGCGCCCGTGACGATCGCCGCCTTCTCGGCGAGTGACGTATTTCCCATAGTCGGCAGTAATGCGCACCCTGTCCCTAAAACCGGGGGCCGGCACTGGCTGTCTCGTTCCGAACCGATCCCCGCTGATGAGACGAGGCGGGGCGGAAATCGTTCGACAGCGATATATAGACAACTGAGAAACAATTCCGTACAATGGGGGGCCATTGGGGGACGAGCAGCGGCAGTAGCGATCGCAGTATCGTTCGAGCGCCACGAGTGGCAGCGGCGCTCGAAGAGTGGACGTATTCGACCAGTCCGTCGGACAGGGACGCCATCTCACAGCGGCTCTCGACGACGTTTCCGACGGCAGACGTGCGGCGGAGTGGCGCATCGACGGCCGCCGACGTTCGCGTCGACGGCGTCCGCGTCATCGTCGCTCACCGGCTGGATTCGGCGTTCCGGCGCGATTTCCACGTGCTTGCCGACCAGTTCGACGACGTGGTCGTCTACTCGACGACCTGTCACACGTCGACGCCGAACGGGTGGCGGGAGTTCAAACACCGTCATCGCGGGAACCACGCTGGGGCCCGAGTTCGGTTCGTCCACCGACGGGAAGCCACTGCGGACGACGGTGGGAGCACCGTCCGAGCGCTCGCGGCGCTGGCGCTTCCGATCGTCGGGATCGTCGGCCTGCTCGCAGCGTCGCTCGGGCTGTTCGATACGGGTGGATCCGCGGTCGCCGGTCTCGAGGGACACGCACGTGCGATCGGTCTGATCGCCGCAGTCGTGGTCGGCGTCACGGTTGCATGTCTACTGACGCGCCGCCGGATCTACGTCTCACTGTTGCGGCGGATTCCACACACCTGATCACCGGCGGCAACCGCTATCGCGGACGTCGCGAACCGGGCCGGTATCGGGGCCACAACCTTGATCCGCGTGCTACCGAAACCGGAAAACGACATGAGCGGCGACCGTACCTCGGGCCGGACGCCGCGACTCGAGGAGTACTGGGGCTGGGTCGCGGTCGTGCTGTTCCTGTGGCTGGCCGTCGACCTGCTGACCTCGGTGGCGGCCGCGGCGACTGTCGGCCTCGAGTCCGAGACGAACCCGCTGATGGCGTGGCTGTTAGGGCATCACCTCGCGGTCGTGGTTACGGTTCATCTGGGCATCGCCGTGCTGGTCGTCGGCCTGTTTTCGGTGCTCTTCGCTCGCGCCCGCGCCGTTCCGCGACGACTGGAACGGCCCGTGCAGTTGGGGCTCGAGGGATTTCTTGGCGTCCTCGTTTCGATCGGGCTGTTCGCGTTCGCGAACAACGTGACGGTGGTCGTGCTTGGACGGGGACTCTTCTAATCGATCGCAGTTCCCGTCTCGTCCGAATAGTTGAAGGCGACTCTGACAACGACACTCCGACGACCGTGGAACCGGGAATTTCCACACCCACCCCAGCCGATTTCTCCTCACGGGTGCTTCTCGCCCGTCTATTCGCGGGCTTTCAGCCCGTCCGCACCTCGCTTTCGTCCGCCGCGGATCAGCGCGCCACCGAGACGAACCGACGAGCGAGATACCATCGATTCGACGATCTCCGTTCGTCCGCCAATAATCGAGCGATACGACAGAGTCCGCCGGTTCAGTAGCTCTCGAGGTCGTACAGCTCGCCGTACTTCGAGGTGACGTACTCGAGGAAGTAGTCCGCGGTCAGCCCCTCACCGGTCGCTCGCTCGATCAGGTCGGGCGTGACGTAGCGCTTGCCGTGGCGATGGACGTTCTCGCGGAGCCAGCCGTTGAGTTCGTCGAACTCGCCCTCGCGGATCTGCTCGTCGAACTCGCCTCGCGGCTCATCGCCGCTCGGTGTTTCCGAGGCGCGTGACGCCTCGCTCCCGCGATCGTCTTCCGCCGCGGCGTACAACTGCGCCGCGAGCACCGATCCCAGCGAGTACGTCGAGAAGTAGCCGAAATCGCCGTGAGACCAGTGAATGTCCTGCAGGCAGCCCTCCGAATCGGTTTCGGGACGAACGCCGAGGTACTCCTCGTACTTGTCGTTCCAGACTTCGGGGACCTCCGAGACCTCGAGGTCGCCCCGGATCAGGTCGCGCTCGATCTCGAAGCGGATGACGATGTGGAGGTGGTAGGTGAGTTCGTCGGCCTCGACCCGGATGAGATTGTCGTCGTGGACCTGATTCGCGGACTGGTAGGCCGCTTCGGGCGTCACGTCCTCGAGTTCCGGGAACCGCTCGCGAGCGATCGGCAGGAAGTGCTCCCAGAAGGGGCGCGAACGGCCGACGTGGTTCTCCCAGAGTCGAGACTGGGACTCGTGGACGGAGAGGTCTCGAGCCTCGCCCAGCGGCGTGGCGTACCCCTCGTCGGGGAGCCCCTGCGTGTAATTCGCGTGACCGAACTCGTGGATGGTCGAGGTGATCGACCCGAGCAGGTCGTCCTCCTCGAAGCGGGTCGTGACGCGGGCGTCGAACTGCGTTCCCGACGAGAAGGGATGCGGTGCCGTGTCGAGTCGACCGCGGTCCCAGTCGTAGCCCAGCGAGTCGAGCACGTCCCGTGCGAGCGCCTCCTGATCGTCGTCATCGAACTGACCCGCGAAGGCGTCGGTCGTCAGCTCGGCGTCGCTCTCCTGGACCGCATCGATCAGCGGGACCAGGTTCTCGCGCAGACGCTCGAGGACCCGTTCGGCCGTCTCGAGGTCGATGTAGGGCTCGTAGTCCGCGAAGAGCACGGCGTAGGGATCCGCGTCCGGATCGATGTGGTTGGCGTACTCCCGCTTGAGTTCGACCAGTTTCTCGAGCGTCGGCGCGAACTGCTCGAAGTCGTCTTCCTCCCGGGCCTGCTTCCACGTGGGATGGGCGTTCGACGCCGTCGCCGAAATCTCCTCGACCAGTTCCCCCGGAACGCTCGTCTCGCGGTCGTACGTGCGGCGAACCTCGCGGACGACCGCGGATTGATCGTCCTCGAGGTCGTTGGACTCGAGGCGCTCGAGTAGTTTGCCGGTCTCGTCGGCAGTCAGGAGTTCGTGACTGATCGAGGACAGCGTCGAGAGCTGCTGTGCGCGGGCGGGCGTCCCGTCGTCGGGCATCACGACCTCCTGATCCCACCGCAGGATTCCGGCCGCGTTGCCCACGTTCGAGATGCGCTGCACCCGGTCTTCGAACTGTTCGTACGTGTCGGCCTCGCTCGCGTCGCTCGGAGCCTGATCGGTCGCCATAGACGTATCGTTCGCTCGGAATCGGTATCAACGTCCGGGTTCCGGTCACTTCGAAGCGATCGAGCGCGAATGGCGGGCGGGGGTACTCGGAGACCTGTCGACTCTCGAAACGATCAGCACGCCGTTGCAAAGGCGTTGCACGCTGCTATCACGCCGCGCTCGCCAACTGATGAGAGACAGATGGAACGTGCAAGCAGCGGACTGTTCCACCGAGCTGACGTAAGTCGTTTCACTATGGTCGTTGCATCACCAATCGCGTCAGCTATCGTATTCATCGTAAGCCTGCTGATCGGCGCGCTCGGCATCTACGCGGGTGCGCGAGTTATCGTCGGTCGGGGAGACTACGATCACGCCATCATCACCGCGTTGATCGGAGCCATCGTCTGGGCGATCGTCGGTTTCGTCGTCGGCTGGATACCGCTCGTCGGGCCGCTACTGGCACTGATCGCGTACGTCGCGGTCATCAACTGGCGGTACCCCGGCGACTGGACCGCCGCGGCGATGATCGGGCTCGTGGCGTGGGTCACCGTCCTGATCGTGCTCTACGCCCTCGCCGTGCTCGGCGTCACCGGTTTCGAGGCGGTCGGCGTCCCGGGGGTCTAAAAATAGACGATCGTATCTCACCGATCGAATAGAGCTACCGCGACGGAATCACCGCGCCGGCCACCGCTTTGCGACCCGTCGATAGGTCTCGAGGCAGCGCTCGAGGACGGTGATCGAGACGCTCTCGTCGTCGGTGTGGGCCTCGCCGGGCTCGGACGGGCCGTAGATGACACACTCCGTGCCGGCCTGCGAGAGCCACCCCGCGTCGGTCGCGTGGGGTTTCGTCACCAGTTCGGGCTCGCCCGCCTGCGCGTCGGTTGCGGCCGCCAGAACCGCGTCGGCGAAGGGCTCGTCCTCGCAGCGCATCGGCGGCAGATCCTGATCGACCGTCAACTCGACTCCCTCGAGGGCCGCGACCCGCTCGAGGGCCGCACGTTCGCCCGGCACCGTCCGCTCGTCGACGGTGAACGCACAGTGGGCCGGGACGACGTTCATCGCCGAGCCGCCTTCGATCTCGGTGACTGTGAGCCGACCCTCGAGCGTGTCGCCCGCCGCGTCGACCGACGGGGGCTCGAGATCGCGAACGAGGTCCACGGCCGCGGTAGCGCGGTAGATGGCGTTTTCACCGGCGTCGGCCTCGCTGGCGTGCGCTGCCGTTCCGCGGGCGGTGATCGTACTCCCGCGCCGGCCCTTGTGTGCGACGGCGACGTCGGTGACGTCCGGTCCCGAGTAGTTCGTCGATCCCTCGCCGACGACGGCGTAGTCGGGTGAGAACCCCTGCTCGATCGCATGCCGTGCGCCGACGCCGCCGACTTCCTCGCCGACGAAGCTCGCGAAGACCAACTCGCCGGCGGGGTCGGCGTCGCGAAAGGCGAGCAACGCGGCCGCGAGCGCCCCCTTCATGTCCGCCGTGCCGCGACCGTAGAGGCGACCGTCGCGCTCGTCGACGACGTACTCGTTCGTTCCGTCGCCGTCTCCGCCGCCGCTCGCGACCTGTGACTCGGCCGGTGACACGACGTCGTGGTGTCCGACCAGCGCGAGCGTTTCCTCGCCAGTTCCCTTCCGAGCGATCACGTTGCCCGCGGCGTCTCGAGTCACGTCGGCGTCGGTCTCGCGACGGAGCCACGCCTCGAGGAAGTCGCCGGCGGCGGTCTCGTCCTCGTGGCTCGGGATCGACACCAACTCGCGGGTCAGATCGACGAGAGTCATGACCCACACGTCGGTGGCTGTAATGTTCAGTGCACCGGAAGCCGCCACCGAACGGTTTCGCCAGTCGCATCCGGAAGCGCGGTGGATCGTTGCGATGCGTTTCAACGAGCAGGGCTGCTGCACGGGCGCGCCGGAGCTATCACGGAATGTCGCGTGTGACGTGGAACCGTTGTACGCGGATTTGCTGTGAACACCCTTATAGGCGTACGTCGACCAGTTTATGTATGAACGTCGTGCCGGATACGAGCGTGGTCATCGACGGCCGCGTCTCGGCGACTATCGAAGACGGGCAGTTCGAGGGAGCGACGATCTGCGTCCCCGAGGCGGTCGTCGCGGAACTCGAGGCGCAGGCGAACGACGGGATCGACAGCGGCTGGGACGGCCTCGAAGAGCTCCAGCGGCTGGCCGACCTGGCCGACGAGGGCGTCGTCGACCTCGAGTACGTCGGCGAGCGGCCCAACGCCATCGAGCGGGGCCACGCCTCCGAGGGCGAGATCGACGCTCTGATCCGCGATCTCGCGGAGGAGCTCGACGCGACCTTCGTCACGAGCGACGTCGTCCAGGCCGAAGTCGCCGAGGCGAAGGGACTCGACGTCGAGCACGTCTCACCCGAGGTTCGCGAGATCGGGACGCTGGCCGTCGAGGAGTTCTTCGACGACCGGACGATGAGCGTCCACCTCAAGACGGACGCCGTGCCGAAGGCCAAGCGCGGCGAACTCGGCGCGATGCGCTACGAGGAGATCGCCGACGAACCACTCGACGAGGCCACGATGGACGAGTACGCTCGCGAGGTCGTCGACGGTGCGAAGGAGTCCCCCGACGGCTTCCTCGAGCTCTCGGAACCGGGGATGACCATCGTCCAGTTCCGGGACTACCGGATCGCGATCGGCCGACCCCCCTTCTCGGACGGCATCGAGATCACCGCCGTCCGGCCGATCGCCCAGACCGACATCGACGACTACGAGCACGCCGACGAGCTGAAAGACCGGCTGCTCGAGCGCCAGCGCGGCGTCCTCATTTCGGGGGCGCCCGGCGCAGGGAAGTCGACGTTCGCGCAGGCGGTCGCCCGCTACATTTCGGATCACGACTACTCCGTCAAGACGATGGAGAAGCCGCGTGACCTGCAGGTCGGTCCCGACATCACCCAGTACACGGAACTGGGCGGCGAGATGGCCAAGACCGCCGACGCCCTGTTGATGGTCCGGCCGGATTACACCATCTACGACGAGGTCCGGAAAACCAACGACTTCGAGGTCTTCGCGGATATGCGACTGGCCGGCGTCGGCATGATCGGCGTCGTCCACGCGACGCGAGCGATCGACGCGCTCCAGCGACTCGTGGGTCGCGTCGAACTCGGGATGATTCCCCAGGTCGTCGACACCGTCGTCTACATCGAAGCCGGCGAGGTTCACACCGTTTACGACGTGAGAACGGAGGTCAAGGTGCCCGCCGGACTCACCGAGGAGGATCTCGCTCGCCCCGTGATTCAGATTACGAACTTCCAGACCGGCGAGCCCGAGTACGAGATCTACACCTTCAACCGCCAGGTCGTCACCGTCCCGCTGAAAGACGAGGACGGCGGTCCGGCGAACGAGTCAGGCGTCGACCGCATCGCCAAACAGGAGATCGAACGGGAGATCCGCTCGATCGCCCACGGCTACGTCGACGTCGAACTCAAGGGCCAGGACAAGGCCGTTGTCTACGTCGAGGAGGACGACATCTCGAGCGTCATCGGCAAGGGCGGCGGTCGAATCACCGACGTCGAGAACCGGCTCGGGATCGATATCGACGTCCGAACGCACGACGAGAACCCAAACTACGGTCCGGGCGGTCCGGGCGGTGCCGGCGGAGCCAGCGCGAACGGCGGCGGCGGTAGCGGTGGCGGCAGTAGCGGCGGTTCCCAGGCCGGTCAGATGGTCCAGCCCGAGATCACCTCACGTCACATCGTCATCCCCGTCGACGGCAACCACGGCGAGACGGTCGAGGTTCAGGCCGCCGGCGACTACCTCTTTACCGCAACGGTGAGCCGCGGCGGCGAAATACAGGTCTCGCGTGGGAGCGCGATCGCGGAGGAACTCGAGCGTGCGATCGACCGGAAAGATCCGGTGACGATCGTTCCGTCGTAAGAAGTTGAACCGCGAGCGGTGCGCGGTTCGGAGCGAGCGAAGGGAGTGAGAACCGCGAAAACGCGAACGGGCGGTAGCCCGTGAGCGAACGGAGTGAGCAGTTTTGCGGGGCGGTATACAAACGGAGTGAGTGGACCCGAGAGACAAACCGCGCGCGAGCGCAGTCAGCCGATTTTGCACGAATGCCGATCACTCTGCCAGCATAGCGAGACTCCAACCGATCAGAAGTTCGTGGCCTCGACGGATCGAGATGGACAAACGGTCATCGATCGGCGGCGAAACCGATCCGTGTGAACGAGGAACACACCACAATTGACCATAATTTAGGCAGTAGCTTCATATACGAGACGATCATTGGGATAATTAGAGAACAACATGGTGATTCAGACATATGGGAGCAGGTAGTAAGACGTTCGTCTACCAGAGTATCGAACACACGAACGGGCCCTTTTTCACGGATCGCCGATCGCTCGAGGCGATTCGAGAGCGGATCGTCGCCGATATCCGTGCGACCGTCGCCGACGCCGACGCGGACGGGGTCGTCGTCGCGATGAGCGGCGGCATCGACTCGACGCTGACGACGGCGCTGGCGGTCGAAGCCGTCGGTAGTGAGAGCGTCCTCGGGCTGGGACTCCCCTGCCACATGACCGAGCAGGCCCACGTCAGCGACGCGCACACGATCGCCGAGGGAATGGGAATCGACTTCGAGGAGATTCAGTTGCGCCCGCTGCTGGACGTCTTCGACGAAACGGTCGCGAGCGAACTCGAGTCCGAGACTGAGGCAGACGACCGGCCGAACGAGCGGAACCGCGAAATCGGAAACGCGACCGCGCGGCTCAGGATGCTCACCGCCTACTACGCGGCCAACCGTCAGTCGCGGGTCGTCCTCGGCACGGCGAACCGCTCGGAGTGGTTGCTCGGCTACTTCACCAAGTACGGAGATGGCGCAGCCGACGCCTATCCAATCGGTGACTGCTACAAAACGGAGGTTCGGGCGCTCGCGAAACACATCGGACTCCCCCGCCGGATCGTCAGCAAGGAACCGACGGCGGGCTTCTGGGCCACCCAGACGGACGCCGACGAACTCGGCGCGCGCTACGACGTCATCGACCCGCTGTTGTACCGGCTCGTCGAAGAGGGCCGCTCCCTCGACGAGGCCGTCGCCGAACTGCAACTCGATCGCGACACGGCCGAGGAGATCGTCTCGCTGCACGCAGACACCGAACACAAACGCGCGACACCGCCGACGCCGGGGATCGCTGGCCGTGGCAAGGGAGGACTTCTCGACGGTTCGGACGCGCTCGAGTGACCGGCGGCCGCGGTCGTGTCGCTCCACAACCGATCACGACGACCGGCTGTCACTGATCAGACCTGGCGGCGTACAGGTTCGGGTTGCGCCACCAGAACAGCCCCCACGACAGGAGGAAGCCGCCGGCCATCGCGAGGAGATCCGACAGAAAGCCGATGAGATCCAGACCGGCCATCGCCACGAGCACGACCGCCGATCCCATCGCTGCCCCCGTCACGACAAACAGGACGTCGCCGCCGATCTTCGCCCGCGAACGCTCCCAGTACGGTTGCTGCTCTTCGTCGTACCAGACGCCGACGTAGATCAGTACCGGCGACATGATCGCGATAACCGTAATCACTCGGTACGTCTCCGGGAGAATAGTCGGCCCCAGCACGAATAGATTCAACAGATTTGCGACCATCGCCGCGAGAAACAGGCCGATCAGCAGCCAGCCCCATCGCGGGAGCCGTTCTTTATCCATACCGGGGACGGTCACTACTGAAAAATAATACTACCGTTCCGACCGTTATTCCGCGCAGCAAGCGTCCTTTTTCGGGGAGTCCTCGACGCCGTTCCCGTCTGCCGCAACCGGCTCCTCGAGCCGATAGAGGCTCTGCCGAGCGTCCGCAAAGTAGATGTCCTCGTCGACGATCCCGATCTCTTCGAGTCGCTCGAGCGCGTACCGCACCGTCCGGGCCGAGAGCATCGATTCCTCGACGATCTGTTTCTGCGTCAGCGGCCCGTCGTACTCGAGAACCTTGAAGACGAGTTTCGCACTCGGTGGCAAGTCTTCGATTTCCTCCCCGTCGGTCTCTGCCATATTACGAATCGAAAGGCCCCAGCAGTATAAAAGTTGAGCCTTACCCGACGGGCATTGAAATAAGTTACAATATATTTTATTTCGTAAATTGTATTCTGAGTCGCCAAATAGCGAGATATGACTGTTGTCCCTGATCGGACGAAAGCCGTCAGCGACGACATGAATCAGTACTTCGAACGTATTCGCCTCGCGGCTCTCGGAACGAGACGACGATTCGATCAGCGAACGATTCGTCGGTGTTCGTCCCGCAGAAATCGTCCTCTACCAGTCCACCTCGCCGCTCAGCGTTCGCCGATCACCCCTCGCCGATCATCCGGTCTTCGTCCTCCCACTCCTGTTCGCGCAGTTCGTACTTCTGGGTCTTTCCGGTCGCCGTTTTCGGGAGCTCTTTGACGTATTCGACCCGGTGGACGACCTTGTAACTCGCCAGTCGGTCGCGGGTGAACTCGGTCAGTTCGTCGGCCGATACCGGCGGATCGGTCGGATCCCCGTTCGAGGGGACGACGAACGCCTTCGGCGTCTCGCCCCACTTATCGCTCGGTGCCGGAATCACGGCCGCGTCCGCGACCGCGTCGTGATCGAACAGCGCGTCCTCGAGTTCGATGCTCGAGATGTTCTCCCCGCCCGAGATGATGATGTCCTTCTTGCGATCTCGAATCGCGATCAGGCCGTTCTCGTCGACCGTCGCGAGGTCGCCAGTGTGATAGTAGCCCTCGACGCGGTCGTTGAACGCTTCGTCGGTCTCGTCGGGCTTGTTCCAGTAGCGGTCCATGATCTGGTTGCCCCGGACGACGATCTCACCGAGCGTCGCGTCGTCACGAGGGACGTCGTTCCCCTCCTCGTCGACGACGCGAACGTCGGTGCCGAGAACGCCCATCCCCTGGCGCTTTTTGATCTCGAAGCGGTTCTCGTCGTTCATGAGGCGCTTGGCGTCGGAGATAGTGATCAGCGGTCCCGTCTCGGTCGCCCCGTAGAGGTGTTTCAGGTACCAACCGAAGCGATTCTCGACGGCCCGGATGGTGGCTTCCGGCGGCGCGCTCCCGGCGGTCGTTACCCGAACCTGTTTCTCGCCGGCCATCTCGGGTTCCCCCTCGGCTTCGTAGTAGTCGATCAGTTGGTTGAGCACCGCCGGAGCCGCACAGAGGAAGGAGACGTCCTCCTCGCGGATAGAGGAGACGACCTCGTCGGGATTGACCCCGCGCGTACAGACGTGAGTCGCGCCCATGCCGGTCACCGCATAAATGTGTCCCCAGCCGTTGACGTGGAACATCGGCAGCGTCCACAGATAGGTGTCGTCGTCGGTGATCTCGTGATAGATCGACATTAGATACGCGTGGAGCGTCTCGGTCCGATGCGTGCGACAGACCCCCTTCGGATCGCCCGTCGTCCCCGAGGTGTAGTTGATCGTGATGATCTCGTCCTCGGCCATCTCGGGCTGATCGAACTCGGTCCCGGCGTCCTCGAGGACGCCGTCGAACTCCTCCCAGTTCCCCTCAACCGCGTCTGCGTCGTTCGTGACGAACGTCTCCGTCGGCACCTCGTCGCGGATCGCCTCGATCTTCTCCGCGAACGCGTAGTCGGCGTAGATCGCGTCGACGCCCGCGTCCGACAGGATGTACTCGTAATCGGCCGGCTCGAGGCGGTAGTTCAGCGGCGTGTGGACCGCACCGAGTTGCATCGCGCCGAAGGCCGCCTCGAGGTGGTAGTGCGTGTTCGGATCGAGCACGGCGACGCGGTCGCCCTTCTCGATTCCACGGTCCTGGAGCGCCGCGGCGAACCGGTCGGCCCGCTCGCCGAACTCAGCGTAGGTGAACCGGTCACCGTCGACCCCCACGATCGCTTCCTCGTCTCCGTAGTACTCCCGCGCTTGCTCGAGGAAATCAGTGACGACGAGTGGCGTTTCCATGTGCCGCAATTTTTGCGAATTAGTCCTATACGTATTTCGTTTAGTGTCGAACGTGAAGAACGTCCGAGAGGACAGCACGCTCGCTCGTCGTCACCGAAAGCGTCGTCCCGTTCAGAGTCGCTCCCAGACGTTCTGGTCGTCCTCGAACCCGTCCGGATCGTCGGCCGCCGCGAACTCGTCGCTTCCGTCGAGTTCCGAGAGATCCTCGGGCGACAGCTCACCGTCGCCGTCGATGACGGCCGTCTGTTCCTCGAGGTCCATCTCCGGCCAGGCGGTCTCCTCCCAGAGGCCGCGGTCGCTGTAGTAGTAGACGACGCCGTCGTTGACGACCGCGAACAGTCCACGCTGCTGGTCGTGGACGACGCGCTCGTTCGTGTCGATCGCGACGTCGACGACGTCCTCGAGCGTGTCGAGCGAGACGTGATAGTCGCCGATCCACATCGGGATCGAGCCCCGCGAAATCCACTCGGCGTAGCGCTGTTCGTGGACCGCTCGACGGGCCGCCTCGAGATCCGTGGGAGACCGGCGGGCGACGAGCGCTGCACCGGCCAGCGACAGCGTTCCGAGCACCGAGAGACCGCCAACGAGCGTCGCACTGCGGGACTCGGTCGTCCGCGCCGTCCCGCTCCGATAGCTATGAGTCGCCGAATCCGACAGCGAGTTGCCGAGCCAATAGGCGTCGTCCGTTATCTCTACCGGCGTCGTCGCCGTCACGGTCCCCTGCTGGCGGCCCGTATCGTACTCGACGCGAAGTGCCATCGACAACTCGACCGAACCGACGCCGGAGACCTCGCGCTCGAGTTGCCGCTGTCGCTGCCGGTAGGATTCCACGTCGATCGTCGCGTTCGACGTCGCGACGCCGTTCTCGACCGACGCCGACTCAGCTAGCACCTCGTGGCTCTCGTTCCAGAACGTGGAGCCGTCGCGGGTCGCCTCGAACCGAAGCCGTAGTTCGTGCGTCACGTCCCCATCCTCGATAGGGGCCCCGCCGGTTTCGTTCCGGATCCTCGTCTCGGGCCGGATCGTCAATTCCGGCGTGGCATTCAGAAAGTAGACCGAGCTATCCTCGAGGCGATCGCCCTCGGTCCAGAGCGTGCCGTTCTCGGTGACGACGGCGCTCGTTTCCGCGTCGGTCGTGACGCGTTCTTCGCTGAATTGGGCCGCGGTCGTCGTCACCGGATTCGCGACTGCCCAGCCGGTCGCAGCGATCGCGAGAACGCCGACGACGACCAGCGCGATCGCGATCGCGCGTCCGTGTCTGGCGAGCACCAGTTCGAGCCGCGGGCTATCGATCATTTGTCACCCCTCCCGATTCGACCTCGCCGTTTAAACTCGTCCGCTGGCCGACCACGCCCGCCCGCTGGCCGAGCTGTCCGTTTCCGAACTGGTCGGTCACCGGAACAATACATGCGTAAGTGAAAGAAACCGACCATTATAAGGATAGTGGCCTCGAGCGGCTACTCTCGATCGCGGAGCCACTTCCGCAGCCGTCGCTCGAGGCGGGTCGAGAGCGGGACGTGATCCCCCGCGGACCGGATCCGGAGATCGCCGCTGCCGAAGATCAGGAGGACGATCGCGACGGTGATCCCGACGATGACCCCGTTTACCGCGGCGATCGCGGCAAATGGATGGATCCCGTGGAGCCAGACCAGTACCGACGGTGGGAGAACGGCGAGATACCGGTATTCACCGAGATGACGCGTATATTCTCCCGTTTCCTCCGGCGCGGACAGCGTCACCGTCGTCTCCCCGCTCCCGCGAATCCCGATCGTCTGCCACTCTGGGTTGGCCGCGATCCCGCCGCTTTCGGCGTCGTGAACGACCACTACCGGCAGGTAGCCGGCGTTATCGACCGTCCTGGTGAGTTCGGCCGTCGCACCGGGTGCGACGACCTGCGGATCGTCGGTTGGCGACTCGGTACTCACGAGCCCGTACTCGGCGGTTCCCGACGGAACGACCATCGCCGCGGTCGCGAACGTGACGAACACCAGTAGAATCAGCCCCAGTGCAGTCCAGAACGCGATCACGTTCTCGCGCGAGCGCCGTCTGCTCGTCTCGCGCCGCGCCGGGCCGAGCCGCTCGAACACCGTCCCGAAGCCGAGCATGGCGACGCCGATCGCGACCAGCATTGCGCCGAGCCCGTTGCCGGATGCGGTCGTCGTCAGGCCGAGGATCTGCGCGACGGTTTCGTAGGTCCCCGTTGCGATGCCATGAATGCCCATGACGGCCGTTCCGAGGTGGGGTATCGTCACGACCTCGCCGTTTACCTGCCAGGCTTTGGCGACGATCTGGCCGTCCGTGACGTGGGGCTCACCGCCGTCCTGATCCGTAAACGGATTCGCGTCGCCTTTCGTGACGTATCCTTCGTCCGTCTCACCGACCACGCGGTGGGTCGTCAGCCCGCCGCCGTGGAGCTCTCTGGCCTGAAAAACGACGACATCGCCCTCCTCGATGTCGCCCGTGACGGCGCTGGGAACGGAGACGAACCCGTCGCCGGCATCCATCGCAGGCTCCATGCTGCCAGTTGCGACGTAGCCGAGCAGAATCGGCTGTCCGAGGAGCTGCCCGACGATCAGCAGGATGACGACCAGCGCGAGGCCGAAGCCGAGCCCCCGCTTGAGGAGTGACGCGGTAGTCATCGACGAGTGACGAGTACGATCATGATTGGCTGACTGTTCGACTACACTATATTTCTTCACCAGTATAAAGCCCGCGAGAGTTCTGACGGGGAGTCACGGAGTCGTCGCATACTCGAGAGACCGCGCGTTTCGGCCCCACTGGCTGTCACCCCGCGGTGGCGCGCGCTGGCGACGCGCTCGAGTCCGCTCGAGAGCGCGTCGGTGACGTCGTGCGAGGGATGAGTGAGCGAGCCTGCGAGCGAACGAGTCGGCTGGGGAGGGCGTGGAAATCCCTAGTTGCCGACTGAGCAGGACACTTGTCCGTACTGGTCGTGGTTTCGAGACGTGGTAACAAACACGACTAGCGAAGAACGGTCCACCGCCGATTCGCGACGACCGCCAGGGCCAACAGTCCGGCCGTCGCGGGCGGCGCGAGCGCCGCCGTCGTCGCCGCCGAAAGGTCGCGGTTCTGGATCGAAAACGGGCCCGGCTCCTCGACCGTCACCGTACCCGCGGACACGCCGCTGACCGCGACCTCGTAGGTCCCCGCCGCCGCGAACCGCCACTGGAAGGTCACCGTCCGCTCGCCGTTAGCCGGGATCGAAACGGTTCTGGTATCGACGACGATCCCGTCAACCGAAAGCTCGAGCGTGCGTTCGAGTGACCTATCGGACGGGTTCCGAACCGTCGCCCGGACGGTAGCGGTCTCGCCGGCGGTGATCGTGGCGTCGTCGACGGTGGCGCTCGAGACCTCGACCTGCGGACCCTCGACGGTTACCGACTGATGCCCGATCCCCTCGATCCCGACATCGTACGTGCCGGGCCACTCCATGCGCCGTTCGAAGCTGACGGTCTCTTCCTCGCCCGACGAGAGGGCGATCGTTCGCCGGTCGACGACGGTCCCATCGACCGTCAGCCGGGCCGTTTCGGTGCCCCATCCGTCGCCGTTATTTCGGTAGGTCGCGTTGACCGTGACCGTCTCGCCAGCCTCGACGTTCGTCGACGAGACGGTCAGATTCGAGCCGTCAATATCGGACTCGGTTTCGACCTCGTCCTCGTCCTCGTACTGCGCGACGACCGTGAACGTCTCCGTCCCGCTGACCGTATCGTGCGTGTCAACCGCAACGCCGATACTGGTCGTCGAGCCCGGCGTCGGCTCGAGGGGGTTCGATCGGCTGATGGTGTTCGTCGGATCGTCGCCCCTGTAGAAGGTGAGTCCGGGAACGTGGTTCTCGATCCAGACCCGTTCGACGTCGTCGTCGGTGACCGAGATCGTAAAGATATCGTCTTCGCGCGTTATCGCGCGGTCGTTGAGTTTCTCGAGGTCGAGTCTGAGTTCACCACCGTCAACCGTGGCATATCGGGAGTCGGTCGGCTCCATGAAAACGTCATCAACTTCACGGTCTTCGCCTAGCGTCACCGCGGCTGTCGGTACTACGAGTGCCACGAGAAAGCAGACTGCAGCGGCGGTGAGTAGTACTCTGTTGGACGGCATCTGAAACACGCGGTATCGCGTCGTTCGGGTAGCTGGTCAAGATGCTATACTGCAAGTGAAGCCGGTCGACGGTCTGCCGTAGCGCGGATCTAACGGCTGTCGACCGAAGTCCCAATCATGAGACTCGAGCTCTCTAACTGAGAGATTGCTCACCTTGCGGAGAGGGCGTGGGACGGTCGTCGTCACGTACCGTCATCGTTCGCAACGATAGTGATAGTATCGAGAAACGTACTGGCGTCGATATTGCTCGGGTTGATATCAGGAACGTTAATCTTGAGCGTGATGTCTTCAGTTGCCCCCTGAGCGATGTTGACATTGTTCGTACCATCATTGCTAACGATTGTGTTATCACCCGAATCCATGAAGATGAACTCGATAGTACCCAGGTCATTAGTACCATCCGTGACCGTGTTTTCGATCGCGGTTCCTTCGTTGACCGTAATGTTCGACGCGGTACCGTCGGCGGTGATATGGAGATCGATTCCCCCATCGCCCTCGTTGCCAGCGGTGAACAGTGGATCGATCGTCGTCGTTGCGTTCGCGTTGAGACCGTTCCCGGTGGACGGTCCATTGGCGTCGAGATCTATCTGTAGTGTTCCCTCCGTGTTATTAGCGTATCCGCTCGATGACGGATCAAGTTGCAGGAACGCGCTACTGTCACCCTCCACGCTCACGTTCACGGTCCGGTCGGCTTCCACACTACTAAACGCACCCGTTCCGAGTGCGGCTCCGCCGCCCGCGACAATCGTTCCCAGTCCAACTAACACATTACGTCGGTTCATTCTCATTGGTATGATCTCCGTTCTACATCCCAGCACCGACCTGCGACGGGTGCCAGAACGCAGTTCCTACTCGCCCCCACGAACGTCACCCACTTTGTATTGAGTATCCAGAACGTCCGAAAGACCGGCCATACGGTCGTTCAAGCCGCTCTTGAACTGGTTATCGAGGCCGCGGATAGCCGCAAGCAGTCCCTGAAATGCCATCGATCAATCTGCGAGCGCCAGCGACTCGAGGGATCGGTGATCGGCTGACGATGCCGGCGTTCTCGAGCTACTACTACAGCAGAAATCGGAGACGGAAACGACACATCGCCATACGACTGCCTGAAGCCATCGTCGGGAATCGGGCACCGAGCGACGACAGAAGACTCACTCAAGCAGTACTTGACAATATATGTGTTGGTCAGATTTTTCGAAATATCATGTGTGCTTTTATGATCGGTGAGCTATTAAGCAGGTAATGGCCAACAAAGAAGGGGGAGACTGGGGCACTACCCGCGATTCGGAGACGCGGGCCGCCAGTCCGCTCATCGGCATTGTTCTGCTGTTCGCGCTCGTGATGATGGGCGCAATGCTGGTGTTCGTCGCCGGATCGGCGATGTTCGACGCGCTTCAGTCACAAACACACGCAGAACAAACCGAGCAAACACTGAAACAGTTCGATTCGGATTTAGCGACGCTCGGGTTGCAAAACGATACGCCGAAATCGGTCTATCTCGATGAGGAGACTGAAAGCGAAATCGTAGCCGATGGCGAGCTCACAGTAGCGGTATCGGACGGTTATAAGAGGGATGAAAGCGATCCCATCGAACTGCGCACGTTAGTGACAACGGACGAGGGAGGGAACAAGTTCGCGTATCAAGGTGGAGGGCTCTGGCGCCTCAACGGTGATCGAGCGACGGTCGTTACGGATCCGAATCTCAGATACTACACCGAAACCGTCAACGGTGAACACGTCGGACGAGTCGACGTTTCGCCCACGACGATTGACGGGTCCATCGGGAGCGGAGAACACACTGCACAGCAAACCGGCTTAAACACTTTCGAGTCATTCGGTGACGATATCGAGTACGTGAACTACGTGACGGTCGAGGTTACCGGCACCTCGTACCATCACGGATGGTACGACTTTCTAAAAGAGGAGTTCGATGCGACCGACGAAAGTAAGCTCCCGGTATCCTGCACTAACCCCGGTAACGTCGATGAGAACGTTATCTGTCACGACGAAGCGGGAGAGACGGTTACCGTCGTCGCGACCGTCGACGGGGAGACACCGCTCGCGAACCTCGTAGATATCGAACCGACGGTATACGGCGGACTGTATATCGAAGGAACATCGGACCGATTCAGTAACCGACTGGAGGTGAACGGATACGATGATCACAGGACCGGGACCAACGAGAGCGAGGACCTCCTCCTGGCGAATTACGATACGTACACTCTCGACAACCACGCAAACATAGCGGGCATACCAGTCGTAAATGGTGATCTCAGTTCTATTGGTAATCCAGAGATCTCATCGATCGGATACGGTCTCACTGTCGACCCGGTACATAACAGGGGTCCGTTTGACGAGGATAACAACGCGTACTGGTTAGGTGCGAGTGTAAGCGACAGGGATGCACTCGCAACCGAATTGTCTAGCTCGTATAGCGACATCGATGAGATCGACAGTGAAATCGACGACGTTCAAACGAACTACCTTGATGGAAATCCTTCGGCTGACGGGACCGTCACAGCGGGATTGTACGAGGGAACCGGATCTATCGATACCCTCGATTCGTCGGACGGAAACGTTCACGTCAGCGTCGATAGTGACGTCGACCTCAAAAATGTCGAGGTGAAAGGGGACAACCGGACGAGTATCTACGTCGATGGAGACATCGAGCTCTCGAACGTCGACATCGAGCCCGACGACCGAGCGAACGCCCTCTGGATTTACGCCTCGAGCGACTCGAAGATAACGATCGACGGCGACTTTCAGGGCGTTGTCTACGCGCCGGGCGCCGATATCGAGATCGCAGACGGGGTGACGATCGACGGTGCGGTCGTCGCCGGCAACGGTGCGGGGATCGGTGACAACGTCGAGATCAACTTCGATCGATCGCTACGGACGGACACACCGCTTTCGGACGCCGATGAAAACAAGATATTCGAGTACGGCGATACGAGAGCACCGATCGACGCGACGTTCGTACTTGATCGGTCTGGATCGATGGGACCGCATGAGTCCCGAATAGGCACCGTAGATATAGATGGTGCCGACTGGGAACCCATTTCCGTCAACAAACCATTTAGGAATGAAAGATATTGGCGAAGTGTAGTGGTCAGAAACACGACCAGCGGTGAGCAGAAGCGACTCGGGTATCGTGACTATGCCACTCCCGAAAACTGGGACGAAGTGCGGGTTGACTGTAATAGGTGGGGCTGCTCTGCCGAGCTGGGGCAATATGAACACCCGGGCAACGATCCAAGCAGACACCGAGTTGCGGCAACGAAGAATTTCATCAATTTGATGAATAAGACTAACGGTGACCGAGTCGGCGTCTATGACTTCAATACCAACGGTAACGTTCTCCATCCACTCAACAACAACAACCTTGAGACAGCTAGAGAGAACGTCGTCGGGAACGCACAAGGCGGAACAAACATGGCCGCTGGAGTGAGGAAGGCCCTCGAGGACTACGAAGAGAACGGAAAAGCAGATCAGAAACGTGTCATGGTACTATTGAGTGACGGGAAAAACAGTGACGAGAGCTACAACGACCAGATGGACGCGCTCGTCAAGGAGGCCAACGAGAGTGACGTTACTCTCTACACCGTCGGGCTCACTGGGCCGAGAAACAGTTCGATTCCCGAAGAGAAACTCGAGAGATGGGCAAACGAGACTGGCGGGAAGTTCTACAAAGCCGATAGTGCCAGCGATCTCAACGAACTGTTCATCGACGAAATCGCGAAGAATGAAGTCAGGATCGATGAGGATATACAGATTGGAGTTTCCGTCACGAACAAACGAAAAACGACGAGCGGATACGCGATCAGTGTCTCTGAACAGACAATCACGATAGACAACTAACTATCAGCAGTCGGTCTCTTACGCAGTGCCAAAACTTCGACACAGACTCATCGACTGATATATAATTCACACTCGGCAACAAGCATTATATATCAATAGAACTGTTATTCGTACTGATTAGGGGGATGGCGACAACAGGCGAGAGCCAGTCGGCTACAGCAAGGTCAACAAAGCGAGACGATCAGTCACAAGAAGGCGAAATTTTCGACCTGCTAAGCAACCAGCGTCGCCGATACGCCATCCACTACTGCAAGCGCGAGGACGAACCCGTCACGCTCGGCGATCTCGCCGAACACGTCGCCGCCTGGGAACTCGACAAGGAGGTCGAAGCGATCACGTCGGCCGAGCGAAAGCGCGTCTACACCTCACTGCAGCAAACGCATCTCCCCACGCTCGAGCGAGCCGGTATGATCGAGTTCGACGATCGAACGATCGAACTCACCGACGAGGCGGCCGAACTGGACGTCTATCTCGATATCGTCCCCGGCGACTCGGTCCCGTGGGCTGTCTACTACCTCGGGTTAACTGCGGTCGGCTCGGTCGTGATGGCGGGGCTGTGGCTCGAGGTCGTTCCGACCGAGACGGTTCCGGAACTCGGTTGGGCGACGGCGATATTCGGGCTGTTTGCCGTCTCGGCGGTCGTCCACGTGGTACAGAACCGGCGGATGCGACTCGGTGAAATGGACCGGCCACCATGACGAGCAGATTCACGAAACTCGGGATCGTATTCGTGTTGCTCGGGACAGTAGCGATGCTTGCACCGGTACTCGGAATATCGTCGCTGACTGCCGACAGAGGGGTACAAGTGAATGCGGCTGAAACGCCGGCGACGGCGTATCTCGGAATTACGGATCAGGAGACCAGCGAGATCACTCGTACCTGCACGGGGTTCTTCACAAGGCAATGTGAGAGTAACGAAGTCGATACTATCGAACTCGAGAACAACATCGAAAATTCGTTCGGTTCGGTTACGGTCGAAGTCGCCTCGGTGAGCGGGGCAGACGATTCGATTTTACAGGTGGCTAACGATGGCGAGCTATCAACTCTCGATCCGGAAGACCCGCCCCAACCGGTGAGCCTGGCGTGTGGAAAAGGTGGCGGAACCGCCAGTAACGCAGAAGTGACGTTCCTGATCGACGCGGAGGGGTCGGGACTTTCGGTGACCGAAGCCACGTACACCGTCGGCGGGATTTCGTACGATTGTGACGAGGACGACAGCGCCGGCGATGGAAAACTGACCGACGATCCGATCCCGATTAACGACCCTGACATTGATCTCCAGGTCGTCGAAGGGACGCCAGAAGCCCTCGCACCGACCGGATACGACGAGGGACAGGGGAACAGCAGAGTTCAGTTCGAACTCGAGAACACTGGTACAAACGGAGCAACTGTGACTGGAATTACGGTAACCGATGCCAGTGATTCGACACACATCAATATGCTCGATGATGGATTCATCTTTCCCTCCGCAGGCGACGAAGTCACGGTTGATTCGACTGGGACGGTCAATCTTGACGGCAGTCTTCAGGTCGGAACCAACCGGTACAATTTGTCGAGCTCTACGGCGATAACGAACGGAGAGTCGGTCGTCGTCGATATCGAACAGTTCCGCGACGGTGAGAACGGAGGCACCTACAATCAGGTAGATATGCAAGGGAAAACCGTCACTATCGTGCTATACGTCGAGGGTGCGAATTCGAACGAGCCAAACGAGGAGATACCGGTCGAAATCACTCTCGGTCTGTGAGACTCGCGGGAGGGGGTCGGGTCGATTCGTGAAATTACGTTCTGCAGTTCTAACCCGGCGGTTCGGAGATAACAGTCCGACGGACCACGACGTGTTCTCTCGGAATCGGCGTTCGACACAGAAGTCGGCGTGAGAACTGATACAGAACGCTTTCTGCACAGGTAGAGGCGGCACCTTGATTAGGTCAACCGCGAGAGGATCTGATCCATCGTATTTCGAACGGAATAAACGTAGTAAACGGTTTGGAAGATAGACAGTCCTTTTGTCCTGATTATCCGAGGGGATAGGTACGCTATACTAGGTCACGACGGAGCCGAGGATGAGGCACGGCGGACCGAAAGCATACCGTGTAGCGGGGGACAATGGGCAAGCATTCGATCACGAAAGCCGGTGCTGTGGTAGTGGTAGTGGGGACGCTCTTACTCGTCGGCCCGTCGTTCGGGTTCAGTTCGTTCGCGGCCGACCGCGGTACCGACATCCGGACCGCCACGGATTCGAACGCCTACCTCGGCATCGAGAGCGCGGGCGACGTAAGCGGGACGGAACTGCGAGCCGACAGCGATCCGCTCCGCGTCGGAACCCTCGTCAATAACGTCGACGAATCGCTCGAGGTGCAGGACGTGACGATCCAGTCCATCGGCGATGGGAGCGTCGACGATAGTCTCTTGGCCGTCGCATCGCCGACGACCGGCGATACGGTCGCCGCCGGGGACGAAACGAACGTCACAATCGAATGCGCGGCAAAGCAGAGCGTCGGTCCACAGAACGTCGTCGTTCGCGTCGACGGCGTAACGGGGACGACGATACGAATCGCGGAGCCGACGTTCAACGCGACCGTCGATATCCAGTGTGGTCAAGGGAAGTTTACCGGGGCTGCGACGTTCAACGCGAACGACGTCACCACCGATAGTACGACGCAGACGGTCTCGTTTAGCGTCGACGGGCTCGGCAACAAAGGCGTCGCGACGATCGACTTCTCCGATCCGCAGGACAACGGCGGCGTCGACTACAGTAGCGTGACGGACGCCGACCTCACGGTCCAAAGCGGCAAGGGCGATGCATCGTTCGACTCGCAGTCGTCTCAGCTCACGTACACCGCACAGGGCAACGAGAAAGGAACCGTTACCATCGAACTCTCGAACATCGATGTCGACGGGCCGACCGGTGAGTCCTACCAAGCGACGTACTCCGACACCAGCGATCGTACCGACGGAGATATCTTCGAAATCACGTGATCGGTTGTCCCCCTCGAGTCCGCACCGTCAGCGAGGCGGGTCGAGTGAGACGCCGCGGACGGGCACCGATTCGTACACAATGCGAACACCTTTTTAGCGCTGGCCTCGGATTTCGATCCATGTCGACCGAATCGATCAGTGACCGGCGCGAGCACATCCGCTCGGTCAGCGTAACCGCCCTGTCCGCGCTGCTGGGCGTCGGCGCGGCGCTGGCCTCCGCGAACTGGGTCGGGCTCTCCCAGACAGCAGCCCAGAACACGCAGGCACTCGCGTTCGTCCTGGGAGCGATCCTCGTCCAGTACATCTTCATCAACGCCTCGGGGATCTACGGCGAGGACGAGTTCGGGGCGAAACACTACCTGTTCATCGCGTTCATGACCTTCTCGCTGTGGTTCGTGACGTGGGGCATTCTGCTGACCGCGGAGTTCTCGGGCTAACCATGGCGGACGACAGCATCGCCGTCGTAGACTTAGACCGGTGCCAGCCCGATCGGTGCAGCTACGAGTGCAAGAACTACTGCCCGCCGAATCGAACCGGAAAGGAGTGTATCACCCTCCGCGGCGAGGAGGCCGCCGAGGGCCAGCCCGAACAGATCCACATCTCCGAGGAGATCTGTCTTGGCGAGACCTGCGGTATCTGCGTCGAGAAGTGTCCCTTCGACGCGATCGAGATCATCAACCTCCCGCAGGAACTCCAGGACGAGCCCGTCCACCGCTACGGCGAGAACGCCTTCTCGCTCTACGGCCTCCCCGCACCGCAGGAGGGCCAGGTCACCGGGATCCTCGGTCCCAACGGGATCGGGAAGACGACCGCCGTCCGCATTTTGGCCGGCGAACTCGAGCCCAACCTCGGCCGCCACGAGGAGGAACCGGGCTGGGACGAGGTGCTCGAGGCCTATCGGGGGACCGAACTGCAGGACTACATCGCGGACGTGCGCGACGGCGACATCACGATCGCGCGAAAGCCCCAGTACGTCGATCAGATCCCGAACAGTTTCGACGGGAACACCCGACAGCTCCTCGAGCGAACCGACGAGCGCGGTGCGCTCGACGAACTGGTCGAACGGCTCGAGATCGGGCCGGTCATGGAGCAGTCGATCGACGACCTCTCGGGCGGGGAACTCCAGCGGGTCGCCATCGCGGCGACGCTCGCCCGCGATACGGACTTCTACTTCCTCGACGAGGTCACGCCGTACCTCGATATCGGCCAGCGCGTGACGGCGGCGCGGCTGATCCGCGAACTCGCCGAGGCGGAGGACAGGTCGGTGCTCGTCGTCGAACACGACCTCGCGATCCTCGACCTGCTCGCGGACACGCTCCACGTCGCTTACGGTGAGCCGGGTGCGTACGGCGTCATCACCTCGCCGAAATCGGTCCGCAACGGGATCAACGAGTACCTCTCGGGCTACCTCGACAACGAGAACATGCGGATCCGGCCGGATCCGATCGAATTCGAGGAGCACGCGCCCCGAACCGAAACCTACGGCGATACGCTCGTGGAGTACCCCGACCTCACCAAGAGCTACGGCGAGGGCGAGTTCACGCTGGAGGTCGAGGGCGGCGCGATTCGTGAGAACGAAGTGCTGGGAGTCGTCGGTCCGAACGGGATCGGGAAGTCGACGTTCGCGAAGTTGCTCACCGGGAACCTCACGCCCGATGGCGGCGACACCGACCTCGATCTCGATATCTCCTACAAGCCCCAGTACGTCACGATCGACCAGCACATGCGGGTCGACGCGTTCCTCTCGTCGATCACGGACCAGTTCGGTTCCTCGTACTGGAACACCGAGATCGCCCAGCCGCTCCAGTTAGAGCGGATCATGGAGCAGAACCTGTCGGACCTTTCCGGCGGCGAACGCCAGCGGGTGGCCATCGCGGCCTGCCTGTCGGACTCGGCCGATCTCTACTTGCTCGACGAGCCCTCGGCCCACCTCGACGTCGAACAGCGGGTCCAGGCCTCCAAGGCGATTCGGCGCTACGCCGAACAGCAAGACGCCACCGTGATGGTTATCGACCACGACATCTACATGATGGATCTGCTCGCCGATCGCCTCATGGTCTTCGACGGCGAACCCGCGGTTCAGGGTCACGCCGGCCAGCCACAACCGATGCGCGACGGCATGAACGAGTTCCTCGCGAACCTCGAGGTTACCTTCCGCCGGGACGAGCGCACCTCCCGGCCGCGGATCAACAAGCCCGACTCGCAGCTGGATAGCCAGCAGAAAAGCGAGGGCGAGTACTACTACGCGCCGTAGGTCGTCGGCTCGGAATTCGGCAGTCGTACCGCGTCAAGAATTGATACTCGGAATTAGCTAATCAGCCGCTGACAGCTCCCACAGAGGTTCTCCTCTTTGATGTCGACCTCACGGACCGTCGGCGAGAAGTTCATCACGCAGCGGTTGTTGTCGCAGTGCTCGAGGCCGTAGGTGTGGCCGATCTCGTGGACGATCTCCTTGCGGACGCGATCCTCGAAGATGTCGGCGGCGCTCTGGTTCGAGAAGCCGCCGTCGCTCGAGGTCTGCAGCCGATAGGTGGAGACGACGCTCCCGCTGCCGTCGAGGTAGGCCAGTCCGAAGACGTAGTTGCGCCGTCGGTAGAAGAGGTCGTGAGGGGTGATTGCGATGTTTTTCGTGCCGCGGCCGACCCGTTCGGCGAGTTGAATGAACGTCTCGGCGGAGTACTGGTTCCGATCGGAGTCGTAAGCGCCGTTGGGGACCGACTGCGAGTCGTTGACCGACACGTCGCAGTCGTAGACCGATCGCAACGCGGTGGAGGCCGCCCGCTTGACCTCGGCGGGGACGTTGCCGACCGGCACGATATCGACGAGCATAGCAAGGGCTATGGCCGCGGGTGGCATAAACGTCCCGCCGTGGCCCACTCTCGCCGGAATCTCGAGACGATGAACGATCACCTCGCGCGCTACGAGCGCGCCGTCGAGGTCGGGATCGGCCGCCGGACCGACCCCGCTCGAGCGCTCGCGGAACGGGGAGTATCGGTCACCGCGACCGATATCCACGACCGCGACGTGCCGGAGGGAGTGCGGTTCGTCCGCGACGATATCGTCGATCCCGACCCCGCGATTTACGCGAGCGCAGACGTGGTGTACGCGCGGAACCTGCCGCCGGAACTTCACCGGCCGGCGCTCGAGGTGGCCCGCAATGCCGACGCCGATTTCCTGTTTACGACGCTGGGCGGTGATCAGCCCGCAGTACCGGTCGAACGGAAGACGATCGCGGCGGGGACGCTGTACGTGGCTCGAGCGCTGCCCGAGTGACCGTGATAAACCGGTACGACTGTGAGTCAGACGCGCGTGAAATTGGTACGTTCGTAAGCCAGATGCGTGTGTGAGACCGACACAACCGTGAGGCCAGCACGAATGAATTATCTTGACGCGGGACAGTTCAACAATCGTGAACGCCGAGTACGTCACTTACGCCGTCGTAATCGCGGTCGCCATTGCGGTGCTGGCGGCGGTACTCGTCGGTATCGTCGCCCTCGTTCGGTTCCTGTTCCGGCTCTTTACGGTTCCGGGCGTCGTCGTCCACGAGTTCGCCCACAAACAGGCCTGCGATCTCGTCGGGGTTCCCGTCCTCGAGGTCGCGTACTTCCGCTTTGGCGATCCGCCGGGGTACGTCCGACACGTCACGCCCGATCGGTATCGGGCGTCGTTCGTCGTCAGCGTCGCGCCGTTTCTCGTCAACACGGTGGTCGCGTTCGCTGCGTTCCTGAGTCTCGCAGCGCTCGTCGCGACGGTCGGTGATCTCCAAACCGTCTCGAACGGGACGATCGCCGCCGCAACCGTCCTCGGCTGGCTGGGACTCTCGATCGGGATGCACGCGTTTCCGAGCAGGGGGGACGCGAACGTGCTCTGGACTCGGTCGCGCGCCGAGTGGCGGGGGTCGCCGAGGGTGTTGCTCGGCGTTCCGATCGTCGTCGTAATCTACATTGCGAACCTGCTCTCGTGGCTCTGGGCGGACGTGCTCTACGCGATCGGTCTGTTCGTCCTGGCGGCGTGGGTCGTGGGACTCGGCGGGCTTTGAAATCGGTCTCTTTTATCCCCGTCGGCCCGTTCGGACGGCTATGAACGCAGATGCCGTCGTCCTCGATATCGACGGGGTACTCGTCGACGTTGCAGATTCCTACCGACGGGCGATCGTCGAATCCGTCGACACGGTCTACGACCGGACGATCCGGAAGGACGACATTCAGTTGTTCAAAGACGCGGGCGGGTTCAACAACGACTGGGAGCTGACGGACGCCGCCGCGCTCTACATCCTCGCGACCGAGGAAGGCTATCGCGAGTCGCTCGAGGAATACACCGACGGGATCGCCACCGCGGGCGGCGGCCTCGAGGCGGCCGAAACCGTCGTCCGCGAGGCGATCGGCGCGCGGGCGACCCAGCGCGTGACGAACCGCTGGGACCGCGAGCGACTCCGCGACGTCTTTCAGCAACTGTACCTCGGCGACGATCTCTATCGCGGGCTCGAGGGCGGCGAACCCGACCTCGAGCGCGAAACGCGCGGGTTTATCCACGACGAGCCGGTGTTGCTCGAAGCCGACGCGAGAGATCGGCTGCTCGAGGGGTACGACGTCGGCGTCCTGACCGGGCGACCGGAAGCCGAAGCCGAGATCGCGCTCGATCGAGTCGGGCTCGACGACGCGATTCCGATCGAGCACCGCTTTACGATGGACGACTGGGAAGAAGGGAAGCCCCACCCGCGGGCGTTGACGACGCTCGCGGAGCGATTCGACGCCGAGTCGGTCGTCTTCGTCGGCGACACGCTGGACGATATCCGGACGGCGGTCAACGCCGGCGACGCCGATCCGACCCGGGACTACCGCGGTATCGGCGTGCTGACCGGCGGGTTGACGGGCGAGGAGGGACGGCAGAAGTACGAGCGCGAGGGCGCGGCGGCGATCCTCGAGTCGATCAACGCGCTACCGGACCTGCTCGAGTCGTAACGGCCTCGAGCGCGTCGGTTCCGACCGGCTAGGAGAGCTGTTCGCCGGGGAGACGAACGAAAGTCAGCCAGAAATTTTCGAACGAGCGGACGAGATCGATGAATTCGTCCGGTTCGACCGGTTTCTGGACGTACGCGTTCGCGTGGAGGTCGTACGAACGGGCGATGTCCTCCTCCGACGCCGAACTCGTCAGTACGATCACAGGGATTGATCGGAGCGCCCGTTCGGACTTGAGTTCAGAAAGGATATCAGCGCCGTCAACATCGGGGAGCTGGAAATCCAGCAGAATCATGTCCGGACGCGGGCTCTCCGCGTGGTCGTTGCGCTGGTGGACGAAATCGAGCGCCGCTTCGCCGTCGGTGACCGTGTGAATGTCGCTCGCGATGTTCGCGTCCTCGAACGACTCTGAGAACAGCCGCGCGTCGCCGGGGTTGGGTTCGACTAGCAGAATGGTGATCGCATCCTCGATCGGTGGAGACATACACCTGTTTGGAGGGAGTCGGAAAAGAAGTATACGGTTATTCAAACTGAATGTACTCGTTTGTACACAGGTATCGATAGGCGGCGTCGCGACCGAACAAGTCGGTCGGGCCGATCACGCGACCGGCTCGTCCAGTCGGTGGCACGAATCGAATCGATCGTCGGCCAGGTAGACGGTCTCATCGCGAACGATCACGGCGACGGAGTCGAGCGTCGCACCGCGGCACGGTCCCGCCGTGCAGACGCCGTCACCGCACTCGAAGCGCGCGCCGTGTTCGTGACACACCAGGTGGTCGTCGCGGACGATCGCGCCGGGGCCGGGATCGAGTCGAACAGTCGGCCTGTGCGGACACGAGTTCCGCCACGCGGACACCTCGTCGCCCGTCCGCCGGAGGATCAGTTCGGTTCCCCGATTCCCGGACCGAGCCTCGCACCGAAGCGTTCCGTCCGTCGGAACGGCCGCGAGCGGAGCGATGCGTCTGGTGTCGTCGCTCGCCGTCGCCGGCCGTTCGGGGGCGATCCCGTCGGTTTCATCGGTTTCATCAGTCGCATCGGTTTCGTCGCTGCTCGAGCCCCCCTCGCTTCCGCCGTCGACGCTGAATCGAAACGTCGCGTCGTCGGTCGACACGTCGCCCTCGTCGTCGTAGACGCGAACGGAGGCGGATTCGTCGTGTCCCTCGAGCGTTACTCGGACGGGATCGGTCATACGCCCTATTTTCGGCCAGCCTAAAAGTACGTTCCGGACCGAGTTGCCGCCTCCGAGATCGAGCGGTCGAATCCGGTCACCGAGAGCGCGCGATATTCCTTTAGGGACGCCGAGCGAACGACGCGTATGGACGACGCAGAAGTCACCGTCGACGTGGAGGTCGAAGTGGAAGTGGACTCGAACGAACTCGAGATCGAAGTCGGCGACCAGCGCGAGTTCGAGGGGGAACTCGAGGCGAACGGGCTGACGATCGAGGTCGAAGCGGAGATCGAGGTCGAAGGCGAAAGCGACGCGAACGAGGAATCGACCGGTGGAACCGACGAGGACGAGGAAGCAACGGAAAGCGAAGCCGAGGAAGCGGAACCCGACGAGGAAGCAACGGAAAGCGAAGCCGAGGAAGCGGAACCCGACGAGGAAGCAACGGAAAGCGAAGCCGAGGAAGCGGAACCCGACGAGGACTGATCGGACGGCGGTTGTGCGATCGGTTGCAAACAGTGATAGTCGCCCGACCGTCTCCGAAACAGCGGGACTCAAAGCGGGTTTTATTGTCACCCCATCCGAACGTCGGGCCATGTATCGCGTGTTAATCCCGGTCGATACGACCGAGGAGCGTGCGCTGGCGCAGGCCGAATACGTAACGTCACTGCCGAACGCCGCGGAGTCGGTCGAGGCCTACCTCCTGTTCGTCTTCACCGAGGACAGCGACGACCTCCCACAGGAGTTCGAGAAGTTCAAGTCGGCCTCGCGGATCGGCTCCGTCCGCCGCGCACAGGAGACCCTCGAGGCCGCCGGCATCGAGGTGACGATCCTCGAGGACAGCGGCGACACGGAAGACGACATCCTCGAGGAAGCCGAGGCCTACGACGTCGACTCGATCGTCCTCGGCGGCCGAAAGCGCTCGCCGGTCGGGAAAGCGATCTTCGGCAGCACGACCCAGGGAATCATTCTCAGTTCGGACCGTCCGGTGGTCGTCACCGGCAGCGGTGGTGGGGAATAACTCACTCACGGCCGGGCAGACTCGGAGCGTCGCTTGTTTCCGCCGGCAGCCATCTTATCCGGAACGGGACCGTTCATCCAGTATGGAAATTCGGGAACCGAAACCCGACGAGGCCGAGCGGATTCGCGAGGTCGTGGACAGTTCGATGACGAGCTCGTTCAGGCTCAGTCCACAGCAGATCGACGGGATTACCGACGGTCAGTTCGCCGACGAGGCCATCGCCGAGAAGATCGACGACGAGAACACCCTGCTTCACCTCGTCGAAACCGGCGAGGGGATCGAAGGTACGGCCATCGCCGGCTTCGTCGAGGGACGCCTCGAGGACGAGTGGGGCGAGGTGAACTGGCTGTTCGTCGACCCCGAGCACCGAGGCAAGGGTATCGGAACGGAGCTGTACGAGACCGCGACCGAGGCGCTCCGCGACGGCGGTGCCGATCACGTCTGCGTCACCGTCCTCGAGGCCAACACCGAGGGCCACCAGTTCGTCGAACGGTTCGGTCTCGAGCACGACGGCGACCGCCGTATCGAGGTCGCCGGCGAGTCCCTGGTAAAGTACGTATACACGGATTCGGATATCGACGTGGAGCTCCCGACGGAGTCGCGGGCGGATGAGTCGGGTGATGAGAAGATGGCGAAAGACGAATCGGATGCGGAGGACGCGGAGGTGGACGAATTTCCCGAAACGGAGACGACGGACGGTCACCTGACGGCGACGAGCGACGACGGAAAGACGGTGTACATCGCCCGTGACGGGGAGAAATCCGGCACCGCGGCACCGTTTTTCATCACCTACGAAGACGAGGGCCACGAGGAACAGTACGGCTACTACTGTGCGAACTGCGGCTCGCTCGACGTCTCGATGGACAACATGGAACGACTCGAGTGTAGCGCCTGCGGGAACTCCCACGCGGAGCGATCCAAGGAGTCGTACGACGACTCGCACCTCTAACGTCGAGGGCAGGCGAGCGCCGTTACTTCGCGAAGATGCTGTCGGCCGTCGCCGCGCCGATGACGCTGAAGACCGAGCCCACGGCCACGGCTTTGAACGTGACCTCGGCGAACTCGCCGTTCGTCTCGGGCTCGAGAAACGTCTCGGGAGCACCGAACAGGAGCGCGAGGATGGTGACCGAACCGAAGGTGACCAGCATCAGCGAGATGAAACGGATCGGAATCCCGGCGACTTCCTGTTCGTCGTCCGCGTCTCTGGTCGTGTCCGCCTTGTACAGCGCCGCGTAGCCGATAGTGAAGACGATAGCGACGATCGCCAGCGCCTGCAGGTCGTGCATGTTCCCCGCGAGCGTCCAGACCTCTTCGGTGACCACGAACGGACCGGCGAGCAGGAATCCGCCGACGATCTGCTGGGCCGAGTCCGCGAGTCGGAAGTCCTGCGGACGGCGCGGCCGGCGAAGCTTCATAGCGGGAGATTACGGTGGAGCGATAAAACGGTCCCGTTTGCGGCGGCGAGCTTACACGAACAACAGCAGCGCGGCGTAGCCCGCCGCACCGCCGGCGAACGCCCAGAATCGGCTCTCCCGATCCGACGGCAGCTCCTCCTTGATCACGTTGAGGATGATCCCGCCGGCCAGAAACGGCACGAACACCGCGATGAGGAGTTCGGTGTCCTCGAGGACGTAGCCGCCGGCGAAGCCGGCGAGCACCGATGCGGACAACACCCACCGTCCGCGGCGGTGATACGGCTTCCCGTGGTGGTCTCGGAGGCTGTCGTCCGTGACGAGGAAGTGCAGCGCCATCGCGACGGTAAACAGGAGGACACTGCCGAGTTCACGGTCCCACAGGAGGTAGCCGACGATCGCGTTGTAGGCGGCGAACGATCCGACGTGGATCCAGAAGACGTCGGTTCCGGCCAATTTGACGATTCCGTCCGAATCGGTATTCGACCGTCGAGCGAGGTGCTCGAGGCCGTAGAAGGTGACGAACCCGAGGAGCGCGATCAGGTAGCCGTGGTGTTCGGCGAAGACGGTCGGGTTCCCGTGTTCCGCGAGCGTCGCCGCTGCCTCACCGACCTCTGGCAGGAGGTGGACGAAGACGTAAGCGACCGAGACGCCGCCGGCGATCGACAGCCATCGGCTCCGCGGGAACCGACCGCCGAAGCCCAGTCGGCCGGCAAAGAGATGAACCAGCGCGAGGGCGATCGCGAACACCGGTGTGAGCACCGCGTCCGAAAACAGTGCGTCGCTCGAGAGCATCCACGCGGACGATACCACGCCGAGAAGTATCGGTCTGTGGCCGGCCGATTCAGTCGTCGACGCTGGCCGGACGGTCTCCACCCATCGGCATCGCGTCGCCGATGGTCCCCGCCGTTCGCCGCACGAGACGACCGAACGCTCGTCGCCGGCTGACGAACAGCGCCGTCCCGAGGACCATGTAGATCGCGGTGTAGACGAGCAGGAGTTCCGTACTCGAGACGGGGAGCGAAACGTACTCCCGAATGATGGCGAACTCGAGGAGGACCTGCGAGAGGAACAGGACGAGCAGGACGAGCGCCTCCCTGACCGAGATTTCGAACCGGACCAGCAGCGAGACGGCGAAGAAGGACTGGGCGGCGGTCAGCCAGATCTCCGCGGATTGCTTGAAGTCGAAGGCGAGGACGCCGTAGCGACCCAGCGCGAGGGAGTGGACGACGACGAGCGTCCCGATGAGTAGCGTCCACTGGTTGAGCTTCGACGAGATCAAGGCGTTGAAGCCCGCCGTCGAGCGCGCCTTGTTCACCAGGTAGACGACGACGATGAGCTCCGGCGCTTCGGAGGCCAGCGGCGCGATCCACTGAATCATGAAGAAGGAGGGGATACCGACGCTCTCGCCGAGTTCCTCGAGCCCGTGTGCGAAGGGCTCGACGGCGGTGAAGATCATCACGCCGGAGTAGGCGAAGAGCACGAGGACGGTCGCGATTCGGCCCGGTCTGGAGAAGCCCTGAAGGTACGCCGGCACGCCGACGTGGTCCATGTCCGGTTCGACCTCGCCGCGGAGGATAACCGCGATGTAGCAGACGTAGAGGCCGACTAGAAACAGCATGTCGAAGATGTCGATCCCGCCGTTGAGCGGGACGAGGAACGCCCAGAGCGTCGCGATGAGGAGAAACACGATCTCGAGGCCGATTTCTCGATCGAGGATGACGACGTCGGTGAGGAAGCCGGGGCGGTTCTCGACGGCGGGATCGGCCGACGACCCCCGGCGGAAGATCGTAAAGAGAGCGACGCCGGCCCAGCCGATGCCGATGAGGATCCGGTTCGCGCCGGTCATGTTGGCGACCGCCAGGTTGCCGGCCTCGACTCCTCGTTCGGTTCCCGCGAACACGCCCGCGTTCCACGCGTAGAGGGCGTCGACGGCGTACTCTGGCGCGACCGCCAACACGGCGAGGACCGCGATCGCGAACGCTTGTGGCACGTCCTTTTCGGCGGTTTCGGCGGCCCACGCGAGGAGGAACGCCGCACCGAGGACGGCGACTCCGGTCACGATCACCGTGCTGAGCGTCGAGAGCGTTCGGAGCGCAGCCGGTGCTCGATAGTCGAACCCGAGGGCCGTCGCGAGCCAGGGGAGGAGATCGGTAGCCACCACTACGGCGACCCAGGGGAGTGTCAGTGCGACCGCGGCCGAAATCGCGCCGAGCGCTCGTCGTCTCATAGAACTCGTATAGGAACGCGTACCGGTCGAGCGGTGATACGTGATACGGTGTGATGGCAATACGGCCTGCTACTGCTGTGGCGCGTGCTCCTCGTAGGGCTGGACGACGACGAAACCCTCCGAGCCGGTGAACTCGAGCTGGTAGGTCTCGTCCGAGGACTGCCCGATCATGTTCGAGAGGGCGCCGTCGACGTGACTGCCGGGGGTGGTCCCGCTCCAGGCGACGGTCGCACTGGGATCGGTTCTGACGGGGGGTGTCAGGACCAGCGGCTCGCCGTGGGTCGTGATCGCGACGCTGCCGGGACCCTCGAGAAAGACGTTGGTCATGCCGCCAGCCGAGAAGCCGGCGATGCTCTTGATGGTTCGGATCTCGTAGTTCACGCTCGACTCGAACGCGAGCACGTCGTTCCCGTTGACCGAGATCGACTGGCCGGCGTCGAGTTCGAGGATCTGGATCTTCTTCTCCCGATCCGCCAGATAAAGATGACCCGTTCCGGTCGCCTCCATCACCGGCGTTCCCTCGCTCGTGGCTTTCTCCTTGAGGAAGCCGGTGATTCCGCCTTCGGCGGAGGACTTCCCCTTGAAGGAGATATCCCCGTCGTACGCGATCATCGATCCGGCCTTGGCAGTTACCGAACCGTCGAGGTCGACGTCCAGTAGCTTGCCGTTCTCGAGCTGGAAGGTCTCGCCGCCGTCTTTCGGTTCGTTCGCGCTGACGAATTCATCGACGTTCATAGTGTCTCGAGCCTGTTGGCTCTCCTGACCCTTGGGCGGGTGCGAAGAAATAGTTACTGATACACCACTTTCAGGGCAGCGTGAACGACTGCCCGACATCGATCAGGCACCGTTCCGAACGAAATCGGCCGCCTTCTCGGCGATCATCGTCGTCGGCGCGTCCGTGTTGCCGCTCGTGATCGTCGGCATCACCGAGGCGTCGACGACGCGCAACCCCTCGAGCCCGCGGACCCGGAGCCGGTCGTCGACGACGGCCGTGTCGTCGTCGCCCATCTTGCAGGTACCGACGGGATGGTACAGCGTCTCGGCCGTCTCGCGGATGTGCTCGATCAGCCCCTCGTCGCTCTGCACGTCGGAGCCGGGGAGGACCTCCGCCCCGCGATACTCGTCGAACGGCTCCGCCTGCAGGATCTCCCGGACCAGTTTGAGCCCCTCGAGAAGCACCTCGAGATCGTCGCCCTCGGTCAGATACTGCGGGTCGATGGCCGGTTCGTCGAAGGGGTCGGCGGACTCGAGCGCGATCCGGCCGCGGCTGTCGGGACGGAGCCGGAGCGCGCCCAGGGAGAAGCCGTGCCCGTCGGGGTTGTCGAACCCGTGATCGACGAAGTACGACGGTGCGAAGTGAAACTGGATATCGGGCCGGTCGGCGTCCTCGGTGACGGTCGCGAAGCCGCCCGCTTCGGCGATGTTCGAGGTGAGCGGTCCCGTCTTCAACACCAGGAACGTGAGGAGGTTCCGGATCGAGTCCGCGTCCGCGAGGGTGATCGGTTTCTCGCACGCGTAGTTGACCCCGACCTGCAGGTGATCCTGCAGATTTCGACCGACGCCGGGGAGGTCTTCGACGACGGAAATACCGTGTTCCGCGAGGTGGTCCGCCGGGCCGACGCCGGAGAGCATGAGCAAGTGGGGCGAGTTGACGGCACCGGCCGAGAGGATGACTTCCTCGGTCGCATCGACCGTCGCGGGACTCCCGTCGGCATCGTCTCGAGCGTACTCCACGCCGACGGCGTTCGTCCCATCGAAGCGGACCCGCGTCACTCGCGCTCCCGTCACCGCGGTCAGGTTCGGCCGATCCAGCGCCGGTTTCAGGTACGCGTCGGCGGCGCTGTGGCGACGGCCGTCCTTCTGGGTGACCTGGTAGAAGCCGACCCCGTCCTGCTCGCCGGCGTTGAAGTCCTCGTTGTGGGGCAGGCCGACCGCCCGTCCGGCATCGACGAACGCCTCGCTGAGTTCGTTCGGCGACCGGAGGTCGGCGACGTGGCGCGGCCCGCTGATCGAGTGGGAATCCGAGGGGCCGCGCTCGTTGTCTTCGGCCCGCATGAAAGAGGGAAGAACTTCCTCGTACCCCCAGCCGTCGTTTCCCAGGTCCGCCCAGTGATCGTAGTCTTCGGGCTGGCCGCGTACGTAGATCATCGCGTTGATCGAACTCGAGCCGCCCAGCGTCTTCCCGCGGGGCCAGTAGAGTTCCCTGTCGTTGAGTTCCGACTGGGCCGCGGTGTGATAGTTCCAGTCGACTCCCGACTGGAACAGGTCCGAGAACGCCGCCGGAATGCCGATCTCGCGGTTCTCGTCCGGCGTCCCGGCCTCGAGCAGCAGTACCTCGGTGTCGGCGTCAGCCGACAACCTGTTCGCGAGCACACATCCCGCCGGCCCCGCGCCGACGATCACGTAATCGGCGGATCGTTCTTCCCCTTCCATGATATGCTAACACATATCAGAGATAGATATAGTAGTTCGCCTCGCGGAAACGGGCCGGCACCACTCCGTCGGGGTCCACCGGAGCGAGCGTGCCGCGACGGAGTACGCGGGTCCAGGGCCGCGGAGCGACCGATCGCGACCGAACGCACCGGTACGTCTATGTGGACGTTGTTCGTCCGCGCGTGTATGCGACGCGAAACGTTCAATCGGGCCGGAAAGCGCGACCTCGTCTTCGTGCTGGGGTGGGGGAACCGGATCGAACACGAGAACGTGCGGTGGCTCGTCGATCGGCTCGTCGAGGCCGACTACCGCGTCACCGTCTTTCAGATTCCGACCGTCGTCACCGACTTCGGAACGGAGTGGGTGAAGCCCGTCGCGGAGTACGTCGACGACCTCGAACACTATCGGCTGCTGACCCACAGCACGGGCGGCCTCGTCGCCGAGTATCTCGAGGGGGCCGAGCACCGAGTCTACCTGAGTCCGTGGTGGGGGTTCCACGCGGACATGCGGAACCCGCTCGTCTCGCTGGCGATGAAGCTCCCTCTCCCATGGTCGATTCTCCCGACCGGGGGTACGGACCGCGAGATGCTGGGCGAGCTCGCCACCGACCGACAACTCGAGGACACCCCGAACCGCATCGCGCCGACCTTCCTGCGGGAGGCAAAGCGCGCCCAGTCACACCTGCCGCCGTTTCAATTCGAGGCGACCGGCGTCGTCTTCTACACGCCGGACGACGCCGTCGTCAGCGCCGCGACGATCGAGGACGGCCCCGCGGCGCTGGAGTGAGCGCTCGTTTCCCGTCGTCGACGGATGACCCGCGCCGTCACGGCGTTCCGCGTGGCTCGAGCACCGAGCGATCGATCGCCCCGGATTTCAATGGCATGAACGTGTAACGCGACGCCGGAACTACGGCCGCGTGGAAGCGTCGGCAGATGGTCCGTCGTAGAACGGGAATCGTGATTTTCGTCGCAGTCGTCCTGCTCGTCGCAACCGCGGCCTACGGCGTCCTCGCCGTGGACCGCCCGCAGGTCGAATCGGTCGACAACGAGTGGGGAACCGTCACGAACGACCGAACCGAAGTCGAAACGCGGATCGGCGTCGACAATCCGCTGTTGCTCCGCGTCGGCGACGCCGCGGCGGACGTCTCGTACACGGTCTCGATGAACGACATCGAATTCGCGACGGAGCAGGAAAACCGCGTCCACCTCGCTGGCGACGAGAGCACCGTCACCGTCTCGACGTGGCTCGACAACGACGAGATCCCGGCGTGGTGGGCCTCCCACATCAACAACAACGAGACGACGACGGTACGCGTCGAACCGGACGTGGTCGTCGACTACGCCGGCATCCAACTCCCGGCAGACGACTGGACGCAAACCCGGACGGTCCACACGGACCTGCTCGAGCCACTCGAAACGAACGAAAGTCAGGAGTTTCAGGCGTTCGGCCGGACGGTGATGGTCGTCAACGACACGAACGCGGCGTGGGGGAACGCCACCGTGAACCGAACGCCGATCGACGCGTCAGCGACGGTGACCAACCCGACGCCGATCCCGGTACCGCTCACGGAAATCAGGTACACGGTCCAGTTGAACGGAATCGTCGTCGGACGGGGAACCGCCGCCGAACAGACCGTGCTGGAGCCCGACAGTACGCAACCGCTCGAGGCGACTGCGGCCATCAATAACTCCAGGCTCGACGAGTGGTGGGTCACGCACCTTCGGAACGACGAGACGTCGAATCTGACCGTCGACTTCGACGCGACCCTCGAGTACGGCGGCGTCGAACGTACGGTTCCGCTCGAGTTCATCTCGTACGAACGAACCTTCCAGACGGACCTGTTCGGCACAGCGGACTCGAGTGCGAACGAGTCAGCGAGGAACGAGTCGACGAGTGCGATGAGGCCGATCGATCCGTGAACGTCGATCGCGCCGAAGCGACTACCGTCCGGTCGGCTTTTTCGGACTCCGCCACGTGTACCCGGACATGACCGACTTCCGCGGAACGTGGACCGAAGACGAGGTCGAGGAGTTCCTGCAGGAGGCGACGATCCCGATCCGAATCGCCACCCGACGGCCGGACGACTCGCCGTGGCTCGTCACGCTGTGGTACCGCTATCGCGACGGCGCGCTCGAGTGTGCGACGGGGGCGAACGCGGACGTAGTACGCTTCCTCCGACACGATCCCGAAGTCGCCTTCGACATCTCGACCAACGACGTCCCCTACCGCGGGATCAGGGGGAACGGAACCGTCGAACTCTCGTCCGATAGCGACAAGACGGTCTTGCGAGACCTCATCGAGCGATACCTCGGCGGGACGGGGTCCCCGCTCGCACGGCGATTGCTCGACGACGACCGCGACGAGGTTCGCATCCGACTCGAGCCGCGAGCGGTCTACAGCTGGGACTATAGCGAACGGATGGGGAAAGGAACGGGCGAAAAATCCGAATAACGTCCGGTAGTACGTCCGTTTCCGTCTCGCTGTGTCCGGGCGGTCAGTCGTCGGCGCTGGGTTTGACCGCCTTCGGTCCGTCGGAGTCGTCGCCGCGCGGGAAGTTGTCGATCGTCTCCTCGCGGAACGCCGACTCGTCGAACTCGTACTCGTCGCCGAGGAACTCGAGCACCGTGTGCGTGTCCCGCATCGCGTTCTTGAGACACGTCGAAGCGCCCGGCGACGGCGTGATGTTGAAGATGACGTCGTCGCCGACGATTTTCGCCTCGCCCATATCGAGGGACTTGTTCTTCGTGTCGACGATCTGCGGGCGGACGCCGCCGTAGCCCTTGGCACGTTCGATGTCCTCGAGTTCGACGCTCGGGACGACCTTCTGGACGTGGGGCAGGAACTGTTTCCGGCCGACGTTCGGGAGGTCGTAGACGAGGTTCCGGAGCACGTACGGCAGGAGGATCCGATCCGAGAGGATGTTGGCGTAGCTCAGGAACGCCGCCGCGTTCAGTCCGAACACGTCGAGGAAGTCTTTGACGGTCGTGATACGGCCGCGCTCGAGCGTCGGGACGAGCTTCGCGGTCGGCCCGAACCGCGTGATCGAGGCGTCGTGGACGTCCGCGTCGCCGTGGACGGCGGCGAAGGGCAGCTTCTTCATCTGGAGCGTGTAAACCTTCCCGTTCAGGAGGTCGTCCGCGAGGAAGAAGCTCCCGGCGATGGGGAGCAGGACCTTGTCCTGGCCGTAGCCGAGTTCCTTCGCGATCTGGAGGCTGTGCGAGCCAGCCGCGACGACGGTCGCGTCACAGTCGAAGCGGCCGTCGTCCGTCTCGATCGTGTAGCCGTCCAGCGTCGGCGTGATGTCCGTGACTTCCGTGCCGGTGAAGACATCGACGTTCGCCTCCTCCTCGGCCTCGGCGACGAACGACTTCGTCGTCTCGCCGTAGTCGACGACGTAGCCGTCCGGCGTCTGCAGCGCGAGCATGTCCTTCGAGGGATCGCGGCCCTCGACGACCTTCGGCTCGATCTCGCCGATCTCCTCGCGACCGATCGGTCGAAGCTTCGGGTAGAGGTCGCCGAAGCCGTCGTCCTCGTACCGTTGCTCGAGTTCCGCGACCTCCTCGTCACCGACGCCGAGCACCATCTTGCTGCGCTTGGCGTGCATCTCCCGGTCCGGATCGGTGTTCTCCAGATACCCCGCGAGGAGTTCCGCCCCCTCTTTGACCTCTTCGGCCTTCTCGAGCGTGTAGTTGGTCTCGATATCCCCGAAGTGGAGGGTCTGGGAGTTGTTCGTGTGGTGGGAGTTGATCGCTGCGATCTCCGATTCCTTCTCGATCAGCGCGATCGAGTCGATATCAGTGAACTTCGCGGTCGTGTATAGAAGTGATGCACCACTGATACCTCCGCCGACGATTACGAGGTCGTATTTGCCAGACATTATTGATCGGTGTGGGTCGGTATTGCATTCGTTCGACTCCAGACTGATAACTCATATTTTTTCGAGTGGGTTTTCGTCATTTGTCGTATCCCTCCTCGACGGCTGTATTCTCGGACCGCAGATACCAGGAAGAGAGTGCCCATACCTTCAGACAGAGGGGCCGAATCCGGGGATACAGCTGAGAGAACCCACTCGAAATCCGGCAATCTGCTCTCGTTCACGCCTCTCATCCCCGGCAATCCGGTGCCATTCAGCCCCTGTTGTATCGACAGTCGACGTACCGGTGACAACTCGTGCTCCCGAGCGCGGGAGTGACGAATCGCTCGTTGCACAGCGGCAGGAGGAAAACGCGCGTACAGAACGGAAGTAAACCCTCGAGTCGTTGTCTTAGCTCTGTGGTCTCCGAGTCGGGACGATCCGTTTCCGGTTTCGGTCTACTCGCGCGAGTCGTGCTCCTGATAGATGACGTGGCCACACGCCTTGCAGTGTGACGCATCGCGGTCGTGATACGAGAGCCCACAGTTCGGGCACGTGACGTTGATCTTCTCCCTATGGCTCCACTCGCGGATGATCTTGCTCGCCTGCCACGGGATAACGATGATACCGGCCAGGATCGCTGCCACCGTGACCCACCGTCCCGCGGTCGTAATCGGAACGATATCGCCGAATCCGACGGTCGACAGCGCTACCACGACGAAGTAGAACGCGTCGCCAAACGTACTGACGTCGGGGTTGACGACGTGTTCCGCGCTGTAGAACAGGCCCGCAGAGACGAAGAGGAGCACCAGCACCGTCAACAGCAACTGCAGCGCGCGTAAGGCGTTATCCGAAATCGTCCCGAAGAAGAACTCCGCGTCCTGCGTAAAGCGGTAAAATCGGAGGACACGGACGACCCGAACCACGCGCAGGAAGCCGACGTTGGCGACCATCGCGACGCCCGGCAGCAACACCACGAGGAACGTCGGAAGAATTGCGATCAGGTCGACCACGGTGTAGGGATCGGTGGCCTCCTCGAGGCGATTCGCCGCACCGTAGAGTCGAAGAACGTACTCCATCAGAAACACGACGGCGATCGCTATCTCGAGTTGCCAGAGCCGAGACTGAAGCTCGACGGAGAGCGGATAGGTTTCCGCGACGAAGACGGCGACGAAGACGAGGTTGAGTACCAACAGCGTGATGTCGATCGTCTTTCCCAGCGCAGTCCGGTGATCCAGGAGATAGAAGCGGACGGTTTCCCGAACGTCACGGCCGCCGGGCGGCGATTCGATCGTCATTCGACAGTCGTACTCCGAGTGCGAGATACGTAGGCCCTCGGTTATCGGAGTGAGGGAAACCTTTCGGTTCCCGGCTCGTGATCGTCCCATCGGAGGGAGAGGCAATCGGTGCATTCACGCACGAAGCCAGCGTCGACGATGCCGACTGATTTCGCATCGAGAGCGAGACGCGGATACGAACCGGGGAACAACGCCCGACGAGGACCAGACGGAGTCCGAGTAGACTTTAGGTGTTCACCGGCAATGATACACGTGAATTCTAACGAGGTCCGTCGCCAGTGGGCAGAGCGGACCGGAGAGTACTCCCCGGAGTATTACGCCTACTACGGCCCTGACGAGCGGAGCGAGTCGATTCTCGAGCACCTCGTGCAATTTGTCGACCGAGACGCGTCCATCCTCGAGCTCGGCTGTAGTTCGGGTCGGCACCTCGCACATCTCCACGAACACGGCTTCGACGACCTGACCGGGATCGACGTCAACGACGACGCGTTCGACGTCATGGAAGAGACCTACCCCGACCTCGCCGCCGCCGGCACGTTCTACCACGACACCATCGAAGGCGTCGTCGGCGACTTCGACGACGACCGGTTCGACGTCGTCTACTCGGTCGAAACGCTCCAGCACCTCCACCCCGACGCGGAGTGGGTTCTCGAGGATATCTCTCGGATCACCGACGACCTCCTCATCACGGTCGAAAACGAAGGCGAAGACGAGGGCGAGGGCGAGGCCGATGAGCAGACCGATCACTCGGAGTCGACCGATCCCGACGTGAGCTACGTCAATGACGACTTCCCCCTCTACCACCGCGACTGGAACCGCGTGTTTACCGAGCTGGGGATGCTCGAGATCGATACCGAGGTGGGCAAGCGAGATACCGTCCGCGCGTTCCGAACTTCGCAGGAGTAGGTGATTTCTGGGCGGCTCGAGCGTTCGACGGACGCAAGGTTTTGAGTGGAGACGTGCTACGAGTCAGTAGATGGACGCCGAACGCTGGTGGCCACCGTTCGTCGAGATCGTGGCGCTCGTGTGGATCGTCCTGTTCGTCGTCGACGTTGCGATCGGTTTTGAGCTACTCGTCGTCTCCGAATCGCTCGCGACGACGGTTCGGGGCGTCCTCCGGTGGCTCCTCGTCGTCTTCCTCCTCGACGTCGCGCTCCTCTATCGGTGGTCGGACCAGGGTCCGAGGGCGTTCGTTCGCTCGAACTGGTTCCTCATCCTCACCGTCGTCCCGTGGTTCCGACCGTTCCGTCTGTTCCGTCTCGGTCGGTCAATCCGCGCGTTGCGGCTCCTCACAGGGTCACGTCGGGTCGGCTCGTTCTGCAACAAGATCCGCCGGAAGTGCCACAGCCTGTGGCACCGACTGCGGAACTGAGGAGCCTGCCCAGCCCGGCAGCCACTCGTCGAGCGGCCACCACGCGCTCCGCCCACTGTCAGTCGCTCCGGTCGGCGCCGCGCGCTGGTAGTCGACGAACTGAACGTCGACGTGGACGGATCGGCTCGTCTGCGCATCGATCGCGGTCTGTAGATCCGCCGCCAGTTTCTCGTCTTCGAGACCGCTCGTGCGTCCGACGGTTACCGTCACCGAGACCTCGTCGCTGAACGCGCTCCCGTCGTTGTACTCGGTACCGACGCCGGCGAGTTCCAGCGTACTGTACTCGGGCTCCTCGAGGACGTCCTGGACCTCGCTGTTCACCTGCTGTTCGAAGACGAGGTGCTGGTACGTCCCGAAGGCGGTCACCACCACGACGATCAGGAACAACAGGACGATGATGGCGTACGCGCCCGTGCGCAGCGAGACGGTGGCGTTCTCGCGGACGTTTCTGATGACCGACGAGCGGTAGCCGAGCGCGATGAGCGTAAGGTACGCGGTGAGGTTGATGAACACGATGTTCATCAGGAGCAGGACGATGCCGCCCGCGACGATGAGCGGCTCGCCCCAGGCTGTGCCGATGCCGGCTGCCGCGGCGGCGGGAACGATGGCCGCGGCGACGGCGACGCCGGCCAGCGAGACGGGAAGGTCGGTCGCGAGCGCGAGCGCCCCGGCGAACCCGGCCGCGATGGCGATGATGAGCGTCAGAAGGTTCGGCGTGGCGAACCCGCTCACCTGGCCGACGCGACCGACGGCCAGCGTCGACGGCACGAACCCGGTCTGTTGCAAGAACACGCTCATCACGATAGCGCCGATGTAGGCGACGACGAGCCCCGTCACCTGTGACGTGGCGCTGTCGACGACCATCTCGCGGTCGCTGATGACGGCGCCGGCGCTCGCGGAGAGCGTCGACCCCGCGAACGGCGCGATCACCATCGCGCCGACGATGACGATGGCGGAGTCCAGCAGGAGGCCGGCCACCGCGACGATCGCGCTCGCGATGGCGAACGCGAGGTACGTCGCCGTATCCGGCGTCAGGTCCTTCGCGCGCTCGCGAATCTCGGCGTGCGAGGCGCCGCGCTTTCCTTTCGGACCCTCGACGTAGCGGTCCGTCAGCTCCTCGGCGTTCGGCACGGTCGCCCGATCGACCTCCGTGACGACGGTGTACGTGTCGTCCGCGAGGCCGGCGTCGTACAGGTGCTCGAGGACCGTGTCCACAGCCCCTGCCGGAACCGGGATGTTCGCCAGACTCCCGTCACGATGATCGTCGGCGTCGCTGAAGACGAACTCCACCTCCATCTCCGCGAGCGTCTCCCGTACCAGGTCGTGGTCGTCGCTGGGAACGAAGACCTGAATGAGTCGCATACCGACCGGTCGGAGTAGAGGGCATTTACTAACTGCCGACTAAACGCCGTAACAGTGTGCATATGGGCCCCCTCAGAAAGTTTCGTGATATAATGCCGATAAGTAGCCGACGTTCGAACGGCTCTCGTTCGACGACCGGCAGGCGGTCCAATCGATCACCAGAACGCTGGACTGACGCCGGGGGTCGAACAGTGCCACACCGGTACCGTCGATCGCGCTTCGAGACGATCAGTCGACTCAGTTCGACTCGTACTCGACGAGTTCGACCTCGAGCTCGAGTTCGCCCTCCTCTGTGTAGGTGGCCACGTAGGGGGCACTCCCGCCGTCCGAGCCGCGGAGACAGCTCTGCTGGGAGCGTTCGCCGTCGACCGTCGTCTCGACGAAGACGCACTCGAGCCCCGCGTAGGAGCGTTTCTCCGTGACCTCGGTGATCTGGGTCCCCTCGTCGGTGGTGGTCTGTTTGCGGTTACCGACCGCGGGGTTCGTAAAGCCCATCTCGAAGTAGTAGAGCACGGAGGCGCTCTGGAGGGCCAAGACCGGCGCGTGTGCGGGTGTGAGGAACAGCTGCCCCATCACCTCGTCACGGGGACTGGTTATCGTCGATTGATACTGCTCGTCGCCGAACTCGTAGTCGACGCTCACGGTCACCTCCTCGCCAGCGTCCTCGATATCGTATACCAGTTGCCCGGAGACCTGTTCGCCGGTCTCCTCGTCCATCCCCGCGAGGTCGAAGGCGTAGTGGCCCGGTCGACTCAGGTTGAACCAGTCGTCTTCCGCACCGACCATCGAGTTGAGGTCGTCACCGTCGCCAGTACTGCTGCCGGTTCCATCGTTTTCGCCGTCTCCACCGACACCGACTCCGCCCATCCCGGTACAGCCCGCGAGGGCGACCGAGAGGACGACCGCCAGCGTCAGCAGGGTGCGGGCAGTCAGTTTCGTGTTCGGGAATCGATCCAGTCCGGATTGTCCGCGTGATTTGTCCATGTGTCGTGTCGTACTTCCGCGTTCAGTTCGTTTCGACGGCGAACGACTCGACGATTCGCGCGGCGAGTTCGTCGAGTCCGTCGTCGTCGTTCCAGTCCACTCCGAGGACGTACCCGGTCTTGCCCTCGCGGACGAAGCGGTACGTGAGCCGCCAGCGCTCACCGTCGGGCTCGGCCCAGTAGGCGTAATCGATCACCTGACCCGTCTCCCCGGTCTCGAGGACGCTATCTCGGCGCTCGAGGCGCTCGATCGTTCGGACGTGCTCGTCGACCTCGAGGGCCTCGAGGAAGTCCGCGACGTAGTCCGCCAGCGTGAGGGTGACGCCCTCGTCGACGGAGACGGTCGCGCCGCCCGAGCCCGTCCGGTCGTCAAACGACGCCCCGCCCGCAGGCTCCGTCTTCGCGGACCAGGTCGTCGGATACGCGAGTCGGTAGCCGTACTCGTCGTCGGCGTACGTCTCGAACGGCGGTGTCGATCCCACTCCGTCCATCTCATCGTCGCCGGTCCCATTCGCTCGGCGATCACTCGCTCGTCCTGCCGTATTCTCCGTTTCCTCCCGATTCGTGGGCACGCCGTCACCTCAGACCAGCTTGTCGGCGATTCCAGCGACTACGGGCAGGCGGATCGTCTCGCCTCGGTAGGACGTGACTACGAGGTAGGCCCAGATCGCGAACCCGCCGAGCGCGAGTCCCAGCCAGATCAGCCCGAGGAACAACGAGATGATGCTCCCGACGATGAACGTGTTCATACTGGCGAACAGAATCGTGAGGATCGTCCCGACGACGCTCACCGCGATATACGCCAGGACGAACAGGCCCGACACGACCATGCTCTGGGCGGCGTGAAACCGCACGAACCGGTTGTCCCCTTCGATCACGAAGAAGAGCAGTCCCGTGATAAATCCGAACAGATACGAGAGCGCCCCCGCGATGTTCGGCTCGAGCCCCGATTCGGTTTCCGCTGCTTCCGTCGCGCGTTCGGCCTCGATATCGACGTCTTGTGTATTGCTTTCCATTGGTGGTATCGGTGAAGGATCCGTTGTCATTCCCTCTCCAGTACCAGTCAGCAGGCGCGACAGTCGGTTATATGAACCGAGTGGGATCATTTCAGCCGGTGACATCGTCTCAAATCGTGAGACGACGTTCGGCAGGTGGTGCAGTTTCTCTCGATATAGCGGCCAGAGAAGCGAGTTGCCCGTCTCACTGCCGCGAAATCGATAACTGACCAATGGACTTAATATCATCATGAGTCACTATCAGCGTGCGAATGGATGCCGAGGGACTCATCGAAATCGTCAGGCAAAAGCCGGTACTCGACGCGCTCCGCGAGGAAGGTGGGATAGATCGACGAGAGTTAGAACAACGCCTGAACGTCTCTCGATCGACCGTCCACCGATTCACCCGATCGCTCAGGGACAGTGGCTTGATCGAACGCACCGACGGAGAGTTCGTCCTCACGCCGTTCGGTGAGGTAACCGCTGCGGAGGTCGCCGAATTTCAGTCGACGATCGAGGCAGCGTCGGAACTCGCCCCCATCCTCCACACAGCGGCCGCTCACGACATCGACATCGATATCGCGGCGTTCACGGACGCGACCGTGACGACCGCTGCACCCGGGGATCCCTATCGCCCGGTGAATCGATTCATGTCGCTGGTGAAAGCGACTGAGACGTTGCGGGGGCTCGACCCGGCGACCATCAACCCGCTGCACATAGACGAGTTGTCCGACCGCATCAATGCCGGGATGGAAACGGAGGCCGTCTATCCGTCGGCGGTACTCGAGGAGATCCTTACGTCGAACCCGGAACGGGCACGCACAGTCATCGGAAACGGAAATCTGACGTTTTGGATCCACGATGACATCCCGTTCGGTCTAACGCTCTGTGACGACCGAATCGGAGTCGGCATCTACGACGATGAGACGGGTCTGCTACGCACGTACGTCGATACCGATTCACAGACCGCACGCGAGTGGGCCGAAGGTGTCTATACGAAATATCGCACCGAAGCGACTCCCCTCACGGAGAAGTTCGACCTCTCTCGGTTGTAACACGCCTCGAATTCGGCAGGGCGGGGTCTGTCTGTCGCACGGTACTCACACGGAGCTGTCGCCACCAGCCGTTAAGAACGTCCACGATGAACCGTCGGACGATGTGTCGTTCTCGATCGGGCGACCGCGACGATCCGACGCTAGTGGCAGCCGAGTGCGAGGGGGCGACCGGGCTGCAGATCGACGTGGGGGTGCTGGTCGCGCACGCACCGGGAACCGACCCGGGCCGGCTCCAGTCGTTTGCGACGCAAGCTGCCGAAGATACGGTCGACGAACTCGCGTCGGTCACGGACGTTACCTGGCGGTTCTACCTCGAGGACGCGGTCGCGCTCGCAGACAATGACAGGCGACGGCCCTCGGAGTTCCTCGACCGCGCCACACACCAGATGGTCGAGGGGCCGTACGACTTCGTCTTCGTCGTGACGGACGTTCCGCTCGTCTCGAGCACGGAGCGGTTCGTCCCCGGACTGGCGTCGCCGCTCTCTCGCGTCGCGATCGTCTCGACGAACACCCTCCGCAGTGCGCCCCGCAACGAACCGCGACGCTCGCTCGAGGACGCCGCCGTCCGCTGGAATACGGCGACGCTCGTGGTCCACCTCGTCGGGCACATGCTGGGCGCTCGCCATCGCGACGCCGACGGGGGCGTCATGGAGCCGTTCCGATTCGATCCGGAACGACGGGCCGTTCCGCCGATCGACGCGGACGTCGAGCGGGATCTCCATCGGATCGCCGCGGAGCTCTCCGCGGCTGAGGCCCGCCCGCGCGGTCCGGGAGAGCGGCTGACCTTCCACGCGGCCAGTGCCGTCCGAAACCCCGGACCGGATCCTGCAGGCGCTCGAGAACAGCCGAGCACCGTTGTTGCCGCTCTCGTTACCGAAGCTATCGACGGCCGCGCTGGCACCGACGCTCGTCATCGTCTTCAGCGCCGAATCCTGGGACGTCGGCTTCCACATGAGCAACGTGACGGCAGCGCTGTTCGCGACCGTCAGTATCGTCACTGCGACGCTCTATCTCCTGTTCGTCCAGAACCTCTCCTTCCCGCGGAAGCGACATCGGATCGTCACCGAACACACGGCTCTGGTTAACGTCACGGTCTTTTTCGTCCTCCTGCTGGCGATGATCGGCTTATTCGGACTCGTGTGGACGATCATCCTCGTCATCGAACTGGTCGTCTTCCCGCCGAATCTGATGTCCAACTGGCCGAGCCTGGAGGAGCCGACCGTGGGCTTCATCGATCTCGTCCGGACCGGTGCGTTCATCAGCACCATCGGGGTCCTCTCGGGCGCGTTGGCAGGTGGGCTGGAGAGTCGAATCATCATCAGCCACCTCGCGCTGTTCCCCGACCGACCGTAGCTTCCCCACTCGAATTCGAATGCGCCGATTTCCGGGAACGACAGTTCTGGTCCGGTCCGACGTGCATTCAGATATCGCTAAACGGAGGGACGTAGAACTGACGGCGAGTGGCAGTCGAATGTCCTTCACAGAACCCCAGACGATCGGCATCCTCGGCGGAATGAGCAGCGAGTCGACTCGGACGTACTACCGGCTCATTGATCGCAAAGTAAACGATGCGCTCGGCGGGCACAACGCGGGTGACATCCTCATTCGCAGCGTTAACTTCGCCCGGATCGAACGCTGTATTCGGGACCAACGGTGGGAAGAGGCGGGTGAGCTACTGGTCGACGCGGCGCTCGATCTAGAAGCCGGCGGTGCCGACTTCGTCGTCATGGCGACGAACACAATGCATCGCGTCGCTCCGCGACTCGTCGACGAGCTGTCGATCCCGTTTCTCCACATCGTCGACGCCGCGGTTGATGCGATCCGCGCCGACGGGGTCGAGACGGTCGGGGTGCTTGGGACGAAAGCCGTGATGGAGGGGGCGTTCTACCACGAGCGGTTCGGCTCGCGCGGAGTCGAAACGGTCGTGCCCGGTATCGACGACCGCGAAGCCGTCGACCGGATCATCTTCGAGGAACTGACGACTGGACAGGTGCGAGAGGAGTCTCGAGGGCGATATCTCGACGTGATTGACGGTCTGGTCGAGAAGGGTGCCCGGGGAATCGTCCTCGGGTGTACCGAAATCGAGCTCCTGGTCGAGCAACGGGACTGCCCCGAGATCCCGCTGTTCGATACGACTGCACTTCACGTCGACCGTGCCGTCGAGCGGAGTCTTCGCCCCGTCCTCGACGATTGAGGCTCCCGGTCACGCCAGCCGATCAAAGGATGTGGTACATGTACATCGGTGGCCTCGGCACTCGAACAGGAACGGCTTACACGTATTCTTGAAGTGAATCAGATTTTGATCTGAAGACGTTAGCCGACAGGACCACTCGAGAACGAGGACGGCTACGTACGCCTTATCGCACAAATTTCTGGGGTAGGTGAATCGTCATACGCCGGCTGATTTCACTGTCTGACAGCACGGTTGAGACTATAGACGACACGCGCTAGGGCGATTTATAGAACTCTCGGTACCAGCACCGCGCACGCAGACCTGCTGCCGACGGTCAAGTCAATTCCGTATGTGATTACGGACCAAGAGAGCCACATCGTACACGTCATAGATATTACTATTGTGCTCGTTTCCGAACTCGAGAGACTAACGCCTGCCCAACCAGGACGTATCAGTTCGGACCGAATGCAACTTATGTTCCTGATCGAAGTAGGGCAGAATTATGTTCTGGCCTATGGCACACAACGGCCGAGAGACCGGAGGGAGACCGTAGATGTGTACGCGATTAGTGTATCTCGGACCCGAGAATATCGTGCTCACTGGCCGGTCGATGGACTGGCACGGCAAGATCGGAACGAACATTTGGGGCTTCCCACGCGGAATGGAGCGAACGGGCGAAGTCGGTCCTGCCTCGATACGGTGGACCGCCGAGTACGGCAGTGTCGTCGCATCCGCGTACGACATCGCGACGACCGACGGGATGAACGAGGCGGGTCTAGTCGCGAACGTCCTGTGGCTCACCGAATCCGACTATCCCGAGTGGGATGGCGACAGACCTGGACTGTCGATTTCGCTGTGGGCGCAGTACGTCCTCGACAACTTCGCGACGGTGGCCGAGGCAGTCGAGAACCACCGGAACGAAGAATTCGTGGTCGTTTCCGACGAAATCCCGGACGAAGGCCGGTTGGCCACCCTCCACCTGTCCATCTCGGACGCCACGGGTGACAGTGCCATCCTCGAGTACGTCGACGGCGAGTTGACGATCCACCACGGTCGGAAGTATCAGGTGATGACGAATTCCCCGACGTTCGACCAACAACTCGCACTCGACGAGTATTGGTCGGAGATCGGCGGAACAGTCATGCTACCGGGGACGAATCGTCCGGCTGACCGATTCGCCCGCGCGAGTTTCTACGTGAACGCGATCCCACAGACCCAGAACCGTCGAACCGCAACGGCGAGCGTCTTCGGCGCGCTCCGCAACGTCTCCGTGCCGTACGGGATCAGTACGCCGGACGCACCGCATATCTCCTCGACGCGTTGGCGCACGGTCGCCGATCACCGTGACCGACGCTACTACTTCGAGTCGGCGCTCTCACCGAACGTTTTCTGGCTGGACCTCGACGGGATCGACTTCGAAGCCGATGCCGGAGTTCGATCGCTGTCGCTCGGTGAGAACCAGGCGAACGTCTTCGCCGGCGATGTCGCCGACGAACTTGTCGAGACTGAGCCGTTCGAGTTTCTTGGTGTCCCGGCTCCATCGGGCTAATCCTAGCTGCTTCCGGCGCATTCTTACATGGAACGCAGGAGAAAGCCCACGACTTCAGTCGTGGGAGTAGTCACTACGGATACATCGGTAGTTAGTGACGTTGGCGACCGGCCGTTCTCGAGTGGCGGAACCAATCGAGAAACGGCGGTGGTACAAGCGTAACGAGTGAATCGAAGGCCTCGGCACTCATAGGGCTCGTCACCACCGGATGCCGAGTCCGGCTCGGAGCGGGTGCATCGTCATCGGCCACGCGATCCTACCGCCGTCGCTCCAAAGACGGTTTGGATTCGGCAGCGAAAACCATATCGAACCTCGGCCTTACCGGCCGCGTCCCGCGTCTTCGTTCGCGAAAGCCGCGTTCCACTCGTCGATCAGGTTCTCGAGTCGCCCCGTACTCTGCTGCGAGAACGTTCGGGGAGCGCGGTCGGTGGCCGTTCGCGGGTCCTCGGTGACGGCGCTCGAGGGAGCCGGTTGCGTTCGGGTCGCGGTTCGATTCGGTGTCGGTTCGGCGTCGGTCGTGGACTGCAGGCGTTGTGTGCTCATGTCGGTCGGGTGTGGGATATCGTCGAAAATCGGTACTCGTCGGCAACGAATTCAGGCTGCTACGTGTACGACCGACATCTGTACTCACCCCTACTGAGCCCATGGTTATAAAAGTTCATGATAGATATGGTCTCTGCGGGTAGCTGCCTGAAAACAAGTGCCATGGAGCTGTTCGCACGGTCTGTCGCGGCCACCGACTCGCTCAAACCGCGGGTCGACGCTCGTTTCAGCCCGCACAAGTCCGATAGCTTGAGAACCCGTCCCCGTAATCACTCGAGTACTGATGACTGGCGACGAGCGCGACGGCAACGCAGACGTCAGTTTCGTGGTGCCGGCGCGAAACGAGGCGGACTACCTCCGGGGAACCCTCGCGAGCCTGACCGCGCTGGATACGGCCTACGAGTACGAGATACTCGTCGTCGACGGCGACTCGAGCGACACGACCCGAGAGATCGCCCGCGAATACGACGCGACGGTCGTCCCCGAATCCGGCGGAGGGATCGCCGCGGCGCGGAACCTCGGGGCCGAACGCGCGTCCGGCGAGTGGCTGGCCTTCGTCGATGCGGACACGCGGGTGCGGGCGAACTATCTCACCGAACTGCTCGGCTTCGTCGAGGCCAACACGCTCGCGGCCGCCAGTTCCTACTGTCGGATCACCGGTCCCCGCCGAGCGAAGCTCATGGAAGTGACGATCAACCACGTCTTCTCGCGGCTCGAGCGGCCGATCCTGCCGGGGTTCAACTGCTTCGTCCACCGGCGGGCCTTCGAGGAGATCGGTGGCTTTCCCGACGTGTCGAACGAGGACACGGCATTCAGCCGACGGCTCGCGCGCCGCTACCCGACGGCCTACTGCCCGACCGTGCTGGTCGAAAGTTCGGGCCGGCGAATCTCCGAGGACGGGTTGACGGGGACGCTGTGGCATTACGCGCGACTCGACCTCGAGCGGCTCAGAGCGGAGTACTGATCGAGGCCCGATCGCTCGCAACCTGCCGCTTCGAGGTCCCACTCTTTTACCGCTCGGCGTGGCCGATACCATCGTGTCGAACGTACCACCGGAGGCGGAACGCCTGCTCGAGAGCGAGCCGCTGATGGCCCATCTGGGAACCTGCGCCGAGGGACGGCCCCACGTCGCGCCGGTCTGGTACCGGTACGCGGACGGCGTCGTCGAGATCGTGACAACTGGTCGGAAGCTGGCGAATATCAGGAAGAATCCGCGGGTCGCCATCTCGGTACAGAACGACGAGGCGGGGCACGCGCAGTGGATGGTATCGCTACTCGGCACGGCGACGGTCGTCGACGACGAAAGCGAGACGGCCGCGGCTCGCCGCCGGATCAACGAGAAGTACGACGCGGAGTCCGACGCGTACGCCGAAAACACGCTGGTCCGGATCGAGGTCGGCTCGGCGACGTACCAGACGTACTGATGAGCGCTCGAACGAGGGAGGCGCTATCGCTCCCTCGAGCGCCGTGAAATCAGTTTTCGAGCCGTTCTCGAGCGGCGGCGACCACGAGGGGCAGCGTGATCGTCGCGTCGGCGTACACCGAGACGTTCTCGGCATCTTTTTCGAGTTTGCCCCACGAGCGGGCCTCGTCCAGCGTCGCGCCGGAGAGGCCGCCGGTCTGTTTGGGGTCCATCGTCAGCTGGACGGCGTAATCGTAGGCGTCGGGCGAGACGAGCATCGTCTGGAGGGTGAAGTTCTTGGGAACGCCGCCGCCGACGACGAACGCACCGGCTTCCTCCGCGTGGTAGGCGATGTCAGTCAGCGGCGTCATGTCAGCCAGCGCGTCCAGCGAGAAGGCCGACGTCTGGGAGTACATCCACGCCTGCAGGCCGAGCACGGAGTCCTGGATGGCGGGACAGTAGATCGGCACGTCGTTCTCGGACGCTGCGGCGGCGATCCCGGCGTCTTCCGCGATCTCGTCGCGTTCGTTCACCTCGGCGTTCGCCCGGCCGAGTTCCTCCGTGAGCCGCTGGATCGAGACGAGGTCCCCGTCTTCGCATTCGGCCTCGAGCACTGGGAAGACCTCCTCGCGGAGGTGCGACTCGAAGTCGGCGAAGAACTCCTGGGGGAGATAGACGTTGTAAATGCGGTCGACGCCCTCGTCGCGCAGCGTCTCGTCGTGTTCCCGTTCGGTCTTTCCCTCGGCGTGGACCGCGCCGTGGTGGTGTTTCCCGCCGATGGCCTCGATGGAATCGTGCGTGAGGTTCGCGCCGGTCGTGACGAGGACGTCGATGTAGCCGTCCCGAATCAGGTCGGCGACGATCGCTCGCATCCCCGTCGGGACCATCGCGCCCGCGAGGCCGAAGAAGACGGTCACGTCGTCATCGAACATCGCTTCGGTGACGTCGACGGCCTCGTGGAGGTCCGCCGCGCCGACGCCCGCGTTGCCGTACTCGTCCGCGAGTTCGCCGACCGTCATTCCGGCGCGGACCTCGGCGTGGCCGATCGGGTCGTGCGAGAAGGTCTCCCGGTCGGGGTCGTGGTGGTCGTTCGCCTCGTCGCCGGCGTCGGGAGCGTCGCTCCCGTTGTCGCCCTCGTGCTCGTCGCTCATGTCCTCGAGTGGGCGGGCGAGCGGTTTGAACGTCGCGGTCCAGCTCCGTCTCGCTGGTCCGCCGATGATCGGTTTCGACTCCGTGTCACCCCTCGGGCTCGAGCGCCCCCGTCACGCTCCGTCGCCAGTAATCGACGGTGCGATACAGGAGATAGAGGATCGCGTTGAGCAGTCCGGTCAGTGCGAAGAGCGCGCCGAGTTGGGGACCGATCGTTTCGAAGAGGCTCCCCGGCCCGCCGATCTCGGCGATGCCGTAGGCGAAAAACGCGGCGATAACGCCCCAGACGAGCAAGATCGCGGCGATACGAGCGCCCTCCTCGACGTAGGTCGATACTGAGAGAGTCGTCGGCAGTGTCGATGACGAAGCCACGACGCGTCGTTTCGACGCGTCTGACATAACGGACGGGGTACCTGAAAGAGGGATTTCACCCATCCCCGCGACCGGCGTCGACTCCCCCGAGCCGGATCCAGGGACCGGTGCTACAGTCCCGTCGGCACGTCGAGGAAGGTCGTCTCGTGCCCCCACTCCTCGACCAGATCCCGCAGCGAACGCACGCCGAACGTCTCCGTCGCGTAGTGACCCGCGAGGAAGACGTGAATCCCGGCTTCACGGGCCTCGTGGTAGGCCTTTCCTTTCCCCTCGCCGGTCACCAGCGCGTCCGCGCCGGCGTCGACGGCCTCGTCGAGCCAGTCGACCCCGCTGCCGGTGACGATTGCGACATCCTCGATCTTGTCGGGGCCAAAAGCGAGGTGCTGGACGGGCTGGCCGCCGGTATCCAGATTGGTCTCGAGGCGCTCTTGGAGCTCGTCAGGGGTGTAGGAACCAGCTGCCGTTCCGCGCTGGCCGATGTGCTCGGAGCCGAGTTCGCCGAAGGGAGCGCGGTTCTCGAGTCCGAGCAGGTCGGCGACGCCGGCGGCGTTGCCCAGTTCCGGGTGCCCGTCCAGCGGGAGGTGCGAGACGTACAGCGCGAGGTCGTTCTCGATCAGGGGCGCGATTCGGTCGTACGTGCGGCCGGTCACGCGGTCGAAGCCGCCCCACGAGAGCCCGTGGTGGACGACCAGCAGGTCCGCGTCGGCCTCGACGGCGCGGTCTACCGTTTCGCGGACGCCGTCGACGGCGAACGCGACGCGATCGATATCGGCCTCCTCCGGGCCGACCTGCAGCCCGTTCGCGCTGGCGTCGACGTCGGCGTAGTCTGCGGTTCGAAGCTCTTCGTCGAGTCGATCGACGACGCTCGAGAGGTTCATGTTCCGCCGTTCGACGGCGGACCCCTTGTATCCGGCTGATTCCCAGCGGGACCGGGGCGGTTCGGGCGACCGCCGCGTGCGGAAAAAGCGGAAGAGGGGCGCGCTACATCAGGTAGAACAGCGGGAAGAGGATCACCCAGACGATGTCGACGAAGTGCCAGTAGAGCCCGAAGTACTCGACCGGTCGATCGTCCTCGAGGTAGGCGTCGACGGTCACGATCCGGTAGATCATGAACGCCGCGATGAGCAGGCCGAGGATGACGTGGAGCGCGTGGAGGCCGGTCGTCACGAAGTACATCGAATACTGGAGGTCGGTGAACCAGTAGATATCGTGGGCGAACTCCAGACTCCACTCGTAGCCCTTGACGGAGAGGAACGTGAGTCCGAGTAGCAGCGTGACCGCCATCGACGCCAGCAGCCCGCGCTTGTTCCCGCGTTCGGCCATCACCAGCGCGAGGATGACCGTGAAACTCGAGGTGAGCAGTACGTAGGTGTTGATCAGACCGATCGTCGCCGACGGCGGCACGGTCTCGATCTCGCCCCAGCCGGTGTGGAGCCGTATGAACACGTACGCCCCGATGACGGCACCGAAGACGACGACGTCCGAGGCCAGGAAGAACCAGACGCCGGTCTTCGTCGTGCCGACCCCCTCGAACGGCCAGCGCTCGGCGATGGCCATCTCGGGTGCGTTGAACTCCTCGCGCCCGTACTCGAAGAGCGTGACTCCCAGGATGCCGACGCCGACGAGCGAAAGCACGGGGTAGAGGATGTTCTCCGATCCGGCGGTGTTCCCGGCGAGTTCCACGCCACGTGCGGTCGCGAAGTCGACGACGAAGGGCGTCAGTCCCGACAGGCCGAGGAACGTGACGAACATGCCGATTCCGATTCCGAACGGCCAGATACTCGCGTGATCCTCGTGGTCCGCCTCGAGCGGCTCGGCCTGTCCGGTTCGCTCGTGAGCGACCGCACCGCCGTCGGCTGCCGTCGCGTCGTCGACGAACTGGAGCTCCCCGCTCGCATAGCTGGGCCGGTTCGGCCAGTTCTCGAGCGGCGGCGGCGACGTGGTCGCCCACTCGGCGGTCCGCGAGTACGCCCACGGGTTATCGGGCGCGTCGGGGCCCGAGACGAAACTCTTCGCGAGCGTGATGAAGACGAGCAGGACCGACGTGGCGATGACGAAGGCCCCGACAGTCGCCATCTGGTGGTAGAGTTCGGTCCCCTCCGGGAAGTGGAAGACGCGACGGGGCGTCTCCCAGGCGAGGAACATCGGGAAGTACAGCAGGTTGAAACCGACGAAGTAGACGGCGAAGCTGAGCTTTCCGAGCCGTTCGTCGTACATTTTTCCGGTGAACTTGGGCCACCAGTAGTAGAGGCCGCCGATCAGCGCGGTGACCCCCGCAACCATGACGTAGTGGAAGTGCGCGACGACCCAGTAGGTCCCGCGGAACGAGTAGTCCAGCACGACGGCACCGAGGAAGACGCCGGTGATCCCGCCGATGATGAACAGCACGAGCGCGCCGAGATTAAACAGGAACGGCGTCGTAAAGCGCACGCGGCCCTTAACCATCGTGTAGATCAGCGCGAAGACCATCAGGTCGAAGGGCAGCGAGATGCCGATCGTCGTCGCCATAAAGAGCGTCTTGATCGGGAGGTTGATCGTCGTCAGGAACATGTGGTGCATCCAGACCAGGAAGGACTGCACCGCGACGAGCACCATCGCGATGATGACCCACTTCCGCCCGACGAGCCGCCGACCGCAGAAGGTTTGGAACGTCTCGAAGATGATCCCCAGCGCGGGGAAGAAGACGATGTAGACCTCCGGATGCCCGAAGAACCAGAAGATGTGTGCCCACAGCAGGCTCGAGCCCTGCTCCGGTGAGGAGAAGTACTGCGTGAGCAGGAGACGGTCAGTGAGCATGAGGATCAGCGCGGCCAGCAGCGCCGCGAAGGCAAAGAGCATCATCCAGACGGTCAGCAGCGTCGCCCACGTGAACAGCGGCATGTTCCACGTACCCATTCCCTCGGCGCGACAGCGGTGGATCGTCGTCAGGAAATTCACCGAGCCGAGGGTGACCGACATGGTAAACAGGGCTAACGCGAGAATCGTCGTGTTACCACCCATCGTCAGCGTGTAGCCGGGGTTGTAGATCGGCACGTTCAGCGGCGCGTACATGTACCAACCGTTGGCCCACGTCGTCCCCTGAAAGAACGAGAACAGGACGAGGAGTCCCGAAAACAGGTAGAACCAGTAGCTCAGCGCGTTCAACCGCGGGAAGGCAAGATCCTTCGCCCCGATCTGGAGCGGGACGATATAGTTCGCGAAGCCGAAGCCAAAGGGCGAGATGAACCAGAACACCATCAACAGCCCGTGGATCGAGACCGACTGATTGTACTCGGTGTTGGTGAGGAGTCCGGTGCCGCCGAACTCCCAGAGGTGAGCGCGAAACAGCAATGCGAGGACGCCGCCGGCGACGAGGAAGAACAGCGCCGTCGCCAGATAGAGAAGGCCGACGTCCTTGTGATTGGTCGTCACCAGCCACCGCTTGATCGTCGTCCGCGGTGGAAAATCACTCATCGAACCCCACCTCCTGACCGGCGCCTCGAGTAGACATCGTCTCGGAACGTGGCAGGGCCGGTTTCGCCCGCGAACCCACGGTCGAAACGGCTCTCCGAACGCGCGACGAGATACATAGTCAACACTTCCTCTGCACGATTTGTCGTATCAAAGTATCCGGCGCAGTTGCAGGCAGTACTTGCCATCCGGTGACGACGCTGGGATCAAATCGCGCGATATCGCGCCGATCGCCGTCGTTATCGGCCGCTCGAGTCCCCACTCAGTCCGGGATAGTCGGCGACGATCCCGTCGACGCCGGCCGCCGCGAGTTGGTCGAACTGGACCCAATTCGTCGCCGTCCAGACGTTGACCGCTCGCCCCGCCGCGCGGGCCGCCTCGAGGACGTCGATATCGGGTTCCCCCGCCGAAAAGCCGGCGTACGTCGTTCCGGCGAGTTCCGTCCCGATGATCGCGTTCCGCGGCGGGTGGATCGCCTCGCAGTCGTAGCGGCGCGCGATCTCGAGGCCGGCCTCGAGATCGTCCCACACCAGCGGTGCTGCAGCGTAGTCGGCGACCTCGCGCAGCGCCGCGATCGCTCCCTCGCAAAACGACGAGAAGAGGAGTTCGCCGCGGAAGGCCTCGCAGTCGGCGACGACGCGCTCGACGAACGGCAGCCAGACCTCGCAGCGCTCGGCGCGTTCGCTCCCCGAAAGCGACTCGCCGACCCGCAGGTCCGATCGGCCGGGCGTCTTCAGTTCGACGTTGAGACCCACCGTCTCGGGGACGGCCTCGAGCACGTCCGCGAGCGTCGGCACCGTCGCGTCGGTGCCGAGGACGCGCGCCGATCGAAGCTCCGCGAGCGGCGTCTCCCACACGAGCCCTGTAGCGTCGGTCAGTGGCCGGCCGTCGCGGACCCCCTCGAGGTGCTCGTCGTGGACGACGACCGGGGTTCCGCAGGCGGCCGGCTGGACGTCGATCTCGAGCATCGCGGTCTCGTCGCGGTCGGCCGCTCGAGTCACCGCCTCGATCGTGTTCTCGGGTGCGACGCCGGCGTAGCCGCGGTGAGCGATGACGGCGGGGCGTGCCATACCGGATCGACGGGGAGCCGGGTAACGAAACCTGTGGGTCGGCCGCGAGTCGCCAACGTGGCGCTTCCCGGCCGGCCTTTGATGCGTGTTCCCCGCGAACCGCCGCTATGACCGAGACCACGCTCGCGGGCGTCGAGCGCGCGCTCGATCGCGCGGACGACCTCGAGACCGAGGAGGCCGTCTCCGTCCTGCGAACGGCCCGACAGGACCTGCGAAATCTGGGGACCGACGCCGACGTGGACGAGCAGCGGCGGCAGGAACTCGAGGACCGACTCGAGCAGCGGATCCGCGAGGTGACCGAGCGCGACGCCTACGACGGCGGGCTGGGCGCGGCGATGAACCCGACCGAGGACGACGCGCCGTAGTCACACCCGTCGCAGTCGGACGTGTGGTGGCCCGTTCGGACTCGTCACCCGAGGACCGATGTCGGTCCACTCGAGGGCGGGCGACGTTCCCCTCTCTCGCGTTCAGTCTCCCGTCCGAGAACCCGGCGATATCGGCCGATCTCCGGCCCTTTTATTCGGGTGCCCTCCCGAGAGTAGGTATGCGAATTGCACTGCTCGGCGGCACCGGCGACATCGGCGAAGGGCTCGCACTGCGGTTTGCCCGGGACACGGACCACGAGATCCTCATCGGCTCGAGGGATCCCGAGAAGGCTCGCGACGCGGTCGCGGAGTACGAAGACGAACTCGAGGCGCGCGGTGCCGACGCCGACGTCAAGGGCTTCGGCAACGAGATGGCGGCCGATCGAGCCGACGTCGTCATTCTCAGCGTCCCGCCGTACTACGTCGGCGACACCGTCGAAGCGGTCGCCGACAGTCTCGACGCGGAGACGGTCCTCGTGACGCCCGCGGTCGGTATGCAGGGCGACGAGGACGGCCTGCACTACCACCCGCCGTCGGCGGGCAGCGTCACCGAACTCGTCGCCGGGCGGGCCCCCGACGAAGTGCCGGTCGTCGGCGCGTTCCACAACCTCGCGGCCGACGCGCTGTCGAACCTCGATAACGACCTCGGGCTCGACACGCTCGTCGTCGCGGACGACGACGACGCGAAAGAGACCGTCCTGTCGATCGCGAACGAGATCGACGGCCTGCGCGCGCTCGAGGCCGGACCGCTGGCTAACGCGGCCGAAGTCGAGAGCGTTACGCCGCTGGTCATCAACATCGCGAAGTACAACGAAGATATGCACGACGTCGGCGTGAAGTGGCTCTAGACGGCGTCGGCTGAGCCGATGCGACCACTTCCTGGTTCGATCCACTCGCGTTCTCACGGTTCGACCCGCTCGAGGAGCACCTGCGCCTCGAGCGATCGCGCCGAGCGAACGCGGCCGGCGCGGTCGCTCGTCGATCACGAAAACGGGAAGAAATCGCCCGTACGCGTCGTCTATGCGCCAGCCGACTCGAGGGCGTCCTCGATGTCGTTGCGCTGGGTGACGCCGACGAAGCGTTCGACGATGCCGTCGTCGTTCTCGATGATCAGCGTCGGCAGCGACCGAACCTGGTACTCGTTCGCGATATCCTGTTGCTCGTCGACGTTTACTTTCTCGACTTCGAATCGCCCCTCCCAGTCGTCCTCGAGGTCCTCGAGGATCGGATCCTGGGTCTTGCAGGGGCCACACCAGTCTGCGTAGAAGTCCTTGAGTGTGACAGTCATGCGGTCAGCGCTAGTTGCCACGCGCTGCGCATAAGGGTTTCCCACTGCCAACCCATTGCCGTGATCGACGACGGGCTCCGGTCGAAAGGTTTAGTTTCAGGGGCCCATAGAGACGGGTATGGACAAAGGACAGAACACCGGCGGGCTGATGTCCAGTGCCGGACTCGTCCGGTACTTCGACTCCGAGGACTCGAACGCCATCCGTATCGACCCCAAGACGGTCATCGCGTTCGGCGTCATGCTGGGCGTGCTGGTCCAGTTGCTGACGTTCGTCTCGTAACGCATCGGCTCCCTTCTTTCAGCATCGCCTCGAGTAGCCACAGCACTGTTGGAACCCCGTTGTGAGAGGGAAACGGTCGGTACGAGTCGGTCACCGCGACCGAACTCGGATCGGCAATCCGAATCGTCGCTACCGCTGGGAGTTGCGGAGGATCAGCGGTTCGATCGCGAGCGTTCGCTTGGCGACCGTCACGATTCTGAGGACGTAGGACGCGAACAGCAGAAACGGCACGAGCGTCGCCGTAAACGCCGCGCCGACAGCCCACGTGATATTCGCCACGCCGAGCGTTCGCCCGGGGAACGTGCCCGCGTCGACGACCATGAGCATAATACCGGCGAGGACCAGCGCCGGAATTGCCGCGTAAATTATCATCTGCGAGAGCGTGACGAGTTCCCACTCGAAGTACAGCGTCTTGACGTGCTCTCGCGCCGGCCCGAACAGGCTGAGCGACGTCTTCAGATCGTCCAGATTGGACAGCTCTTCGTCGCTCAGGCTGTCTTCGAACTCGTTGGCGATCCGTTCGACCTGGAAGATCTTCCAGCCGTAGTTGAAGTTCAGCGCGGCGAACAGGACGCTGAAGTTCCCGAACGTTGCGTCCTCGAGCTGATCGATGACCAGTTCGGCGTTGCCCACGAGGCTGTCGGTGAACTCGTCGACCTCCGCGCGGAGCCGGTCGTCGTCGTTGTCGGCGACGCCGTCGCGAAGCGCCTTCGCCCGCAGTTCGGCCACGAAGACGAGTTGACGGAGGAATTCCGACGGATCCGCCGGACTGGGCGACCCGATGAGCTCCTCGGTGTAATCGCGGAAGTCCATCGAGTTCTCCATCCGGTCGCGCTGTTCGCCGAGCGGGCCGTTCTCCTGGGAGAGCACCAGCTGGCCGATGGTGACGACGAGCGTGGCGCCGGTGATGATCGCCCCGATCATCGTGGAGAACATCGTCTCGATGGTGTCGCCGGTCTGGAGCTGCGCGTGCAGGGGCGACGGCGTGAGGGTGACGAACACGACGAACGCGACGAACACGCTGAGCGCCAGGACGGCGGTCACCTGCAGCCGAGAGGCGGCGAGCAGGAGCCAGATTTTGAGCCGACTTTCGCCGGCGCGTTCGCGCATCGTGTTTGCCGTGCTGATGTCGGAGTCGCCGTCCGTCTCGGTGTCGGCGTCGTCAGCTATCTCACTATCGAGGTCGTCGGTGTCGGTCACAGCGATTCACCCGTCATCGGCACCGGTGCTCGTCTCGGCGGGGCGTTTGAATATCAAATACTTGGTCCCGCCGCCCGTGTAGTCGATCGTCTCGACGAGTTCCCAGCCGTCAGCGCCGTGCTCGTTCAGCGCCGCTTGGGGGTCCTCGGCCTCTTTTTTCGTTTCACCGCGAATCGGTCTGAGCGTCCTGTACTCCCATCGAGGCGCGTCGGATTGACTCATCTCTGGTTCGTCTGATGTGGCCGAGGGCAGTAAGGATACGGCAGACATGTCCCAACCGACCGGGTCCGACGGCGCGGCCGGTTCCGATGGCGCGACGTTTTTGACGACCCCCTCCGTAGCCGGGGCATGTCACTGATTGCGGGCGTCGTCGCGGTTCAGGGCGACGTCGAGGAACACGCAGCGGCCATCGAGCGCGCCGCCGCGGTTCGCGACCGCGAGGTCACCGTCCGCGAGATCCGCGAGCCGGGAATCGTCCCCGACTGCGACCTGCTGGCGATGCCCGGCGGCGAGTCGACGACCATCTCCCGACTGATCCACAGCGAGGGGATCGCCGCCGAAATCCGAGAGCACGTCGCCGCCGGCAACCCGCTGCTCGCGACGTGTGCCGGGCTGATCGTCGCCTCGAGCGACGCCGGCGACGACCGGGTCGAGGAACTCGGCATCCTCGACGTGAGCGTCGAGCGAAACGCATTCGGGCGGCAGAGAGACAGCTTCGAAGCGCCGCTCGCGGTCGCGGGCCTCGACGAGCCGTATCCCGCGGTGTTCATTCGCGCACCCGCCATCGATTCGGTCGGCGACGCCGAGGTCCTCGCGTCGTGGGACGACCGCCCGGTCGCCGTTCGGGACGGACCGGTCGTCGGCACCTCGTTCCACCCGGAACTGACGCCGGACAGCCGGATTCACGGGCTGGCCTTCTTCGAGAACGACGCGGCGACGACGCCGGCGCTCGAGGAGCCCCGATAACGCCGCGGCTCGAGGACGACATCCCGGCGCTGCGTTCGATGGCGCTCCCGGGGCGCTCCGTGCATGCATTCGCGACCGGACATGTTTTCTCCCTCCTTCCCCACGGTACGGGTATGCAGGCATCCATCGACGCGGTTCGCGTCGCGGGGACCCCCCAGGGACCGGTCCCAGTCGTCGTTCTCACCGTCGACGGCGAGGACGACGTCGTGCCGATCTTCATCGGCTTCAGCGAGGCGACGAGCATCGCCCGCGGGCTCGAGGCCGAGGACATCGGACGGCCGCTGACGCACGATCTCCTGTTGGACGTCATGGAGGAGCTGGGCAGTCGGATCGACCGCGTCGTCGTCAACGAAATCAAGGAACGCGACGACGGACAGGGCGGGACCTACATCGCCGACCTCCACCTCGAGACGGCCCGCGGCGAGACGGTCGTCGACGCCCGGCCGAGCGATTCGCTCGCACTGGCGGCCCGGACGAACGCGCCGATCGAGGTCACCGAAGCGGTCTTCGAGGACGGCCGAGACGATAGCGAGAAGTTCGACGAACTCGAAGACATCCGCAACGTGTCGGGTGAGATGTAGATGGACGAGACGCTCGAGGAGCTGTTCGCCGTGATCGAAGACCGGAAGGAAACGCTGCCCGAGGGCTCCTACACCGCGTCGCTGTTCACCCACGAGAAGGGCGAGAACGAAGTGTTAGAGAAACTCGGCGAGGAGACGACCGAACTCGTGCTGGCCGCAAAGGACGACGACCGCGAGGAGATCGCCCACGAGGGGGCCGACATCGTCTACCACCTGCTCGTCTTGCTCTCCATGAAGGACATGGAGCTATCGGATCTCGAGGCGGAACTCGAGGCGCGGCGCTAGCGGCCGCGATGGGCCGCCGCTCCGGCGTTCGATTTCGCCGCTCCGTCGCACACATTCGCCGACGCTTGCATTCGCCGCGGCTACCTTGAATCGGCTGGGCAATAGAGATACTGGCGATGGCACTACAACAACTCGAAAACGCGCATTCGAACGAGCAGATGCAGGAGTGTATCGACAACTGTCTCGAGGCCGCGCAGGTCTGCGAGTGGTGTGCTGACGCCTGTGCGGACGAGGGCGAAGGCATGGGTCGGTGCATCCGCCTCTGCCGGGACGTGGCCGACATCGCGTCGCTCCACGCGCGGTTCATGGCGCGGAACTCGGGCTACCAGGACGAACTGGGCGAGCTCTGCGCCGATCTCTGCGAGGAGTGTGCCGAGGAGTGCGAACAGCACGATCACGACCACTGTCAGGCCTGTGCCGAGGTACTGCCGAAGTGCGCCGAAAGCTGTCGGGAGATGGCGTCGGCCTGAAACGACGCGCCGAGCGGCCCGAATCGGAACGCGAGCGATCCTGACACACCAGCTCCATTTTTCGAAGCGATCAGACGCTGACCGCGATCAGCTACTGACCGCGGCACCGACGGCACCGGCGACCGCGCTCTCGAGTGCCATCACGATCGAAATCGTGACGGCGAGCAGGAAGATACCGATCCCGGCAGCGCCGGAGATCGCTCCGCCGAGCGGTCCGAGCGCGAGACCCGCGAGACCGACGGCGACGGCGAGGAGCAGGCCGCCGATGATCCCGCCGAGCGAGCCGGCGAGCAGCCCGTGCCAGACGCCGCTACCGATACCGCCGCCGGCCATGTAGCCGGCGACGAAGCCGCCGAGCAGCCCGGCGGCGAGCTGGCCGACGCCCGGAACGACGAGGCCGACGATTCCGAAGACGGTCGCGATCAGGAACCCGACGAAGACGGCGCGCCAGTTTGTCATGCTAGACCGAAGGACAGCGACGGGGATAAGTTCGCGGCGGACAACGAACGACCTTTTATGACCGCGCGTTCTACTCGTAGCCATGATTTTCGAAGACCTTCCGACGACGCCCACGTCGGAAGAGCTGATCGACAAGGCGTTTTCGCGGGCGGCGCGGGCCGGCAAGGCCAAGGGCGGCCTCGAGGCTCAGCAGTCGATGCTCCAGACGGCGGCCAACATCATCTCGGACAACCTCGAGAACGTCGTCACGGCGTGGCCGGACTTCGAGTACGAGGACGACGTCCATCCCTTCTACTACGAGTTGGCCGACGCGATCGTCGACGTGGACAAACTCCGACAGGCGCTGTCGGAAGTGATGTGGGCCAGCCGAAAGGCCCGCGAGATCCACGAGGAGTACCAGCCCCGGCTCCGGAAGACCGACGTGGACACGGCGCGCAAGCACCGCAAGCAGGCCTTCGCCCGGCTCGCCGACATCGTCGAGCAGGTCGACGACCACCTGCTGTACATCAACAAATCGCGTAACGACCTGCGCGACCTGCCGGAGATCAACCCCGACGAACCGACGATCGTCGTCGCCGGCTACCCGAACGTCGGCAAGTCCTCGTTCGTCAATACCATCACGAACGCTCGCGGCGAGACCGCCTCCTACCCCTTCACGACGAAGGGGATCGGCGTCGGCCACTTCGAGCGCGACCACATCCGCTACCAGATCGTCGACACCCCCGGGCTACTCGACCGCCCGCCACAGGATCGCAACGAGATCGAGTCACAGGCGGTCAGCGCCATCGAGCACCTCGCCGACTGCATGCTCGTCATGGTCGATCCCACCGGCGAGTGTGGCTATCCGATCGGCCCGCAACTCGAGCTTCGGGACGCGATCTCGGCCCGGTTCGAGGACATCCCCGTGTTCACGATCGCGAACAAGGAAGACCGGTTCGAGGAGGGAGACCTGACCGACGCCGTCGCGGCCGATTTCACCATGAGCGTCGAGACCGGCGCGAACCTCGAGAGAGTCGTCGACGCCACCGTCGAGGCGATCGGCTACGAGCCTGAGTTGCCGTTCGACGGATAGCGATCGTCACACCTTCGGACAGCGGGCTCAAAGAACAACCCATGATCGCGATCGAACTCGAGTCCCGGCAATGAAAGGGCCCGGTATTCTCTGGCTGCTCCAGACCGCCGCGGGACTCTCGATGGCGGGACCGATGTTCGTCGTCGGCGTCGGATTCCTTCGGAGCGGGCAGCTCGTCGGAGGGATCGGATTTCTTGCGCTCGGCGCAGCGACGCTCTACTTCCCGACGTATCTCGTCAATCGTATCGGCGGGCCGAGAACGTGGCTTCGGCGACGGATCAGCCGTCCCGGCCGTACCGACCGCGACGGTCCCACGACCGATTCCGACTCCGGATCCACGCCCGAATCCGAATCCGCCCGCTCGAGGATCCTCGAGCGGTTTCGGCGATAACGGGCGACGAACCGTCGGTCTCGTCGGTGTCAAGTCACGGACTGGGAGCGGCTCCCGAACGGGTTACTGGCCGCAGGCGAGTCGCGAATCCGCAGCGGCTACCGCTTGAGAATTTGGACGTACCTGATTTCGACCGAGACCGACTGATCGGTATGGTCGTTGATCCGTTCGTGGAGGATATCGGCCAGTTCGGGTGCCGACTCGTCCGGCGGGCCGCCGATCGTCACGACTACCCGCTCCGGATTCCGAAACGGATAGTTGTCGTCCATTACGACCTCGAACTCGAGCAGTTCGTAGTTTTCGTATTGCCCGTCCGTGAGGACTGTCTCTACTTCGTCACGGGCGTCCTGTTCGAAGTTCCCCGCCTCGTAGGAGGCGTAGGTGATCCCGCCGAGGAACACCGCGAAGATGAGGACGATAACGATGAGTCCGACGATCCGATGGCGAACGCGCTGTTCCGTCTCGCCCATCTGGAACAGGTTCTCCGGGCGGTAGCCGGCGTACCACAGCGTCAACAGGCCGGCGAGGTTCACCGACAGCAGGTTGACGAGGACGAGAACCGTCGCCCCGATCGCGGCCGTCGGTTGTCCCCACGCGAGCGTGATCCCCGCGACGCCGGCGGGCGGAATCAACGCCGCCGCGATCATCACGCCGACGAGCGCGACGGAGGTTCCCGTCGCGATGCTGACGACCCCCGCGATGCCCGCGCCGAGCGCGATCGCGAGCGACAGCAAGTCGGGCGCGAGTCGTTCGGAGATCTCGCCGACGCTCGAGAGGACGAGGCCGGGCGGGACGATGTTCATCGACCGAACCAGGACCGCGAAGATCGCCGCTGCCCCGATCGCGACCACGACGCCGAGGATCTGGTAGGTGATGCTCTCGATAAACAGTTCCTCGTCGTCGATCACCGTGCCGACGCTGGCCCCTAGCGCCGGCCCGATTAGCGGCGCGATCACCATCGAGCCGACGACAACCGCAGGCGAGTCCAGCAGCAGTCCCGCGGTCGCGACGACGGCGCTGATGACCGTCATCACCACGTAGACGGGAAAGCTCGGCGTCAGATCGTCGGCCTCCGCCTGTAGCTCCTGGCGGGAGATTCGATCCGAGCCGACATCGCCTTCCTCGTACTCCTCGCGCAACGCCTCAAATCGACGGGAGACGACCGTTTCGGCGTCGACGACGACCGTGTAGGCGTCCTCATCGACGCCCGCCTCCTGTAGTTCGTCGAGTACCGGTTCGACGGCCGCGTCCGGTAACGGAAAATAGATGACTGCCGTGTACTCACGGCTACCGGTCTCGTCAGTCACGACGTAGTCGATCTCCCGATCGTCGAGGGTCTCGAGGATAGTCTCTCGCTTCCCCGTCGGTACCGTCAACTGTACGAGCCGCACGTGTCCGTCTGAGACCACGGGGGGTCATAACTCCGGGGCATTCCGTCCCACCGCGGCGGACGGTTCCGTCTCGAGGGGATCGAGTCGTTTCGTCGTTTTCTTATAGTAATTTCTGGGAGTGTGCGTATGATACGGCGTCTCGCCTCGGTAGCCGGTGCGGTGATACTGGTGTTCGCCGGCGGCCTCCTCGCAGTCGTCGGGCGCGACGTTCTCACCGATCCCGTCACCGCGACGGTCGTCGCCGGTCTCGTCCTCGCGTCGCTCCTGTGGATCACCGGCAGCCTCGCGGATTCGGTCTCGATCGGCCGACGAGCCGTGCCCTGGAACGTCTTCGTCGGAGCCGGGAACGTCGTCCTCTCGGTCGCAGTCGTTCTCCTGACGGTTCGGTCCGCCGTCGCCACCGATGATACGAGTTCGTGGCTCATCGCCGCGGCGATGCTCGCCGGCGGCACCTCGCTGTCCTGGCAGGGCGGCCAGATCGCCTTCGACAGCCGCCACGTCGACCTCGAGGCGACGCCCTCGAGCGGACGGGTTCTCGCCGTCGCGTTGCTCGTCGCCGGGGCGTTCGGCGTCGGATTGCTCGCGGGGACGGTGGTATAACGGTTCGTCCGCACGTCGGCGAGCGCGATCGAGCGCTCGACTCCGTTCAGTGTATATAAAGGGACGAGACGCCTACACTGGGACATGTTCGATACTCGCCCCAACCGAGGGGCCGAAATGGCCCTCGTCGGCCGCTCGAACGTGGGCAAATCCACGCTCATGCGCGAGCTGACCGGCCACAGCTTCGACACCGGCGGCAAACCCGGCGTCACCCGCTCGCCCAACCACTACGACTGGGCCCCCGAGGACTTCGTCATCACCGACCTCCCCGGCTTCGGCTTCATGAGCGGCGTCGACGAGGAGCACCGCGAGCAGATCAAGACCGACATCGTTCACTACCTCGAGGAGTACGCCGACAACGTCCTCGTCGCGATTCTCGTCGTCGACGGCAAGAGCGTCATCGACATCATCGACCGCCACTCCGGACCCGACGAGATCCCCTACGACGTCGAGATGTTCCACTTCCTGCGCGATCTCGACGTCCCGACGATCGTCGCCGTCAACAAGATGGACAAGGTCGACGACGAGGACGAGCGCCTCGACGCCCTCTGCGACCGCCTCGGCCTCTACCCGCCCTGGAAGCAGTGGCAGGACACTATCGCCCCCATCAGCGCGAAGAAGGGGCAACTCGAGCCGCTGAACGAGGCCGTCCGGAGCCACCTGCACGAGCAGAACAGGGACGATCTGTTCAAATTCTTCTGACCAACCTTTTGCGCTGCGTGCGGTCGCTTCGCGACCGCACTCGGCAAAATCTCGAGAGAGCGCGGAGCGCTCTCTCGGACCTCGCGGGAGCTCCGCTCCCGCTTAGCGTTGATGAAAAGCACTCTTCCCTCCGTTCCGAGCGCTTCGCGCTCTCCACATCGGTCATCGGCCCGCTCGCTCCCTGACTCGCGGCCGTTGGCCGCTCGTCTTTGCGCGGCGCGAAGCGCCGCGCGTTCGGTCGCTCGCGGTGATTGACTGGGAAACGCCTGCCCTTCCCCGCTGAGCGGACGCAACGCGTCCGCGATGCTCGGAAGAGCTTGCTCTTCCGTTGGGTTGCACGACTCGAGTACTACGAGAGTCGTGCGCCCGGCCAGTGATTCGAGGCCAGTGTCGTCTCGGACTCCAAATCGGGACCGTCCTCAGACGACTCGGTTGTGAAGCGCCTCGTCGTCCTCGATTCGGTGGACGTTCTCACGGACGATATCGCCCACATCTCGGAAGTAGTCTCGCGTGTACGCGGCGCAGTGCGGTGAGATGAGTACCTCGTCTAGCTCCCAGAGCGGCGAGTCCTCGGGTAGCGGCTCCTCCTCGAAAACGTCCAGCGCCGCTCCCGCGAGCGAATCCGCCTCGAGGGCGTCGATCAGCGCCGGTTCGTCGACGACCGGCCCTCGAGCGACGTTCACGAAGTACGCATCGTCGCGCATGGCGTCGAACGTCTCGGCGTCGAAGAGGTGATGCGTCTCGTCGGTCAGCGGCACGGTAACGATCACGAACTCGGCGTCAGCGATCGCTTCGAACAACCGGTCGTTCGCGTAGATCTCGTCGAAACCGGGAACCGGATCGTCGGAGCGCCGGACCCCCGTCACGCGGACCCCGAGCGCGCCCAGCGTTTCCGCGACACCGCGACCGAGCGTGCCTGTTCCGACGACGCAGGCCGTCGACCCGGGGAGCGTGAACGCTTCGTTCCACGCCGGTCGCTCCCACCGGCGTTCCCGCTGGTTCGCGACGTGGTCGTGGAGCCGCCGAGCGAACGTGAGCAGGTAGCCCGCGACCGTCTCGCCGACGGTTCGGTCGTGAATGCCCGTGCTATTCGTGAGGACGACGCCGCGTTCCTCGAGGTCGTCAAACGGAAATCTGTCGACTCCCGCCTGAATCGAGTGGACCCACTCCAGATCGAGGAACGCCTCCCGGTACTCGAGGGTGACGACCGCGTCGCAGCCCGCGATCCCGTCGTCGTCGATGACCTCGACCTCGATCGGGAGATCGGTGAGGTGCGTCGCGAGCTCCTCCGGCGGAAAGACGTCGCGGACCGACTCGTGGATGCCCAGACTGTCGACCGGCGACTCGAGTTGGGTACGCATACGCACCGCTACGAACGAGGCGAGATTGAACCTTTGGTCGATTGCGATCCGGAAACCGACCCCATCGACGGGTTTTCTGACTCGGAGACCACTCTTTCATATTGATATACTACCGGTCGTAACGTCCTGCTATGCAACAACGAACTGACACCGGTTCGAACGGCGAGCACGGGATCGAAACGAGTCGCGTCACTCGACGGAGCACACTGATCGGAGTCGGAACGATGGCCGCTACTGGGTTGGCCGGGTGTTCGGCCAGGGCAAACGAGAGACTCGAGGACGTGGCCGTCTTCAACGAGACCGACGAGCCGATCGACGGGACGATCGACATCATCGGTCCGGACGACGAGATCGCTCTCTCGGACGCGTTCGACGTCGCATCGCACGACGAGGAAGCCGACGTGGACTCGAACGCGTCGGCATCCTACGAGGGAGTCTGGGGAACCATCGGCGACTACGACGTTTCCGTCCAACTGGCTGACGGGTTCGACATCGACGGGAAAACGCGTGCGAACGAAACGGTGACGATCGAGGACACGGATAGCGCACTGCTCGCCGTCGTTCTCGGCTCGGACGACCGCGACGACGAGATCGGTTTCGCCGTGGGAGAACGCTGGACCGACTTCGAGCGGTAATCGCGGTACGGGCGACCGCGGAACTCATCCGTCAGGTCACCACGGGACCCCATCCGTCGCGCCACATCGGATTCGACAGGATCGCAGGGAGATACGTCTCCGGGCCGCTGAGACGGTGGCTCGGTGAAAGCTATCATCACAAGGGGCTAAGCGGGGGTAACTCTCGTCATCGCCACCGATCGATGATACCCCCGTCGGACGCAAAAGCCTCACGGACATCCGTTCGCGTCCGAAAATCCGCTGCGTCACGAGCCCCGATGGGCAGCCGCGTCCGAATACCGCTACCACTCCTCGAGCCCGCGCAATTCCGCGGCCAGGTCACCCACAGCATCGGGTTCAAGTGCTCCGCGTTCGGTCACGATCTCGGACACGCAGTCGGCGGGCGTTACGTCGAACGTCGGGTTCAGGACATCGATCGACGCGTCGCCGGCGTAAACCGCCGATCGATCGCCGGACTCGAGGTTCACGGCCTCGCGGGTCGAGACCTTGTCCGTCGCCGCGACGACGGACACCGGAATCCCCTCGCGGTCGGCGGCGATCGCCAGCGCTCGCGTTCCGGTCTTGTTTACGACGGCGCCGTCGGGCAGGACGGTGTCGGCGCCGACCACGACGCGGTCGACGTCCTCTCCGGCGAGCACGTACGCGGTCGCCGCGTCGGTGTGGACCGTCACGGCGCTCGCCGTCGTTTCGGCCAGCGTTTCCGCGACGTCGATCCCCTCGCGAGCCGGCCGCGATTCGGCGACGAAGACGCGCGACGGCTCGCTCGTTCGGAGCGCCTCGAGGACGGTCCCCGATCGCGAGAGGGTCGCGACGCTGCCCTCGAGGCGCTCGCTCGCGTTTTTCGCGGCGGCCTCGTCGGCCGCGAGGGCTCGATCGACGTTCGACAGCGCGGACTCGAGCACCGCGGCGGCACCCGTCTCCGCGCCCTCACCACCGTCCGCACGGCCATCGTCCGATTCACTCGGTTCCGGAGAACGGCCATCGACGGCCTGGCCTCGAGCAACCGGCCCGCGAGTTCGGCGAGTTCGTCCCGCTCGCCCTCGGGATCGCCACCGGACGAGCCGCGTTCGGCCACGAGCAGCCCCGCTCGATCGCGCAGCACCTCGAGCGCTCGTATGGACAGGAACGCGGCGCCGTGCTCGTCGTCGGCCGCGATCGATCGAACGGTGGGTGCCACGCGCTCGTACGCGGTCCACAGTTCGGGGACCGTCTCGCCGTCGGGTCCCTCGCGGTCGTCGCCGACGCCCTCGAGGATCGCGGTCGGCGGAACCCACTCGGCGGCGTCGTGTTCCTCGCTCAACTCGATCTCCCGGGCGTCGCAGGCGAACAGATAGGGGTGGACGACCCACTCGCGCTCGAGATCGGCGTCCTCGAATTCGACCGGCCGTCCGGATCGAACGAACGAAACCGTCTCTCCGGGCGCGAGGCCGGTCTCCTCGCGGATCTCCGTGCGGACCTGTTCGTCGGGGTCGCCCTCCGCAAACCCGGAGACGCCGCCCCACCGGCCCCGGTAGGTGCCGACGGCGTCGCTGCGGCGCAAGCAGAGAACGTCGCCCCGATGGCGGAGGAACGCGGTGACGACGTGAGCCGGGTCATCGCTCGGGGTGTCGGTGTCCGGGCACATACGATGGCCCACGGCGACCGGGAAGGTGTCGCTTTCGAACGCGCCGCTACGGACCGCGAGGGACTCGCCCCGAGCCCGTCCTCGAGTGAGCGAAACGGACGACCAGGGGTCGTCCGCTGACGAACGCTTTTCGGAACTGCAGACGAACGCACGGCTATGACGCGTATCGCGATCGTTTCCGACACCCACGTGCCCACTCGAGAGCCGGAGCTTCCCGCGTGGGTCGTCACCGAGATCGAGGCGGCCGATCACACCATCCACGCGGGCGACTTCGAGTCGTTCGGAGCCTACGAGCAGTTCGTCGACCTCACGGGCGGCGAGTTGACGGCCGTTCGAGGCAACGTGGATCCGGCGACGCTCGACGCGCCGACGACGGCCACCCTCGAGGTTGACGGCGTGACGTTCGTCGTCACCCACGGCGACGGATCGTCGGGCGACTGGCGGGAGCGAGTCGTCGAGACGGCCCGCGAGAAAGCGGGCGCGGAGGCCGACACGAATCTCGTCGCCGTCGCCGGTCACACCCACGCGGTGGTCGACGAGACCGTCGCGTTCGACGAGTCCCGTCCGGCCGACGAGGGCCGCGCCGCCGGTCGCATCCGGGTACTCAATCCGGGGAGCGCCACCGGCGCTGCACCCACGACTCGCGAGACGATGTTCGTCGCGACCGTCGCCGACGGGGACGTGACCGTCGAGTTACGAACCGGGTGAGGACTCCGAAACCGCGAGGGGAGTGCGGGCGACGCCGCTCGAGCGTGAACTATACCCGTCTCGGGTACCCCCGTGAGACCATGACACAGCGCGTAACGGTATCGCTCGACGACGACTCGGCCGCGGCCCTCGAGACGCTGGTCGCCGAGACGGGCAACGGACAGAGCGAGGTCGTCCGCCGCGCGCTCACCTTCTACGCGGCGAACTTCGAGGCGGCCAACGAACGGCCGAGCGAGAACCTCGAGCGGTACTACCGGATGCTCTCCTCGGGGGAGCACGTCCTGCTCGATATCGACTTCCTGCACGCCTTCCTCGAGCACTGCTACGCCGGCGGCGATCCCGATCCGGCGTTCGTCGAGGCGGCCGATCGGGTCTCCGACTACCACGCCCGCGAGTACGAGGCCCGATTCGAGGAAGTCGGCGACCTGCTCGAGTGGCTCTCCTTCTGTGGCTTCCTCGATGTCCGCGAGGAGGGCGAGGGCGTCTACCACCTCGTCTTTCCCTCGGAGGCCGTTCGCTGGTTCATGACCCGGTTCATCGAGCGAAGCACCGTCGAGTTGCCGACGGAGATCGAACTCGAGGGCGGCGTCTCGAAGGTGATCGTCACCGAACGGGCGGCCGACTGACGCGAACGGATGGCCGACTGATGCGAACAGGCTATCGACTACCGATCGCTCGGCACGAACGCCGGTTTGCAATAGACGATTGACGGATGAATGCGCTCAGCAGCTATCAGTGAACGCGCTCGAACACTGCGAACGGACCGTGACGATCACACGGGTTCATACGAACTCATACGACGATCACAGCGCCTCGAGTCGCCGGAGCGTCCGTATGTTCGACTCTTAACAACCCTTTTGGGAATCTCGGAGAGTGGTGCATGTGAGTACACATCATGGGCGTCATCGACCGAGTGAAGGCGATCGGACCGGGCGCGCTCGTCGCGGCGGCGTTCGTCGGTCCGGGGACGGTAACGACCGCGAGCGTGATCGGTGCCGAGTACGCGTACCTGCTCGTGTGAACGATCGCGTTCTCGATCCTGGCGACGATCGTGCTCCAGGAGATGAGCGCGCGGCTGGGACTGATCACGCAGGAAGGGCTGGGCGAAGCGTTCCGAAACGAGTTCGATAACCCGATCCCGCAGGCGATCACCGTCGCACTCGTCGTGAGCGCGATCGGCATCGGAACCGCGGCGTTCCAGACGGGCAACATCGTCGGCGGCGCTGCCGGCCTGGCGACGATCACCGGCGTTAGCGAGAACATCTGGGGACCGATTATGGGTCTCGTCGCCGCCGGCCTACTGTGGACGGGGAGCTACAAGCTGATCGAGCGGGTCTTCATCGGCCTCGTCACCGTCATGGGACTGGCGTTCGTGGTCAACGCGATCATGGTCCGGCCCGATCTCGGCTCCCTGGCGGGCGGACTCGTCCCGGCCGTCCCCGAGGGATCGGCGTACCTCATCGCCGGCCTCGTCGGGACCACCGTCGTCGGCTACAACCTGTTCTTGCACGCGAGCACCGTCCAGGAGCGGTGGGACGGTGCCGAAGACCTCGCCGAGTGTCGCGCGGACACGATCGGCATGGTCATCGTCGGCGGCATCATCACGACCGCGATCGTCGTCACGGCCGCCGCGGTGTTCCCCGAAGGAACCTCGATCAGTAACGTCGGCGAGATGGCCGACCAACTCGAGCCGGTCTTCGGCGGCTACGCGCTCACGTTCTTCGCGATCGGCCTCTTCGCGGCCGGCTTCACGAGCGCGATGAGCGCGCCGCTCGCGGGTGCCTACGCCACCGCCGGCGCGCTGGGCTGGGAGCGGGACCTGACGTCGACCCGGTTCCGGGCGATCTGGATGACGATCCTCGGCGTCGGCATCGTTTTCTCGGCGCTGGACTACAACCCCGTGCAGGTGATCGTCTTCGCACAGGTCGCCAACGGGCTCTTGCTGCCGATTCTGGCGGTGTTCCTCATCTACGCGATGAACAACGACGAGCTGCTGGGCGAGTACACGAACAGCACCCTCCAGAACGTTCTCGGCGGGCTCGTCACGCTCGTCGTGATCGGTATCGGCCTCCGAACGCTCTACGACGTGTTGCTCGTCTAACTAACGGATCGAATGACAGATTCAAACGCACACGACTCGAACGCGGACGCATCGATGGATACCAACGAATCGACGGGGGACGGTAACACGCGCATCGGTGTCGACGTCGGCGGCACGTTCACCGACGTGGCGCTCTCCGTCGACGACCGGCTCGTCACCGCGAAAGTGCCGACGACCGACGACCAGCACGTCGGCGTCCTCGAGGGAATCGACAAGGCCTGCGACCGCGCCGGGATCGCGCCGAGCGAGATCGACGGCTTCGCGCACGCGATGACCGTCTCCGTCAACGCCCTGCTCGAGCGCGACGGCGCGAAGACGGCGCTCGTGACGACCGAGGGCTTTCGCGACGTCCTCGAGATCGGCCGCCAGGACCGACCCGATCTCTACGACCTCGAGGCCGAGAAGCCCGACCCGCTGGTCCCTCGCGAACTGCGGTTCGAAGTCGACGAACGGACGACGACCGAGGGAGTCGAGCGGTCGGTCGACGCCGACGCGGTCCGCGACATCGCAGCAACCCTGCGCGAGCGCGATGTCGAAGCGGTCGCTGTCTGCCTGCTGCACGCGTACGCCGATCCGGATAACGAGCGAGCCGTCGCCGAGACGCTGCGCGAGGAGCTCGCGGTGCCGATATCCGCGTCCCACGAGGTGCTCGCCGAGTTCCGCGAGTTCGAGCGGACGTCCACGACGGCCGTCGACGCCTACCTCCGACCGGCCATCGACGGCTACGTCGGCCGGCTGGTCGAGGAAGCCGACGCGGCGGGGATCCCGGCACCGTGGATCATGCAGGCCAACGGCGGTATCGCAGACCCCGAAACGGTTCGCGAGCACGCCGTGACGACGACGCTCTCGGGGCCGGCCGCCGGCGTCGTCGGCGCTGCGGCGACCGTCGACGACGCCGACGTCGAGGGGCTCGTCACCTTCGACATGGGCGGCACCTCGAGCGACGTGAGTCTCGTCCGGGACGGGCGAGCGGAGCGGACGACCGACGCCGAGGTGGACGGAATACCGATCCGGACGCCGATGGTCGACGTGAACACCGTCGGCGCGGGCGGTAGCTCCGTCGCCTGGGTCGATCCCGGCGGCGCGCTCCGGGTCGGCCCGCGCTCTGCGGGCGCCCAGCCCGGTCCCGCCTGCTACGGTCGCGGGGGGACCGAGCCGACCGTCACCGACGCCGCCGTCGTGCTCGGCTACATCGGCCCCGACACCGCGCTGGGCGGGGAACTGACGCTCGACGTCGACGCCGCCCGCGACGCACTCGAGGGACTGGCGGACGAGGCCGGCCTCGAGGACGCGCTCGAGGCCGCTCGCGGGGTCTACCGCGTGGCGAACGCGACGATGACGCGGACGATCCGGTCCGTCACCGTCGAGCGCGGGCACGACCCACGCGAGTTCGCACTCGTGGCCTTCGGCGGCGCGGGCCCGATGCACGCCGCGGCGCTGGCGGACTCGCTGTCCGTCGACCGGGTCGTCGTCCCGCGACCGAGCGGGGTCCTGTCGGCCTTCGGCCTCCTCGCGGCCGACGAGAGCTACGACGCGGCTCGGACCGTCGGAGCGGACCTCCGGGCGGCCGATCCGGCCGATCTCGAGGGCGTCTACGACGACCTCGTGGCGGACGTCCTCGCGGACGCGTCCGATCCGGACGCGGCGCGGGTCGAGCGCGCCGCCGACTGCCGGTACGCGGGCCAGAGCTTCGAGCTGACAGTAGCCGTCGACGACGAGTTCGACGCGGACGAGGTTGCGGAACGCTTCCACGACGCTCACGAGCGGGCCTACGGCTACGCGATGGACGACTCGATCGAGATCGTTACCCTCCGCGCGACGGCGACGGTTCCCGGCTCGGAGCCGACCGTCCGGTACGACGGCGCGGGCGACGACATCATCGGCACCCGGCGAGTGCACTTCGCCGACGGCGCGCGGTCGGCGACCGTCTTCGATCGGGATCGGCTCGCACCCGGCGCGACGGTGTCCGGACCGGCGATCCTCGAACAGGCCGAGAGCACGACCGTCATCCCGCCCGCGTGGACCGGCGACGTGCTCGCTGACGGCACCCTGGTACTGACTCGAGCGAGCGACACGGCGGAGGGACACCAATGACCGTGAATACCGACGACTCGGACGACGGAAGCGACGAGAGCATCGATCCGGTCACCCTCGAGGTGGTCCGCAACCAGCTCGAGAGCGTCGCCGAAGGGATGGGACAGACCCTGATCCGGGGGGCGTACTCGCCGAACATCAAGGAACGTCGGGACTGCTCGACGGCGCTGTTCGACGCCGACGGGCGGCTGATCGCGCAGGCCGAACACATCCCGGTCCACCTCGGCGCGATGCCGGCGGCCGTCGCGGCCGTCCGGGAGCGCGACCCGAATCCGGGCGACGTGTTCGTGCTCAACGACCCCTTCACCGGCGGGACGCACCTGCCGGACGTGACGATGGTCTCGCCGCTCGCGCCCGGCCGTGACGGGAGCGGCGCGGACGACAAGCGTGCTCTCGACGGCGATACTGAGGGCCGAATCGGCGACGATATCGTCGGCTACGCCGTCTCGCGCGCCCACCACGCCGACGTGGGCGGGATGACCCCCGGCAGCATGCCGGCCGACTCGCGGGAGATCTACCAGGAGGGACTCCGGCTCCCGCCGACCCGGCTCGTCGCGGGCGGACGAGTCAGGGAGGAGATCCGCTCGCTCGTCCTCGCGAACGTGCGCAACCCCCGCGAGCGCCGCGCCGACCTCCGGGCGCAGCGGGCGGCCAACGAACGCGCCGAGGCCCGGCTCGAGTCGCTGTTCGACGAGCACGGCCGAGAGACCGTCCTCGAGGGGTTCGACGCCGTGATCGACTACTCCCGCGAGCGCGTCGAGCGCGAGATCGCGGCGCTCCCCGACGGCACCTACGAGGCGACCGACGTGCTCGAGGGCGACGGCGTGACCGACGAGGATATCGAGATCAGCGTCGCGGTGACGATCGACGGCGAGCGCATCGACGTGGACTTCTCGGGGACCGACGACCAGCTCGCGGGGAACCTGAACGCGCCGCTCGCGGTCGCGAAGAGCGCCGTCTACTTCGTCGTGCGCTGTCTCACCGACCCCGAAATTCCGCCGAACCACGGCTGCTACGAACCGGTCGAGATCAGCGCGCCCGAAGGATCGCTGCTCGACCCCGAGCCGCCCGCGGCGGTCGTCGGCGGCAACGTCGAGACCAGCCAGCGGGTCACCGACACCGTCTTCACCGCGCTCGCGCGGGCCGCACCCGACCGCGTGCCGGCGCAAGGGCAGGGCACCATGAACAACCTCACCATCGGCGCGCGGGACGGCTCCGTCACCTACTACGAGACGATCGGCGGCGGCTTCGGCGCGCGTCCGGACCGCGACGGGATGGACGGCGTCCAGGTCGGCATGACGAACACGCTCAACACGCCCGTCGAGGCCCTCGAGACCGAGTACCCGCTGCGGGTCGAGCGCTACGCGCTCCGGGAGGGCAGCGGCGGTCGCGGGCGATATCGAGGTGGGGAAGGACTCGAGCGGTCGGTCACCGTCGAGACCGACGCGACGGTGTCGCTGCTGACCGAGCGCCGACGCCACGCGCCGAAGGGGGTCGACGGCGGCGAGGACGGCGCGACCGGCGAGAACCTGATCGACGGCGAGGCGGTTCCCGCGAAGACGACCGTCGACGTCGACGCCGGGACGACCGTCACCGTGCGGACCCCCGGCGGCGGCGGGCACGGGGAGCCGGACGAGCGAGAAGAGTAGGCGCTCGAGAACAGTACTATCAGGCGGCTTTTGGGGGACGACTGAGGACCAATCGATCGTTCTCGAGAGACGGTTACTCTCGTAGATAGCCGACGAGTCTGTCGACCGTTTCGTCTAGCGGTGTCTGTTCCACTCGGCCGAACCAGTCGAGAATATCGGCGTGAGACAGCGAGACGACACCCCAGGGGACGAGGGAGCTCCGTTTCGGGAGCCCGCCATCGAGAAAGTCGTCCTCGCCGAGCGGAATCGTCTCGTCGTATCACGTTCGCGTCGTCAACGTGACTGCGATGTACTGTTCTCCGTCGAACGGATGGGCAGTGGTGCTGACGATCACGAACGGGCGACTCGGTTTCTCCTCGTTGAACGGATCACCGGCCTCGACGACGTCGCCGCGTTCGTACTTCATTCGCCGTCCGTCCCCCGTTGGCTCGGATGCTGCTCGTCAGCGCCGGCGTCACGCCACGCGTCCATATCTTCCGTGCCGAGTTGCTCGTTGAGCGTATCGAGGCTGCGACGCAGGTCGATGGCGGACCGAACGCGTTCCGGATCACCGGCGGCCCAGTACGGTGGCTTGTGTCGCACCAGATCTCTCTCCTTCAATCGGCTCAGTACCGCGCTGACGACGTTCGGATCGATACCCGTCGAATCGGCGATTTCCCGTCGCCTGAACGCTTTATCCTCATTCGAAACGAGAAAGAAGAGTACTTGCTCCGCCTGAGTCCGGTCCCCTTCGAACTCCGTTTCCCGTTCGAACGTGTCGATATCGATCGGCATATCTACGTTTTCGTGTTTGGAAGATATGTTTGTTTTCCTCGTTTGTACCCTTTGTCTCGATTCGTTGCTCGGTGATCGGGACGAATCGGCCGTCGGTGGCTCCATTCTCCGGTGACGGTGCGTTTTTAGCGCCGCTCGCCCACCCTCCGGTATGGAACTCAACGGCGTGGCGGACCTGCCCGAGATCCGCTCCGGCGACGACATCGCCGAACTCGTCGCGGATCGGGCCGCCCTCGAGCCCGGCGACGTGCTCACCGTCGCCAGCACGGTCGTCTCGAAGGCGGAGGGCCGGACGGCGAATCTCGAGGACTACCCGGTCAGCGGCCGGGCGCGGGAGATCGCCGACCGGATCGCGGAGTTGGCCGACGAGGAGAAGGACCCGCGATTCGCGCAGGCGGTCCTCGAGGAGAGCACGGAACTGCTGATCGACGCTCCCTTTCTGCTGACCGAGACCAGGTTCGGCCACATCTGCGTCAACGCGGGGATCGACCGCTCGAACGTGCCGGATCACGACCTGTTACTCCTGCCGAAGCGACCGACCGAGAGCGCCGAGCGGATTCGAGCGGGGCTCGAGCGGCGGGGCCTCGAGGACGTCGCGGTGGTCGTCACGGACACCTGCGGCCGGCCGTTCCGACACGGCCAGCGCGGCGTCGCGCTCGGCTGGGCCGGGATGCCCGCGAGCAGGGACTGGCGGGGCGAACTCGACCGGGACGGCCACGAACTCGGCGTCACCGTCCAGTCGGTCGTCGACGAACTCGCCGCCGCCGCGAACCTCATTACTGGCGAGGGAGCAGGCGGGACGCCCGCCGTCGTCGTCCGGGGCTGGGAGTTCGGCGAGCACGAGGGGAGCGACGAGCTCTTTCGATCCGTCGAGAGCGACTTCGTTCGTCAGTCGCTTCGAGAGTGGAGGTTCAGTGAATGAGTGAGAACACCGACTCGAGCAACGATCCGACCTGGGGCATCGAGCTCACGCCCGAACACCCGCCCGAACGAGTGGCCGACCTGGCCGCGCTCGCGGAGGACGAGGGGTTCGACATCGCGTTCGCGAGCAGCCACTACTTCAATCGCGATCCGTTCGTGGTGCTCTCCCGGATGGCCGACGCCACCGACGAGATCCGGCTCGGGCCGGGCGTCGTCAATCCGTACGAAACGCACCCCGTGAAACTGGCCGCGCAGACGGCGACGATCGACGAGATCAGCGACGGCAGAGGCGTCTTCGGCGTCGGCGCGGGCGACCGCTCCTCCCTGTCGAACCTCGGTCTCGAGCGCGACAGCCCGCTCCGGCGCGTCCTCGAGACGTTCGATCTCGCTCGAGAGCTCTGGGACGGCCGGACGGTCACCCACGAGGGAACGTTCACCGCGCGGGACGCGTCGCTCAACCTCGAGCCGCCGTCCGAGGAGATTCCGGTCTACGTCGGCGCGCAGGGCCCGCACATGCTTCGGATGAGCGCGAAACACGCCGACGGCGTGCTGGTCAACGCCGCCCACCCGCGGGACCTCGAGTGGGCGGCGGGCCAGCTCGAGCGGGGGAGTGAGGAACGACCGGACGAGCGCGGCGAGTTCGAGTCGCTCGCGTTCGCGAGCGTCAGCGTCGCCGGCGACGAAGCCGCGGCGCGCGAGGCCGCCCGGCCGCCCGTCGCCTTCATCGTCGGCGGGGCCGCCGAGCCGGTCCTCGAGCGTCACGATATCGACCGCGACGCCGCGACCGCGGTGAGCGAGGCGCTCGAGCGGGGAGCGCTTCCCGAGGCCTTCGATCGCGTTACCCCGGCAATGATCGACGCGTTCTGTATCGCGGGAACGACTGATACGGTCGCGGACCGGTTCGCCGCGGCGCTCGAGCACGTCGACGGGATCGTCGTCGGCTCGCCGCTGGGTCCGGATCTCGAGGACGCGATCGATCGGGCGAGCGAGGCGCTCGCTCGGGCGAACGAGATGCAACGCGAGTGAAAAGTCAGTCGTCGCGGTCAGTTCGCGGTGAAGAGGTTGCCGACCGCACCGAGGGTGAGGACGCCGAAAACGCCCATCGAGACGGCGACGAGGAGCGCGCCAATCAGGACGAGCAGCGGTGCGAGTCCCGCGCCCATCGCGACGTCAGTGAAGAGTTCGGTCATCTCGAAGAGATCGTCCACGACGCGGTTCGCGACGTTCAGCGGTGTGACGGTGTCCATATTCTGGCGTTGTGACCCGTGCTACTTGGCCGTACCGGTCCCGTTCCCCGTTCAACGCCGGTCGCTGTACGTCGTCCTCGGGAGCGGAGGCGAGCGATTAAGCCGCCGGCGCTCGTACTCCCGTCCGTGACCGACGACGCGACGCTCTCGGATTTCGCGTCCGCCGCTACCGACGAACCGGACGCCGACTCGAGTACCGACGGAGACGGCGACAGCGACGGCAACAGCAACTCGACAGCGGGAACCGACGACGAGCCAACGCCGGAAACTACTGCCGACCCCACGCCGAAAGTCGACGCCGAACCAGCATCGAGTGTCGACTCCGACGCTCCGTCAGCGGGCGCGGACGACTCCAACAGACCGTCAGCGGGCGCGGACGACCCCACTGGCGATCCCGGACTCTCCACGTACGCCTGGGGCGAGTTCGACTGTAGTCGGTGCGACGGCGCGACCGACCGCGTCTGGCGTTCGAACGGCGATCTGGTCTGTCCCGACTGCAAGGAGTGGTAACGAATGACTGGCCGGGGTAATAGCGGACTTCTCGAGGGGTGCCTGCGAATGTGCTCCCGAAGATTTATATCTTCGTCGCGGTTCTATTGAGATGCAATGGCGAAAGGTACGGTCGACTTCTTCAACGACACAGGCGGCTACGGATTCATCGAAACTGACGACGCGGACGACGACGTGTTCTTCCACATGGAAGACGTCGGCGGCCCGGACCTCGAAGAGGGGCAGGAGGTCGAGTTCGATATCGAGGAGGCCGAAAAAGGGCCACGCGCGACGAACCTCGAGCGAGTCTAAGCTGTTCCGTCGAGTGGTATCGTTTTCTGATTGCTACTCGGGTAGCGACGGCTCTCGGGTGTGAGTGGAACGAGTCTCGTGTGAGATCGTTCGCGACTCACTCGAGGATCGCGCTCGTCCCGAGCGGAGCGTTACGACAGGGACGACAGCGGCGGCGTCTTCTCACATAACTGGTAGTTCATGTGACACAAAGCATATGTTCCGGAGCAACGGATGTCGTCGTAATGACCGGGTCGGCCGGGTCCCCGCAGACACTTCGACAGTATGACTGATGCAAACCCGACAGTAGACGCAGGCACCGAGTTGACGGCCGACGGCGACACCCTCCGAATTTCGACGGTCGAACGACTGTGTGCCGCCATCGAGACGAACGTTTCGCGCGTAATCGTCGGCCACGACGATGTCATCGAGCACGTCGTTACCGCCGTCCTCGGGCGCGGACACGTCCTGCTCGACGACGTTCCCGGCGTCGGCAAGACCATGCTGGCGCGCTCGATCGCCAAATCCGTCGACTGCACGTTCAGTCGCGTCCAGTTCACGCCGGATCTCCTCCCCACCGACGTCACCGGTGTGAACATCTTCAACCAGCAGACACGCGAATTCGAGTTCCAGTCCGGCCCCGTCTTCGGAAACATCGTCCTCGGCGACGAGATCAACCGCGCACCGCCCAAGACGCAGGCCGCGCTGCTCGAGGCCATGGAGGAGGGGCAGGTCACCACCGACGGCCGGACGCGCGAGCTGCCGACGCCGTTTACCGTGATCGCGACCCAGAACGCCGTCGAACCGAATCGTACCTACGATCTGCCCTTCGCCGAACTCGACCGGTTCATGAAGAAGCTCCACCTCGGTTATCCGGAGCCCGAGGAGGAGGCGGAACTGCTCGGCCGGACCGTCGGCGACCATCCCATCGAGTCGCTCGAGCCGGTGACCGACCGCGAGACGCTCGTCGCCGCCCGCGAAACCGTCTCGACGGTGCAAGTCGCGGAGCCGGTTCGAGCGTACGTGACGCGGCTCGCGGCGTACACCCGCGAGCACGCGCACATCGGCGTCAGTCCCCGCGGGACGATCTCGTTGCTCCGGGCGGCACAGGCCCGCGCCGTCACGAACGGCCGGGAGTACGTGACTCCCGACGACGTGCAGGCCGAGGCCCCCGTCGTCATGAGCCACCGGATCAAGACGGACGGTCGCGACCGCACCGGCGACGCGGTCGTCGAGGACGCACTCGAGCGCGTTCCCGTCGAATGAGGGCCCCACCTCGACTGCGGCTGACGCACCGCGGCTGGACCGTCGTCGTGGCCGTGCTCGTTGCCGTCGCGCTGAGCTGGGGGTTCGGCCCCCGTGCGTTGAACGCGATCGTCGTCCCGCTGGTCGTCGTCCTGCTCGCCGGCCTCGTCACGACCGCCCGAACCGACCGACCGCGCGTCGACCGGCAGCCCGTCAGTGAGGGGTTCATCGGCGAGCAGCGACGGGTCGAGATCGCGATCGAGACCGACGGCGCGATCGCCGCAACTGTCCGCGACACCGTCGGTGACGGCCTCTCGTCGACCGCGGAACCCGTCGCCGAGACGACTCTCGAGGGCGATGAAACGGTTACCTACGACGTGCGACTCGAGGCGCGGGGCCGTCACCGGGTCGGTCCACTGTCGATCGTCGTCAGCGACGTCGTCGGCCTCGTCGAGCGCCGATTCGAGTACGAGGAAATGACGCCCGTGCTCGTCTATCCGTACGTTCACGAGCTGGGCAACGGCCCGGCCGCCGACCTTCGAGCCCTCACCGGCGTCGCCGATCGGCGCGACCGCGAGGAGTTCGATCACCTTCGAGAGTACCAACGCGGGGATCCGCTCCGCGACGTCCACTGGAAGACCGCCGCCAAGCGCCCCGACGACGAACTGGTCGTCGCGGAGTACGCTGACGACGAGGCGGTCGGAGCCGTCACGGTCGCCGCGGAGTGCCGTTCGCGTCGATTCGACGAGCTCGCCGATCGCGACGATGAGTGGGCGGCGGCCACCGCAAGCGTTGTCACCGTTCTCCTCGAGCGAGGCGCGCCGGTCGGGCTCAGCCTTCCCGACGAGACGCAGCAGCCGGGAGACGGCCGAGAACACCACCGCGAACTGCTGGGACTGCTGGCCGTCGCCGGGCCCGGCGAACTCGACGACCGGACGCGGCGGGACGCCGACGTGCTGGTTCGAACCGACGCCGACGGGACGACGATCGTCGTCGACGACCGCGAGATCCCCTTCGACCGGCTCCGCGGTCGAGATCGAGGGCGAGGAGAGGGAAGCGGCGATGGCGATCACGACGAGCGACGCGGCGGGGGGGATCACAACGCGCAACGCGGCCAGGGCGATTACGACAGTCGACGCGAACGCGACGACGGCGGACGATCGGAGGTGAGTCCATGAGTACGGACTCGTCCGGACGCGTCGGCGATCGGACGATATCGCTCGATACGGACCGATCCGTCGACTCCGACATCGTCCGGCCCGTCGCCCTGGGCTGCGTGCTTGCTCTAACGGCGTCGTACGTGAGCGTCCTCTACGGAATAACGCAGGTCGTCGGCGGCAGTCAGACACTGTTCGCGCTCGTCGCGGCGATGCTCGTCGCGGCGACGGTACTCGCGCGGCTGATCCGGCCGCTGACCGCGGCGGTCCTCGCGCTGGCAGCGACCGGAATCGGCTTCAGCTACTACCTCACGTCGGCCGGCGTCGATCCCGGCGTCGTCTTTACGGCCACCGACGCACTCGTCTCCGATACCGTCGCGCTCGCGACCGGTCTCCCCCTCCTCCGGATGCTGCAGGCGGGCGTCTGGACGCTGGGATTCGCGCCCGCTCCCGTCTTCCTCTCGTGGTATCTCGCCCTTCGAGGCCGGTACGCGCTCGGCGTCATCCCCGGCGGGGCCGCGCTGGGCTTTCTCGTGTTGACCGGCGACGCGGGCACGCTCACCACCCTGGCCGGCACCCTCGCCGCCATCGGCGCCGTCGCCGCCGGCGAACTCGAGAAACGGGGCGGCTCGATCCGGCAGGCGGACCTGCTCGCGGCCCTGTTCGCGCTGATCGTCGTCCTCTCGATGACGGTCACGATCGTCCCCGGCCAGCCGTCCGGGCCGACCCACCTCGTCCAGGGCGAACCCGGCACGCTCGAGGCGACGCTCGATACCGCGCCCCAGCGGTCGGGAATCTCCGGACAGGTCGATCTCTCACCGGAAGTGCGGTTTACGGTCGAGTCCGACCGACAGTCGTACTGGCGCACGGGCGTCTACGATCGCTTCACCGGCGACGAGTGGATCCGGACCGGGCAGAGCAACCGGTACGACGGACGGATCGGATCGCCGCCGGGCAACTACGACCGGGTCGAACAGACCATCACCGCCGAGACGAAACTGGGGATCATGCCCGTCGCCCCACAGCCGATCTCGCTCGGCGGCGACGTGACGCGGCGGACGAGCGTTTCCACCCACGGCCAGCCGCGCCCCGAAACGCCGCTCGAGGCGGGTGACAGCTACAGGGTCGAGAGCGCGATCGTCGACCCCAGTCCGTCCGCGCTCCGGGCCGCCGGGACGAACTATCCCGACGACGTCACCGACCACCACCTGCAGACGCCCGAAGGTACCTCGAGCGAGTTCCGGGAGCGCACCGCCGAGATCACGGCCGACGCCGCCAATCCGTACGAGACCGCGGTCGCGATCGAGCGCCACCTCGAGTCCTCGAAGGAGTACTCGCTGGAGGTCTCCAAGCCCCCCGGAAACGCCGCCGAGGAGTTCCTGCTCGAGATGGACGAGGGCTACTGCGTCTACTTCGCGACGACGATGGCGCAGATGCTCCGCGAGGAGGGCGTCCCGGCCCGCTACGTCACCGGCTACACGAGCGGCCAGCAGGTCGACGACGATAGATACGTGGTCCGCGGGCTCGACGCCCACGCCTGGGTCGAGGTCTACTTCCCCGACCACGGCTGGGTCCAATTTGATCCGACGCCAGGGGACGGCCGCAACGACGTCCACACCGACCGGCTCGAGGAGGCCCGCGAAAACGGCAACGAGGACGCGGACACCGAGGAAAGCGCCCACGTTCCGGCTCGCGACGATTCGTCCGACGATCCCGATGACGACTCGAGCGATCCGTCCGAACCCGACCCCGACGACCCGAACGATCCAGGCACTCCGGGCGACCCCAACGAACCGAGCGAGCCGAACGGTTCGCCGAACGAGCCGGTCAACGGAACGAACGAGAGCCCGTCCGACCGCACCGAGGGCACCGAGTCGAACGACGCCGAGCCGCTCGTCACGGTCACGCGCGAAACGGCGGCGCTCGGGTTCGTCCTCTTCCTCGGACTCGCCGCGGGCGTGCGCCGGATCGACGCGACGACGCGCGCTCGTCGCGAACTCGGGGTCTACTGGCACGGCCGCCGTCGCGACCCCGATCGAGACGCCGAACGCGCATTCGCCCGGCTCGAGCGGCTACTCGCACGCCAGTATCGGCCGCGGCGGCGGTCGGAATCGGCTCGAGCGTACCTGGCGGCACTGTCGGCAGCGACGGACGACGCGGCCGACGCGGAGCCGATCGACCCGCGGACCGAACTGGTCGTCGACTACTACGAGCGAGCGACCTACGGCGGCGGTATCAGCCGAGCGGACGCCGACGAAGCGATCGAGATCGTCGACGATATCGCTCGAGAGTCCCTTCCAGTAGTCGGTCGACTCCGATAAGACAGGGGCCAATCCGAACGTCACCGCGATCGAACGGGAACTGAGTTGTTTACCGGCGGCCAGTCGCGGATAACTCCCTCGCCTACTCAAAAAGAACCGCGCGAAAGCATGCGGGTCCCGATAGTGTTTAATATGCCCGTTTCATAGCTACGAACGTAATGTCGGAAGTCTGCTCGACGTGCGGGCTGCCCGAGGAACTCTGCGTCTGTGAGGACGTGGCCAAGGGACAACAGCAACTCACCATCCGCATTGACGAGCGCAGATACGGGAAAGAGGTAACGATCGTCGAAGGATTCGATCCGAAGGACGTCGATCTGGACAGTCTCTCGTCGGATCTCAAATCGAAGTTCGCCTGTGGCGGCACCGTCGAGGACGACCACATCGAACTCCAAGGCAACCACACCGGTCGCATCGAAGAGTTCCTTCGGGACCGGGGCTTCAACGTCGCCTGATACCCGCAATGCGCTGAGACGACTTCCGAACCCACGACCGCATCGCAATACTCTTATCCGTTTTTTCACGCCGATCGACCAGTCGAATCGCCGAATCGCTGCGTCGAACTGCCGACTGACCGACGGGGATCCGACGCGAGGCTCCGTGGGAGACGGAGTGTGCGCTGACCCCGTGACCGAACCGATCAGAACGGCGATTCGCGGTCGGTCGGTTCGTCGCGCTGTTCTTCCTCGCGAACGAGCCCGAATTTCATGCCGTACTTGTCGAGTCCACCCGCCATGCTCTCGACGCGCGCATCGGCGGTTCCCTCGTAGGAACCGATGAGCTGTGCGGCCTGCACGCTCGCCTTCCCGTGCGGACAGACGGTGACGATGTGATCGTCGTCTTCGAGTTCGTCCACACGGTCCGTGAGCTCGTGAAAGGGAATGTTCTCGCTGCCCGGAATGTGGCTGTGTTTGAAGTTCCGCTCGTCGCGGATGTCGACGATGCGAACGTCCGCATCGTCCTCGAGGAGTTCCTTGACCTCGTCGGTGGAGATTTCGCCGTCCATTACCGGCGCGTTAGGTCGCGAGCTGAATAAGAATACGGTTCCGGTCGCGTCCGGCCGAGCCGTCGGAGATGGCGTCGGCGAATCGCAATCGCGCTACAGGACGCCGTCCTCCGCCGCGAGCAACAGCGCCGACAGCGTCGAATCGTTCGCCGGCTGTTCGCGGGCGCGTTCGAGCGCCTCGCTCACCGGCACCGTCGTCACCTCGAGGAACTCGTTGTTGTCGAGTTCTCGCTCGCCGGGCTCGAGTCCCTCAGCGTAGACGACGCCGCGGTCGTGGCGCAAAACGCCGGTCGCGACCGCGTACTCTTGGAGGAGCGCGGTGCTCGAGGGGCGAAAGCCGGTCTCCTCCTCGAGTTCTCGGGTCGCCGCCCCCGTGTAGGACTCGCCGTCCTCGACGATCCCCGCGGGGAGCTCGAGGTGCGTCTCGCGGATCGCAGGTCGATACTGTTCGACGAACAGGAGGCGGTCCTCGTCGCCGCCAGCGTCACCAGCGCTCTCCGCGTCCGCGAGGACGCTCCCGTCGATCCGCGCGACCACGACGACCGCGGGAGGGAGGTCGGCCCAGTAGTACCGCTTCCGGCTCCCGTCGGGCTGTTCGAGCAGATCGTAGCCGCCGTCGTACCAGCCCGTCTCGTACTCGGTTCGCTCCTCGAGCAGGTCCCACTCGTCGGGTACAGGCATCGTGGACACGTGGGCGCTCGAGCGGATAATAGGTGCTGGTCGCTCCGCTGGCTGCGACGGAACACAGTTACTCGTCCAGGCAATCGGACAGCCAGTCGGCTCGCAGGTTTGTCGGATCGATCGATGGTGCGTCTTCGATCGTCGACTCCTCGGTGAGACAGCCCCGCATCGCGTCCGCGAATGCCGATCGGGACAACCGAGGCCGGAGGACGATTCGGCCGTCCTCGACATCGACGCGAACGCGGTCGCCTGGCTCGAGATTTATTCGACCCCTGATCCGCTTCGGGAGCGCTATCGTTCCGTTTTCATCGAGTCGACAGTCCGTTCCGTCGTCGGTCATGGATGTGAGTACACTGCGGTCGCCTACACGATATCTCGGTACAACCGCCCAAACGCCTGCCGGCGAAGCGTCGCGATAGCCGCCTCCTCCTCGTTCTGAAACGTCGCCGCGACGGCCTCGCCGTCCGGCCCCGCGTGCCAGACGACGCGGTCGACGTCCTCGTGGCCCGCCATCGTCACCTCGCCGTCGTAGTCGTCGCGCCAGCCCTCGAACTCCTCGCGGGAACCGACGCGAACCTCGAGCAGGCTCGCGAAGAGGGCGTCGCGTGCGGTTTCGACGACATCCCCCGTGACACGCTCGCCGTACTCCTCGCGGTCGAACTCCATGGCCTTCGCGACCTCGCGGACGACCGTCTGGGCCGCGGGACCGACCGACTCGTACTCCGCGCGTGCGTCCGCGACCGACTCGAAGGTGAACGTCCCCACTGTGTGCATATCCGTCCAGTCGGCAGAGACGCAGTTACGCGTTTTCGTTCTCGTCGATGTCGCTCTCCACGCTCTCGCCTTCCTCGCTGTCGTCCGCGTTCGATGGCGATTCGTCGTCCGCGTCGCTCTCGCCCGTGGGCTGCATCTCTCGAGTCAGTTCGGCGGCTTCCTGGAGGACGTTTTCGGCTTCGGCGGTCATCGAACCGCGGCCGGGCTGACGGCTCTGGCGGGCGATCCCCTCCTCGAGCGAGTCCGGTCGCCCGGGCTCGCGGCCATGGCCGTGGTCGTGGCCGGACCCCGCGAACTCGGGCGTATCGATTTCCCGTGCGTGCGGACTGACGATTTCGCCGAGCTCCTCGGGACTGCAGTCTCCCCAGTGGGGTGCGTGCTCCTCGAGCCACTCGCGATGATTTTCGCGGCCGAGTGACGCAGTGATCGCGAGGTGATTCGCGAGGTGCACCGCGTCGGCCTCTTCGGCGTCACAGACCGGACAGGCGTATCCCATACGAGACCGTACGGGTTCGGACGGTAAAACGTGCCGCAACCCGCTACCGCAGTCCCGCAACTCGCTATCGCAGTTTCCGAATCATCACGATCGCGTCCTCGCCGTCGCCGTAATAGTTGGCGACCCGCCGAAGCGGATCGAAGCCGAAACCTCGATACAGCCGTTTCGCTCCGTCGTTCGACCGCCGAACCTCGAGTTTGACCGTCTCCGCACCGTGGGCCGCGAGCACGCCGAGCGATCGGGAGAGCAACGTGGAGGCGACACCTGCCCGACGGTGCTCCGGGTGAACGGCAACATCCTTGACGTGGCCGAGCGCGCGACCGATCTGCTGTGTCACGTCGGCGACGACGTAACCGGCGATCTCACCGTCGATCTCCGCGACGAGAAACCCCGGTTCGCCGAGAAACCGCTCGAAGGCGTTGTACGGCCAGGCCTGTGCGAACGACGCGTTCTCGATACGAACGACTGCGAGTAAATCCGCACGCTCTGCCGGTCTAATCGACACCTCCTCGCGTCTTTCCGGGGCGGGCGTCGTCACACGCGAGGGTAACACACCGAACAGTAAAAGCCGTACGCGTCGCGGCAGAGCCACTCGAGTTCGAGGCGTGATCGACTCCGCCGCGAAAACGGATCGCACACACCCTACTCGTCGTCGCTTGCTTCGCCTTCGTCCTCGTCGAGATCGGTCGTCGATCCCGCGTCTTCGGTGCCCCCATACTGTGTCTGGCACTCGTCGTCTCGGGCGTCGGAGTCGTCGGCCATGCGACTCACTCGGCCGGGATCGCGTCCATCTCGAACTCCTCGGTCAGTCCCTTGAGTTCGTCGAGGGCATCCTGCTCCTCCCGGAGGTTCTCCTCGAGCAGATCGGCCGCGTCGTCCATTCCGAGTTGGTCCGCCAGCGGGATCAGATTGCCGTAGGCGGCGATTTCGTAGTGCTCGGTCTTCTCAGCGGCCGCCATGTTGTGATAATCCATCACCTCCTGCGCGGGATCCATCGACGTGAACTCCTCGTACTCCTCGAGGAGCCCTTCGATGCCCTCGCACTCCTCCTTCTCGGGCGGCTCGCCGAACATATCGAAGACCTCCTCGAGCCGGTCGATCTGGTCTCGGGTCTCCTCGTGGTGCTCCGAGAACGCCTGAGAGATCTCGTCGCGATCGGTGTTCGCCTCGAGTTCCTCGAGCGCGTCGAGCAACTGGTGCTCCGCGTGATAGATGTCTTCGAGACCGTGCTCGAACAGGTCCTGGATAGTGTCCATGCTCATGGTGTGACCACTCTATCGTTCGCTACCCGAGTGAAAAAGACGGGAGCCTGCGACGGCAGGCGCCGATGCGGACCACCTTCGCCGCCAGCACAGCCCCAGCTACTCCGTCGCGTCCTCGACTCGACCCGCGTGTTTCTCGAGGTCCGCGGCCAGCGTACGGGCTTGCTCCGGCGTCAACTCGAGTTCGTCCGTATGCTTTGGCAGGTGCTCCTCGGCGAGATTATCGAGCTCCACCTGGAGGCGAACGCTGTCGGGATCCTCGCGATCAGCGGTCGCGTTCACGACGGCGACCGACTCCCACTCGAAGCTCTCACCCACTGCTTTCCCCTCGACGTAATCCAACGTCGTGTACGCGGTAACCGACATCAATCGATCGGACATATCGGTTCGATCCTCAGTCTCCGAGCACTTATACTGCCGGCCGTCTCGAGCGACGACACCGAGAACGGCACCAAAACGATCACGAGGCACGGTCGTCGACACGCTCCGCGAAACGGGTACCAGACGTGAACGGGCGGACGTTCGGGACCACGTTCCGAATCGTCCGACCGCTGTCCGAGTTTCGAACGCGGATACGAACGGATTCGAGCCACCACTACCCGCGGCAATCATCCCATCCAGCGCCCCATCTATCGGCCGTTTTTGCCCCAACTTCCTCGCAGTAATCCGGTTACTGACTCGAAGCGTACACAGGGAACTCGGTTCAAGAAGCGTGGACAGTCCATCACAACGCCACCGGTCGACGAGAGTAGCGGAGAATTCCACGCGACCGTTTGCATTCCCTCTCGCTCAACAGCTCTCCAACTGTGCTAACACGACCGATCTCGTCACACTCACATCGAAAGAAGCAAACACTAGCACCCGTTCCAACCGAGATCTGTCGAATCGAGACACTCGCCCCGCTCGAGCCGAACGGCCAACTGTGCAGTATTTCAGGCTCGAGTGACGGCCGCTTATCGTTCGTCAGTTCCGTGAGTTTCACACGGATCTAGGTCATCACTATCGGTCCGATGAGACGCGATTCGATACCAGACGGGTATCGAACAGCTGTCGTGAGAACTCTATTCGTCAGAGATAGCGGCAGAAAGATCCCATAAGACAGAGCACGGGTATCGTTTGCAGCCGAAGCGATACTTATACCTACGGGGTTCGAATGACCGCCAATGACTGATACAGCCGAATGCAAACCAGAGCCGATCGAGCAGGAAGCGGAGGAGCGTGATGACGCTCATCTCGACGATATCGAAGAAGGGGCCGGCTGTACGGAGATCTGGGAGCACCTCGCCGAACAGCGAGAGGAATAACTGAGTCTTCCGCCCCGATACCGACCTTTTTGACGGCGGAACTCCTACCGAGGTTCATGACCGACAATCGGCCCGTTGATCGTTCGCACCGACGCGACGAGAGCGATCGATCGATCCCGACGGACCGCGAATCGCCCGTCGGTTCACCGGTTATCCGGGGCGACGAATCGGTCGCCGGAACCCGCGCCCGCGAAGCCGTCCAGTTCGATCCTGACGACCCCGAGAGCCTCGCAGACGCCGCCGAAACCGTCCGCCGGTTCGCCGGCGGTGAGACCAACGACGATCACCTCTACATGCTTCGCGGTGCAGCCGCCTGCGCTGCCCTCGTTCGCGGCGAAGGCTCCTACAAGGCCGCCGCCGAACGCGCTGGCGGCGACGCCACCGTCTCCTTTATCCGCAAGTGGGCCCGCGTCCACGACCTCCCGCGTTCAGTCCGCAAACAGGTCGCACTCGGTCAGATCGCACCGACAGCCGCCAAACACATCGCCCGCGTCGGCGGCGAATCACGGCTCCTCCTCGCGTGGGCCACCCTCGACGGAGACCTCACCGTCCGCGACGTCCGCAGCGTCGCCAGCGCAATCAACAACGGCGCCTCCATCGACCAGGCCCTCAACGAACACGATATTACCCTCGGCCGACTCGAGCTCACCCTCTCACCGACGACATATCGGGATCTCCGGCGGCGTGCATCCATCGAAAACGCCGATCCCGGTCAGCTCGTCACCGAGGCGCTCGAACAGTACTTCGAATAAAGGGTATCGGACCGGAGAGGTCAATATCGAAGCAGTGGAGAAAGAAACGTTTAACCGCTGTTCCCCGAAAAAGGAAACTACAGGGCCGGTAGCTCAGTCTGGCAGAGCGTCTGGCTTTTAACCAGACGGTCGCGTGTTCAAATCGCGCCCGGCCCGCTTTCTGCCGACGAATCACTTCGGGAGTCGTCAGTACCGAAACCGGCGGGATTTGAACGAAGGGGGGTCGCGCGCAGCGGAGTGAGCAGGTTCTCGGACAGGGTTCATATCGCACCCGATCCGCTTTCTATCAACGATCGTTTCTCAGAACTACCAAGATACACTATTAAAATCGAGTATCGCGAGTGATGGCTATGAGGACGAAAAGCAAATCCGAGACATCGTATCCAAGTACTCGAAAGCAGCAGCCACTGCGCTCTGGCAGGGGAAAGAAAAGCCAAGGGCCGGATTTGAACCGGCGGTGGGCGGCTCTGCAGGCCGCTGCGTTCGGCCGGACTCTGCCACCTTGGCGCGTTCTATCGTTGTTACTGCGTTCGTTTAAGCGTAGCGGTACGGCACAAGCCGCTATAAGTCGCTGTAGCGTGCATAACTGCAAAAACCCCACACAGCCAACGCCGGAGCGGTGGCTCTGTGGGGTTGAAGTATGAATATGAGTGGAGGCGGCGAAACGAGTTTCCCAGAGGCTCGCGCACTCCAGTACTCACCGTAACGCTGGCGAGCTTATCTTCCGTGTTCGGGATGGGTACGGGAGGAACCTCGCCGCTGTGGCCGCCCTAACGCCGACCAACGGAATCGAACCGTTGTCCAACGGAAGACTATGTCACGTCTTCCGAGCCTTGGACTTCCGCCCAAGAAACCGTAATCGGTGGTGTGTCTCAAACCGTGTGTATGTGTAGTCCAGTTTACGTCCGGACCCGTTCTCGCGTCACGGATCCAATGCGATGTAATGTATGAATGTGTGGCTTGGCCGGTTAGTGCTCGCGGACTCAACACCTCGTTGCCTTGGTGCGTACATCCCGAGTCTATCGATCTCGTCTTCTACGAGTGGCCTCAGTGGTATCTCTTTTCCAGGTGGGTTTCGAGCTTAGATGCGTTCAGCTCTTACCCCGTGGTGCGTCGCTGCCCAGCACGTGCCCTTTCGGACAGCTGGTACACGAGTGGCACCCATTCGTAGTTCCTCTCGTACTATACGAACGTTCCCGTCAGATACCGTAACACCCCCAATAGATAGCAGCCGACCTGTCTCACGACGGTCTAAACCCAGCTCACGACCTCCTTTAATAGGCGAACAACCTCACCCTTGCCCGCTTCTGCACGGGCAGGATGGAGGGAACCGACATCGAGGTAGCAAGCCACCCGGTCGATATGTGCTCTTGCGGGTGACGACTCTGTTATCCCTAAGGTAGCTTTTCTGTCAGCAATTGGCCGCATCAAGCAGCCTAATTGGTTCGCTAGACCACGCTTTCGCGTCAGCGTCGATCGTTGTGTTCGACACTGTCAGACTTCCGTTTGCTCTTGCGCTCTTCCTCGGGTCTCCGACCCGAGTGAGGAAATCTTGGGGCGCGCCCGATATCTTTTCAGGCGCGTACCGCCCCAGTCAAACTGCCCGGCTACCAGTGTCCTCCGCCAGGAGTGAGAGTCGCAGTCACCATCGGGTAGTATTTCAATGCTGGCTCGGTGGGCCGCTAGCGCGGCTACCTGTGTAACGCCTCCTACCTATGCTGCACAATGGCGACCACGTCTCAGTGACAGCCTGCAGTAAAGCTCTATAGGGTCTTCGCTTCCCCTTGGGGGTCTCCAGACTCCGCACTGGAACGTACAGTTCACCGGGCCCAACGTTGGGACAGTGGCGCTCTCGTTGATCCATTCATGCAAGCCGCTACTAAAGCGGCAAGGTACTACGCTACCTTAAGAGGGTCATAGTTACCCCCGCCGTTAACAGGTCCTTCGTCCCCTTGTACGGGGTGTTCAGATACCTGCACTGGGCAGGATTCAGTGACCGTACGAGTCCTTGCGGATTTGCGGTCACCTATGTTGTTACTAGACAGTCGGAGCGCCCGAGTCACTGCGACCTGCCTCTTCGCGAGGCAGGCATCCCTTATTGCGAACGTACGGGACTAACTTGCCGAATTCCCTAACGTCGGTTGCTCCCGACAGACCTTGGCTTTCGCCGCCATGAGTACCTGTGTCGGATCTCGGTACGGACAGTGTGCTCGCCTTTTCACGGGCTCTAGGTTGGCCTCTCTTGCGCTATCCAGCCATTCGTCCGCTTCGTACCATTACGGTTTCCACGGATTTCGACTGTTAGACTGGGCGAAAGCCCAGCAGAGGCGGCCCCAAAGCGTCGGCTTTGAGTGCACACTGGCATAGGAATATTAACCTATTTCCCTGTTGTCAATTTCGACTTACGGATTGACTTAGGACCGGCTAACCCTCAGCTGATCAGCATTGCTGAGGAACCCTTACTCGTTCGGCCGTCGGGGGTCTAACCCGACTAACGCTGCTACTATGACCAGAATTTTCGTTACTGAACGGTCCACACGATCTCTCGACCGTGCTTCCACCCGAACAGAACGCCAACCTACAAGATTGCGGTATGAACCGCACTGCTAGGTCTCGGTGGTAGACTTGAGCCCCGATCATTTTGGGCGCCTCAAACCTCGGCCGGTAAGCTATTACGCTTTTCTTAGAGGGTAGCTGCTTCTAAGCTCACCTCCCGGCTGTCTAGGGCTTGAGACCACCTTCGATCGCACTTAGTCTACACTTGGGGACCTTAACCCAGCTCTGGGTTGTCTCCCTCACGGTACACAGGCTTACCCCGTGCACCGGACTCCCTGCGTCAAACGGCGTTTGTAGGTTCGGAGTTGGACAGGGGGGCGCACTCCTCTCGGAGTGCGATCCCCCAATCCGTCGCTCTACCCCACAAACTACCTCGGCAGAGGTCATGCTTCGACATGTTTCGGTTGGAACCAGCTGTTTCCGGACTCGATGGGCCTTTCACCCCTAGACGTAAGTCACGAGAGGGTATTGTAGGACACCAACTCTAACAGACTTCCACGTGCCTTTCGGCACGCTTCATCTTGCTCACGCCTAGATCGTCCGGTTTCGGGTCGTGCCCGTTTGACTCCCCGCGCTTGAACACGGTGACCCTGGTGCAAAGCACTGCGGTCATATCGGTTTCCCTACGCCTTCCTCGATAATCGAGTTAGACTCGTCAAACAGGCACACTCTCTGGTTCGTTTTTCAAAACGTACGACGGAACTCCGGCTTCCTCTGTCGCTTACTACAGGTTCGCACCTGATTCATTGAACAGAGGACCTTGTGAGCCCCGTCGCTCTATCGCCAACTGATTTCACGCCCTATTGCACCTCCCTTCGTGGGGTGCTTTTCAGCGTTCGTTCACACTACTTGTTCGCTATCGGTCTTGAGGAGTGTTTAGTCTTCGCGGTCGATGCCCGCGATATTCACGAGGGATATCCAACCCCCGATACTCTGGAGCTGACTCGTTCCTTACTCGTCGACGGTACGGGACTGTCACCCTGTCTCGTGCTCTATTCCAAGAGACTTCGCGTCGAGTGTCGGGAAGTGATCGTCAGTCCGAACACCACATTGCCCGTGAGGGCTTCGGTTTGGACTGTGTCGCGTTTATTCGCCATTACTAACGACATCGCGTTTGCTTTCTTTTCCTGTCGATACTAAGATGTTTCAATTCTCGACGTTCCCCATTGCGCGAAGCAATTGCGGTGGGGATTCCCATTCGGAGATCCTGAGTTCTTCGCCTCCGTGCGGCTCCCTCAGGCTTATCGCAGCTTGGCACGTCCTTCTTCAGCTCTCAAGCCGAGCGATCCACCAGCTGGCACAGTAGCCACGTTCATCGGATCTGAATTGCAACCTGCAGTTGTAATTCAAGAGTGACCCGGGAACGGGTCCAGTGGACGCCTGGACTACACGTACACACGGTCTCATTTGCACGCCGTAGACGCGGCATGCATTAACCCTTCCCAGCCACGTTTACACGGGCTGGTGCATCGGTTGTTGTTCGGATTAAACCGAAATCGTCTGCCCCACTTAAGGGGCACGATTCGGTTGTCCTCCGAGACATGGACCCACAGGGATTCGAACCCTGGGCATCCTCCTTGCAAAGGAGGCACTCTACCACTGAGCTATGGGCCCACGCCCGTCTCATGATCGAGACAGGCACGGAGTTGGATGTGAACCTTGGTAGTTCTAAGGTGCCCGATCGGCCGGTCGCTGGTCGATCGAACGTGGAACCGCAATCGCAATCCGCTAAGGTGGGTCGGGGCGACGCCCCGATCCCGGTCTGTGGAGGTGATCCAGCCGCAGATTCCCCTACGGCTACCTTGTTACGACTTAAGCCCCCTTGCGGAGCCCAGATTCGACCCTGGAATCAGGGCCTCATCCGGACCCCACTCGGGTGCTTTGACGGGCGGTGTGTGCAAGGAGCAGGGACGTATTCACCGCGCTCTTCTGAAGCGCGATTACTACCGAATCCAGCTTCATGAGGGCGAGTTTCAGCCCTCAATCCGAACTACGACCGAGTTTCGGAGATTAGCGCCCCCTCTCGGGGTTGCATCCCACTGTCTCGGCCATTGTAGCCCGCGTGTCGCCCAGCACATTCGGGGCATACTGACCTACCGTTGCCCATTCCTTCCTCCAGTTTGGCACTGGCAGTCCTCCTAATGTACCCAACCACCGCAAGGGTGTTGCTGGCAATTAAGGATGTGGGTCTCGCTCGTTGCCTGACTTAACAGGACGCCTCACGGTACGAGCTGACGGCGGCCATGCACCTCCTCTCAATGGCTCCAGTAAGATCATCAATCTGACCTTCACTGCACATTGTCGATGCTGGTGAGATGTCCGGCGTTGAGTCCAATTAAACCGCAGGCTCCTCCGGTTGTAGTGCTCCCCCGCCAATTCCTTTAAGTTTCATCCTTGCGGACGTACTTCCCAGGCGGTCTGCTTCTCGGCTTCCCTACGGCACAGCACAGGCTCGTAGCCTGTGCCACACCTAGCAGACATCGTTTACAGCTCGGACTACCCGGGTATCTAATCCGGTTCGTGACCCGAGCTTTCGTCCCTCACCGTCGGATCCGTCTTCCAGAGGCGCTTTCGCCACCGGTGGTCCGTCCAGGATTACGGGATTTCACTCCTACCCCGGACGTACCCCTCTGGTCTTCCGGTCCCAAGCCACGCAGTTTCCACCGGACGCCTGCGCGTTAAGCGCGCAGATTTCCCGATAGACTTGCCTGGCCAGCTACGGACGCTTTAGGCCCAATAATAGCGGTCATCACTCGTGCTGCCGGTATTACCGCGGCGGCTGGCACCGGTCTTGCCCAGCACTTATTCCACCACCACCTTACGGTGGTGAAAAGCGAGGACTATATGCCCTCGCACTCGGAGTCCCCTTATCGCACTCGCGTGCAGTGTAAAGGTTTCGCGCCTGCTGCGCCCCGTAGGGCCCGGTATCTTGTCTCAGATACCGTCTCCGGGCTCTTGCTCTCACAACCCGTACCGATTATAGGCACGGTGGGCCGTTACCCCACCGTCTACCTAATCGGCCGCAGCCACATCCTATAGCGCCTGAACGTTTCGCGTTCATGCCACTCCAGGCAGTGAACGGTATCGGCTATTAGCCTCAGTTTCCCGAGGTTATCGCCGTCTATAGGGCAGTTTGGCCACGTGTTACTGAGCTATCTGCTACGAGTCTGAACTCGTGCAACTAGCATGGCTAAATCGGACTCCAATAGCAATGACCTCCGGCAGGATCAACCGGAATGCTATGTATATACTCCCCCGTGAAGGGGAGGGTCTGTTGGCGGTGAATGTTGCAAACACACTCACACTAAATGGTCCACGTTCGATGACGCTGGTCGAACGACCAAGCGGGCGTCACCGAACTACCAAGGCTCACATCAGATCCCATCTGTACGGCGGACCGCAGGGGTAGGATCCTCATTTCCTTCGGACGTATTCATAAGCCGTCTGGGGTACATAACCCCTTCGGACTCCAAATCGTCCGTGACGATGCGGCGTATCCAAACGCCCCGTCGCCACATCTTCGTGTTCACATCCGAATGCCCTCGAACGTATAAGGGCGTCGGATCGCCCCCGCGCCGGAAACCGCATCCGGCGGGGGTGTGTACGATCACAACTGAACGCCCAGACACGTATAAGGGCTCCGGATCATCACGACCGGCAGTTCCGGTCGTGACCATCGTTGCGTGGAGCCCTCGAGTACGCAGTCTCTCGTCGGATCGAACCGACGAGGTGTCCGAGGACGGATGTAACGTCTGCCTCCGTGCCGGGTTGCGGCCGGAGGGAACGCGGCGGCGTGCGCCACGTCGTTCGCAATACAATCGAATGCCGGGTATACATATAAGGCCGTCGGACGAGACCTGTATCGGAACCCGATACCATGGCACGGTTTTCCACTAAAACGTAGTGTCAATGATATTGATAAGTGCGATAGTTGCTCGAGCGAGCCGTATCGATCGCGAGAATGTCACGCGGGCGGAGGTCGGCCGGTCATCCCACCCTTGCAGGTGCGGTCTGGCCGAATGATACCCGCGTGGGTCGCACTCGAGCGCGCACGCGCAAGAAGGCTTCGTGTCGAGAGTTTCCGGGTGCGTCTCGTGAGTTGGTGAGCGAGGGGCAGAGACGCGCATCGATGCCGATAAACCACGTGCGTTGCAAAGGGGAGACGAATGGTCCGGGACCCGTTCGCTTCGGAGTCGACGCCGTCCGCCGAGGAGATCTGCTCTGCGCTGGACGATCCCGACTGCCGTGAGATTATCCGGAAGCTCGAGGAGCCGATGACTGCATCGGAGCTATCGAAGCGGTGTGAGATCCCGCAGTCGACGCTGTACCGGAAACTCGAGTTGTTGACCGAGTCGACGTTACTCGAGGAATCGACCGAGATTCGACAGGACGGTCATCACGCGAGCAAGTACTCGGTCGCGTTCGACGAGATTACGCTCGGGCTTGACGAGGATCGGTCGCTGTCGGTCGATATCGAGCGACCGGCCCGGACGGCGGACGAACGGCTCGCGGAGCTGTGGTCGGAGGTGCGAAAGGAAACATGAATCCGATTCCAACGGGGCCAACCGAGACGATGCTCGCGCTGGCGGTCGTCAAGACGCTCGTTCTCGTGGTCGGGGGTGTCATCACGTACTTCGCGTTCAAGGCGTATCGGCGGACCCGGCAGCGGGCGCTGGGGTATCTCGCGGCCGGGTTCGGGCTCGTCACGCTCGGCCTGGTACTTGCCGGGATGTTGTACGAACTCCTCGAGGTCGACCTGGCGACCGGAATCCTGCTCGAGAGCCTGCTTGTCCTGGCCGGGTTCCTCGTGATCGCGTACTCGCTGTACGTGCAGTAACGGGCGCGAGCGCCGAGCGGTAGAAGACGGACTCGAGGTGAAAGCGACGCGGAACGGACGCTTCGTGTCGTCTCGATACGGAAGAGGAAATAGCAGACTGTTATCGTGGCAACAGAGGATTACCACGCCCTCCCCAGCCGATTCGCTCGATCGCTCCGCTCTCTCGCTCATCCCTCGCACGGAGTCGTCCTGCGGTTCGCCGTCGGCGAACCGCAAGCCAGCGCGCGCCATAGTGGATTACCAAATAGCGCGACGCGGCGGATCATGGTCGTCACGTCGTCGGTACGAATCAAGCCGTCATCGATTCAGGGTGTGAATCGCGTGGCCGAGTGCGTTTTCGGCGGCTTCCATCACCGACTCCGAGAGCGTCGGATGGGCGTGGACCGTCGCGGCGACGTCCTCGAGCGTCGCACCGAGTTCGATCGCGAGGCCGAGTTCGGCGATCAATTCGGAGGCTTCGGGGCCGACGATCGAGGCGCCGAGGACGTAGCCGTCTTCGTCGTCGGCGACGATTTTCACGAAGCCCTCCGAGTCGCCGGTCGTCAGCGCGCGGCCGCTGGCCTGGAACGGGAACTGGCCGGTCACCGTCTCGAAGCCGGCCTCCTCGGCCTCGGATTCGGTCATCCCGACGGTTGCGATTTCGGGATCGGTGAAGACGACTGCGGGAATCGCCTGGTGGTCGAGGGCCGCGGGCTCGCCGGCGATCAACTCGGCGGCGACTTTCCCTTCCGCGCTGCCTTTGTGTGCGAGCATCGGTTCGCCGGCGACGTCGCCGACGGCGAAGATATGGTCGACGTTCGTGCGTGCGCGCGAATCGGTCTCGATGAAGCCGCGGTCGTCGGTTTCGATCCCGGCTTTCTCGAGATCGAGCGTCTCGGAAACGGGGGATCGGCCGACGGCCACGAGGACGTTCTCGACGTCGAGCTCGAGGCGTTCCGCTTCGATCGCCTCGGTGCTCCCACCGTTCGCTGCAGCGCCATCGACCGGCTCGGCGACGACGCGGATGCCGTGACCCGGCTCGTACCACTCGGAGGCGGTGTACCCGAAGTGAAAGTCGATCCCGAGGGCCTCGGCTCGCTGTTTGACCGGTCGTGTGAGGTCGTCGTCGTAGCCCGGCAGGATCGAATCGAGCATCTCGACGACGGTCACGTCGGTGCCGAGTTTGGCGAAGACGCTCGCCAGTTCCATCCCGATATAGCCCCCGCCGACGACGACCATCGAGTCGGGGACGGAATCGAGCGCGAGCGCCTGTCGCGAGTTCAGAACGGGCTCGTCGTCGAACGAGAAGTCGGGAATCGAAATGGGGCGCGAACCGGTCGCCACGATGGCGTTCTCGAACTCGAGGGTCTCCGAGCCCTGTCCCTCGCCGCTGTGGGAGACGCGGACGGTGTTCTCGTCCGCGAACCGGGCGGTGCCCTCGAGCAGGTTGACCTGATTCGCCTTGCAGAGTTTCTCGACGCCGCTCGTGAGTTGATCGACGACGCCGTCCTTCCAGTCCATCATCCCGGCGAGGTCGATTGCGGGATCGGCGTGGATCCCCATCTCCTCGGCGGTGGCGGCCTCGTGGGCGACATCGGTCGCGGTAATCAGCGCTTTCGAGGGGATACAGCCGTAGTTCAGGCAGGTCCCTCCGTAGGCGTCTTTCTCGACGAGCGTGACGTCCAGATCGAGTTGGCCGGCGCGAATCGCAGCCACGTAGCCGGCCGGGCCCGCGCCGATAATCAGTACGTCCGTTCCGGTGGTGACGTCTCCGACGACCATCGGTTACGGTCCTCCGTCGTGCGTGAAATGTGCGCTCATGTTCGGTAGGTTCGTCTTCGATCACTCGAGCAATAGTAGATTGGGGTTCTCGAGGTACTCCATGACGGTGTTCGTGAACCGGGCACCGACGGCTCCGTCGATCAGCCGGTGGTCGAACGACAGCGAGAGCGTCAGCACGGAGCGGGGTTCGATCGACTCATCACCGTTTTCGTCGGTCACCACGCGCGGTTTGCGCTTGATCTCGCCGATCGCGAGGATCCCCGCCTCGGGGTAGTTGATGATCGGCGTGGCGTACTCGCCGCCGATACCGCCGACGTTGGTGATCGTAAACGTCGACCCCTGCAGTTCGCCGGGGCTGATCGTCCGATCGCGAGCCTTCCGGACGAGTTCGTTCAACTCCGACGAGAGTTGGAGCAGCCCCTTCCGATCGACGTCGTCGACCACCGGCACCATCAGCCCGACGTCGGTCGCGGTCGCGATGCCGATGTTGTAGTAGTCGCGGTAGACGACCTCCTCGCTCTCCTCGTCGATGACCGCGTTCATCTCGGGGTGTTCTTTCAGCGCCGCGACGACGGCCTTCGTGATGAACGGCATGTAGGTCAGCCGAATGCCGCGCTCCTCGGCGCGCGGTTTGAGGTCCTCGCGGACCCCCACGAGTTCGGTCACGTCGACCTCGTCGTGGTGGGTGACGTGGGGTGCGCTGTACTTCGACTCGACCATCGCTTCGGCGATCCGCTTGCGGACCCCTTTGAACGGTTCGCGGCGTTCGCGCTCGCCCTCCGCGAAATCGGTTCCCTTCGTCCCGACCGGTTCGCCTGCTTCGACCGCTTCCCTATCTGCTTCTTGGGCCCGACGCTGTGCCTCGGCGTACTCCCGAACCGCGTCCGGCGTGACGAATGCCTCGCCGTTGCGCTCTTCGGTCGCCGGGACAGCATTGAGATCGAGTCCCTCCTCCTCGGCCATTCGGCGGGTCGCCGGTGCTGCCAGCGTCTTATCCCGGTCCGCCGAGTCGACCTGCGTCGGGGCTCCGGACCGCTGGGAACTCGAGGCCCCGGTCGCGCTCTCGGTCGCCGTTTCCTCGGTGGTATCGGTATCTGTGCCCGCTCCGCTCGAGTCGCTCGGTTCGGATTCCGCTCCGCCGGGTGCTGCTTCGGCCGCCTGTGACTGGACCTGTGCCACGCCGTCACCGGACTCGCCTCCAGTCGCGGCCTGCACGTCGGCTGCGGTGATCCGGCCGCCGGGGCCGCTTCCTCGGATGCTCGAGAGGTCGATCCCCTCTTCGCGGGCCATGCGACGGACGCGCGGCGGTGCGAAAACACGGTCGTCAGGCGGTGCGACTTCCTCAGTATCTGCGCCGGTCGAGCCGGGGCTGCCAGCGGCGTCGCCGCTGTCGTTCCGTTGCTCGCTCGGTTCGTCGATTCCCGGCGGTTCGCCCGCCTGCTCTTGCTCCGATTCAGTTGGTTTCTCGCGCGCCTCGCCCTCGCTCGCGGCTTCGCCGTTCGCGCCTTCCGAGGCGCGTGTCGCCTCGCCCTCGACGTCGAACGAAATGATGACCGTCCCGACCGGGACGATTTCGCCCTCCTCGACGTGCAACTCGCGGACGGTGCCGTCGACCGGCGCGGGAACCTCCACGAGGGCCTTGTCAGTCTCGACCTCCGCGACCGGCTGATCTTCGGACACCGCATCGCCCGCCTCGACCAGCCACGAGACCAGTTCGCCCTCCGCGACCCCCTCGCCGACGTCCGGTAGCTCGAATTCCCTGACCATGTTAGAACTCCACAGCGTTTCTGATGCCGTCCTCGATGCGCGCCGGCTCGGGGAGGTAGTAATCCTCGAGCGCGTACAACGGGAACGGCGTGTCGAAGCCCGTGATGCGCTCCACCGGCGCTTCCTGATACAGGAGCGCCTCCTCCTGCAGGGTCGCGGTGATCTCGGCTCCCAGACCGCCCGTCTTGGGTGCCTCGTGGACGACGGCAGCGCGGCCGGTCTTCTCGAACGATTCGACGATGGTCTCCTCGTCCAGCGGGGACACCGTCCGCAGGTCGACCACCTCGGCGTCGATCCCCTCCTCGGTGAGGTTCTCCGCGGCCCCGAGCGTCGGCCGGGTCATCGCGCCCCACGTGTAGACCGAGATGTCGCTCCCTTCGCGGCGGACGGCCGCCTCGCCGATCGGAACCTCGTACGATTCCGCGGGCACCTCCTCGCGGAACGCCCGGTAGATGAGCTTCGGCTCGAGGAAGAGCACCGGATCCGGACTCCGGATCGCGCTGGTCAGCAACCCCTTGGTGTCGTAGGGAGTGGAGGGGATGACGACCTTGAGCCCGGGCTGGTGGACGAACATCGCCTCCGTCGACTCGGAGTGGTGTTCCGGCGCGCGAATCCCGCCACCGTAGGGTGCCCGGATGACCATGGGGCACGTGTATCGCCCGCGCGAGCGCGTCCGAAGGCGCGCCGCGTGTGAGACGATCTGATCGAACGCGGGATAGATGAAGCCCATGAACTGGATCTCGGGCACCGGCCGCATTCCGTAGGCGGCCATCCCGATCGCCGTGCCGACGATCCCCGACTCCGCGAGCGGGGTATCGATTACCCGGTTCTCGCCGAACTCGTCGTAGAGCCCTTCGGTCGCGCGGAAGACGCCGCCGTTCTTGCCGACGTCCTCGCCCATGACGAGGACGTCGTCGTCGCGCTCCATCTCGGTGTGCAAGCCGTCCTGTACCGCCTGTACCAGCGTGAGGTTCTCTACGTCGGATTCTACGGACATGATATCACTCCAGCAGCGCGTCGTCGCCGTGGTCGTCGCGAATCGATTCGAAGTACTCGAGCTGTCGCCGTAACCGTCGGGGCATCCCCTCGTAAACGTGGGCGAAGATCTCCTCGGGATCCGGCCGTTCGACCGACTCGGCCCCGTCGATGGCGTCGGCCACCGTTTCTTCGATCCGCGCTTCGATCGCGTCGACCCGTTCGTCGTCGAGCATGCCGTTCGATCGAAGGTACGTCTCGAGGCGCGGGATGGGATCTTTCTGCTTCCAGCGTTCGACCTCGTCGTCGGTCCGGTAGACGGAGGGGTCATCGGCTGTCGTATGGGCCCCGAATCGGTACTGGACTGCCTCGATCAAGGTGGGGCGTAGTTCGCCCTCGCCGGGGTTTTTCGCCTTCTCGACGGCCTCGCGGGTTACCTTGTACACCGCCAGCGGGTCCATGCCGTCGACCTGGACGCCCTCGAATCCGTAGGCCGTGGCCTTCTGGGCCAGGGTGGCACTCGCCGTCTGGCGCTCGCGCGGCACCGAGATGGCCCACTGGTTGTTGTTACAGAAGAAGACGTTCGGCGTGTCGAAGACGCCGGCGAAGTTCAATCCCTCGTGGAAGTCGCCCTCCGACGTGGCCCCGTCGCCGAAGTAGCAGACGAAGGCCTTCTCCTCGCCCTTGAGCTTCGATGCCCAGGCCGCGCCGGTCGCGTGGGGAATCTGGGTCGCGATGGGGACGGCGACCGAAAAGATGTTGACGTCTTCGGGCATGTAGTTGCCCTGTTCGTGGCCCATCCAGTAGAGCAGCGTTCGCTCGAGGGAGAGTCCCCGAACCAGTCCGACGCCGTGTTCGCGGTAGCTGGGGAAGACCCAGTCCTCGGCGTCTAAGGCGTGGGCGCTGCCGACCTGTGCCCCCTCTTGACCGGACAGCGGCGGATAGGTCCCCATCCGTCCCTGCCGCTGGAGGCTGACGGCCCGTTCGTCGAAGCGACGCACGAGCCGCATCTGCTCGTACATCTCGACGAATTCGTCCTCGGAGAGGTCGGGGACGTCGACGCCCTCGCGAACGCGGCCCGCCTCGTCGAGTACCTGTACTCGCTCGTCGGGATCGCGCTGTAACGTACTCACGGGAAGAGCCACCTGTACATACCCTAGTGAACTATCGCTCAGGGTAAAGGAGTTTCCCAAATAGTTTACTAACGGAGAGATTCTTGCCAACCCGCTCCGAAAGTATCGAACGATAGGGGACGATTCTGGACATGAGTGACCGAAAGTGGTCGTTTTGTGGCGATCATCGAACCAGGGCCCTGGGACGGTAACGAGACTGAGTGAAAACGACGTTCGACCGCCGCCGGTTTATCGATCGCTGCGGCTGAGAAACCGTCTCGGCGTCACCGCTCAGGGCTCGGACCGCTCCGGACTCGAGCGGCGCGCATCGGCTCGCGCCTCTGCGACGCTCCTCCCCTCGCGTAACACGGCGTCGACGAACAGTTCTCCCGCCTTGTACGACGATCGAACCATCGGGCCGCTCGCGCAGTACAGGAACCCTAACTCGTCCTCGGCGACGCGTCGCCACGTTTCGTACTTGTGGGGGTGGTCGTACCGCTGGACCTCGAGGTGGTCTCTCGACGGGCGCAGATACTGTCCGAGCGTGACGATGTCGACGCCGCGCTCGCGCAGGTCGGCCAGCGTCTGATAGACCTCGTGGTCGTACTCGCCGTGGCCGAGCATGATCGAGGTCTTCGCGTAGATATCGGACTCGCGCTCGACCTGCTCGAGGACAGAGAGGCTCTGCTCGTAGCCCGCGCGGCGATCGCGAACGGGGAACTGCAGGCGCTCGACGGTCTCGACGTTGTGCGCGATCACGTCGGGTTCGGCGTCGATGATCTTTCGGACGAGGCGTTCTTCGCCCTGGAAGTCCGGAATGAGAACTTCGACGAGGATGCCGGGATGACGGTCCTTGATTTCGCGGATCGTCTCGGCGAAATGTCCCGCACCCTGATCCGGGAGGTCGTCACGGTCGACGCTCGTGAGGACGACGTAGTCGAGGCCGATCTCGGCGACCGCTTCGGCGACGTTCGCGGGTTCGTCGGGATCGAGCGGCTCCATCCCGCCCGTTTTCACGTCGCAGAAATTGCAGGCTCGGGAGCAGCGGTCGCCCATCAGCATGAAGGTCGCCGTCCCGCCACTGCCGTCGCCGGACCCCGCGGTTCCGTCGGGACCGGCGCGGCCCGACCAGCACTCGCCCAGGTTCGGGCAGTTGGCCTCCTCGCAGACGGTGTGCAGGCCGTGTTCCCGCAGCGTCTCACGGATGCCGGCGAACTCCTGGCCCGACGGCGGACGGCTCTTCAGCCAGTCGGGTTTGCGCGCACGGCTCATATTCGAGTATCGAGCCGCGAAGTGAAAAACCGTGGTGATCTCACGGCCGACGCCGCGACAGCAGGGGCAGAACGTGTCGTCAAAACGTCTGAATTTCAGTTATATCGCCGTTAATCGGTCCGTTCTCCCGATAGCTTTACGGACGGGTACCGAATAGGCGCGGCCGATGGCTTTCGGCTCGACACCAGACTGGTTTCACATCAGCGACGACGAGAGTATCGTCTGGGAGAGCCGCCCCCATCCGGTCACAATGGGGATTCGACTGCCGATCGGGATCGGGGTCGCACTCGTCGGCTTTCTCGTCGCCGGCTGGAGCGGGACCGACGGCATCGGCCCCTTGACGATACTCGGACTCCTCCTGATCATCGTCGGCGCGGTCGTCGCGTCCGTCCGCTATCTCGTCTGGACGAACACCCGCTACGTCATCACCTCCTCCGAGCTCTACAAGAAACGCGGGATCGTCTCGAGGGACGTTACTCAGTTTCGCCTCGAGCGGGTCCAGAACACCAGCCTGCGCCAGTCGGGGATCGGTCGCCTGCTGGGCTACGGCGACCTGACCGTCTACACCGCCGGCTCCGGCGAACCGGAGCTGACCTTCGAACGCGTTCCCAAGCCAGAACGGGCGAGCAGCCAGCTCAGCGACCAGCTCGAGCACGTCGCGACAGATAGAACAGCCGTCTGAGCGACGACTCGGAATCCGGGAAGCGCGTCGTCGACCCTCCTTCTCTGCCAGGGAGACGCTCGAGTGGACGGTGACAGCCTCGGAACGACCGATGAACCAAAGCACATTAGATCGAGTATGTCCTAGGAGGTGCAATGTATTCATATCTGACAATGTCCGAAGAGGGGCCGGTATCGCGGGGCTCGAGTGTTGCAGCGAGTGCGGGACTCGGCGTCTTCGCCGCCGCGCTCGGCTATCTCATCACATACCTGCTGATCGGGAACGAGGTACGCGAGGCCAGCGAGGATATCGCCACCTGGAAGGGGGTCGCTTGGTACTTCTACGAGGCCCACATGGTCGATATCGAGGCCAGCGGACAGGCTGGCCCGTTCAGCGGGACGGATATCCTCAACCTCATCGCCGAGTCGAGTAGTTCGAGCGCCGACCTGTTGTACGTGCTTCCCCCGCTCGCGTTGTTCGGAGTCGGTGCGTTCCTGGCCGTGCGGTGGAACGTTACTGCTCTCGACGAGGCCGTCATCGCCGGTGCACCGGTGACCATCGGGTACGCCGTGATTATGGGCCTCGGTGCGGTCGTCGCCGAAACCAACATCGAAGCGTCCGCGTTCGGGATCGAAGCCACCGGCTCGATCGGGCCGGCACTCCTGCCCGCGATCGTGCTCGGCGGCATACTGTACCCGCTGATATTCGCCACCGCGGGGGCTGCGATCGCCGCTGCCGTCAATACGCGATAGACACCGCGCTGTGAGGGAGACACGAAGTGCCACGAGAGAGGTTCGATGGCGACTGGATTGCGACTCGAAGGAAACGCCTTTGACCCGGCACTCCCCCTTACCGTGTGATGGAGGTCGCCGAGGTTCTCCCCGAATTCGCCGACGCTTTCGCCTTCGAGGAGTTCAACCGGATGCAACGCGAGGCACTGCCCGCACTGCTCGAGTCCGAGGAGAACGTGGTCGCGAGCGCGCCCACGGCCTCGGGGAAGACGGCGCTCGCGGAACTGGCGATCTGTAAAGCGCTCGCCGACGGCGGCACGGCGCTGTTTATCGCTCCGATGCGAGCGCTGACCAACGAGAAGGAAGACGACTGGGACCGGTTCGAGGACCTCGATTACTCGGTGTACGTCGTCACCGGCGAGCGCGACCTGAACCCCCGCCGCGCGCGCCGGGCGGACATCCTCGTGATGACCCCCGAGAAACTCGACTCGGCGACCCGCAAACACGATTCACGACGCTACGATTTCGTCACCGATATCGACGTCTGCGTCATCGACGAGGTGCACCTGCTGGACGCGGATCGGCGGGGCTCCGTGCTCGAGGTGACGATTTCCCGGCTCCGGCGGCTCTGCGAACCCCGAATCGTCGCGCTGTCGGCAACGATGCCGAACATCGACGACGTGGCGGCGTGGCTCGACGCGCCCGAGGAGACGACCTTCGAGTTCGGCGAGGAGTACCGACCCGTCGACCTCAACGCGGGCGTCAAGACCTACACCCACGGCGACAACTCCTTCGCGGACAAGTACCGCCGCCTGTATCGAGCGCTCGACCTCGCGGAACCCCACCTCCGGGAGGACGGCCAGTCGCTCGTCTTCGTCTCCTCCCGGCAAGACACCGTTCAGGCCGCGAAGAAGGCCAGAGACGAGATCGCCGAGCGAGATATTCCGATGGGGGCTCGCGGCGACTACGACTTTCACACCGAATCGAAGGACCTCGAGAACGACACGCTCCGCAAGTCGGCGCTCGACGGGGTGGCCTTCCACCACGCCGGCCTCTCGAAGAACGACCGGGACCTCGTCGAGGAGTGGTTCAAGCAGGGCCACATCGAACTCCTCTTTTCCACCTCGACGCTGGCCTGGGGCGTCAACCTGCCCGCCCGCTGCGTCGTAATTCGGGACACGAAACTGCACGACCCCCTCGAGGGCGAGGTCGACATGAGCCCGCTAGACGTGCTCCAGATGCTCGGTCGCGCCGGGCGGCCGGGGTACGACGACATCGGCTACGGGTGGGTGGTCTGCGATACGGCCGAGGCCGACAAGTACCGCCGGCTGCTCCGCGACGGGAAGGAGATCGAGTCCCGACTGGCCGAGAGCCTGGAGACCCACCTCAACGCCGAGATCGCGATGGGGACCATCACCGATCTCGAGGACGTGATGGACTGGCTCGAGACGACGTTTTACTACGTCCGCGGCCAGTCAAAACCCGACGACTACGACTTCCCCAATCTCCGCCAGCGGGTGCGAGACTGTCTCGAGGGGCTGGTCGATCGGGGTTTCGTCGAGACCGGCGAGGACCTCTCGATCGAGGCGACGGCACGGGGCGTGTTGACCTCGAAGTACTACCTCAGACTCGATACGGCGGCCCGCTTCGCGGCGCTGTGCGATCGCGTCGGGAGCGAGGGGGACGACGAACTCGAGGCGAGCGACATCCTCGCGACGGTCGCGACCGCCGAGGAGTTCGACTCGGTGTCGGCCCGACAGGACGAACGCGACGCGGTCAACGCGGTGCTCGTGGGCGAGGACACGGAGGAACTCGACGCGGGCGAGCGGAAGGTACTCGCGATCCTCCGCGGAGCTGCCAGCGGGTCCACGCCCGCGGAACTCCGCAGCGACGCGTGGGTGATTCGACAAAACGCCACGCGGCTCCTCTCGGCGCTCGGGGCGTTCCTCGATCGCTTCGTCGGGCCCCACGCCGCGAACCTCGCGCGACAGGTCGAGGCCCGCATCGAAAACGGCGTCGCGGAGGACGCCGTCGGGCTGACCGCCATCGACGGCGTCGGCCCGGGTCGCGCGAGCAAACTGGCGAAAGAGGGGCTGTCGACGCCCGGCGACATCATCGATGCGGGCGTCGGAGGGCTCGTCGACGCCGGGCTCTCTGAGGGCGTCGCCGAGCGCGTCTACGAGGGCGCCCAGTCGCTCCCCGCGGTCGAAATCGAGTGGGGGCAGTTCCCCGACAGCGTCGCGACGGGCGAAAACGAGGTCTGCGAGGTTACGGTGCGAAACGTCGGCGAACCGGCCCGCGCCGGTATCCGGGTGATGGTCAATGACGTGGAGATGACGAGTACGAACCTCTACCTGCGTAACGAGGAGACCGTTCCCGTCGGCGTCTTCGGTGCCGACGCCGAGGAACTCGAGTTCACCGTCAGCGTCGCCTTCCCCGAGACGCCGCTGATTCCGATCGAATCGAGTCGGACGGTCGACGTTCGATAGCTGGGTGCGATCGACGGCCGATAGAGAGGTGGTCGACACCGCTACTCCCGCTCGGCCAGTTCGATGCTGTTACTCGCGATCCGCCAGTTCGAGGACGCGCTCTCGCAGTTCAGCGGGCGAATCGACGATCTGATCGGCCGGCGACCGATCGATGTCGCCGTGGGCGGCGATCCGGTACGCGATTACGCACGTCCCGGCTCGAGCGGCCGCCTCGATCCCGTTCGCCGAGTCTTCGACGACGATGCACGCGTCGGCCGGGGCACCGATTTCGTCCGCCGCATATTCGAAGACGTCGGGAGCCGGCTTGCTCGCGGCGTCGATATCGTCGGCGCTGATCACGCGGTCGAACGACCCCTCGAGGTCGAACTCCTCGAGGACCATGCCGATCCAGTCGTGTGGCGACGACGAAACGAGCGCCGTGGGGACGCCGCGGTCGTCCAGTTCGGCGAGGAGGTCGTGCAGACCGTCGAGCGCTTCGGCGCGCTCGGTGTAGATCTCCTCGGCTGCCTCGTTGAACCGCCGGACGAACTCCTCGCGGGAGAGAGCGGTTCCGTACTCCGCCTCGAGATAGTCGTAGATCTCGCGGAAGTTCATCCCGCTCGTCTCGGCGAGGTCGACGTTCTCGTCGGGGACAGCCGCGGGGAAAAGTTCCTCGCGTTCGAAATCGACCCAGTAGTCTTCGCTGTTGACGAGCACCCCGTCCATATCGAAGAGCACAGCAGTCATGTATGCCGGGCTATTCGATCCCCGCGTATAGCCGTTTGGCAGGCAGCAGGGGGCGTGACGGGAGCGGGACGGGAGCGGGACAGAGCCGTTCGAACAGATCGGATCCCGCTCCTCCGAACGCGTTCCTCGGCACCCGATTGACGGATCGGCGGCCGACGCGCTTGAGTGCTACTCGTAGTAATCCAGTCGTTCCACCACGTCGGCGAACGCGACGTTTTCCTGTACCTGGGTGATTTCGATCCGCACCCGCTCTCCCTTGTCCGTCCCGGAAACGATGACGACGAATCCGCGCTCGACGCGCGTGATGCCGTCTCCCTGATCGCCGACGTCCTCGATCTCCACCGTCCGGGTTTCGCCCGCTTCGACGGGCGGTTCCAGCGAGCCGTGTGTTTGGGACGATCGCCGGTCCGCCGTCGCCATCGCGTTTCGCTCCGTCTCCGCTGTGGGCTCCTGTTGTCCCTCGTCGTTCGAATCCGTCGAGGGAGACAACACGGCGACTCGGTACGGCCGTCCCTCCTCTACATCGCCGAGTTGGAGTTCTCGTTTGGGAACCTCGACGACGTACGATTCGTCTCGCTCCTCTACTTGTCCGGAAAACAGACAGAGAAGTTGATCGGATATCTTCATTGGATGTCCTTGTCCCATAGGAACAGTCATGTTCCCTTGAGTCTACTGAATACGTCGACTCGGTGTCCGGTCGCTCGAGCCCGTCCGATGGTCCCGCCTTTTCCCCGCAATCCTGCTCGCAACGAGCGGAACCACGTCCCGTTCCGGAATCGCGTTACGCGGTCGGCACGCTCGAGACGGGAGTGCGTCAGTCGACGACCTCGCCGCGGCGCTCGTGTTCCATCTCCGTTTCGACCGCCGCGGCGATCTCCGCGCCGAACTCGCGCTCGAGGAGCCACAGCGCCAGATCGATCCCCGCGGTCACGCCCCCGGCGGTGAGCACGTCGCCGTCGTCCACGACGCGCGCGTCGACTACCTCCCCAGCGGCGGCCCTGAGGTCCTCGATCGCGACCCGATGAGTGGTCGCGGGCCGGCCCTCGAGCAGGCCCGCTTCGGCCAGCACCATCGCGCCGGTACAGATCGAGGCGACGGTCGCGCCGGCGGTGGCGCGCTCGGCGACCGCCGCGGGCAGGCGCTCGTCCTCGACGGCGGCCCGGACGCCGCTGTCCGCGGTCGTCCACCCGCCGCCGGGGACGAGCAGGAGATCCGGTCGGCCGATCGTTCCGTCCGGCTCGACGCGAAGGCCGTGACTCGCCGTCACGAGATCCGTTTCCGCGAGCGCGACCAGTCGCGTCTCGATCGACGCACCGGCCTGGGTACCGTTCTGCAACACTTCGTAGGGACCGATCGCGTCGAGTTCGTCGAAGCCCTCGAACAGGACGATTTCGGCAGTCAGGTCGACCATACGTGAGCGTCGCTCGCACCGGAGAAACCCGTTTCGTCCGTGCTAGATAGTGACTCGAAAGGGCGGCCCTCGAGTCGTATCGCCGACGCGCCGGCGCATCGGCCCACCGGATTCATCGGGATAGTGTGACCCGCCGATCGTCACCGGCGCGATCCGATTCGGTCCGCGTTGAACGGGCTCAAACGCGCGAAAACGTCCGTCAAACGGCTTCAAACGCTCGAAAATCGGGTCCACGACACACCCCCTTCAAGTCCATCCGGCCACCGAGAGTCGGATGCAAGCCATGAAACGAACAACGCTCATCGCAGCTGCCTGCGCAGTACTGATCGCGACAACCGGCTTCGCCGCTGCAGCGCCCGGAAGTGCACCCGTCTCCGTAGACGGGGGCGCGGATAGCACCGACGAAGCGAACGCAGACGAACGCGAGGATCGAAGCGAGAACGGATCCGCTGCCGGCGGTGCCGCCGACGAACGGAACGGACAGGGGCCCGCCGTCGACCTCCCTGATCAGGTCCCCGATCACGTGTCCGAAATCCACGATCGAATTTCGTCGTTCCTGAGCGGTGACCTCGAGGGATCGCTCGGCGACGCTGTCAGCGCGGTGACGCCGGATGACGACGAAACTGACGACGCCGACGAAAGCGAAGATGCCGACGAAAGCGGCGAGGCTGACGACACCGACGAAGACGACACCGACGACGACGAGTCACAGATAGACGACGACGACGACGATGACGAGCAGAACGATGACGAAGACGAGCAGACCGACGACGGCGAACAGAACGACGATGACGAACAGAACGAGTCGTCCGATAGCGACGAACAGTCTGACGCGTAACTGACTCTCCATGCCCACCCCAGTTTCGCCGATGGCGATCGGTCTCGAGGACCGACTGCTGACGTTCGCCGTGAGCCTGCTGGTCGGCGGTCTGGCCCTCCACGTCGCCGCCCGCGTCGTCGCTGACGCTCGGGACTACGGTCACGCGGTTTTGACCGCACTGTTCGGCGCGCTGGCCTGGGCGCTCCTCGAGCCGATACCGCTACTCGGCGGGCTGCTGGCGATCGTCGCCTGGGTCGCGGTCGTCAAGTGGCGCTACCGACTCGGCTGGATCGGATCCAGCGCGACCGGTATCGCCGCCTGGGCGGCGGCCGTCGTCGTCCTCGCGGCCCTCGAGCTGATGGGTATCGGTTCGGTTTCGGCACTCGGCGTGCCGGGTGCCTGAAACGGGTTCCCGCTGACGCTCCCCTCCCCCGCTGAGCTTCTTTCCACCGAGCTTGCCCCGCTAACGCTTTCCTCCACCGGGCCTCTCCCGCTGACACGTTCTCCAGCGAACCTCCCACGCTGGCATCGGAGACGACTGCAGTAGTATCGGTATCGACCACGATAGCAGTATTCGCATTGGATCAGTCGCTTCCGACGGAAGAGTTAGCGTCCGCGCTGACGGTCCAATCACCGTCGACGCGCCAGCGGCGGTACTGAAAGGGGTTGATATAATCGTCTGGACGGCGAAGTGTGTGACATGGTCTCCATAATCGGATCACTCGTCGCCTTCGTGGTCGCACTGCTCATCGGCGGGTTGGCGATCTTCGTCAGCGCGCGACTCATCGTCGACGTCGATGACTATTCACACGCGATCGTCACGGCCCTCCTCGGAGCGATCGCATGGGCGCTCACGTCGTGGATACCGCTTCTGGGTCCGATACTGGCACTGATCGCCTGGGTCTGGGTGATCAATTGGCGGTACCCCGGCGGCTGGGGAACGGCCGCGGCCATCGGGCTCATCGCCTGGCTCGCCGCGCTCATCATCCTCCTGGTTCTCAACGCCGTCCTCGGCCTCGGCGTCGGAGCGTTCGGCGTCCCCGGCACGTAGTGATCCGCAGTCGGCCGAAACCGATCGACAGTCGGCTCAAGTCGGATCGAATCGAGGTCACGAACTACCCGGTTGATGTGGGTGAGCGCCTCCCGTCCGATCGTGATGCAGAGACAAACGATACTCGCGATCGTGGTCGCGCTCACACTCCTCACCGGCGCAACGGGAGCTGTAACAGCACAGTCAGCGGACGGGCCACCAGACACCCTTCCGGATTCGGTACCGGCGTTCGTCTCCGACGTTCTCGAGGCGATAATTGACGCCGTCAGTAGCGGTATCGATTCGCTCGGCGAAGTCGTTCGGGACCTCACTGCCGGGAGCGGTGCGCCCGGACTGACGACGACGTGAAGTGACACCGAGTTTTCCATTTCGATCTGAATCGTCGTATCGAACGTTTACGGGCGACCACACACCGTAGTAGGACTTTCGTATGATTTAAGCGAAGTGGCAAGTACCGACACGTATGAACGTTCGCGCCGGCGTCGCGATCGTGGTCGCCGCGGCGCTCCTCTGCGGATCGGGGCCAGTCGTCGCTGTCGCTGCCACCGGAACCACGAACGCCGGCCAGCCCCAACCGAGTCCGTTTACGCTCCAGCAGGACCAGATCGACGCGGACGAGGTCCGAATGGACGTCGCGCTCGAGCCCGACGGGACCGCCGAGTGGACGCTCGAGTTCTTGGTCCGCCTCGACGACAACGAGAGCACGGAGGCGTTCGAGTCGCTACGAGCGGACATTCGGGACGATCCCGAAAATTACACGCAGTCGTTCGCCGATCGGATGAACGAGACGGTTTCGACGGCGAGCAACGCAACGGGCCGCGAGATGGCCGCAGAGGAGTTTCGCGTGAGTACCGCGCGACAGTCGCTCGCACGCGAGTACGGCGTCGTCAGATACGAGTTCCGCTGGGACGGGTTCGCCGCCGTCGAGGGCGACGAGATCCGCGCCGGTGACGCCGTCGAGGGAATCTATCTCGACGACGGGACCCGATTGCTGCTCGAGTGGCCGGACGGCTACGAGCGAACGTCTGTCACGCCCGATCCGGACGACGAGCGCGAGAACGCGGTGATCTGGCGGGGCGGCGAGACGGACTTCGTTTCTGGAGAGCCTCGAGTCGTCGTTACCGCCGCTGACGGCGGGACCGGGCTCAGCACGACGATGCTCGCGGGAATCGTCGCTATCGTGGCCGTCCTCGGCGCTGGCGGTGCATGGTGGTACCGCAACCGCACGTCTGGGGCGGGGCAAACGACCGACGGTGACGGGGCTCCCGAGTCCAATACCGATCCGGAGCGCACCCCCGAATCTGGTTCGGGATCCGCGACGGCATCGACGTCGGCGTCGTCGACGGCCGACGAATCGGCTGGCTCGAGTGCGACCGCAGCGCCGGATCCGGCGCTCCTCACCAACGAAGAACAGGTCCTCCGGCTCGTCGAAGATAACGGCGGCCGGATGAAACAGCAGGCAGTCGTCGAAGAACTCGACTGGACCGACGCGAAGACCAGCAAAGTGGTCAGCGCGCTCCGCGATGAAGGGGACCTCGAGTCGTTCCGCCTCGGTCGCGAAAACGTGCTCTCGCTCCCCGACGCGGACGAGCCAATCACGACGAATGCCGGCAGTGACGAAAACGAATGAGACGAAATCGAGTCTCCGTCGAATCAGGTCCACCGAGTAAGCCGGTACAGGCGAAATCGGTGAAATCGACGGACAGCAACGGATCGAAAACGGCGTTGAATGGCGGAAACCGTCGATGAACCCAAGTCATCGACTCGAGTGTCTATCACTACGCAACTACGACTCCCATCAATGAACCGAACCATATCGATCACGCTGGCAGCGATACTCGTCGTCGCGATGGTCGCGGTCCCCCTCGCTGCGGCGAGCGTCTCCTCGAGCGCGAACGGACAGGCGACAAGCGACTCCGAGGCGGGAAACGAGTCGATCAAACCCGGTGAACAGTTCGCCGCCGCCGTCGGCGTCCAGAACGCCGAAATCGAGGGCGACGTTTCGGAACGGGCCTTCGGCGTCCGTATCGCGAACGCGGAGACCAACGCGACGAAGGCGGCCGTCGTCGCCGCGCAGTTCAACGAGACGGAAGCACGCCTCACCGAACTCGAGGGGAGACTCGAGGAACGGAACGAGTCCCGCGAGGCCGGCGACATCAGCGAGGGGCGCTATCGCGCGGAAGTCGCGACGATCGTCGTCGAGATGCGGTCCCTCGAGCGCCGGGCGGCGACGGCCGAGACGGCCGCGACCGGACTCCCCGAAGCGGTGCTCGCTCCGCACGGTATCGACGTCGACTCGATCCGAACGCTGCGAGATCGCGCCGGTGATCTCGGCGGACCCGAGACCGCGGAAATCGCTGGATCGATCGCCGGGGACGACGGTGAACGGTCGCTCGGTCCCGACCGCGATCCCAGCAGTCCGATCGACGTCGGCGGTGACACTCGAACCGACGAACGGAGTGTCAGCAGCGACGGCGAGACGAACGTAGCGTCGAGCGAAGCGTGAACCAGCAGCCGACGCACACCCGTTTTTTGCCGCTCGATTCCGTAGAGCGGTGAGATGGTCGACGCGTATACGGTGATCGATACCGCAACTGGAACCGCCGAGGGAGTCTGTCGTACCCTGTGCGATGCAGAAGCGGTGATCGACGCACACGTCATCGCTGGCGACTTCGACGTTATGGTCGAGATAGCGGGCGACGACCCGCACGATATCCTCGAGACGATCACCGACACCGTTCGGCCGCTCGAGGGGGTCGGGACGACGCGAACGTACATCTGCATCGACTGAGCCAGCGAGTGTGTCAGTCGCTCGACCCCGATCGGGCCAGGACGGCGGCATCCACTCGTCCGCGACTTTAAGTACGAACCCGCGGCCAGACAGGCCATGATCGACGACGCGATCCGCGTCCTCGCGGGCGACTGCACCGTTATCGCCGAGGACGACGACCGACAGGAGTACCGCGGCCGGGTGACGACGATCGTCAAACCCGACAACACCATCCTCGTCCACGACACCGACGGCTACCAGCCCGTCGCGTGGCTGACCCGCGCCGACAGCGTCTCGAGCGATCGCACCGGCGGCTTCACCCTCGTCGCGAAGAAGGGGACCCAGACGCTGCGGATCGCCACCCACGATCAGGACGGGTTCGCCCACTACCCATCTTCGGCGGCCGGAACGCCCATCGGGACGTGTCCCGACTGCGGCGGCGCGCTCGTGCGCTCGAGCGGGGTCCACTGCGTCGGCTGTGGCGACCGCTACGGCGTGCCCGCGGACGCGACGATCCGCGACGAGCAGTGTGATTGTGACTGTGGCCTCCCCAAGATGCGCGTCGAGCGCGGGCTGGCGTTCAACGTCTGCCTTGACAGAGGCTGTGAGTCCCTCGATGCGGCAGTCAAGCAGGCCTTCGATCGCGAATGGACGTGTCCCGAACCCGACTGCGACGGCGACCTCCGGATCCTCCGGCGCGGCGGCCTCATCGCCGGCTGCGAGCACTACCCCGACTGCGACACCGGCTTCGCCGTCCCCGCCGGCATCGCCGACGGCGACTGCGGCTGTGGCCTCCCGACGTTCGAGACCGCCAGCGGCACCCGCTGTCTCGATGCGACCTGCGATCGGGGGCTCGAGGCGGCGCTCGAGGCCGAATCCGCGGCCGACGACTGAACGACCGGATCGAACGCGAAAGCGGAGGTTGCACCCTGCGATAGCCGCCCGACCAGCCGCCGCTGCGGTGGGTGGGACTGAAAGGGGCTTCCGGCCTCGACGAACCCGGACGACGGAAGCACCGGAGCGACCGAAGGGAGCGAGGCGCGCAGCGAGTCCCGGGAGTCGAGACCGGAAGGGGCTTTCGGGCTGTTTGCAGCAGAGATGCTCCTGAACCCGCCCACGGTTCTCAAGCCCGCACGCCCAACAGTGTCCGTCCCACCACCACTCTCGAATGGGGATCGATCCGCAGCCACTTAGTCACGGCCCGCAAAACCCCGGCTATGTCACTCGAGGGGCGGTTCGACGACGGCGTCGTCCGCGTGGGCGGCGACGCGCGCCAGCGCTATCACGACTCGCGGGGCTACGGCTATCCGCTCGAGGGCAACGAGATCGCCCTCGCGCCGGTCGAAGCGGCCCACCTCCTGTATCGGGGGGATCTCGAGGCGGTCGTCGACGCCGGCAGCGGCGAGCGCCTCGGGTTTCGAGAATTCGTGGCTCGCGAGCCCGGCGAGGATTTCGGGGTTCGGTTCCTGGTCTACGCGGATCTGCGGTCGCGGGGCTTCTATCTCTCGCCGGCCGCGGAGCCGTGGGTTCCGAACCCGCCGAGCGGCGAGGCCGACTTCGCGGTCTTCCCGCGAGGAAAGGGGCCTCGAGACGGCGAGATCGCCTACGCGCTGCGGATCATCGGCGAACGGACCGACATTCCGGCCGCCGAACTCCGGGAGGGCGTGCTAGCGGTCGTCGACGAGGAGAGCGAAATCACCTACTTCGAGGTGGGACGGCGGGATCCGACCGGCTCGTCGGGCACCGACGCCACGCTGCCCGAGGACTGCGAGGCCGACCTGCTCGCCGATCGGGTCGTCGTCTGGGAGCCGCCGCTTTCCCTCTACGAGCAGACGTTCTACGGCCAGCCCCTCGAGGGCCGGGAGTACGACGAGCCGACGCTGCAGTGTTCGCTGCTCGAGGCGACCTACCTCGCCGAGCGAGGGGCGCTCGCGCTCGAGGCCGACACGGTCCGCGAGCGGGGCCGCGAGGTCGAGGGCGAGCGATTCGATCGGCGGCTGACCGTTTACACGGAGTTGCGAGAGCGAGGCGTCGTCCCCAAGACGGGGTACAAGTTCGGTGCGGACTTCCGGACCTACGCGGACGTGGAGTCCGTCGAGAACCTCGGTCACTCCGAACTGCTGGTTCGCGTGCATCCCGCGGCGTACGTCTTCGAGCCCCGAGATCTGGCGCTGGACGTTCGGCTCGCTCACGGCGTCCGGAAGACGATGGTGTTCGCGCTGGTCAGCGACGACTCCGCCGAAGAGACGGAGATAGAGTGGTGGTCGCTCGAGCGGTTGACCCCCTAATTGGAACTGAATCAGAGACGGTCATTGATCGCTGTTTATAGACGTCTACTTCGCTTTGAATACTGAGGGTCGTGAACGACGAGCGTTCTGCTCATGCTGGCAATACGGAAAATCCACACCCTCCCCAACCGATTCGCTCACTCCTTTCAGTCGTTCGCTCATCCCTCGCACAATGTCGTCGACTGCCCTCGCTATCTCTCGGGCAGTCGACAGCGCGCGCCACCGCACGTGATACTCCGTCTACGTAAACTGCTCGAGAAATTCCGCTCCGAGTACGACCTCCGTTCCTGCGAGCCCGACCGAACAGAACAGCGTGATGTCGGTCGCGCGCTGGCGGCCGAGATCGGGGTCCTCGAGCACGTCGGCGAGTTCGACCATTCGCTCGCGGTCGTCGCCCGACGCGACGTACGGCCGGTCGTAGGCGTCGACCTGCGGGAGCGAATCGGTCGCGATGACGTCGGCGCGGTCGACCACCTCGAGCGGGAGTTCGTGGGCGTCTCGGAATCGCGGCCCGATCGTCGTGACGTGGGTGCCGGGCTCGAGCCAGTCGGGATCGAAAACGGGCTCCTCGCTGTTCGTCGCGCAGACGAGCGCGTCCGCGTCGCGGACGACCGGTTCGGGATCGTCGACCGCGCGGACGGGCGGTTCGACCTCGCCGTCGGCGGTCTCGGCGAACGACTCGCGGCTCTCAGCGGTCGGACTGTAAATCAGCACCTCCGCGAAATCGCGGGCCGCACACGCCGCGCCGACCTGCGCTCGAGCCTGAAATCCCGAGCCGAGAACCCCGAGCGTCTCGCCGTCCTCGCGGGCGAGGTGGTCGATCGCGACGCCGCCGATCCCGCCGGTCCGGAGCCCGCCGATCGCGAACCCGACGAACAGGCCCGCGAACGCGCCGGTGGTCGCGTCGAAGACGGCCACCAGTTCCGTGTGCTCGTCGCCGGACTCGGGGTGAGTCTCGTAGACCCTGAATCCGGTCACGTTCGCCGACCCGGTCGCGGAGCCGGCGGTGAACACCAACTCGCCCTCGCCGGCGTCGACGCGCCAGCGCGGCGGGGCCTCGAGCGTTCCCGCAGCGCGTTCGCAGAACGCGTCGCGCATGGCGTCGACGACCTGCGCGTACTCGAACTGCGAGTAAACATCGCCGTCAGTGAGGATGGGAAAGTCGGGCATGATCGACCCGTCGGGCGGATGGACCATAACAGTTCAGCCCCGCGGCGGGTCTCGTCCGTTGACACGGCAACGGTGAGCGGCGAACGCCTACGGCTCGCCCGGAAGCGCTGCCCCTTCGTGCTCGAGCAGTTCCCGTTTCAGATCGAGTCCGCCGCCGTAGCCGACGAGCGAATCTACGCCCACGATCCGATGACAGGGAACGATCACGGGAATCGGATTGCGACCGCAGGCCTGCCCGACCGCGATCGGTGCGCTCTCGAGGGCCGACGCGATCTCGCCGTACGTTCGCGTTTCACCGGCCGGAATCTCCGTCATCGCTCGCATAACGCTGCCCGTGAAGCCATCGGGGAACTCGATCTCGAGGTCGAACGCCGTCCTCGTTCCCGATTCGTATTCCCGTACCTGCTCGCGGATCGTTTCCGGATCCGCATCGATCCGCGACTCGTCGATCTCCCGTTCGCACCCGAATACCTGAACCTGCATCGTCGGTCGACGTTCGACGCGCACCCACTTCACTCTCGCCGACCGAAGATTTCGGCGACGGCGAAGCCGAAGGTTTTTGCGCGCTGCCGAGCCAAAACGCACGTAATGACCGGAGACGACCCACTCGAGGAGTCCGAGTCAGGGGAACCGACGAGCGGGGAACCGATAACGGACGGCGGAGCCGCAGGTGCGGATGACGTCGCGCTGGACCCCTGGGGATCCTCGAGCGTCTCCGACTACCGAAAGCTGTTCGAGGAGTTCGGTATCGAGGAGTTCGACGAGCTGCTCGAGCAGGTGCCCAATCCGCACTATCTGATGCGACGCGGCGTCATCTTCGGCCACCGGGACTACCGACCGGTCGCCGAAGCCTTACGGAACGACGAGCCGGCGGCCGTCCTGTCGGGTTTCATGCCCACCGGCGATCCCCACATCGGCCACAAGCTGGTCTTCGACGAGATCATCTGGCATCAAGAGCAAGGGGCCGACGCCTACGGCCTGATCGCCGACCTCGAGGCCAACTCCGCCCGCGGGATGAGCTGGGAAGAGATCGACGAGCACGCGCGTAATTACCTGCTCTCGCTGCTCGCGCTCGGCTTCGACCCGGAGGAGGGCGAACTCTACCGCCAGTCGACGAACCGCGAGGTACAGGATCTCGCCTTCGATCTCGGCGCGGAGGCAAATTTCTCGGAGTTCCAGGCGATCTACGGCTTCGACGGCGAGACCGACGTCTCGCACATGCAGTCGGTCGTCACCCAGATGGCCGACATCCTCTACCCGCAACTCGAGGAGCCCAAGCCGACCGTGATCCCCGTCGGTCCGGATCAGGATCCTCACGTCCGACTGGCGCGGGACCTCGCCGAGCGGATGCGCTTCTTCAAGGTGAGCGAGGCGTATCTGAGTCAAGAGTTGAGTGATAAAGAGAGAGAATTAGCCGCCTGGCTTAATGAAGAAATTAGACAAGCGTTCCTAAACACTATTGAAAAGAACGAGCCTAAAGATGTATCAGGCGGAAGTCTAGGATTTATAAGGTGTGGTCAAGCTTCGATAATATTGGATTGGATGTCGGATTATATTACTAGCGATGAATCTAACCAATTTGACCTATCATCGCCCGATATTGATGAAGTTATGGAGTTGGAATATGACTATTCAAGGAGCGACTGGAAGTCTGTTTCAAATTATATAAATCCCGGGAAAGTTGCGCCACCAGAGAATGTCAATAAAGAAACCATTTTCTCACTAATTTCCACATTAGAAGGTGCTGGGAAGGAGCCGTTTAGAGAGAGAATTAGGATATTCAACCGGAAGGCAACAGAAAGCGCATTTGAGGATCTGAAGAGAAAATGTGAGCAGTACAACTTTAGAGCATATGAGTCACATATCGATATTTTCGATATCGAGACGTTAGTCCACAAACCTCAGAATTTAAACAAGCTTCCAGAAGACAGAGCCAAACTGATGGAGATAGCAAAAGATACCGCAGAAGAACTCGCCCGCGAGGTTGAGGTCGACAACGGCGGCTACGGGTTCCAGCCACCGTCGTCGATCTATCACCGATTCATGACCGGGCTGACCGGCGGGAAGATGTCCTCGTCGATTCCCGCGAGCCACATCTCGCTGCTGGACGACCCCGAGGACGGCTACGACAAGGTGAAAGCGGCAACCACCGGCGGCCGTGAGACGGCCGAGAAACAGCGCGAACTCGGCGGCAAAGCGGACGAGTGTCCCGTCTACGAACTCTACGCGTACCTGCTAGCCGGCGACGACGACGAGTTCGCCAAGCGCGTCTACGACGAGTGCGTCGGCGGCGAACGGCTCTGTGGCGACTGCAAGGAGCAAGCCGCCCAGCTCATGCGGGAGTTCCTCGCGGAACACCAGGAAAAACGCGAGGAGGTCGAAGACCTGCTCGAGGAAGCGGATATCGAACTCGAGTCGCCGCGGCGTCGCTGAGCGGCGATCCACCGACGGTGCTGACGAGCGTTGGCGATCGGGTGACTGAGCTGATATGTTTTTTGGGAGTGATGAGTCATTTTCAGCGTCTGACGAAGATATATCAGTCCGGTTGTGGAATCCGAAACTATCGATGGCCCGGTCCCTCCGTGAATCGAACGATGACCTGTTGGTCCCCGCCGACGTGCTCGGTGCGTTCGGTGTCACGCCGGCGGATCTCGGGCCGGGTTCGTCCGATGGCGATAGCCTCGAGACGGCGCTGGCCGACGCGCTCTCGACGGGCGTCGACCGGCGGACGGTGCTCCGTCGGACGATCACGCGGAGCGACCGCGGACTGGCCTGCTCGGCTCGGTACTCGGCGGCCGACCTCGAGCGCGAACTCGCCGCGGTCTTCGAGTCGATCCGCTGGTCGGTCACGATCACACACACGCGGAACGGGCTGAAACTCACCGCCACCGATCCCCGCGGCCGCCGCCGCGAGACGTCGATCACGTATCCCGAGACGCCGCTGGGGACCGACAACCTCCCCGCCGTCCTCTGGACGATCAACGACGCTATCCTCGAGGGAACCGGCGCGCGGTTCGTCCTCCTCTCGGCGGGCGTCGATCGCTGGCGGGCCGCACTGGTCGAAACGAGTGCGCTCGAGCGGCTCCGCGAACGCTACGGCCCGCGGATCGAGGCCGTCGATCGGCCGCTCTGTCCGGACCACGGACTCGAGGCGTACGTCCCCGCTACGGCGGCCGACGGCGCGAGCAGACTCGACGGCGACGGTCTCGGTGCCGACGGCGACGGACCGTGGCCGCCGTGGGCACTCGAGCGGGGCTCCGACCGGTCGCACGATCTGACGACGAGCGGCGACTCGCTCATCGACGAAGCCGAGCCGTCCGCGCGATCGGAGCCGGATTCGGACGCGGCGTCAAAGCACGTCTCGAGCGACGCGCTAGCCACGTCACCGTCAGAGGGGGGCCCGGAACGATCGATCGCATCGGCCCCCTCGAGCGAAATCGACGGCTTCGAACTTCGGGGAACTCCCGCGGTCTCGAGACGTGACGATGACGACGGTCGCTCCGAGAACTGTGAGTCGGAAGCGACCGTGTTCGACGACGGGGAGAGTACACCAAGTAGCGACGAGGACACGACGAACGCGGACGAATTCGGGACGCTCTCGGGGAGTAGTGAGACGGCACGCATCGACAACGACTCGTTCGGGACGGAACTCGAGCCCCAGTCCGACGACGACCGCTACCGGGCGCTCGGTGCGGCGCTCGACGCGGGCGGAACCGTCTCCGTCCGGGGCCTGCTCGAGGACGACGAGTTCCTTCCGGAGCTACCCGCGGTCGAGTCCGAGGAGACCCGTATCGAGTTCGCCGACGGGTGTGCGCCCGTCGACGTCCCCGAGGCGACGGCGACGACCGAGCGATCGGGATTCGAGTGGGTCGATCCCGGCTCGCTCGAGACGACGCGACTCTCGAATCAGTAGTGCATCGGCCGTTACGACGGATTCCCGTTCGATTCGGCTCGAGGGGCGGTGGGCGGAGACAGCACCGGAACTTCGACGGTGACGATCGAACCGGTCGGATCGTCCGTCTCGAACGTCACCTCACCGCCGGCGATTTCGGCCCCCCACTTGGCTAACCAGAGCCCGAGACCGCTTCCGTGTTCCAGCGGGGTTTCCGTTCCCCGCTCCAGGATGGACCGTTCGTAGTCGTCGATCCCGGATCCGTTATCCGCGATACGTATCCGTACCCGATCGCCGTCCGATTCGACTGCGACTCGAACGGACGGGTTCGGGCCGGTGTTGTGCTCGATTCCGTTTTCGATGAGGTTGACGAACACGGGCTCGAGGACGCTAGCGACGTATATCTCCTCCAGGTCCGACTCACAATCGATGCGAGCGTCCGGATACTCCTCCCGGACAATCGCGACGCCGTCCGCGAGGAGCGACTCGAGCGGGACGACGTCGATCGAGTCGCGCCCCCGTTCGAAGACGTCGACGATTTCGCGGGCTTTGACTCCCAGTTCTTCGATTCGTCGCGCGCTCGCCGTGATCTCGTCGGCAGCGCCCTGACCCTGACCGTCCCCGTCCGCGAGTAACTCGGCGTAGCTGCTGATGACGTTCGTTTCCGTCCGAATGTTGTGCCGGAAGACGCGGTTCAGGACTTCGTGACGCTGTTGCTGTCGAACGTGTTCGCTGATATCGTGAAACGTGATGACGTGGCCGATCGTCCGGTCGTGGATGTCGGTAATGGCGGTCGCCGTCACGTCGTACAGCCGGCCGTCGTGCGGGCTCCGAAACGAGCGTCGCGTCGCGACCGATCCGTCAGTCGGGAGCAGCGAGTCGTCGGGAGCGATCTCCTGAAGCGGCCTGCCGAGGACGCGACGGGGTTCGGTTCCCAGGACGTCCGCGCCGGCGTCGTTGATTTCGACGATGTAGTCGTGGCTGTCGGTAACGATAGCGCCGTCCGGCATCCGCTCGAAGAGCAGTCGGCGCGCACGCGGGTTCGGCGACGGACTCTTCCCGAAGAGCTGGAAACGCGTGAGTGCGCCGAGACAGGCGACGCCGGAGATCGAGAACGCGACCGGCGTCGGGTCGAGGCCCGTGACCGGGATGGCACCCACGAGAAAGAGAACGTTACTCGCCCACGGTGCCAGGATGCCGACGAGAAGCGCGGCGCTTTGGCCCCTGAACGGCAGCGAGTCGTCTCGGATCAGTTCCAGGAGCGGAACGGAACCGAGCAGCCCCAGCAGGTACGTGTAGGCGGTGATAATCCAGAACCAGGGGCCGGGAGTCCGGCTGAGCAATACCATACCATCCTCGCGAACCAGCCTCGAGTCCGCGTAGAGCAAGCCGGTGTCAGTCAGTGCAAAGACGACGGTGAGCACCGGCACGATCGAGAGGATCGCGACGTAGCGCGGCTGAATGTACCGATCCCGACCGGTGTACTCCAGCGAGAAGAGCATCCAGCCGACCGGAATGGCGACGACGCCGATCCATCTGAGATCCGCCCAGAAGACTTTCGCACCGAGCGTCGACGCCTCGATGTCGAAGAGCAGGAGCGCCGACCACCAGCACTGTCCGGCGAGCAGGATGACGAGCGGCACTGCACCGGGCTCAGGTCGTTCCCGCCAGGCGAGGAGGAGCGCAGTCATTCCAATCGCAATGGTTGCGAGTAATATCGCTGACAAAACAGTAAGAGAAAACACAGATACGGAGGAGATATGGCTGTTCGATATTAAACGTGCTGGGCAAATCAGCCCCTCGCGAAAGAGAATGGGAGTGTGCAGTTGTTAGGAGAGCGAGACGACGAAGGCGAGAACGGCGAAGACCACGAGGTACTCGCATTCAGCGACCTTCGCCAGCAGTCGCTCGTTCTCGAGTCGTCCGATCAGCGACGTTACCCAGATCGAATAGCCGATTCCGGCGAGGAGCGCGAGTGCGTGTGCGGGAGAGAGGAACTCGAGGGAGACTGCGAGCACCACGAGTCCGGCCGTACAGAGATCGATCGCGGAGAGGATCCAGCGCGTCCGAGTGACGCCGAACACGACCGGAATCGTCCGGACGCCGATCGCCCGGTCGCCGTCGACGTCGCGGACGTTCGGGATCTCCGTGTTCGTAAACACCCGAAGGAAGAAGTACGAGAAGACGACGAGCGTCGAAATCGTGATCGGCTTCCCAGCGAACGCGAGCGGAAGGAGCGTCAGGGTCGCGGCCCACGCGAGCGCGACGACGGTCGTATTGACGAGGAAGACGTCTTTCAACCGCTGGACGCGCCCAACGTTCCCGCTCCCGGGAATCCAGTTCGTGGCGTAGCACACCCAGAACACGCCCGGGAGCAAGGCGACCGCGAGTGCGATCGGGCCGCCGAGTACGGAGAGTGCGACCGCGAGCCCGTACGCGATCGACGCCAGCACGTAGAGGATATCTCGATGTCGTCTGACGAACGCCGCCTGTCCGGGATTCGACATCACGTCGGTGTCGACGTCCGCGAGGCGATCGTTGGTGTAGACGGCGAAGACGACCAGCCCCACGACGACCGCCGCCGGACTCGGCGGTAGCGAGAGGAGGGTCGAGACGATGACCACCTCGGCCATCGCGATCAGCGACAGATACGCCGAACTGTACACCAGTGCGTTCCATGCCCGTCCCGGACTCGAGGGGAGCCGGGCGAGCAGCGTGCTGAGTAGCGCAACCGTCGTGGTACCGACGTCTGAGAGCGTCTGATTGGTTCGTCTCATAGTTTCAATAGTGTTCGAGAGCGGCCGCCTATCGGCCGCCCCGTACTAAATATATCGGCAGTACTGAACGATGTAAGTACGGGATGCAGCCGAGTTTGATTACCGTCCGGAAACGGGGATCGGCGCTCGATCGCGGCCCGCAACGAGTTCGACTCGGAGGAGCGACCGGCGTCGGTCACGACGAGAGCCACGCCGGGCGCAAGTTTTTTCGCGTGTCGTCGAGAGGCGAGACCTATGGCGCCCGAATCCCGGACGGCCGGTGTCGGCGGACAGCCAGCGCACGAGCGGTCGGGATTCGATTTCTTCTTCGCCCGGTAACGCCGGGCCGGTGGATCCGCGAGCACTCACACCGGGCGCTCGCGGCGAAACCGACCGCACTCCGCTCCCCGGATCCGACGCCCGGGCATATCGGAACCGCTAACTGACCGACACGCAGGCATACGAACAAGCGAATGCAACTTCCAGCACAACAGGTCGCGGTCCTCGAGGCCGCGAACGCGGACGAGGCAACGTCCGTCGACGCCCTCGCCGCGGCGACCGACCTCCCCCCCGAAACCGTCACCGGAGCCGTCTTCGAACTCGAGGACGAGGGACTGGTCGCCGTCAGCGAGCGTGTCGACGAAACGGTCGCGCTGACCGACGAGGGGCGCGAGTACGTCACCGACGGGCTTCCCGAGGTCCGGCTCTACGAGGCCGCCCTCGAGGCCGGCGCCGACGACGAGCCCGTCTCGATGGGGCAGGTCATCGGTGCATCGGGACTCGAGGGGGGTGCGGTCGACATCGCGCTCTCGAACTACGCGCGCAAGGACTACGGCGTGATCGACAGCGGCGAAATCACCGCCGACCCCGCTGCCGATCCGGCTGCGGACGCGGAGGCGAACGCGCTCGAGGCGCTCGCCGACGCCGACGACGCGCCGGTCGAGGCCGTCGACGCGGACGACGAACCGCTCGAGGGGCTCGAGCGCCGCGGATTGCTCGAGCGCCGCGAGTCGACGGTCCGCGAAGTCACGCTGACCGAGCGCGCCGTCACGGAGCTGATGGCGGGCATCGAGACGAGCGAGACGGTCGGCCAGGTCACCCCGGAGCTGCTGACCAGCGGAGAGTGGGAGGACGTCGAGTTCTCCGAGTACAACGTCGAGGCCGACGCCGAGCGCTTCGACGGCGGCAAGGTCCACATCCTGCGCCAGACCGCCGAGCGCGTCAAAGATACCCTCGTCGGCATGGGCTTCCAGGAGATGGACGGCCCCCACGTCGACGCGGACTTCTGGATCAACGACTGCCTGTTCATGCCCCAGGACCATCCCGCGCGAACGCACTGGGACCGGTTCGCGCTCGAGCGGCCGACCCACATCGACGAGTTGCCGGAAGACCTCGTCGACCGCGTCGAGCGCGCGCATCGGGAGGGCGTCGGCCCGGACGGCGAGGGTTATCACTCGCCATGGGATGAGGACTTCGCCCGGGCGCTCGCGCTCCGCGGGCACACCACCTCGCTGTCGACCCGCTATCTGGCGGGCCAGGAGGTCGGCGAAATCGAGCCCCCCGCGCGGTACTTCAGCGTCGAGAAAGTGTACCGCAACGACACGCTCGACCCGACGCACTTACTCGAGTTCTTCCAGATCGAAGGCTGGGTGATGGCCGAGGACCTCTCGGTACGCGACCTGATGGGCACCTTCGAGGAGTTCTACGCCCAGTTCGGAATTACGGACGTTCAGTTCAAGCCCCACTACAATCCCTACACGGAGCCGAGCTTCGAGCTGTTCGGTACCCACCCGACGACCGGCGAACTCGTCGAGATCGGCAACTCCGGGATCTTCCGGGAGGAGATGCTCGAGCCCCTCGGCGTGGAGTGCGACGTGATGGCCTGGGGACTTGCCCTCGAGCGACTGCTCATGTTGATGTACGGCTTCGAGGACATCCGGGACATCCACGGAACCCTGTGTGATCTCGAACTGCTGCGCGAAACCGAGGTGACCTACTGATGCCCACCGTCGATATCGACCCCGACGAACTGCGATCCCTGACCGGACACGACGAGAAGAGCGACGACGACCTGATCGACGACCTGTTCGGCCTCGGCCTCGAGTTCGAGGGCCGCACGGAGGACGGCGAGTTCGAACTCGAGTTCGCGCCGGACCGCCTCGATCGGCTCTCCGTCGAAGGCGTCGCCCGCTCGATGCGCTACCAGTACGGCGACGCGCGGGGCGTCCACGTTCCCTCGCCGAACTCGCCCGAATGGACCATCGAAGTCGACGAATCGGTTCCCGACGAACGGCCGTACGTCACGGGTGCTGTCATTCGAGACATCGATCTGGACGAGGAGAGCCTCGACTCGCTCATCCAGCTCCAGGAGAAGCTCCACGCGACGATGGGGCGCAAGCGCGCGAAGGGCGCGATCGGGATTCACGATCTGACGATGCTCAAAGGGACCGCTGCAACGGAGGGCAACCCGACCATCCAGTACGTCGGCGTCGAGCCCGACGAGGATCGGTTCGTGCCGCTCGATTCCGATCAGGAGATGACGCCGGCGGACGTGCTCGAGGACCACCAGACGGGCCAGACCTACGCCGACCTCGTGAGCGGGTACGAGCGGTATCCGGCGATCTACGACAGCATCGGGCTGTTCTCGTTCCCGCCGGTGATCAACGGCCGCCGGACGGAAGTGTCGACGGACTCGAGAGACCTGTTCGTCGAGATGACCGGCACCGACCAGTGGACGATCGACAAGATGCTGAACATCGTCTGCTACGCGCTGTCGGCTCGCGGGGCCACGCTCGAGGAAGTGCGGGTCGAGTATCCGGATCACGAGATCGTCCGTCCCGACCTCTCGATGAAGACGAAGACGGTCGCTCACGACCGCATCGAGACGATCCTCGGGATCGGGCTCGACCCCGACGAAGTGATCGATCTCGCCGAGCGTTCCGGGCTCAAAGCGGAGAAAGAGGAGAGCGAAGACGGCGACCTCGTCTACGAGGTGACGATCCCGCCCTACCGCGTCGACGTGCTCCACCCGCTGGACGTCATCGACGACCTCGGGCGGGCCTACGGCTTCAACGAACTCGAGCCCCGCTATCCCGACGCGGGGACCGTCGGCGGGCGTCACGAGCGCTCCCGGCTCGAGAACGCCGCCCGAACCCAACTCGTCGGACTGGGCTTCGAGGACCTGCTGAACTTCCACATGATCAGCGAAGGGGAGAACTTCGACCGCCTCGATATCGCTCCCGGTGACGACGTTTACGGAGCCGGCGAGCCCGCCACGATCAAAGAGCCCTACAGCGAGGACTTCACCATGCTCCGGACGTGGGTCGTGCCCTCGCTGCTGATGGTCCTCGAGCGAAACACCCACCGCTCGTACCCACAAAATCTCGCCGAGATCGGCTTCGCCGCCGAGGTCGACGAGCGCGAGAACACCGGCGTTGCGGAGGGCCGCCGCATCGGTGCCGTTCTCGCGAGCCACGAGGCTGGCTACGAGGACGCCAAGGCCCGACTGCAGACCCTCACTCGCAACTTCGACGTCGACCTCGAGACGCCGCCGACCGACCACCCAACCTTTATTTCGGGTCGAACCGCAGCGGTTGTCATCGACGGCGAGGAAGTCGGCGTGATCGGCGAGGTCCACCCGAAGGTGCTCGTCGAGCACGACCTCGAGGTACCGGTGTCGGCGTTCGAGTTCGACCTCGAGGCGCTGCGCTGAGGGAGACGGCGGTTTTCTCGAGTTTGAATCCGGTCTGCGGTCGCTGCGGTCCAGCCTCTGTACCGCGAGCGAGTGAAACGAGCGAGCGGGCCGACGACCGATGTGAGTGACCGAAGGGAACGAACGGAGGGAGGAGTGCTTTTGATCGAAATTTTGCCGAGTGACGAGCGAGCGAGAGCGCTATTAGCGCTCTCGCTCGTTCAGAACGCAGCGCAAAATTTCGTTAGAATTCGTGTTCGACGTCGTCCTCGTTGGCTTTCTGGATGATTATCTTGCCGTCCCGGACCCGGACGAAGACCTCGTCGCCGATATCCATGCCCGCGACCTCGAGTTCGTCTTCGTGGAGGTTGAGGTGGACGTTGTGGTAGTTACCGTCGTCGTCTTTCGCACCGCTTGGACTCAGCTTCTTTTTCCGTACCATCGCGGGATTCTATTCCGAACTTCGCCGTAGGATATACTTAAGTGTTTTCGACGCCCCGAGCGTGGCCGTGGTACGGGCGCATCGAGCGAACGACGACGGCACGGCGACCGGATCCCGGGTGACGATACTGCGGTGAAATGGTGTACGCTACTTACTTAAAGATACTGGCGCAGTCGGTCGGTTTTGGGGGATATCTTTATGTCGGATCGTGTGCTTGACTGACATGGAGGCGAAAATCATGGTACGTGAAGACGGGAAACGAAACTTTGCACTGCGCGAATCACCCGACGACGAGTCGAGTGTCTTCTCGGGTAACACACCCCGACAGGCCGCACTCAAGGCGGCCAGACGGCTCGAGCCCGGCTCGAGCGAGGAGGCGGCGGACCGCGTCGAACTCAAACTTCGAGAGAAGGGGACGGACAAGGTACACATCTACGACGGTTGGGCGTGGGAGGAGACGGCTCCCGACGACAAGCCCGACTGGATGCCCGACGAGATCACGGAAGCGAACGTCTCGAAGAAGGGAATCGAGCACCTCGACGAGTAAGCCGTCCGATCGGTAGTTTTCTCCGGTGTGACAGCGACCAGGAGCGGCGCATGAGGTCGGAGAGAGTGTGCTGCCGCGTATCGTGTGAACCGCTCGGGGTCGAGTCGTTCGATACGCTTCGGTTCTCGTGATCAAGCGAAACCGACGAGTTCGCCGACCCCGACGGGGTCTCCCAGTCCGCTTGTGAACCGACGAATCCGGTTCGGCGAGAAAACCGAACGGACGACGATACTCACCGAGTAGAGGGTCGAATATTTTCACAATATCTCCCACATAGAGCGTTTGTCAACAAGTTAAACGGCATAATACAGAGTGTCTTTGTTAGAGCACTGCCGTACAGTTGGGTATATTCTAATAAGTGGATTTATACGGGAGTTGCCGAACAACTCGAGTGAGCCATGTTGAAGTACGTCGAAGAAGATCGAAAAATATGGTACGAAGATGATGAAAATTCGGAGAGGAACAATACGTTTGTCTCCACTACCGGGATAGGAGCGAGGAAGTTGAAGTGGGCCACTCGCAGCTTCAGTCGGGGTGGGCAATCGTGATCACGATGACCAAGTGGCGGACGCTGCTGTTAGCAACGATCGGGTTCAACTTTTCGTTCCTGATCTGGTTCTCCTTCGCGCCGTTCACGGGGCCGATGGCCGAGGAGTTCGGCCTCTCGCTCGCGGAGATCGGGATCCTCGCGAGCGCGGCGATCTGGCTCGCGCCGTTCGGTCGCATGCTGACCGGCTGGCTCTCCGATCGCTGGGGCGCGCCGACGGTGTTCGCCATCGTGTTAACCTACGTCGGCGTCTTCTCCATCGCGTCGGCGTTCGCCCAGTCTTACACCGTCTTCTTCATCGAACGGCTAATCGTTGCGACCGCTGGAATCACCTTCGTCATCGGGATCCAGCACGTCTCCGAGTGGTTCGACGAGGAACAACTGGGGACTGCGGAGGGAATCTACGCCGGCGTCGGCAACGCCGGTGCCGCCGGCGGTGCCCTCATCCTTCCGCGCGTGTTCACCGAGAACTGGAGCGGTCCGATCTTCGAAACGAGTTGGCGAGCCGCCTTCTTCTACACCGGGATCGTCTCGATCCTGCTGGCGATCGTCTACTACACGGTCGGCGAGGCCGCCAAGAGCGACGCGAAACGAGAGGCGACCAAGTCGACTGCGAACCTCAAAGATTGGCTCTACACCGCCACCCGCTACGGAACGGTCGTGCTCGCGCTGGCGTACGTGATGAGCTTCGGCCTCGAGCTCTCGATGAACGGCTGGCTGGCGACGTACTACCGGGAGGGGTTCAACACGGACAACATCGTGCTCGCTAGCACGTTCGCCGCGACGTTCTCCGTCGCAGCCGGCCTGCTTCGGCCGATCGGCGGCTACGTCAGCGACCTGCTCGCCCGCACGGAGAAGAACATTCTGCCGATCTTCACCGGTCGCTACCGCGAGCAGTGGACGTTCGTCTCGCTGTGTTTCATCGTGCTCGCGATGGTCGGGATGACGCTGGCTGGCCTGACCGGCCAGGTGCTACTGGCCGTCGCGGCCGGCTTCATCGTCGGCATGGGCTGTGCGTTCGCCGAGGGCGCGATCTTCGCGCAGGTGCCCGCGATGTTCCCCAACAGTTCGGGCAGCGTCGCGGGCGTCGTCGGCGGCGTCGGTACGGTCGGCGGAATCGTCTACCCGCTCGTCTACGCCGCGCCGATGATGCCGAGCCTCCACACCGGCTACTCCGTCGTCGCGGTCACGATGATCCCCATCCTGTTGCTGTGCGCGTGGGTCTTCCAGCCCCGCCTCGCCGAACGGGCGACCGAAGACGGCTTTCTGGCCTCGAGCGGCGATAGCGGTACCTCCGGGGCACCGATCGACGACTGAGTGCTGCGGAACCGTCGTCGACCGGCCCCGAGAACCCGACGGTCTTTTGACCCGTAGCCTGCTATCGGCGGGTAATGACTGCAGTGACGCTGGGACCCGAAGGGACCTACTCACACCGGGCGACGAGCGCGATCGCCGACGACGGCGATATCGACTTCCGCCAGTCGGTCACGGCGATCGTTGACGCCGTCGCCGCGGGCGAATACGACCGCGGCGTCATCCCCATCGAGAACAGCATCGAGGGCTCCGTGACGGAGAGCCTCGACGCCATCGCCGACTACGACGTCGCCGTCGTCCGCGAGATCGTCACGCCGATCCGACACGCCCTGCTCGCACAGGGCCCCGAGTTCGACACCGTCGCCAGCCACTCGCAGGCGCTAGCGCAGTGTCGCACCTATCTCGAGCGCGAGTACCCCGACGCGACGCTCGAGGCCGTCGCGAGCACGGCCCAGGGCGTCGACTTCGCCCGCGACGATCCCTCGGTCGCAGGTATCGGCCACCCGGCCCTCGGCGGCGACGAACTCGAGGTGCTGGCCGAGGACATTCAGGACCAGGACTCGAACGCGACGCGCTTTTTCGCGATCGCACCCGCGGCGGAGCGCTCGACGGGCGGCGGCAAGACCTCGCTGGTGGTCTACCCGAACGCGAACTACCCCGGCCTGCTGCTCGAGTTGCTCGAGCCGTTCGCGGACCGGGATATCAACCTGACCCGCGTCGAGTCGCGGCCGAGCGGCCAGCGGTTGGGCGACTACGTCTTCCACGTCGACTTCGAGGCCGGGCTCTACGAGTCACGAACGCAGGAGGCGATCGCGGACCTCGAGGAACTGGCCGAGAACGGCTGGGTCCGGCGGCTCGGCTCGTACGATACGGAACACGTCGTCGAATAGGGGGCAGAACGCTCCCCGGTCCCTGTGGCTCGAGGGAGAGAGAATCAGAGACGAACGCAGCGCGGACTGGTTGGGGCCGATCACTCGCTTGTCGTACTCTCCTCGGGACGGAGCCGCTCGCGAATCCGGTCGGCGTAGGTGGCTACACCGAGACCCGCAACGAAGGTCAGGAACGAGGGGACGAGAATCCACAGGAGGTCGGGGTGCTCCGAACCGGTGTGCAGGGCGGTATCGATCATAGCGCTCCGTACGCGAACGGGTGCGATAGTTCGACCGACAGGGGCAGAATTGACCGTTAGTGCCGGATCGAGCGCTGTCGGTGCCGAAATCACCGAACCGAGGACCGCAAACTGTTTTCACTGTCCCGCGTTACCGGGAGTATGCCACTCGATGCAGGCGACGACGCGCCGACCGTGACCGCACGCAATCAGGACGGCGAGGAGGTCTCGCCGGCGTTCGAGGAACCGACGGTCGTCTACTTCTACCCGAAAGACGACACGCCGGGGTGTACGGTCGAGGCGAACCAGTTCCAGCGCGAGCGCGAGACCTATCGCGACGCCGGCGTCGACGTCTACGGCGTCTCTGTCGACGACGTCGACTCCCACCGGTCCTTTTCCGAGTCGGAGGGCCTCGAGTTCGACCTGCTGGCCGATCCCGACGCCGAGATCGCCGACGCGTTCGACGTCGAACTGCGCGACAGCGGCGTGACCACCCGGACGACGTTTTTGCTGGCCGACGGCGAAGTGCAGGCGGTCTACGAGGGCGTCGATCCCGACGGTCACGCGCGCGACGTCTTGCTCGACGCGCTCGACGACGGACTCGTCACCCTCCCCGAGTAACGCGTTCGATCTCCGAAACGCGAGCCGCCTTCGAGTGCCCCGCCTTCTGTCGTCGCGCTTCGGGCAGAATTTATCCCCTTCGGGACCCTACATGCCGCCATGCGACGCAATCCGTTCGACGATATCGAGGAGATGCTCGACCGCGTGAGCCGACAGGTCGAAGAGGGCATGACCGCAGGCGGGCTACAGGTCCCCGGCTCGGTGCCGGTCGACGTCGCCGACACCGACGAGCAGTACGTCGTGACGGCCGACCTCCCCGGCTACGAGACCGACGACATCGAACTGACGCTCTCGGACGGCACGCTGCGTCTCGAGGCCAACCGGACGGACGAGGAGCGCGACGCCGAGGGGAGCTATCTCCGACGCGAACGGACCGAAACGTCGGCGAGTCGGCGGATCCGCCTGCCGGAGCCGGTCGACGAGGAATCGGTGGCCGCCGGCTTCGAGAACGGCGTGCTGACGGTCCGGCTCCCGAAGGTCTCGGGAAGCGGGGACTCGAAACAGATCGACATCGAGTAGCCGGCGGTGGAGCTCCTCGGAGCCGACCGGCTTTCGGTCGTAGATCGGGGTTGCCGAGCGACGCAGCGACGCGAACGCGGCGACGGCATCCGTGCGGTCACCTGCCGACCCGTCGCCGTGATCGGTCGTTTCCGGGCAGTTATTATGTCTCGATTATAACAGCTCTGCTATGGTCCAAGTGGTCGCACTCGTCTTCGCGGGGATCTTTATCCTGTTCGGCGGTGTCGTGCTGTCTCGAGCCGGCGAACTCAGTGATCGAAGCGAAACGATCAGCGAACTCGCGTCAGCGGGCGACGAGCGGGTCGAACCGGGCGGCGAAGCCACCGTAAGCGGGCCGGTCCACGTCCTCGAGCCGGCGTCGCCGGCGCGGACCGGACCCGAGTCGAACGGAGGCGACGCACCCGCTCTCTGGGCGTGGCGGGTCCGCCAAAAGGAGAACGCACCGAACGGCAGCCGGTGGCGGACCGCCGAGTCCGAACTGGCGGTCGGCGAGTTCGCCGTCGATCACAGCTGGGACCGCGTCCGCGTGGACGCGACGACGCTGGCGACCGACGCGGACGGCGATCCCTTCGATTCGCCGGAACTGTTCCTCGGCGATCCCGAGACGGAGTCCTATCTCGGCGACCTCGGCCCGGTCAATCGCTTCTTCGAGCGAACCGGGCTGGCGGGCGAGGACGGCGTCGTCAGCGACCTCGAGTTCAACGTGAGCGTCGGCGGAAAGACCACCATGCCCGACAAGTATCAGGCCACCGTCGTCCGGGACGGCGACGAACTGGTCGTTCAGGGCGAACTGACGGAGACGGCCGACGGCTACGTCCTACGGGGAACCGACGAGACGCCGCTCGTGATCGCGACCGGGAGCCTCGAAGACCAGCGCGAGCAGGTTCGCTCGTCGGTCCGGCTCCGTCGGGCGGGCGGCGGGGTATTCGTCGGTATCGGCCTGCTCGTCGCGGTTCTCGCTGTCCTCTGACTAGTACCAGGCCCCGCCCGACGAGACGTTGATGTCCTGCCCCGTGACGTGGCGCGACGCCTCGCTCGCGAGGTGGACGGCCATGTCCGCGACTTCCTCGGGCGGGACCAGTTCGTCGATCATGAGGCTCTCGAGGACCTCCCCTTCGACCGCTTCGACGGGGACGCCCGCCGCCTCTGCCTGTCGCTCGAAGACGCCCCGGATTCGCTCGCCCTCCACCGGACCGGGACAGATCGCGTTGACGGTCACGCCGTCGTCGCCGAACTCGGCCGCCAGCGAGCGGGTCACCCCGATCAGCCCCATCTTCGAGGCGGCGTACGGGCCCCGATTGGCGTAGGGCCGCTTGCCGCCGATCGACGAGATGTTGATGACGCTTCCCTGCTCGGACTCGCGCAGGTGCGGGGCCGCTTCCCGCGTGACGCGGGCGACTCCGACGACGTTGACGTCGAGGGTCTCGAGCCACTCGCCGTCGGTCGTCTCCTCGAGCGGCGCGGTGGGGCCGGCGATCCCCGCGTTGTTGACGAGACAGTCCAGTCCGCCGAAGGCGTCGACGGTCTCGTCGATCGCATCGGTCACCGATTCGGGATCGGTCACGTCGGTCTCGACCGCCAGCGTTCGATCGGGGGCGTCGATCAGGTCGGCGGTATCGTAGATGCCGTCGCTCCTGGCCGCGAGCGCGACGTTCGCACCCTCGTCGGCGAACGCGACGGCGATTTCGCGGCCGAGCCCCTGACTCGCACCCGTGACGAAGACGGTGGAATCTGCTACCATACCTCGGGGTGTGGCGGGACGAGAATAAAACCGCTTGCCTCCCGGAACCGGTCGGGACGAGCGTTCGGTACGGCTCGAGGAGCGTTCGGCGGGACCGTTCGCCGAGGCCGTTCGACGGCCCGACGGGGGACGGTATGGAAAGCTATAGGGCGGCGTCCCCTCCTAGACGTATATAAGCAAATGAGCGACGCGGGATACGACCACGCGACGGTCGAACGGCGCTGGCAGGAGGCGTGGGACGAGGCGGACGTCTATCGGACGCCCGACGACGTCGAGGATCCGACGTACGTCCTCGGAATGTACCCGTATCCGTCGGGCAAACTCCACATGGGCCACGTCCGCAACTACACGATCACGGACGCGTACGCTCGGTATCGCCGGATGCGCGGCGACGACGTCCTCCATCCGATGGGCTGGGACGCGTTCGGTCTCCCCGCGGAGAACGCGGCCAAAGAGCGCGACACGAATCCCCGCGACTGGACGTTCGACTGCATCGAGACGATGACCGCACAGATGGAGTCGATGGGCTTTGGCTACGACTGGGAGCGGGAGATCGCCACCTGCACGCCCGAATACTACCAGTGGAATCAGTGGCTCTTCGAGCGGTTCCTCGAGGAGGACCTCGTCGAGCGCCGCGACGCCGAGGTCAACTGGTGTCCCCACTGTGAGACCGTTCTCGCCGACGAACAGGTCGAGGGCGAGGCGGAACTCTGCTGGCGCTGTGACACGCCCGTCGAACAGCGCGAACTCGAGCAGTGGTTCCTGAAGATCACCGAGTACGCCGACGAACTACTGGAAGCGATCGACGACCTCGAGGGGTGGCCGAACTCGGTTCGCCAGATGCAACGCAACTGGATCGGTCGGCAGTACGGGACGGAACTGGACTTCGAAATCGGGGAATACGGACCGGTTGAAGCGTTCACCACCCGCGTCGACACCATCTACGGAGCGACGTTCTTCGCGCTCGCACCCGATCACCCGATCAGCGAGGAACTGGCCGAAGAGAACGGCAACGTCCGTCACTTCATCGAGGAGGAGGCAGACCCGGACGGCGACGAGCCCAACGGCGTCGAGACGGGGCTGACCGCGACGAATCCCGTCACCGGCGAGGAGATCCCGGTCTACGTCGCCGACTTCGTGCTCTCGGACGTGGGGACGGGCGCGCTGATGGCCGTGCCGGGCCACGACGAGCGCGACCACGCATTCGCACAGAAGATGGGCGTCGATATCGAGCCTGTCATCGCCCCCAAACCTGACGACTGGGACGGTGAAACGGTCCCCGACGCACCCGACGTGAGCGAGGAAGCGTACACCGACGACGGCGTCCTCGTCAACTCCGGCGAGTACTCGGGCCTCGAGAGCGAGACGGCCCGCGAACGGCTGACAGAGGACGTCGAGAGCGCCGAGGAGGCCACGCAGTACCAGCTACGCGACTGGGGGATCTCCCGCCAGCGCTACTGGGGTACCCCGATTCCGGTGATTCACTGCGATGACTGCGGCCCCGTCACGGTCCCCGAGGAGGAGCTGCCGGTCGAGTTGCCGGAGTTCATAAACACCACCGGGAACCCGCTAGACGCCGCCGAGGAGTGGAAGCAGACCGCGTGTCCCGACTGCGGCGGCGAGGCCGTCCGCGAGACTGACACGATGGACACCTTCGTCGACTCCTCGTGGTACTTCCTTCGGTACGTCTCTCCGGACCTCGAGGACGCCCCCTTCGACCTGGAGCGGGCCAACGACTGGATGCCCGTCGATCAGTACGTCGGCGGCATCGAACACGCCGTGATGCACCTGCTCTACTCGCGCTTTTTCACGAAGGTGCTGGCCGACCACGAGGGGCTCGAGCACCGCGAGCCCTTCACGAACCTGCTGGCCCAGGGCATGGTCCAGCTCGAGGGCGAGAAGATGTCCAAGTCGAAGGGGAACGTCGTCTCGCCCCAGCGGATCGTCGAGGAGTACGGGGCGGACACCGCGCGGCTGTTCATGATGCAGGCCGCCCAGCCCGAACGCGACTTCGACTGGAGCGAAGAGGGCGTCCAGTCGACCTACGCCTTCCTCGATCGGCTGAAGGGAATGGTCGAACAGCACGCGGCGCAACGCGCCGCGGAAGATGCGAGCGGGCAGAGCCCGCGAGCCGACGAGCCCGACGGCGACGACGACGCCGTCGCGAGCTACGTCGACGCGGAGATCGACGCGACGATCGCCATCGCCAGCGAGGAGTACGACGACCTAACGTTCAACAAGGCGCTGCGTGAAACGCAGGATCTGACGCGGACGCTACGGCAATACGCCAATCACACCGATCCCCACGCGGCGACCTACGAGCGCGGGCTCTCGGCCGTGGTCCGCCTGCTCTCGCCGGTGGCACCCCACCTCGCCGAGGCGCTCTACGAGACGCTGGGCAACGACGAGTTCGTCGCAGAGGCCGAGTGGCCGACCGCCGATGTCGACCGCGACCACGTCGCCAAGCGCCGCCGACTGGTCGAAAACACTCGTGAGGACATCCGTGACATCGTCGAGGTCGCCGGGATCGATGATCCGACGGCGATCGACGTGGTCGTCGCCCCCGACTGGAAGTACGACGCCCTCGAGATCGCGATCGAGAGCGACGCCGACAACCTGATCGGCGAACTCATGGGCGAGTCACACATCCGCGAGCAGGGCGACGCGGCGGCCGACTACGGGCAGGACCTCCAGGTCGAACGCGAGGCGCTGTCGATGACGCTCGGGCCGAGCGACGAACACGCGGCGCTCGAGTCCGCCGCGTGGCTGATCGAACGCGAGTTCGAGGCACCGGTTCGCGTCGTTCGCGCCGACGAGGCCGACGACGACGTGCTCACAAACGCCGAGCCCGGTCGACCGGCCATCGAGATAGACGACTGAACCCACCCCCGGCGATCACCGCCACGTAAATCGATCGCGCCGTCCGCGGAGAGTTGCGGACCGTTCGCCGATGTTCCGATCAGCTTTTCGCTCCGCTACAAGTCAATTAAATATAATTTATGTTTATTTGAGCGTTAGTTCGGGCAAACAAAATACCGGGAATAATGTCTGTAGAACTGATTCTCAAGGGATAGTGTATGACTATCATTCGCGACAATCAGTTGAATCGATACATTCAATTGGGGCGGGTAAACATTGTTAAAGAAGACATCGGGCAGCATCGCGCTGCCCGACGGCTCAACGAGACACTATGGCATTCGAGGACTATCTCCCTGATCGGCTCAGAGAAACGTACAGTGTAAAGATCGGTCTCATATTCTTGCTGGTCGTCGTTATGACGGTACTGGTTTCCGCGCTCTTTTTGGGCCACGTCTCCGGTACGGTCGGCCCGGCGGCGGAAGACCACTTCAGCGATCGAACGGCGGACCGAGGCGACGTCGCAGCGGCCTGGCTCGAGGCGAACGCCGAAACGGCGAACGGGCTGGCCGCGGATGCGACCGTTCAGGAAGGGACCAACGCTGAAATCAGCGAACGGCTCGCGACGGCCCAGTCGACGCGCGGGGATCGAATCAGCGAAATTCACTATCTCGACGGCGACGGCGAGGTACTCGCGAGCAGTGCGGACGGCGCGGTCGGCGAGAACTTCTTCGAAACGGCCGGCGTCGAGGGTGCCACCGACGGACCCAGCGCCGCCCACGACGCGGTCGCGAGCGACGAATCGGTGCTCTCGTTCGTCGCCGCGGTCGACGGCGAATCGGACCGTTACGTCGCCGTTTCCGCCCCCGTGAGCGCGTTCGGCTCGACCCTCGAGACCGCAGACGACCGGCGGACGATCGTCACCGACGCGAACGGCGAGCCGATCGCGGCGGTCGGCGAGGCGGCGACGGTCGGCGACGACGCCGTCCTCGACGCCGCTTCGCCGGACGGAGACGGCGTCTCGACCGGGACCCCCGAGGACGCCGAGACGGAGTTCGCGGCCACGTCGGCGACGATCGACGTCGGCGGCGAATCGCTGACGGTCACGAGCTACGATACCGCGGCGGCCGTCTACGGCCCGCAGCGGACCGCGACGTCGTCGCTGGTCGCCTTGCTGCTGGTCGTCATCCTCCACCTCGGCCTCGTCGGGGTCGTCCTCGGCGGGAACATCTCGCTGAACCTCCGGCAGCTCGCCGGCAAAGCCGAACGGATGGGTGACGGCGACCTCGAGGTCGGTTTCGAGACCGACCGGATCGACGAGGTCGGATCGCTCTACGGCTCCTTTGCGTCGATGCGAGATTCGCTTCGGGAGACGCTATCGGACCTCGAAGACCAGCGCGAACGCGCCCGCGAAGCGCAACGGAGGACCGAAGAGCGAAACCGCGAGCTCGAGGCCGAAGCCGAGCGCTACAGCGAGGTCATGGCGTCGTGTGCCGACGGTGACCTCCAGCGGCGTCTCGAGCCCGAGACGGACCACGAGGCGATGGTCTCGATCGCCGAGGCGTTCAACGAGATGATCGCCGATCTGGAGGAGACGGTCGCCCAGGTCAAGACGATCTCCGCGGAGGTCGCGCGGACGAGTACGGAGGTCCAGACCAGCTCCGACGAGATCCGGCGGGCGAGCGAAGAGGTCAGCTCGTCGGTCCAGGAAATCTCCGACGGCTCCGCGTCGCAGGCCGAGGACCTGTCGATGGCGTCGACCGAGGTCAAGGAGATGTCCGCGACCGTCGAGGAGGTCGCCGCCGCGACGAGCACCATCGCCGAACAATCGAGTCAGGTCGACGAACTGGCGACCGACGGCCAGCGGGCGGCCACCGAGACGACGGCGGAGATGCACGCGGCCAGCGAACAGACGGAAGCCGTCGCCGAGACGATCCGATCGCTGGACGAGGAGGCCGAGCAGATTCAGGAGATCGTCGAGCTGATCGACGAGATCGCCGGCCAGACCAATATGCTCGCGTTGAACGCGGCCATCGAGTCCGCGCGATCCGAAAGCGCCTCGAGCGATAGCGGCGGCTTCCAGGCCGTCGCAGACGAGGTCAAGGAACTCGCAGCCGAGACTCAGACGGCGGTCGACGATGTCGAAACTATGATCGAATCGATACAGCAGCGCGCGACGAAGAGTGCCACGCAGATCGAGGCGGCCGAATCGACGATCGGATCGGCGACCGAACAGGTCGACTCGCTCTCGAACAGACTCGACCGGATCGCGACGGAGATCGAACAGGTGACGATCGGCGTCCAGGAGATCGATCAGGCGACCGACGAACAGGCGGGATCCGCCGGGGAGTTGGCGACGATCGTCCAGGACGTCGCGAGCGTCGCCGACGAGACGACCTCGCAGGCCCAGCAGGTCGCCGCGGCCGCCGAAGAGACGACCGCGACGATCACCGACGTCTCGGCCGAGGCGACGCGGCTCGACGAACGGGCGACGAACCTCGCCGACGCCGTCGACGAGTTCACCGTTTCCTCGGGGGCCGATCCGACCGTGACCCCGGCGGGACAGGGAGGTGACAGCCGATGATCCCCGAACTCCAACTCTATCGGATCGCCTTCTACGCGATGGTCGCCGCGACAGTCGGCTTCCTCGTCTGGATCGCACGAATGCCGGCCGGGAAACGACGGTACTACCTGCCGGTCCCGATCATCTGCGGGACGCTCGCGCTCGCCAACTTCGGAATGTCGATCGAACTGTTCAGAATCACGACGGCGGGAGGCGATCCGATTCCGATGACCCGGTACGTCGACTACACGATCGTGACGCCGATCATGGTCGTCGTCGCCGGGCTGGTCGCCGGCGCGACACGACGACAACTGGCTGCAGCCGCCGTCCTGAGCGTGATGTGGGTCGGTTCGACGGCCGTCCGCTATTTCCTCGAGCCCCCGTTGAACGCGGCGGCCGGGATCGTCACGATCGTCTCCCTCGTGGCGATCGTTTACCTGATGGTGTGGCCGCTCACGAAGCGCTCCGCATCCCGAAGCGGCGAGCGCGTCCTGCTCTACGGGAAGCTCCGGAACTTGCTCCTGTTGCTCTGGGTGTTCTATCTGATCATGGGGTTCGTCTCGCGACAGGGCCTCGGACTGCTCGACGCGTTCGGCGGTATCTTCGTTGCCTCCTACCTCGACATCCTCGCCCGGATCGGGTTCGGCGTACTGGTGTTACGAGCGACCAACGCCACCGATCAGGTGATCGAGAGTCTCAGATCGTCGAATGCGGGTGACGACGGCTCGGACGGCGTCACGCTCGAGAGATCCGACGACACAGCGGTCGACCCGGCCGACTAACGCCAGCGCCACGGTCCGGTGCCGGATAGCGGCCCTCTCCGCGGAGTACCGACCGAACCACCATCGGATTTGACAGCAGGCTATCTAGTATTTACGTCGCCCCGTCGTCGGGTACTGACAGTACCTGTTGGTTCCGAGGATGACTGCACAACGCACGGATCCGTTTCGATGGAGGTTCGCGGGAGGATCGTCGCCAAACGCACCGCACGTCGCCTCGATGACCTGGCGCGACGGACTGTTCGTCCACTGGCCGGTCGATCCGGACGAACTTCGACCGCACGTCCCCGGTCAACTAACTCTCGAGACGCGGGACGGTCGCGCCTGGCTGGGCGTGCTCCCGTTCGTGTTGACGAACGTGGGCCTCCGCGGGACGCCGTCGATCACCCGGCTGGCGTTTCCAGTACTCACCGTCCGGACGTACGTCCGCTATCGAGGCGATCCCGGCGTCTTTTTCTTCAGCATCGATCTCGACGGGTCGCCGATCGCGACGACGGTCGGCCGAACGACGAGTTTGCCAGTCTACGACGCGAACATCCGGGTCGGGGCCACCGAGGAGAACCACGTCGCCTTCGCGAGCGAGCGCCGGCGGACGGACGATGACACGCCCGCTCGATTCGCCGCGACCTACCGTCCCGACGGCGAGATCCGGACCGCCGAACCGGACACGCTCGAGCACTGGCTCACCGCCCGTCGGCGGTTCTACGCGCCGACCGCGAGCGGCGTCCTGACCGGCGAGATCGCACACGACCCGTGGCCGCTCCAGCCCGCCGACGTGGCGATTCACGAGAACACGATGCTCGAGGCCAACGGCCTGTCGACGCCGACCGACGGCCCGGTCGTCCAGTACGCCGACGAACTCTCGATGACCGGTTCGATTCCGCGGCGGTTGTGAGCGGTAGGGTCGTACATATTTACCCGACCTCACGGCGGTGGCGCGTGCTGTGGCGCGGTTCGCCGACGGCGAACCGCGGCTCGAAGCCACGCGAGGTCCACGAGCGAAGGCTTGTCAGAGCGTGCTCTGACAGTGGATGAGTGAGCGACTGGAAGGAGCGAGCGTTAGCGCGGAACCGGAGGTTCCGCGAACCATGCGAACGGGCAGTGCGCGGCGCGACGCGCCGCGACTGTCGGGACGGCGCAGCCGTCCCGCAGCGCCCGTGAGCAGAAATCGGCTGGGGTGGGTGTGGCATTTCGTAGCCGCGTGAGCAGGACGCTCATAGCGTCGATAAGTCGCGAGATAGATATTCGAGAGCCTCATCGACCGCAGTCGGTGAGTCAAAACTGCCGTTCCTATGAGCCGTCCGCACCGATCATATCGAACGGGTAGCCGACGCCATCCGCCGACGCCCGCTCGTAGACGACTCGCGCGGCCGCCACGTCCTGAATCGCGAGCCCGGTCGAATCGAAGACCGTGATCCCCGTCTCGTCGGTCCGTCCCGCTTTCGACCCGACAACGAGTTCGCCGATCTCACCGTGAATGTCCGCGTCGGTCAGCGTCCCCGCGCGGTAGGGGACGTTGATCTCGCCCGAATGCGTACACTGCTCGTGGTCGTCGATAACGATCGTCGCCGCCTCGAGCAACGCATCAGCCAGCTCGTGTTTGCCCTCGGCGTCGGCCCCGATGGCGTTGACGTGCGTCCGTTCGCCGACGTCTGCGAGTCCCACGATCGGCTCCTCGACCGGCGTCACGGTCGAGAGCACGTCACAGCGCCCCGCCTCCGAAATCGAGCCCCCACGGACGTCGAACCGGTCCGCGTAGGTCTCGACGAACCGCTGGACTCGCTCCTCGTCGGGATCCGAGACGACGACCGTCTCGATCGGGCGGACCTCGCTGATCGCCTCGAGTTGCGTGTACGACTGGACGCCGGCCCCGACGAGACCGAGGGTCGAGGCGTCCTCGACGGCCAGATAGTCGGTCGCGACCGCCGCCGCAGCGCCCGTTCGTTTCATGGTGAGCGTCGTGCCGTCCATGATCGCCAGCGGAAACGCGGTCTCGGGATCGGAGTAGATCATCGTCCCCAGAACGGTCGGCAGGTCGTGGTCCGCGGGGTTGTCCGGGTGGACGTTGACCCATTTCAGTCCGGCCGCGTCCCACTCGCCGGTGTCGAGGTAGGCGGGCATCGACCGGAAATCGCCGTTGTATCGGGGCAGGTCGATGTAGGACTTAGCGGGCATCTGCGTCGTCCCGCGCTCGAAGGCCGCGAACGCCTGTTCGACGGCGTCGATGACGTCGCCGAGGGCGGCGTACTCGTCGACGTCGTCGCTGTCCAGGAGAAGCGTGTTCATACCCGCGAATATTGCGGGCTCGTACTTAGTTCGTCGTGACTCGAGGGCTCCGTGTGAGACTGAACCGCCCGGTATGCGCCTGATTCCACCAGTGAGCGATACGAACGACGAGCGGATCCGGAAGTCGGGATCTGAGAGCGACGAAAGAGAAAACGATGAAATGGGCCGACTGCAGTGAGCGACTCGAGCGGGCTATCGCCCCTTGAACCCGCGCCCGAATCGAGCGTCGGCGAGTGAGCGGTTCGGAGAACCCGAACGACGCCGTTCACCGAGCGCGGCACGCAGTGCCGCGCTCGGGCCGACGAGTGACCATCGGGAGCGAGGAGTGCTTTAGATCCAGGTTTTACCGAGCGAACGAGCGAGCGACGTGAGCGAGTGAGCGCAGCGTAAAAGCTGGGCTTACATCATGCCGCCCATGCCGCCGCCCATACCGCCCATGCCGCCGCCCATGCCACCGCCGCCCGGCGGCATCTCTTCCTCGTCGTCATCGTGGGAGACCGCAAGGTCACCCGCGGCGATGACGTCGTCGATGCGAAGCAGCATGACGGCCGCCTCGGTGGCGGATTCGATCGCCTGCGTCTTCACGCGGAGCGGCTCGTAGACGCCCTCGGCGTCCATGTCGATGGTGTCGCCGGTGTAGGCGTCGAGCCCGGCACCCGTGTCGCCGCCGTCGTGGGCACTGCGGAGTTCCACGAGGGAGTCGATGGGGTCGAGCCCGGCGTTCTCGGCCAGCGTACGCGGGATGACCTCGAGCGCGTCGGCGAAGGCCTCGACGGCGAGCTGTTCGCGGCCGCCGACGGAGTCGGCGTAGTCGCGCAGCGAGAGCGAGACGTCGATCTCGGGTGCGCCGCCGCCGGCGAGCACTTTGCCGTCTTCGAGCGTCGTTCGGACGACGCCGAGGGAGTCCTCGACGGCGCGGTCGATCTCGTCGATGACGTGTTCGGTGCCACCGCGGAGGATCAGGGTGACGGCCTTCGCGTCCTCGACGTCCTCGACGAAGATGCGCTGGTCGCCGGCGATCTCCTTCTGGGCGACGCTACCGGCGGCACCGAGGTCGTCCTCGGTCAGGTCGTCGACGCTCGAGACCGGCGTTGCGCCGGTCGCGCGGGCGAGCTGGGCCTGATCGCTGGACTTGACGCGACGGACTGCGATGATGCCTTCCTGTGCGAGATAGTGCTGGGCCATGTCGTCGATGCCGCCGTCGACGAAGACGACGTCAGCGCCGACGTCAGCGACCGCTTCGGCCATCTCGCGCAACTGGGCCTCCTCCTGCTCGAGGAACTGCTCGAGCTGGTCGGGATCGGTGACGTTTACTTCGGCGTCGATCTCGGTCTCCTTGATCTCGAGATCGCCGTTGACGATCGCCACGTTGGCGTCCTCGGCGAAGTACGGCATGTTGTCGGAGACGCGCTCCTTGTCGACGATGACGCCTTCGACGAGTTCGGAGTTCTCGACGGAGCCGCCGACGACCTTCTCGACTTTGATGTTGTCCGTGTCGACGCCCTCGTCGTCGGCGACCGCGCGAACGGCCTCGACGATGAGTTCGGAGAGCAGATCCTTCGCGTTCTCTGCGCCCTTACCGGTCATCGCCGTCGCGGCGATCTGCTCGAGGATCTCCGTGTCGTCCTCGTCGACGTCGATGGCGATCTCCTCGAGGGCCGCGGTGGCTTCCTCGGCGGCCTCTCGGTACCCCTGGGCGAGGGTGGTCGCGTGGATGTCCTGGTCGAGGAGGTCCTCGGCCTGGCTGAGGAGTTCGCCGGCGACGACGACGGCGCTGGTGGTGCCGTCACCGACCTCCTCTTCCTGGGTCTCGGCGACTTCGACGATCATGTCGGCCGCGGGGTGGTCGATCTCCATCTCCGAGAGCAGTGTGACACCGTCGTTGGTGACGATGACGTTGCCCGAGGAGTCGACGAGCATCTTGTCCATCCCCTTCGGGCCGAGCGTCGTCCGAACGGACTCGGCGACGGCCTTCCCGGCCTGTACGTTCATCGACTGCGCGTCCTCTCCGGAGGTTCGCTGACTGTCCTCCGAGAGTACGATAAGGGGCTGATTGCCCATCTGCTGTTGAGCCATAGTCACTCGAATGATTGTTTGTGATTCTATATAAGCCTTTCTCTATCAGCTGAAGATGAGCGCCCCAGGAGGGCCATGTCTGGCGTTTTCGATCCGATAGCTGTCAGGGTATATATGGACGCACAACGTGAGAATCGGCGAATGGACGCGCTTCGGCGGTGATACCGCACGGGTCGAACAGCCGCGGGACCGTCAGTTCCGATCGATCGGCCGACAGAACGTCCGTTCACGGTGTCGATCGCGGAGGCGAACACCGAAAGCGAAGTCGTCGATCAGGACTGGCCGCCGGGGAACCGGTGATACTCCATCCCCTTGTGTTTCATCTCGTTGTGCTTCTCCTCGAGGAAGGAGTAAACCGCGCCGTGGGGTGCCCCGTCGAGGAGCATCTCGGCGGCGCTGCGGACCACGTCGACCTCCTGTGGGCCGCCGATAATCCCGAGCGTCGAGCCGTAGATGACGACGTCGGCCCCGGTTAGCTCCTCCATCAGTTCGCGGGTCCGACCGCTCTCGCCGATGAGCCGGCCCTTCTTGCGTTTCATGTCGGTCTTGTTGCGCGAGGCGGCGTCGATGTCGACGACGTCGAACAACATCATATCGTCCTCGAGCAGTCGCAGGGCGTCTTCGGGTGCGAATCCGCGCCCGATGGCGCGAACGATCTCGGGGCCTTTGAGGCCGAGCACGGGGTCACCGACGGTTTCGACGGCGACGGAGCCGTTCTCCGAGTCGATGTCGAGTCGCACTTCCGCTTCCGCCTCGATCTCGCGCATCGTCTCGCCTCCTTCACCGATGAGAACGCCGATGCGGTCCTGCGGAATCTTCACGTGCTGCATACGGTTCGCTACTGGCTGGGCGAGGTTAAGCGCTTGGTCCGCGAGTACTGGGTGGGACGTGGCACCCACGTACGTGGTCACGTCGGTTGCCGGTAGCCTATCCGAACCTGTCAGTCACCGGTGGCCACCCCGAACCGTCGAGGAATCCGATTCGAGCGCCGGTCCGCGACGGTCGGGCTACCGCCGCGAGCCGACGCCCGATGACCCGCCGACGGGTCCGCAGTCAGACCCATGCTCACTCCTATAAGTCGCGCTCGAACGTAGCGGACGGCATGGCACCCGAACCGGTGTACGACGTGTCCGTCTCGATAGACGAACCGCTCGAGGGGACGCTGCTCGTCGGGCTCGCGAACGTCGGACTGGCGGGACTCACGGCCGTCGACTACCTCGTCACCCACCGCGAGTTCGACCGAGTGGGGTACGTTCGATCCCGCGGCCTGCCGGAGATCACCCCGGTCGAAAACGGCGAACCGAGACATCCGATGCGCGTGTACGCGTCGACGCAGATCGACTGCACCGTGTTGCTCAGCGAACTGTTCGTCCCGGTGTGGGCGGCCGACGCGTTCGTCGACGGCGTTCTGGAGTGGGTCAACTCGACCGACATCGACGAGCTGGCCGTCTTTCACGGCGTCCCGTATCCACACGGCCCGGACGAACACGATGTCTTCTCCGTCGCCACGCCGGAGTACAGGGATCGCCGGCTCGCGGAGTCGACCGTCTCGCCGGTCAGCGGGGGCGTCCTCGACGGCGTCGCGGGCGCACTGACGAGACGCAGTCTGGAACGGGAGGCCCCGCCGCTCGGCGCGTTCGTCACCCCGACGCATCCGCCCGGGCCGGACCTCGAGGCGTCACTCCGGTATCTGGAACTGCTGGAAACCGTCTACGGCATCGAAATCGACGACGAACAGCTTCGCGAACGAGCCGCAGAGCTCCAGCGGTACTACGGTGAACTCGCAGATCGAATGGGGGCGCTCGATTCCCAGGCGAACCCCGAGAATCGGAGTTTTCCGGAAGATAGAATGTTCATGTGAACCCGGAAGCGGCGGTGACCAGCACCGCTCGATCAAAAGTCCGAACGGCTACTCGAGCACCGATCGGAACCGCACCGACGCCGAGCGCGTGTCGAGGATCGCCACGGTCCGATCCGCCTCGGATTTCGCCAGGAAGTGTGCGCCGGGATTGAGCACCGTCGTCCGTCCGTCATCGGTGAGCTCGCGCTCGTGGTGGTGGCCGTAACAGACGAAGTCGTACGTCTCGCCGGCGGCGATCGCTTCGACCTCGGCTTTGCTCTCGCCGTGGAGGACTGCAAACGAGAGCCCGTCGAACTCGAGGTCCGCGAACCGACCGTGAAGCTGGCTCTCACCGCCCAGCGAGTCGAAGGCTGCCTGGAGATTGGCGACGTCGCCGTCGTTGTTCCCGAGAACGCCGTGGAGTTCGAACTCCTCGAAGTACGGCACTATCAGCGGAGCGATAAAGTCGCCGCAGTGGATGACAATCTCGACGCCCTCCTCCCGAAAAATCTCGATGGCGCGTTCGGTCGCCTCGGCGTTGTCGTGCGTGTCCGAAATGATGCCGACGTTCATACACCTTCGCGCGCTGGCGAGCCACTAAGACGTTCGGGACGCCACGACGGCAGTGCGGCGATCAGCTCCGCGAGGGATCCGGCTCCGGATTCGTGACGAACTCGAACAGCTCGTCGCCGGTCACCTCGAGCCCCTGCCGGGAGAAGAAACTCGCCACGTTCCGACAGTCCCGCTCGAGAAACTCGCGGCTGTTGGGGTGGTGGACGGTAACGGCCTGCCCGAGGTCGATGAACACGAGTTGGCCCTCGCTTTCGTCGAAGACGACGTTGTACTCGCTCAGGTCGCCGTGGATCAGCCCCGCCGAGTAGAGTCGTCGCATGTACTCGCGCATGACCTCGTAGGCCGTCTGCGGGTTCTCGATAGTGACTTCGCCGAGGCGCTTCGCGCGCCCGTCCTCGGTACCGATGTACTCCATGACCAGCACGTTGCGCTCGGTGGCAAGGGGTTCCGGAACCCGCACGCCGGCCGCCTGCGCGCGCCGGAGGTTCGCGAGTTCCTTCTTGGTCCACGCGAGGACGACGTCCTTCTTCTTGCCGCCCAGACCCTCGAAGCGGGGGTCGCCTTCGAGGTAGTCGCGCATCTGCGTGAAGTTCGAGGCGTTGATCCGGTAGATCTTGACCGCGACCTCGCGGTCGTCGCCCTGCGCGAGGTAGACGTTAGCCTCTTTGCCCGTCGAGAGCGGGCCGCCGAACGCATCGACGTAGCCGTCCTGGACGAGTTTGTACAGCGCCGCCAGCGTCGCGTCGTCGAACACCGACTGCTCGACTTTGAACTGATCGGCGTCTTTGATCCGCTCCTCGAACTGCTCGAACTTCCGATCGCGCTTGCGAGCGATGCGATCGGCGTCGGTCTCCGAGACGTCGATCTCCTCCCACTCGTCGCCCGGGCTCTCGACGTCCTCGAGGTCGACCAGTCCGAACTCCGTTCCCTGTCCCATCTGTCCGGACCTACGCGACGAGTGCGGGTAAATACTGGGTATCGGTCGGCCGGTCTCGAGCCGATGGCGACCGGGCAAGCGCTCGCGTCTTCCTTTTCCGACTGCCCGTCGTAGTAGCGGCAATGAGTCGCACGACCGAACGGTGTCCGACAGTCGAGGGGAACCGATGACGGAGTACGACGTGACGCTCGAGCGGACCGACGGCCCGACCCGGACGATCGCTATCGACGAGGACGAGACGGTACTCGAGGCGGCCCAGCGGGCCGGCGTTCGGCTCCCGTACGATTGTCGGAAAGGAACGTGTATCACCTGCGTCGGTCGGCTGATCGGACTCGAGACGGAAGAGCACGACACCGAGGAAAGCGAAACGGACCGCCCGCTCGAAGTCGCCGATGCATTCACCTATCGACGGTCGCCGGCGGCGCTGACTGACCCCGAACGGGCGGACGGCTACGTCCTGCTGTGTATCGCCTCGCCGCGAGCCGACTGCCGCCTCGAGGTCGGTCCGCGGGTCCGCGCCGAAGTCGGCGACAGTCCCTGGGCATAGGTCCTTCCCGCTCTCGTCACCCCGACCAGATTTATCTACTCGTTCGTGGTCGGTACAGCTATGAGTGATGCTAGCACGCCAGGTGACGTCGAACCGAGCCACGATCACGAGCACCACCACGAGGGACCCGGCTACGCGACGCCCCAGGCCGCGATCGAGGAGGGCGAGCGGGAGGAACTGGCCTACGTGATGGGGCTCTACGTCGGCACCGACGTCGACGCGCCGGACTTCGTCTCGGTCGTCGACCTCGATCCCGACTCGGACACCTACTGCGAGATCGTCGACCGCATCGAACTGCCGAATCGCGGGGACGAACTCCACCACTTCGGGTGGAACGCCTGTTCGTCGTCTTGTCACATGGACGGTCTCGAGCGGCGACACCTGATCGTCCCGGGCCAGCGCTCCTCGCGGATCCACGTGATCGACGCGCAAGACCGGCGGAATCCCGAACTCGAGACGGTGATCGAACCCGAGGAGGTCTTCGAATACGACCTCTCGGCACCGCACACCGTCCACTGCATCCCGGACGGGGAGATCCTGATCAGCATGCTCGGCGACGCCGACGGCGAGTTGCCGGGCGGCTTCCTCGAGTTGAACGAGGACTTCGAAATCGAAGGGCGGTGGGAGCCGCCGGGCGAGATCGAGATGAACTACGACTACTGGTACCAGCCCCGCCAGAACGTGATGGTCTCGAGCGAGTGGGCCGCCCCCAAGACGTACTACCCCGGATTCGACCTCGAGGACGTCGAGGAAGGGAACTACGGTCAGCGGCTCCACTTCTGGGACTGGGAGGCGGGCACCGTCGAGCAGACGATCGATCTCGGCGAGGAGGGGCTGATTCCCCTCGAGGTGCGCTTTCTCCACACCCCCGAATCGACCCACGGGTTCGTGGGAGCCGCGCTCTCGTCGAATATCTTCCACTTCTGGCGCGATGAGAGCGCGGCCGACGGTGACGGAGAGTACCGTGCGGAGAAGGTGATCGACTTCGAGAGCCGGGAGCACGACGACTGGGACATGCCGGTCCCCGCGCTCCCGACGGACATCTTGATCTCGATGGACGATCGGTACCTGTTCGGCTCGAACTGGCTCCACGGCGAGGTCTGGATGTACGATATCTCGGATCCGTCGAACCCGCGGCGAGCCGACTCGCTCTCGGTCGGCGGCACCTTCGGCGAGGTCCAGGAGGTCCAAGGCCGCGAGTTGGCCGCCGGCCCGCAGATGATACAGCTCTCGCTCGACGGCGAACGCCTCTACTGGACCACCTCGCTGTTCTCCTCGTGGGACGACCAGTTCTACCCCGAGGAGTCCGAGCGCGGCTCAGTGATGCTGAAAGCCGACGTCGACCCTCGGAAGGGGACGATGGAACTCGATGAGGACTTCCTCGTCGACTGGGGAGAGTGTCCGGCGGGGCCAGCTCGCGCCCACGAGATCCGGTGGCCCGACGGCGACTGCACGAGCGACGTCTGGCAGTGAGCGGCCGCGAAACCGACATTTGGCCGAGCACATGACGAGCCACGACGTGACCCTCGAGTGGCCGGACGGCCGGACGCGGACCGTCGAGGTCGATGAGAACGAAACGATCCTCGAGGCTGCCGAGTGCGACGGCAGCGTGCTCCCGTACGGCTGTCGGACGGGCGCCTGCGGGACCTGTTCCGGACGGCTGCTCGAGGTCGAAGGGACGCGGCCACCGAATAGCGAGCGCGCCGGAGACGGAGACGCCGACGTGTGTGCCGTCGACGACGCCGTCGCGTATCGCCGGCTGCCACGAGCGCTGAAGGACAGGCATCGGGCGGCCGGCTACGTGCTCCTGTGTATCGCCTCCCCGCGGGCCGACTGTCGGATCGAGGTCGGCTCGAGCGTTCACAGCGAACTGGTGGATAACCCGTGGAAGTGATTCTGTAGATCTTACAGTGTCCGACCCGGCGAAAATATATACTATTGGAATTTTTTAGGAATAAGTATGGTGTCACCTCTCCGCGTCCACACGCTTCCTCCAGCATGGCGATTCGCGCTCATCGGTGCGATAGCCTCGCTACCTGTCACCGCCATTCTAAACTGGCTGCCTAATTCGGAGGGGACCATCGGCGGTGGTATAATGATAATCGGAGCGTTCGTCGCAGGAGTCATCGCCGCAATCCGCTCGTCAAACCCAAGTGCTGCTGGACTCCGCGCTGGTTTTATTGGTGGCGTCCTCGGACTGCTCATATTCATTGCGACAGCAGGTACGACGGCACCATGGTCGCTACGGAGAGTCGTATTTGTCGTCTTCGCCAGTGGACTGGTGGTGTGTGTTGCACCCCTATTCGGTCTCGGATTCGGTCGTGTCGGTGGGTGGGTGGCAAACACCGTTGGCTCCCGATGGACGACCAACGTGGACGCATCATAACGACAGGCTGTCAGACAAAACTCCTGTACTGACCGTTCAAAGCGATCGGTCGATGTTATGAATGAGACAAGCGATGGTGAGTTCGCGGAACTGCTTCTACCACCGTCGTGATCGAACGAACACACAGTCGAAGAGCACTCGAGTGACCCGCGTCGCGAATCCATCCTGTTGCCGGAACCGACCGACCACGATGTCGACTCAAGAGAAGGAGAGCAAACCGATCAAGCCCCAGTCAGTAACGTTAACGGGTCCGAGTGGCAACCCTCGAGCAATGTCTGTCGCCGACGAGGACGAAGAGAATCCCTATCTCCGGGAGCCGCCGACCGACTTCACGCCGGTCGAGGACCTCTCGGAGGACGAGGCCCGCGAGCAGGTCGAACTGCTCCGCGAGGCCATCCGCGAACACGACCGCCGGTACTACGTCGAGAGCGAGCCGCTGATCGCCGATCGGACCTACGACGCGCTTTTTGCCCGACTGCGCGACCTCGAGGAGGAGTTCGATCTCTCTCATCCCGACAGTCCCACCCGAAGCGTCGGCGGCGAGCCGATGGAGGCGTTCGAGACGGTCGAACACGTCGAACCGATGCTCTCGATCGACCAGAGCGGCGAGGAGGAAGACGTGCGGGAGTTCGCGGACCGAGTGCAACGAGAGGTCGGCGATGTCGAATACGTGTGCGAACCCAAGTTCGACGGCGTCTCGATGGAGTTCGTCTACGAGGAAGGCAGCCTCGAGCGGGCAGTCACCCGTGGCGACGGCCGCGAGGGAGACGACGTGACGCGCAACGCGCGCACGATCGGCTCCGTCCCCCAGCGGCTCCACGGCGACCACCCCGACTTTCTCGCCGTGCGGGGCGAGGTCTACATGCCCAAAGACGCCTTCCAGGCGCACAACCGCGAGCGCATCGAGCGCGGCGAGGAACCGTTCGCCAACCCCCGGAACGCGACCGCGGGCACGATCCGCCAGCTCGACCCCTCGGTCGTCGCCGAGCGCCCCCTCGAGGTCTTCTTCTTCGACGTGCTCGAGGCCAGCGACCTCGCGGACTCCCACAGTGCCGAACTCGAGCGGTTCCCTGAGTGGGGGCTCCGTGTCACCGACCACGTCGAACTCGCGGCCGACATCGACGAGGCCGTCGACTACCGCGACCGCATGCTCGAGGCCCGCGACGACCTGAACTACGAGATCGACGGCACCGTGATCAAGGTCGACGACCGCGAGACCCGCGAGGAACTAGGCCGGACCGCGCGCCACGACCGCTACGCGTTCGCCTACAAGTTCCCCGCCCGCGCGGAGGTGACGCCGATCGTCGACGTCGCGCTCCAGGTCGGTCGGACGGGCCGACTGACGCCGGTCGCCCTGCTCGAGCCGGTCGACGTCGGCGGCGTCACGGTGTCGCGAGCGAGCCTGCACAACCCCGAAGAGATCGAAGCGAAGAACGTGAACGTCGGCGACACCGTTCGCGTCCAGCGCGCGGGCGACGTCATCCCCTACGTCGAGGAGGTCGTCGAGAAGGGGAGCGAGGGCCACTACGAGATGCCCGAAACGTGCCCCGTCTGCGACAGCCCCGTCGAGCGCGACGGCCCGATCGCGTTCTGTACCGGCGGGCTGGGCTGTGACGCGCAACTCCGCCGATCGATCGAGTACTACGCCGGCGACGACGGCCTCGACCTCGAGGGGCTCGGCGAGAAGAGCGTCCGCCAGCTGGTCGACGCCGGCTTACTCGAGTCCGTTGCAGACCTCTACGAACTCGATCAGGAGGGACTGCTGGCGCTGGAGGGGTGGGGCGAAACCAGCGCCGAGAACCTCCTGAGCGAAATCGAGGCCAGCCGCGAACCGCCGCTTTCCGACTTCATCTCGGCGCTGGGTATCCCTCACGTCGGGCCGACGACGGCCCGCGAACTCGCCCGCGAACTCGGCAGCTTCGCGGCGTTTCGCGAGGCCGCCGAAGACGACCCCGACCGACTCGAGGACGTCGACGAAATCGGCGACACCGTCGCCGAGACGATCCACGAGTTCTTCGCGAGCGAGGCCAACGCCGCCGTCGTCGACGGCGTGCTCGAGCACGTCTCCCCGCAGGAAGTCGACATCGACACCGGCGGCGACGAACTCGCGGGACTGACCCTCGTCTTTACGGGCTCGCTCGAGGAGATGACCAGAAGCGACGCGCAGGAACTCGTCGAAACCCACGGCGCGAACGCGACCGGGAGCGTCTCCGGCAACACGGACTACCTCGTCGCCGGCGACAATCCGGGCGCGACGAAGCGAGACGACGCCCGGGACGAGGACGTGCCGATCCTCGACGAATCCGAATTTTGGACGCTGCTCGAGGAGGAAGGGATCAGCCTCGAGTAGTCGCTCGAGACGGGTCGTGAGTACTCCCGAGACACTCACTCTCCGTCCGTTTCTAGATTGGCCATCCATCGTGCGGTGGCGCGCGCTATAGTGCGGTGAGTCGACGACGAACCGCACTGCGAACTCGTGCGAGGGATGAGCGAGCGGTGCGAGGCGCGAACACGGTGAGCGCCTCGGATAGCGAACGGTGACTGAAGGGAACCGTGAGCGAGCGAGCGAATCGGTTGGGGAGGGTGTGGCGATTCCCTATTGCCAGCGTGAGCAGAACGCTTCGTGCAAATGTATCCCCCAACGGAGAGAGGATTCCGAGAAAGCGACGCTGACTACCGACGAGTGAGCACCACGAAAACTGCGATCACGGCCACGACGACGCCGATAATCGTCGGGACGAGCTGTCCGGAGCCCCACTCCCAGCCCAACACCTGCGTACCGACGATCGCCACGAGCGCGACGGCCGCGCCGATCGCCGTGACGAGCGGGGACGAGTTCCGACCGAGCGAGAGTGCCATGGTCGTGTGTAGACCGTCTGACACCATGGATCTGGTGGTGAAAACCACTGTGATCGCTCAGGTCGGCAGCCGCTCGGCGATCACCGCCAGCGACTCCCCGCCCTGCACCTCCCCCTCGAGGTCGGGCAGCGTCACCACCTCGAGCCCCGGAAACGTCTCGCGGATTTCGGCGAGCCGTTCCTCGTGGCGCGCCCGCCGCGACTCACAGCGCGGACAGCCCTCGTGGGGGTCCTCGAGCACCCGATTCACCACCAGCCGCTCGACCGACACGCCGGCCTCGCGAAGCCGTTCGACGAGCCGTTCGGACTCCGCGATGGCCATCGCTTCCGGAATCAGGACGACCCGAAACTCGGTCCGCTCGGGATCGGTGAGCAGGTCGCGGGCGCGCTCGAGGCGGGCCTGAAACGCCGCGAGGCTCTCGTCCTCGTCGTCGCGCCGCCCGCCGAGCATCGACATCGGTCCGAGTACCGCCGTCCGGGCCGCCGATCCGATCCGCTTCGCCTGCCCGCGAAGCGACTGGGCCGTCTCGAGCGCGCGTCCCATGGCCCCGGGCATGTCGAACAGCCGCAGGGTGTGGCCCGTCGGCGCGGTGTCGAAGACGACGACGTCCCACTCGCCGGAGTCGACGTACTCGACCAGCAGATCGAGCGCCGCGATCTCGTCGCTGCCGGCCGGCGCGCCGCCCGCAAAGAGTTCCTCGACTTCCGCGTCCGAGAGGCTGATCCCGGCGCTGCGCAGGTCCGCCGCCAGCGCCCGCGCCAGTTTCTCGTAGCGCTCTCGCTGCGTTTCGGGATCGATCTCGACCGCCCACAGACGTCCCGATTGGTCGTCCTCGGTCTCGAGCGGCGCGGCCGTCTCGGCACCTTCGAGTAGAGTGGGTGCCTCGAGTTCGGTCGGCTCCGGTCCGATATCGGCCTCGAGCGAGTCGGCGAGCGAGTGAGCGGGGTCGGTCGAGACGACGAGCGTCCGCCGGCCCGCGGCGGCCAGCGAGAGCCCGGTGGCCGCGGCGCAGGTCGTCTTACCGACGCCGCCCTTGCCGCCGTAGCAGATGCAGTCGGTCACGGGGTCGTATACGGCCGGAAGAAACCTAAACCGATTGCCACGGTTGATGGAGTGTCATCGCTGGCGATCGGACTTTCGGTCGGGACTCGAGCGTGAAACGCAAGAGAGAAGCAGTCGCGCGTCAGTTCACAGGTCGACGCGATCGAACCGCCAGAGCGCGATCGCGAGCGGGACGACGATCCAGGCCAGCAGGATGATAAAGGAGAACCAGTCCTGAAGGAAAAACGGCAGTTGACCGCCGAACATTTCCTCGCTCAACTGGGCCTGCAGTTGGATCGAGTCGACGTCAGTGACCAGTGTCAGGACGCGTCTAAATGCTTCGCCGGGATCGAGATTGATGATGAAGTACGCCCAATTCGGGAGACGTTCGACTTGTACCTCCTGTCCCTGAAATTCGGTGGTGTAGGTCACGGTATCGAAGAAGAGGATCTCTCGATCTGCCAACAGCCCGAACACCCCCGATAGACTATTCCAGATGACGTAGAACAGGAGAAAGATACTGAACATCGCGGCGCCGGCGATCGTCGTCGAGCGGGTCAGGGACGAGAGCGAGACGGCGATACTCGTGTACGCAACGCCGTAGATGATCGACATCGCGAGGAGGCCGACGTAGTCCACGATGTCGAAGCCACCGAGCAACGCAGCGACGACGGCGGCGGCGAGCACGAACCCGACGGTCAACGAGAGCGAGAGGACAGCCGATCGACCGATCAGTTTCCCGAGCAGGACGTCCTTCCGGGAGTGGGGGAGCGAGAGCATAACCTTGATGCTCCCGCTCTCGCGCTCGCCGGCGATCGATTTCCAGCCGAGCACCAGCGCGATCAGCGGGATCACGATTCGTGTGATCTCACTGGCCAACGACACGAGCATATTGGTCGTCGCTCCTTGCGCTGCGAGATCCTCACCGAAGTACGCGAGCGATCCCGTGATACCGACCAGCAGCAGGAAGAAGAACGCACTCAGACCCCAGAACAGCCACGAGCGAACCGCGTCCTGGAAGTCCTTCTTCGCGACCGCGCGGACGCTCTCGAGGTTGATCGAACTCGAGGTCGATCCGCCCGAATCCACCGATCCCGTTCCGGTACTCGTATCGGTGCTCATCGCGCGTGCACCTCCGTTCCGGTGTCGGTCGTATACGACTGGAAGACGTCCTCGAGCGACGCTTCGGTCGTCTCGAAGTCCTGAATCTCGATGCCGCGGTCCTCGAGCGCGGAGAGAACGGCCGTCTTGGAGCCGTCGACGGCGACGACGATCGTCGGCGGGTTCTGCCCCTGGACGGTGGCGTCACTGACGTCGGGGAGCGAGCGGACCGCCTGCAGCGCGTCGTCGTCGATCCGATCGACGGTGACGCGTAGCGTCGTCCCGCCTTCGACGGAGTCGCGCAGTCCCTCGACGGAGTCGACGGCGACCATCTCGCCGTCCCGGAGGATGCCGACGCGGTCGCAGACCGCCTCGACCTGCTCCATGATGTGACTCGAGAAGAAGACGGTCGCGCCCCGTTCGTTCTCTTTGCGGACGATCTCGCGCATCTCGCGGGCCCCGTTAGGGTCGAGTCCGGTCGAGGGCTCGTCGAGGATCAGCAGGTCCGGCTCGCCGACCAGCGCCATCGCGAGCATGAGCCGCTGGGCCATCCCCTTCGAATACCCGCCGGCCTTCCTGTCGATGGCGTCGACGAGGCCGACCCGCTCGAGCAGCGCCTCGGGGTCGTCGTCGGCGTCCTTCGAGTCGATCGCGAACTCGAGGTGCTGGCGGGCGGTCAGCCGGTCGTACAACTCGACGCCCTCGGGGAGAACCCCGGTTCGCTGCCGGATGTCCCGACTGTACCGCTGGGCGTCCATTCCGAGAACGCTAACTTCGCCCGCCGTCGGGCGGGCGAAATCGAGAATGATGTTGATCGTCGTCGACTTCCCGGCGCCGTTGGGACCGAGGAAACCGAACACCTCGCCCTCTTCGACCCGGAAGGAGAGGTCATCGAGTGCGACGGTTTGACCAAACGACTTGGTCAGGTTGTCGACTGTAATAGCGGGCATGACAGAGTGGTCGTAGCGTTGCCCGATAAGGTTTGTGACATCCTCGTTACAGTTGTATTCAACGGTTACCGGCCGTTACGCGCCAATATCGCCGATTTGGGCGTGAATGGTTGTCATACTTATATCGGATCGTCGGGCTCGTGCTGTTCGGCCGTCCGTTCGACCTCCGTGGCGTAGCGTTCGCGGGTTTCCTCGTCGGTCACCGGCTCGAGTTCGTCGTCGGGGATCTCCGCGGCCGCGGTGACCGCCGACCCAGTTTGCAGCGACGTCGCGGATCGCTCCCGTTGCTGGTAGCGCGAGCCGTCGGGTGTCGCGTAGACGATCGTCACGAGGTTGCGGTCGTCGAACGTTCGTTCGACGAGCCAGCACCGAACCGTCGAGTCACTCATACGCGTCAAGTCGGGGTCAAGCACCGAGAAAGTACCGTGTCGAACCCGTCCCAACGGTGTCGAGCCCCGTCTGACGGTATTGGATCCGCCCCGAAGGCGCGCCCTACTCGCGCGAACGGGCACCGACGTACTTGAGGGTCGACGGTGGAGCAGTGATGACGATCATCGATGGCCGAGACCAGAACGGAGCGCGTCGCGCAGTGGAGCGAGCACGCCGATCAGCTGTGTGACGAGGGAGAGAGGGTCGAGCGACGCGTCGACCTCGAGAGCGCGACGGTCGTCGTCACGAACCGTCGCGTCATGACGTTCGTCCCGGACGCGGACGGACCGGGGTTTCGCCACGCCGAGCGGCCGAACGTCGGAACCGTGAGCGTCGAAACGGTCGACCGGCTCCGTCGACTCTGCTGGGGAATCGCCGCCGCTTTCGTCGGCGTCGGGTTGCTCGAGGCGGCGAGGGCCGTCAGCTTCGTCGATTACGTTCCGGCGTCCGGCCTTCAGGACACCGGCCCGCTCCCGGACTCGGACCCTCTCGAGCGCCTCGTCGACGGCGCGCTCTCGGCGATCGAAACGGCCCTCCTGGTGCTCGACTGGGCCGTTCTCCTGAGCGGCGGCGTCGCGCTGGCCGTCGCCGCCGCCCTCGTCTGGCGTTACGTCCGCTCGCGTTCGCGCCGGCTCGTCCTGCGGGTGCGCGGCGGGACCGACCTCATAGTTCCCGTCAGCCGGGCCGATCTCGAGGCCGGCCTGACCGCCGAGATCGAGACCGCGATTCGACCGAAAGCGGCGTCAGCATCGGCGTCTGCGTCGGCGTCACCGTCAGCGCCCGTGTCGGCATCGACGCTCGAGGGAAGCACCGATACCGACGGCGGTCGCGGCGAGGGGCTGCGGGACGACCCGCGCGGTGACGAGCGGGCTCGAGCGGACCGACCCAACGCGGAGTGGCTCGGGGACGAGGAGTCAGGCTGAAACCTCCTGACTCCGTAGGGCGGCCGATGAACGCCGACGCGGTTCGCGAGCGCGCCGGGTCGTTGCCCCGAGAGCCCGGCGTCTACCAGTTCCGGGAGGACGGAACCACACTCTACGTCGGGAAAGCGGTCGATCTCCGCAGTCGGGTCCGGTCCTACGCCGATCCCCGAAGCGCGCGGATCCGCCGGATGGTCGACCGCGCCGACGGGATCGAGATCGCCGTCACCGACACCGAGACGCAGGCGCTGCTGCTCGAGGCGAACCTGATCAAGCGCCACCAGCCCCGCTACAACGTCCGGCTCAAGGACGACAAGTCGTATCCGATGGTCCAACTGACGGCCCACGACGCCCCGCGGATCGAGATCACGCGGGACCCGGACGAGTCCGCAACGGTCTTCGGCCCCTACACCAGCAAAGTGCAGGTCGAGACCGTCGTGAAGGCCCTGCGGGAGACGTACGGCGTGCGGGGCTGTTCGGACCACAAGTACGCGGGCCGCGAGCGGCCGTGTCTGGACTACGAGATGGGGCTGTGTACCGCGCCCTGCACCCGAGAAATCGACCTCGAGAGCTACGCGCAGGACGTCACCGCCGTCGAGCGCTTCCTCGAGGGCGAGACTGGAATCCTCACGGACCCGCTACGCCGGGAGATGGAAGCCGCCGCCGAGGAGCAGAACTTCGAGCGCGCGGCGAACCTGCGGGACCGACTCGAGACCGTCGCGGCCTTCCACGGCGAAGGCGGCGAGGCGGTTCAGTCGACCGGTGACGAGCGGGGCGTCGACGTGCTCGGCGTCGCCATCGAGGGCGAGGACGCGACCGTCGCCCGGCTGCGCGCGGAGCACGGTAAACTGATCGACCGGGACCGGCACACGCTCGAGGCACCCGGCTCCGCGGGGGTCGACGCCGACGGCGAGGCTGACGGCGTCTCCGCCGTGCTCGCCGCCTTCATCGTCCAGTACTACGCAGAACGCGAGCTTCCGGACGCCCTGCTTCTGCCCGAACGACACGGCGACGAGGAGGTCGCGGCCTGGCTCGAGGCGGAGGGCGTCTCGGTCCGCGTCCCGGGTGCGGGCCGGGAGGCCAAACTCGTCGAACTCGCGCTGAAGAACGCCCGGCGCAACGTGGGTCGACGCGACGAGTGCGGGATGCTCGCGGACGCCCTCGAGATCGACTCGGCCCGGCGGATCGAGGGCTTCGACGTGAGCCACGCCCAGGGGAAATCGGCGGTCGGGAGCGACGTCACCTTCGTCGACGGCAGCGCCGAGAAGAGCGACTATCGCCGAAAGAAGCTCACCGACCAGAACGACGATTACGACAACATGCGCGCCCTGCTCGAGTGGCGCGCCAGCCGCGCCGTCGAGGACCGCGACGACCGGCCGGATCCCGATCTGCTGTTGATCGACGGCGGCGAGGGCCAGCTCGAGGCCGCCCGCGACGCGCTCGAGGCGGTCGGCTGGGACGTGCCCGCCGTGGCGCTGGCGAAGGCCGAGGAGCGCGTGGTCACGCCCCGTCGGACGTTCTCGTGGCCGAGCGATGCGCCGCATCTGCACCTCCTCCAGCGCGTGCGAGACGAGGCCCACCGCTTTGCCGTGCAGTATCACCAGACTATCCGCGACGAGGTCAAGACGGTGCTCGACGACGTGCAGGGAGTCGGCCCCGAAACCAGAAAACGACTTCTGGGGCGGTTCGGCAGCGTCGAGAACGTTCGCGAGGCGAGCCTCGAGGACCTTCGGAGCGTCGAGGGGATCGGCGAGAAGACGGCCGAGACGATTAAGTCGCGGCTCTAACATCAGCAGAGCTCGTCTCTTTGCCGCACTCTCCATCTGAGAACGGGACAGTGTGTTCTGGAGGGATTGGGTGAGACGAAGCGTCCTGCGGTCGTGGCAACAGGGAATCGCCACGCCCTCCCCAGCCGATTTCTACTCACGGGCCGAAGGCCGTTCGTATGGTTCGCGGGACCGTCGGTCCCGCGCTAACGTTCGGTCGCTCTGCTCCCTCACTCATCCCTCGCGCAACGTCATCGGCCACCCTCACTGATGTTCGGTCGGCCTGCTCACGGATCACTTCGTTCTCCGTCTGCTCACGGGTCTTCGACCCGTTCGCATGGTTCGCGGGACCTCCGGTCCCGCGCTATTCGCTTTCGAGGCGCTCCCGTCGTCTTCGCGCGGCGACGCCGCGCGAATGGTCTGCGAGACCTCCGGTCTCGCACTAGTCACGCCTCGCCGACAGCGCGCGCCACCGCACGCCGGATGGTCGGTCTGGAGTAAGACGTGGTACCCCTTCACTGAGCAGGACAACGACCGGAGGACGTGACTCGAGAGCAGCAACGGAACGATCGGTCCGAACCGGCCGTCGGATCCGATCCCGCGACCGTTGCGACGGCAAGGACAGGGCTATCCTCGCCCACGGCCCATGCGACTATATGGCAGACAACGACGACATCGACGACCTGCTCGACGAACTCGACAGCCAGGGCGACCTCGAGACATCTCAGCAAGTACTGTCGCTCCGAACCGAGAGCCGGCGATACGACAAGCCGGTGACGATCATCGAGGGCTTCGACCTCACGAAGTCGGAAATCGAATCGACCGCCTCGGACCTCAAGAGTTCGCTCGGGACTGGCGGAACGGTCGACGAAGGTCGCATCGAACTGCAGGGAGACCACCGCGATCGCGTCCCGGACCTGCTTCGGGACCGAGGGTTCGACGTTCGGGAGTGAGACCCTCCGGGAGCGGCTCCGCTCTACCCGCGTGTTGTGCGACGACCGAGTCACGGCTCCGTCGGCGCGGTCGCCTCGTTGCAGCGTATTATTTATGTCCCACGTTCGATGATGAGGTATGAACGTTCGATCCGCGACGTCCGACGACTTCGAGGCGATCACCGCCGTCGCCCGCGACACCTGGCACGAGACGTACGACGAACTCGAGGCCGACATGATCGATCGGACCGTCGACGACTGGTACACCGACGACTCGATGCCGCTCGAGGCACCCGGGACGGTCGTCCTCGTCGCCGAGCGCGCGGAGCGACGGTCCGCGGATGGGAGTCGGACGGAGTCCGACGAACGCGACGGTGACCTCGTCGGCTTCACCCACGCGGTCGTCCAGGGCGAGACGGCCGACATTCTCCGGATGTACGTCCACCCGGACCACCAGGGCGAGGGGATCGGCTCCGAACTCCACGAGCGGCTGATGGCGGAGATCGAATCCCAGGAGGCCGAGCGGGTCCGATCGTTCGACTTCGCGTTCAACGACGCCAGCCGCGCCTTCTACGAGGGACTCGGCTTCGAGCAGACCGACGAGGGAGAGGTCGAAATCGACGGCGAGTTCTACCCCGAGGCGGTCTACACGCTCGAGCTGTAGGCGGCGGTTTCCTCCGGTCGGAACCGGCTCGAGCGAGGGATCGGTCGTCCGCGAGGACGGGCTCGTTCCCGGCCGGTAGCGATACCTAACACAGTGGGGTGATACCACTTTGGCACTTGCTGTCGTAGCGCATCGCATGGAGATCAGACCAGCCATCCGCGACGATCGCGAACAGATCAGGGCCGTCGCCCGCGAGACGTGGCACGACACCTACGACGAACTCGACGACGAGACGATCGACGAAACGATCGACGAGTGGTACGGCGACGAGGCCCTCGAGACGGCGCTGTCGAAACCCGGTACCGCCTTCCTCGTTGCGGAAGCCGACGGCGACCTCGTCGGCTTCACCCACGGCGTCGTCACGGCGGAGGAAGGCGACGTCCTTCGGATGTCCGTCCACCCGGACCACCAGGGCGAAGGGATCGGAACCGCGCTGTACGAGCGGCTGCGCGAGGACCTTCGGGACTTCAACATGGAGCGAATGCGCGCGATCGACCTCGCCTCGAACGAGGGCGGACGGGAGTTCTACGAAACCCACGGGTTCGAGCCGACCGACGAAGACGAGGTCGAAATCGGCGGCAAGCGGCGACGAGAAGTGGTCTACACGCTCGAGCTGTAGCGCGCGACGGCGACGAAGCGGATGAAACCGATCGCTCCGAGACCTTGCAAATGCACCGCACGGACGCAAGTGAGGCGCTAGTGTGATCAACCGTAGCACGATGGGGACGAAAACGCCGAGTGAGGCCGACATTCTGCGGCCGATCGGGACGACCTCGAAAACGTACTTCGTGATGGTCGCCGTAGCGGGACTGGCGCTTCTCGCCTTCCTCGTCGGCTGGGCCTACCAGCTGCAGCAGGGGCTGGCAGTCACCGCGCTCGGTGACTGGGGGAGCGGTGGCGGCGTCACGTGGGGAATCTACATCGGCGCCTTCATCTGGTGGGTGGGCATCGCCCACGGCGGGATCATCCTCTCGGCCGCGGTCCGTCTGCTGGGGATGGACCGGTACATGCCGGTCGCGCGACTCGCCGAGTTGCTGACTCTCGCCGGGCTGTCCGCGGCGGGCTTTTACATCATCGTCCACCTCGGCCGGCCGGACCGGATGGTCACGAGCGTCCTCGGTCACTACCACATCACGATCCACAACTCGCCGCTGGTGTGGGACGTGACCGTCATCACGGCCTACTTCGTGTTGACGGCGACCTATCTCTCGCTCACCCTGCGTTACGACGTCAGCCGACTGCGCGACCAGCTGCCCGACCGCCTCGATCCGATCTACCGGCTCATCACGATCGGCTACACCAGGACGGAAGATCGGATCGTCCAGCGTATGGTCTGGTGGCTCGCGCTCGCGATCATCATCATGGCCCCGCTCTTGCTCCACGGCGGCGTCATTCCGTGGCTGTTCGCGGTGATCCCCACGATGCCGACCTGGTTCGGCGGCGTGCAGGGGCCGCAGTTTCTCACCATCGCGCTCACGTCGGCCATCAGCGGCGTGATCATCCTCGCCTATTCGTTCCGCTCCGCCTACGACTGGGACCACATCTTCACCGACGACATCTTCCGCGGACTGCTCCTCTGGCTCGGCTTCTTCTGTCTGCTCTTCCTGTGGCTGCAGCTCCAGCAGAACATCACCGGGCTATTCGCCGCACCCGTCGATCTGACCGTCGCAGCCCTGGCCAGAGCGACCAACCCCATCTACCTCACCTCGATGTCGCTGGTCTTCCTGACCCTGACGTACATCTTCGCCCAGACGCTCCGGCCGACGCTGTTCACCAAGCGACGGGCCGTCGTCGCCGGCCTCGCCGTCCTCACCGCGACGATCCTCGAGAAGGTGCTGTTCGTCGTCGAGGGGTTCCTGCACCCCACGTTCGACATCTACGCGGCCGTCCCGGGCGTCTACGTGCCGAGCCTGATCGAACTCGCGTCGATCACTGGAACGATCGGCATGGTCTGTCTGTTCTTCCTCACCGTCGCCAAAATATTTCCCGTGGTCGAGCTCCACGCGATCGAACACCTGCGTGAGGACCACGAGAACGAGTAGGACCGCACGACGACGAGCGGGGCGACCGCTCCAGTTCTCTCGTGGGAATGAAACCGAGGGAAGCGACCGGGACGGCTGAGCTGACGGGCCTACGACGGGGCAGACAGACGTGAGCGAGCCGACGATTACGGACGTGAACGACCGGCAACGGCCACCAGCAACTATTTAGCCCACGATACTAAACCTATCTTTAGAGATGTCTAAACTTTGGGTGCCGAACGCCCAAACCACGAGTGAGACGCCATGAACGAACTGCTGGAGGTCCTCCTCGCATCGCTCCGTGACGGCTACGTTCAGGTGAGCGCGTTCGTCGCGGTAACGGTACTGGCCTTCGGTCTACTCCAGTACGCGACCGACGGGGCCGTCATCAGCGCGATAGAGGACAACGAACGACTACAAGTGCTGTTCGGCGGGCTGCTGGGGCTGACTCCCGGCTGTGGCGGCGCGATCGTCGTCATGCCGTTGTACGTCCGCGGCACGGTCAGCTTCGGGACCGTCGTCGCGACGCTGGGTGCGACCGCGGGCGACTCGGCGTTCGTCATCCTCGCACTGGCCCCCGAAGCCGCGCTGTACGCGTACGCTATCGCCTTCGCGGCCTCCGTCGCGACCGGCTACCTCGTCGACGAGGTCGGACTGGGTGTCTCGCGGGTCGACGCCGCCGTCGCGAAGCTCTCGCCGGCGATGGCCGACGGCGGCACCGTGGTCAACAGCGGCGTCGGGCCCAACCCCACCCACGATTACGGCGGCCCGGCCCCCACCCACGCCCACGAGTCGGGACCGGATCGACACTCTCGAGTGCTCACCCCGCTCTCTCACCTCGCGCACGTCTTCTGGTGGGGTGCCGCCATCTCGGGACTGGTCCTCGGGACGATCTACCTGCTCCGCGGCGGTCCCGAGGTCGCGCTGGCGCTCGGCCTCGGCTTCGACGGGCTGTTCACCGTCGTCGGCATCGTCGGAGCGGTCCTGTCGCTGTACCTCTACGCCGTCGGCCGCCACTACGTCGGTGAGGGAGAGATCGCCCGGGCTCGAGACTCCTTCGGCTCCGTCTACGACACGCTCACCCACGCGGCGATGGAGACCAGTTTCGTCACCGTCTGGGTGCTCGTGGCCTTTCTCGTCTACGAGTACTTCGTCCTCTTCAGCGGAGTGAACATCGCGACCCTCGCCGCGGCGGCGGGCGTGCTGGCACCGATCGGCGGCGCGGTCGTCGGGCTGATCCCCGGCTGTGGCCCCCAGATCCTGCTCGCGAGCGTCTACGCCGAGGGGGGCTTGCCGTTCTCGGCGCTGAGCGCCAACGCGATCGCACAGGACGGCGACGCCCTGTTTCCGCTGCTAGCCGTCGACGCCAGGGCCGCCATCGTCGCGACGATCTACAACTTCCTGCCCGCCGTCGTCGTCGGCGTCGCGCTCCACTTCCTGTGGGGGCCGGTGTTCGGGATGGCAGAGTTCGGATTTGGGGTGTTGTGACCCCCGTCCGATAGGGATTATTTATTTGACTTCTTTGTCACTCCAGACCAAGGGTAGTTGTCCTTCCTTCCCTCACTAGTAACGAAGCCACCCGCGTAGCTCTGGCATCAGTTCACGCGGAACGTCTTGTACAGATGTGAGTAGTCTGCTCCGCAAGCCGATCGTCGACGACTGGTCTGGTGCAAGCGAGACAGAACACGATAGTAGCTGCTCTGGCTCAGACCAGCCAATCCTCGAGCGTCTTCTCGATCCCGTCGACGTCCTCGAGATCGGCAATTTTATCGAGGGCGTTGCACATCATCTCGAGATCCTCGTCTTCGTGGAACTCCTCGAGGTCGGCGACGCGACCGAGCGAGACGAGCAAGTCGTGTTTGTCCGTCTCGACATCGAGGTTCGTCACCTTCGTGACGACGTTCTGACCCTCCGGTTCCTCGAGGCAAACGAACGACGGCGGGATGGACTCGTGGAGCAATGCCGAAACCATTTGCTCGTCGCGCGTCGCGTCTGCCGGGATGTCATCGAGCATTCGACCGATCACATCGGCTTTCCCTCCGGAATTGTCTTCGACAACGTTCCGGACGAAGGTGTCGTCCTCGAGCCGGCGGAGATCACCGCGATCGTCGACGCGTACGCGGACGAGTTGGAGATCTTCGTTGCGGAATTCTTCGCGAATGTCGTCACGGTAGACGCAGACGTCGGCACCGAACTCGCCGCTGTCCAGCGCGGCGAACGGGTCGGACAGTCCGGCGGATCCGTCGTCGCTCGCTTCTCGTTCGACGTCATCCGCTCCCAAGAGATGGTCATCGGCCGGCAGTTTGCTGTGATACCCCTTCCACGGCGTTCGCGTCGTGATGATGAGGATGCTGCCGTTTTCGAGTTCCTCGACCGTCCACGCCGGGGTTTCGAGGACGTGCTCTCTGCCGCCGAGTTGCTCGATCACTGGCTCGGAGTAGACCCCCAACCACGGGATCCGCTCGAGGTCGATCGGGACGTCGAACGCGAGTACCGTCTCCGGCGAGGGGATTCCCGGTGCGAAGTGTGTATTGAACGTCGCAACGTAAATCGGATCCAACTCGAGGGTGAGTTTACGGATGAGTTCGACAAGATCGCGGGCAAAGCCGGTATACTCGTCGTCGGGATCGGCGTCCGCAGAGATCATACCGTTGGCAGCCGCTGAGATGGTAAGGACCGAATCTATCGGCTTCTCATCCAGCCCTTCGAGATTGAAATCGAGACCCACTTCCCTTCCGTTCGCGTATACTGACGTCCCACTTTCGTCGACTAGCGTGACCTCGTCGGAATCCACTGGCGTCGTCGATTTGCCGGCAAATCCCAACTCTGCGGAGGTAGATAGCGTCGGCTCGACTAACTCCTCGTATTCCAGCCGTTCGGTGCTGTAGAACGACACCATGACGACGCCCTCCATTTGTAGTCGGTCGGTCATTTTACGTCCCTACTTCCTCGTAGCTTTTGAACTCCACTGTAACACCATCGAAGTCGTCTTCGATTACATCACCAAGTTGGGTCGGGTTATCGAGATATTTCACTGAATTATCGACTCCTGACCGGAAGTCATCTGTGATTTCGTCACTGTACTCGGCATTTAGCTGGTCCTTTCGCATGACGACAACAATTTCATCTTCGCCACTCGCTGCAAGTGTATTCAATTTCTTTCGGAGATCTTCGAGGCTGTTGCCGACAGCCTTATTTGCACTTCCGCCTGAGTAGAGGGGCTTAAAGCCACGAGTGTTCTTCGATTCGTAGGCAGGGCCGTTCTTATCGTTGACGTCGATGTCAGTGACCCCCTTCTTTAGATCATCATCTCGAGTGAGGCCGTTCGGGATATCGTTGTCTTCGATATCATTGGGGTCGACCTTCTTTCGTAATTCGATATCAGCATCAGCGTCATTTTCGATTACTTTCCTTGCAGTTCGGGTTTCTCCCGCGAGGCCAGTGTATCCAGCCCTGTCACCGGAAATTTCCCCGATCGCACCATTCAGATCATCGGCGTTTTTGTTATCGAGGAACACGAGATCTTGATACACTGCCTCAGGATCTCCACCGGGGACATCGTCCGGAACAGCGTCGGAATCCTCGAACGCGTCGACGAGTTTGTTCGTCTCTCCGGTAGTTAGTCCTCGATTATCGCCGAAGTCATCGATAGATTCCAACAGGCTATCACATGGGCTATTACAGACGCCGATTTCCAGCAGCCTGATGCCGTCGTCCCCGGACCGGGCGATCGACCGCTGTGCGAGTGCTTTTTCGTCCGGGTCCAGGTCGTCGTAGCGCTTGACGACTGTCGATAGGTCGTCCGTATCGAGAGTGCCGTCCTGATGAGCCCTGATGAATCGATACTGGGTCGTGAAATCGTCTATCTCGAGCAGGGAATCTGCAGCATCGCCGTCGACAGCGGTGAGCTCAGCGTAGGTCTGCTGTCCGTCTCCGCCGGCTCGGGACAGCAATCTACCGAGCTGTCCCTGTTTTGTCTCCGATAGCGCATCAATGTCGGCATCCATCGTACGCTGATGCCGCCAGAGACGGAACGCACCGCCAGCGGTATCGGCTTGACTCAGTAGCGGTTCGGCAGCGTCACCATCGACCGTCAGCAGAATTCGGGCGGTCGCACGGCCTTTCGCGGCTTTTTTCGTATCGCTGACTCGTGAGAGCGCTCGAACCGCCTTCGTGTCCGAGAGTTTCGAGCCGACTTTCTGCGCCGTCTTCGTGCTCTTGATCGTGTTCTTGGCGCTGCTCGAGGCCCCGCCGCCGAGCGCCGTCTTTGCGAGGAAGCCGGCTGCGTACCCCTCGTACCAGTTTCGTTCGAACGTGTTATACAGTCCTGGATGGTCTTTCTCCTCGAGTGAGCCGTAGGGGTTGTTCAACGCCTGCTTCTGCTCGACGCTCTGAACCATCACGTCGACCAGCGTTTTGGCGGCCCCGAGTCGTTCCTCTCTGACTAGCTCGAGAAGCATCTCGATCCCTTCGACGACGGCAGCGGGGTCGTCGATGAGCTGGGAGACATCCTGGAACGCGACGCCCAGACTCGAGGAGAATCCGGAGACCGTGCCGAACTCGCTGGCTACCGCATAATCGAAGATCGTGTCCGTGTAAAGCCCGTCGGCGACTTCGCTGTAGAAATTCTGCCGTTGGATGCCAACGACCTGTTGACCATTGCCGTTGGTATCTCTTGCTTTGACGTGGATTGTCGTCCCTGCGACGGTATCACCGATGCTCTCGCTGATACTCCCGACCGTTTCTGCAGTCTTCTTGAAGCCAGAGACGAACGTCGATTTTACGCTGCTCGTGTCGAGATCGGTTTCCGACTCGGCGAATTCTTCGGTAAACTCGAGGTAGTCGTAGACGGTATCGTCACCGTCGTAGGTCTCGGACGTCTCTTCGTTTCCGCCTTTGATCAGTGCAGCTCGATCGACACCGGTCGGATCCTCGAGACGGAGGCTGACCCAGTACGTCGTGTCGAGGCTCGTCTCCGGGATATGATATCCCGAACTCCGGATGTCGATCGTCGGCGGGCGCGTGTCGAACAGCGTCGGATCACCCTCGCCGTCGGCTTCTTCGCGATCAAAGAGCCCGTCACGATCGGTGTCGCTTCCGGTCGGATCCGTCGCGAGTTCGCGTTCGCGGCTGTCGTCGAGTCCGTCCCCATCCGTATCGACGCTCCACGGGTTGCTGGTCGCGTTGTACGTCTCGTAGGCGTTCGACAGCGTATCGATATCCGATCCCTCGAGAGCGCGTTCGGTCTCGCTCGCGCTGGTCGTTCTGACGACCGTACTCCCCTCGACGCGTTCAGTACGATCGTCGAGTCCGTCGTGGTCGGAGTCTGCCTCCGTCGGGTCACTCGCGATGTTGAGGTAGACGCCTCTGGTCGAGTTCGTATCGTAGCCGGCCTCTTCGACGGTCTCGAGGAGGGCTCTGGCCTGTCGCTGTTGCCGGTCCGAAGCGCCGCTACCGGGCTCGAGTCGTTCGGCGACGTCAGCTAAGTTCGTCGGCTCGCCGATTTCTTCGCGGTCACTGAGCCCGTCGCCGTCCGTATCGGCACTGTCCGGGTCGGTCGTGATTGTGCCGCGTGGGGTCAGGAATCCCTTCCGCTCAGTAGCATCCGGAATCCCGTCACCGTCCGTATCGACCGCATCCGTGGTGAGCAGTTGTGCTCTGAGATTGACACCGTCAGCGGTGAGCGTCAGCGTGGCCTCGCCATCACTAAGCGCGGAGACGTTGACGGTTTCTTTGACCGTGCCCACCGTCCCGATCGATAGTGATTCGGTGACCGTCGTTCCGTTCGAACCGGTGGTGACGAACGTCGCATTCGGATCGACGTTCGTCTGCTCGGTCTGGTAGGCGACCGAAATCTCGTCGGTATCGTCGCTGAGATCATACGTGATGGACGCGTTTCCGGAATCGCCGACCGTCTCGTTCGATTCGTTCATCGCCGGCGCTTCGGGAACGCGGACGGTCACCGGCTCGTCCATCTCCAGCGAATGAGACCGTGGATCGGTCGCACGGCCGGTCAGTACCTGCCAGTCGGTGAGTTCACCGGGATCGAGTGGCGATTTGGTCGCTGCATCGTTGAATGCGGGATCGATCGTTACCGACTGGTTGGTGAGGCCCCCGCGAAACACACCGCCGTCCGTACGAATTCGATTCCACGCCCAGTCGAACCGGGTACTATGTCGATAATCCCCGGAGTCGTCCTTGACGATCCAGTTCCCCTGACCCGTCGGAAGATCGTCGAACGTCATCGTGACCGCGCCACCGGACCCGTCGCTGGGCTTGTCGTGGAGAAGGACCAGACTCAGTCCCTCCGGGCCGGACCAGAAGAAGAGCTGGCTCTTGTCGCTCTCGGCGATCGGCAGCGGGGAGTTGATCTGGGCGTTACCGTAATCGTAGAACTCCTCGATCCGCTGGCCGTTACTCAACGGAACGACGTCGAAGCGTTCGGATCCCTGCTCGACGGTTATCTTTCGAGCACTCGGTTCACCACCGAGGACGAGCGTCGAGTCGTTCGCGATCTCGCAGGCAGCGTTACACGAAAAGTTCGAACTGCCTTCGAGTGGAACCGCTTCCGCGGTCTCGTCGAGGAGCGTCGCATCGACCCACTCGTCGGCGTCGAGCACCGTGAAGTACGAGAACGAGTCGACCGTCGCACGTGCGGTTCCGTTTTCGATCGTCGACTCGACCGGCATCCACGTCTCGTTCGCCTGTCCGCTCCATTTGAAGACGGAGAGATCGTCGTATTTCGACTCCGGGATCGTCTCGTCGATCGGAATTTCGATCGTCGCGTTCGTGAAGTCCGTACGGTTGACGACACGGACAGTCGGGCTGGCACTGATCTCGTCTTCCTCGAAGAACGTCGGCTTCGGGGTGATATCTACCGCAGATGCCACATTCCCTGAACCGCGCATCGTTAGCGAGACGTTGGTTTCTTCGTCGCGAACCGTCGTCTCGATCGTCTCGTTACCGTCCGCGACCCCGTCACCGTCGGAGTCGGCCACGAGCGGGTCGGTTCCGAGCTCGAGTTCCTCGCCGTCAAGCAGCCCGTCGTCATCGGTATCCGGGTTCTGGGGGTCCGTGCCGACCTCCAACTCGCGGCCGTCCTCGAGACCGTCGTGGTCGCGGTCGGCCAACTGCGGGTTCGTGCCGGCTTCGTACTCCTCGCGGTTGGTCAATCCGTCGTCGTCGATATCCCACTCGGCATCGCTGATACCGTCGTCGTTGGTATCGATCAGGGTCTGGTCGAGTTCCGGATATTGGACCTCGAACTGATCGGGCAGTCCGTCACCATCGGTGTCCGTCCGGAATGGATCGGACCCGAACCGACCTTCGTGGTAATTCGAGACGTTGTCAGCGTCGAAGTCTTCGAGGCCATCGATGACGCCGTTATCACTGACGTTTGCATCGACCTTCGGAGAATCGCTATCCGGGTCCTGCGGGTCGGTTCCGACGACATCTCTTTCGTACGTATCCGGAAGGCCGTCGCCGTCGAACAAGACGGTATCACGACCAACGTCAGAAGCACCAGGTCTTCCGCGTCGGGTCCCGGTGTCGTCGACCTCGACTGTGACCGACGTACGCCGCTCCTGCAGGGTGACGTTCACCGCGAACGTGGCCGTCAGTCCCCGGCCAGTCGTCTCGAGCGGAACCGTTTTCGTTTCGGTATCACCGACCGTGACCGTCGCGTTGGTCAAATCGTGTGGCCGAACATCGAAGACAGTGCCCCGGATCTCACCGGTGATCGAATCACTGTCGTTTCGGGGTGGATCGCCCCGTGTCGTGATCGTGACTTGCGGGGTCGTCTCCCGCTGGATCGTGTCGAGCGCTTGCTGACTCTGTCGCCACGAGGTCATGAACTGCCGGATCGCACGTGAGCGATCCTTCGCTGTTCGTTTGACGCTTCCGTCTCGCTCGAGTTCTTTCTCACCCCGTTCGTACGCGCGTTGGGCGTTTCGAAGGTGACTCTCGATCGCGTTCCGATGACCGGGATCGTCGAGGTCGTCATCGAACCGCTCGAGGGCGCGTTTCGCATCCGTAATCGACACGTTCGCAGTCCGCGCGTTCGCCTTCGCGAGTAACCACGTCGTCTGGTTGACTCCGTGGGGATCGGCATCCGAGAGCGACGCTAAATGCGATGCGGCGGCGGCGTCTCCCTCGAACACCCCCGGGCTCTCGACGCGGTCGTTGTCGAGATAGCCGTCTATCGTCTCGTTGATTCGATTCCCTGCCTGTTTCTTCCGCCGTTCGTCTGACCGATCCGCAGGCTCCAGCACCGCTAATTCCTGCACGGCTGCATATTTCAGCTCGAGTGCGGTGGGGTCACGGCCACCTGCCGAAAACAGTTCGTACGCCGCGTTTAGGCTCCCCTTCTCTGCGGTCGGTTGCGGTGTATTGGCATCTGGAGCGGCCAAAACCGGGCCGATAGCCCCAGTAACCAGTAAAATGGAGAACGTTACTGCTAATATCTTTTCAGTTGGAATGTTCATATGCTGTGACTATAGCCGTAATATAATAGATTATCGATGTGTGTAATATCTCTCTGTCTTCTTGCGATAATGAGTCCCAGTCGAGGAATCAGCCACGAGTTCTCCTGACGAAACGGCGCTCAGACGGTGAACAGATGGTTCTCAGTCACTCGTCAATTTCTTCTCGAGTAGCGACGGAAACGTCCGATCGTCCGCTCAAAAACGGTGGTTCGCTCCGTCTGGAAGCGGTTACGCCATCTTCTCCGAGAAACTAGATGGCGAAATGACTGTCGTCCGACTCAGGTATGTTTGTTAGAAATCGGAGAGGTTTACCGAGCGATGACGGACACGTCTCGTGCGGTCTCAGAGATCGAGACTATAATTGAGACTCGGACTCTCTGCCGTCTCGGAATCCTGTTTCGGACCGTCGGAGGGCCACGAAAGCGGTACCGGATTTACAACGGACTCGTGGATGCTGGTGCAATCGCGACTTCTCGACGGTCGGAATCGATTCTCGCGGAGCGCCGATCCCGCTCAGAACTCCTCGGTCGGCGGCGCGATCCCCTCGTCGCTGCCCTCGAGTTCGAACTCCTCCCGGACCTCCCGAATCCGATCGCGAATATCTGCTGCGAGCTCGAACTCGAGGTTGCTCGCCGCGTCCTGCATCCGCTCCTCGAGTTCGTCGACGTACCGCGCCGCGTCGTCTTCGCCCTCGATCTCACGGCCGGAGACCTCGCTGGTGTCGGTCTTGCTGCCGGGCAAATTGGTTTCGCTGACCTCCTTCTCGATCGTCGTGGGCTCGAGGCCGTGTTCCTCGTTGTACTCCCGCTGGATCTCGCGGCGGCGCTGGGTCTCCTCGATCGCGGACTCCATCGCGTTCGAGGGTTCGTCGGCGTAGAGGACGACCTCGCCGTTGACGTTCCGGGCCGCCCGGCCCATCGTCTGGACGAGTGTCGTCTCCGAGCGGAGGAACCCTTCCTGATCGGCGTCGAGGATGGCCACCAGCGAGACCTCGGGGATGTCCAGGCCCTCCCGCAAGAGGTTGATTCCCACGAGCACATCGATCTCCCCCAATCGAAGCGAGCGGATGATCTCGTGGCGCTCGAGCGTGTCCGTCTCGTCGTGCATGTAGGCGACGTCGACGCCGGCCTCCTCGAGGTACTCGGTGAGGTCCTCGGCCATCCGTTTGGTCAGCGTCGTCACGAGGGTGCGCTCCTCGCGCTCGATCCGCTCGTCGATGCGATCCATGAGGTCGTCGACCTGCCCCGTCGCGTCGGAGACCTCGATCACCGGGTCGACGAGATGGGTGGGCCGAACGATCTGTTCGACGATCTGCTCGCTCTCCTCGCGCTCGTAGTCGCTCGGCGTGGCGCTCACGTAGAGGGTCTGATCGGTCTTCTCCTCGAACTCCTCGAAGGTGAGCGGTCGGTTGTCGTAGGCCGTCGGCAGCCGAAAGCCGTTCTCGACCAGCGAGTCCTTCCGGGATTTGTCGCCGGCGAACTGCCCGCGAATCTGCGGGAGGGTGACGTGGGACTCGTCGACCACGGTCAGGAAGTCGTCCGGGAAGTAGTCGAGGAGGGTGTACGGCGCTTCGCCCGACTCCCGATCCGAGAGGTAGACCGAGTAGTTCTCGATGCCCGAACAGTAGCCCGTCTCCTGCATCATCTCGAGGTCGAAACTCGTCCGTTCCTCGATGCGCTGGGCGGCGATCATGTCGCCCTGGCGCTCGAAGTAGGAGATGCGCGAATCCAGATCGTCGCGGATCTCGTCCATCGCGTCCTCGAGCGTGGTCTCCGGAATCGAGTAGTGCTCCGCGGGGTGGACGAGCACCGCCTGCTGATCGCCCTGGGTTTTCCCCTCGAGCGGGTCGACCTTGACCATGCGGTCGATCTCGTCGCCCCAGAGTTCGACCCGGACGGCGTACCGGCCGTACATCGGGTAGATCTCGACGGTGTCGCCCCGCACCCGGAACGTGCCCTGCGTGAAGTCGACGTCGTTGCGCTCGTAGTTCAGGTCCACCAGGCGTTTGAGGAGCTCGTCGCGGCCGACTTCCTCACCGACCTCGAGTCGCAGGGACATGTCGATGTAGTTGCGCGGGTCGCCGAGGCCGTAGATCGCGGAGACCGAGGCGACGACGATGACGTCCTCGCGGGTCAGCAGCGACCGCGTGGCGGAGTGGCGTAAGCGATCGATCTCGTCGTTGACCGAGGCGTCCTTGTCGATGTAGGTGTCGCTCTGTTCGACGTAGGCCTCGGGCTGGTAGTAGTCGTAGTAGGAGACGAAGTACTCGACGGCATTGTCCGGGAAGAGATTGCGAAACTCCTCGTAGAGCTGGGCCGCCAGCGTCTTGTTGTGGGCGATCACCAGCGTCGGTTTCTGGATCTCCTCTGCGACCCACGAGACGGTGTTGGTCTTCCCCGACCCGGTCACGCCGAGCAGGGTCTGTTTGTCCATTCCGGACCGAAATCCGTCGACTAGCTGCTCGATCGCTTTGGGCTGATCGCCCGCTGGTTCGAAGGGAGCGTCGACCCGAAACGGATGATCGACGTTCGGCCGATCCGGCTGGAGGGGGCCTTTCGCGTCACTCATTATCGGAGTCAGGGGTTCGAGCCACTTTACGCGCTCGCATGTCGACCGGGGCGAGGTCGACTCGAGCCCGAACCGATCCGAACGTGGCCACTGCTCGCCCAACCGTTATGAATCGGCTCGTGGTGAAACCGACCATGACGGAGCAACTCCAGCGGGCCCGAGACGACCTCGAGGAGGCCGCAAAATCGGCGGACAGCGACGATGTCCGCGAGGACATCCGCGAAACGACGGACGCGTTCGACGACTACGTGATGAGCGATACCGAACCCGATCACGCCGTCCTCGACGAACGGCTCAATACGCTCCGCCAGGCCCGCGAGCGGGCGGACGGCGATACGAAAGAAAGGCTCGAGTCGGCCATCGAGACGACCGAAGACTATCGCGAGACCCTCGATCAGGCCTGAACGAGCGGGAGAAAGCGACGGACGAAATCGCCGGCGGATTTCGAAACCGACGAGCGAAACCACCGAACGAAACCGCGACGGTCAGTATTCTCTCGGCGTTCGATCCCGACGTTGACGTCCGTGTCCGTCTTCGCGAACAACTCCTCGAACACTGGACGGAGGCAATCTCCTGCGAGGTGGCTACGATACTTCAAGCGACCCGCCGGAACGGCCACGCTGCGTTCGGTCGAGTGCGGCGGCCGACCGCGACCCGCTCTCGAAACATAGATTTGGCAATAACTCACAGACACGAGCATATGACTGGTGACGGAAGACCGGACGGCACACGATGATCGGTGCGGAGCTATCGGGCGGTGCGCTGGTGGTGTTCGGGCTCATCGCCGTCGCCCTCGTTCTGTTCGTCTCGGAAGTGATTCCGAACGACGTGACGGCGATCGGGATCGTCGTCTCGCTGGCGGCGCTCGAGCCGCTGACCGGCGTCGGCCACCGGGCGGCGATCTCGGGCTTTGCCAACACCGCGACGGTGACGATCGTCGCGATGTACATGCTCAGTGCGGGTATCCAGCAGACCGGCGTGGTCCAGCGGCTCGGCCTCTCGCTGGCGGCGTTTACCGACGGCGACGAAACGCGTGCGCTGGCGGCGACGATCGCCACGACGGGGCCGATTGCGGGCTTTATCAACAACACGCCCGTCGTCGCGATCTTCATCCCGATGATCTCGGATCTCGCCGAGAAGACCGGCATCTCGCCGTCGAAACTCCTCTTGCCGCTCTCGTACGCCGCGATCCTCGGCGGCACCCTGACGCTCGTCGGCACCTCGACGAACCTGCTCGCCAGCGAGTTCGCCGCCGACCTGCTCGGTCGATCCCCCATCGGCATGTTCGAGTTCTCGGCCCTCGGCCTCGTGATTCTGGTCGTCGGCCTCACCTACCTCATGACCGTCGGTCGGTGGCTGACGCCCGCTCGGATCCCGGTCGACGCGGACCTCGTGGAGGAGTTCGATCTCGAGGATCATCTCACGCAGGTCCGCGTCGACGCGGACTCGGCACCGATCGGACTCACGGTCGACGAACTCGAGGAACGAGCCGACTCGGACGTTCGGATCCTTCAGCATCGTCGAGACAATGAGAGTGACGCCCAGCCCACAGTGAACGAGCGGGTGCTCGAATACGATGGTGCTGACGATGGCGATCGCGAGGCACCGGCCGGTGGAGCGAAACGGGATCAGCGATTCTCCCGCGACGAGACCGTCGACACGCGAGGCAATAGGGAGGGGGGCGGCCAGCAGCGTACCCGCGACGGCAACGACCGCGACGGCGACGGGACGACGGTGATCGAACCAGGCCAGCGCATCCGAGAGAACGACGTGCTCACGGTCCACGGGAGCCTGCAGACGGTCAACCGCTTCGTCGAGAATCAGGGGCTGCGCCAGCTCCACCGGCAGTCGGTGACCGAGGAGACATTCGAGGAGTCCGCGGGCGATGAGCGACTCGCCAAAACGATCGTCCCCGTCGACTCGTCGTTCGTCGGAGAGACGCTCTCCGAGACGCATCTCCGGGAGGTCTATCAGCTGACCGTGCTGGCGATCCGTCGCGACGGCGAGTTGCTCCGGACCGACCTCGAGGAAGTGACGCTCGAGGCGGGCGACCTCCTCCTCGTCCAGACGGTCACCAGTACGATCGAGTACGTCACCGAGACCGGCGACCTCGTGGTCGTCGACGACGCCTCCGATCAGTTGCTCGAGGACGGGGTCGACGAGATTGCGCCGCTGTCGCCGAAGACGCCGATCGCACTCGCGATCATGGCCGGCGTCGTCGGAACCGCAGCGCTCGGTCTCGTCTCCATCGTCATCGCGGCGTTCGCCGGCGTCTTCCTCATGATCGTGACCGGCTGTCTGTCGACCACCGACGCGTACGACGCCGTCTCGTGGAACATCGTGTTCCTGCTCGCGGGCGTGATCCCCCTCGGCGTCGCCCTCGAGGCGACGGGCGGCTCGCAGGTCATCGCCGGCGCGCTCGTCGGGACCGCCGCGTTTCTCCCGCTCGTCGCGGTCTTGCTGTTGTTCACCGTCGTGACTGGGTTGCTCGCGAACGTCATCACGCCCGTGGCGACGGTGGTGTTGATGATCCCCGTCGCGATCGACGCCGCGGGGAGCCTCGGAGCGACGCAGTTCTCGTTTCTCCTCGCGGTGATGTTCGCCTCCGCGACCTCCTTCATGACGCCGGTGGGCTATCAGACGAATCTGATGGTCTACGGCCCCGGCGGCTACAAGTTCACCGACTTCCTGCGAGTCGGCGGGCCGCTACAGCTCCTGCTGGCAGTCGTCACGACGGGTGGCATCGCACTGCTCTGGGGCATATAAAACGAGCAGCCGTTTCGGAGTCGCATCCGGCGAAATCACTCGAGCCGGTCGAGTACCGCCTCTTTCTCGTAGGAGAGCGTGAGCGACCGCGAGCGGCCGCGGCCGTCGACGTCCGCGTAGTCGGCGTCGATCAGGCCGAGCTGGTCGAGTTTGTTCACGATTTCGGAGTAGCGCGTGTAGCCGAGGTCGGTCCGGTCGTGAAAGACCTCGTAAACCTCGCCGGCCTGATCGCCGTCGCGGTCGGCGATGACCTCGAGCAGCGCCCGTTCGGTGTCGGTCAGTCCCGACAGCGACCGGGAGAGGTTGATGTACTTGGACTTCTCGTAGGCGTTCTCGACGTCCTGTCGCTCGACGGTTCGGCTGGCCCGCATCTCGGCGTTCAGTCCGGCCCGTCGCAGGAGATCGATCCCGACCCGGAGATCGCCGCTCTCGGCGGTGAGTTTCGCGACGTGTTCGAGGGTATCCCGGGCGATGACGCCGTCGTTGAAGCCCCGTTCGACCCGCTCCTCGAGGATGTCGACGATCTCGGGCTGGTCGTAGACCGGGAAGTAAACGTCCTCCGGGCGGAAGACGCTCTGTACCCGGGAGTCGAGTTCGTCGATGACGTCCAGCGCGGGATCGGAAGAGACGACGACGACGCCGATCTTCGCCCCAGGGTACTCCTCGTGGGCCCGCAGGAGGGAGTAGAGCGCGTCCGAGGCCTCGTTCTCGTAGAAGAGGTAGTTGATGTCGTCCAGGGCGACGACGAGCACCTTGTCTTCCTCGACGAGTTTCTCGGCGATCTGGCCGAACAGCTTCTTGAAGGAGATACCCGACGAGGGCGGCTCGTAGTCGAACGTTCCCTCGAAGAGCCGCGAGAACACCGAGTACCGGGTCGCGTTGACCTGACAGTTGACTCGAATCGTTCGGACCTCGCTCGTCTGGGCCCCCACCTCGTCGAACAGCTTCTGGATCGCCGTCGTCTTGCCCGTCCCGGGCGGACCCCGAACCACGACGTTCAGCGGCCGCGATCCCCGCACCGCCGGGCGCAGCGCGTACGTCAGGCTCTGGGTCTGGCCCTCGCGGTGCTTGAACGTCTCGGGGACGTAGTCGATCTCGAAGACGTGCTCGTTCCGGAACACGGATTCGTCCCACGACAACATCCCCTCCTCGGGGTCGTCTGCCATCACTTTCACCACGCTGTCGAAGCTACTTAGATGTTTGCCGGATTCTCGGCTCGAGCGGCGTCAGGCGGCCTCGATTCGCTCGAGCCAGCGATCGAGATCCGCCGGTGGAATTCGGTCGCGATGTGCGACGCGGGCGTGGGCTCGCGCGAGTCGTGCGGCCTCGTGATCGGCGTCACAGCGCAGTTCGAAACAACACCCGTCCCTGGGACACTGGAACTGATATGGCATACTGTAGCACAGACGGCCGGCAGTGGTAGGTATTACACTTGCATACCCCAGTGCAACGCGGCGACTGGTGCCGGTTTCGGCCGGTCCGGCCACCGGGACGCACGGACGGAGACTACTCGAACTTCTCGAGGAGTCGATCGTAGAACGCGGGTTCCGGGTCGCCCTCGCCGTCTGCGGGCGCGCCGCCGTTGGTCGCGACCGTGTCATCCCGGGCCTCGCCGGCCAATTTCTCGACGATCAGCTCCGGCGTCGACCGCGCCAGATGGTCCTTGACCGGCGAGCGGTTGACCTCGAGTGCCCCGTCCACGAGCCCGACGGCTTCGATGCCGTCGACGGTCACGTCGTAGTCGGCCATCTCGCGGATCTCGCCGGCCAGGTGAGAGACGAAGACGGCCGTCGCGCCGTTTGCCGAGAGCGCCTCCAGAATCCCGGCGATGATCTTCGCCGAGGCCCCGGGTTCGGTGATGCTCTCGAGTTCGTCGACTAACACGAGCGAGCCCTCGCCGCCCTGTGCGAGGTCGGCGAACTCCCGGACGGTGGATTCGAACGCACCCGCGTCCAGCGTCCCCTGAGTCTTCGCGTGGTAGTGCAGGTCGTCGAACCGCCGTAATCGGACGCGCTCGGCAGGGACGGGCAGGCCCATGTGGGACAGTATGACCACGCTCGCGACCAGATCCAGCGTGGAGGTCTTCCCGCCGCTGTTGACCCCCGAGAGGAGCGCCACGCCCGAGACCTCGTAATCGACGGGGTCGATCGACTCGAGCGGCTCGTCGAGCAAGGGCGAGCGACCGGCCTCGATCGCGAAGCCGACCTCGGCAACGCTTTTGCTCGCGGTTTCACCGTCGTCTCGCGGCGGTTCGGAAGCCGCTCGACTGTCCGCGGAACTTCGTTCCGCGCTACTCGCTTCCGAGGCGCGTAGCGCCTCGCTGTCGACGAACTCCGGCATCGTACACTCGTACTCCTCGGCGAAGCGAGCGATCGCGAGTTCGACGTCTAGCTCGAGGGCGTCCCGGACGAGCTGACGGGCACCCTCGCGCTGGTCGGCGAGATCGGCCGCGAGTTCGCGTTTCAGTTTGCCCGCGCGGCGTTCCTTGGCCGCCGTCAGCTCCTCGCGCAGCCGACCGATGACGTCCTCGTCGCGCTCGACCGGAAACGTGGGCTCGTCGCTGAACGCGCGGCGCGCGATTTCGGCCTCACCCTGATCGAGATCGAGCGCGTCGACGAGGTGGTCTCGGGCCGCCTCGACCGCAGCGGCGTACTCGTCCGCGAGTTCCCGCGAGAGGAGCGAGTCGACGCCGGCCCCGCGCTCGACCAGCGAGAGCAGGTCCGAGCCCTCGATCGTCACGTCCTGTTCGCGGATCGCCTCCCGAAGATGGTCGTTGGCGACGCTCTCGGCCGCGCTCGCCGCCGCATCGAGGTCGTCGACCGCCGTCGTCAGCCGGTCGAGTTCGTCGTCGCCCGCGACCGTGCCGTCCTCGGCCAGCCGCGAGAGGCCGTCCTCGAGGGCCGAGAGATCGCAGGGCGGCTCGAGATCGGCGGTCCGGTGGACCGCGACGGCCGCCTGCAGGCGGTCCCGATTGCGCGCGAAGAAGGCCAGCGGCCGCTCGGGGACGACTTCCGCCGGATTCTCGAGGGCGTCGGGCCGGACCTGCACGTCGCCCTCGAGCGCGACGCCGGCGAAGGACTCGTCCAGGGCGATCACCGTCGCGTACCCTCGAGCGAGTTCGGCCAGCCCCTGCGCGTCCTCGACGATTTCGACGGAGAGCTCCGGGATCGCCTCGCGCGCCGCCGAGTAGCGCTCGGCGTCGGTCGTCGCCAGACAGCGCTCGCGAACCCGCACGTCGCCCGGCTCCCGGAGGGGTTCGACCCCCTCGAGCGCGTCGAGCACCGCGGGATCGGGGTCGCGCTCGAGGGCCTCGCGAGCGAACGCCTGCACCTCCTCGATGCGCGAGCGCCGCGGGCTCGGATAGACGGTCTCGAGTCGCCGGGCGGCGTAGTCGGTGACCGTGCGCTCCTCGAGCAGTCCGAGGAGCTCCCGGTAGACCTCGCGGGCGCGATCGGTGGCGAGGAACCCGCCGGGATCGTCGTGCTCGAGTCGGATCGCGCCGCGCGCGATGCGGGCGGCCCGACCCTGAGAGATCCCCGGGGCGGTCGCGATCGCTTCCACGTCGCCCGCCCGGAGCGCGCGCTCGGGATCGTCGAGCGCGGACAGCGCTCGGGCCGTCTTCTCACCGACGCCCGGAATCGACTCGAGGTCCATGTTCTCGAGCGGTGTAACAAACCGGAGCGAGGAAAAAGTTCCTGCCCGGGTTTTTCCGCGTTGCCGTGGTAGCTCGGCGCATGCCAACCGGGGCGATCGATTACCACGAGCGGACGAAACACTCGCCCGGAAGCGTTCGCGAGGGCGGTCGCGGTCTGGAATTCGACAACAAACCGCGGCTGTACAAGGTGTACACCGACCTGCCCGCGAAGCCGCTCGCCGATCGAATTCGCCCGCCCCAGCAGCCCGCGCTCGCAGCCATCGCAGAGCCGACGCCCGACGGTGATCCGACTCGATCGCTCCAGCCGGGTCTCGAGACGGTCACCAGCCTGTGCTACTACGCTGCCGGCGTCACGAAACGGATCGACAGGCGCGGTCGAACCCTCCGCTTTCGCGCCGCGGCGACGACCGGCGCGCTCTACCACGTCGATCTGTACGTCGTCTGCGGCGATCTGGGGGTCGACGCCGAGGGGAGCGACGGCTCGGACGCTGCATCCGAACTCGAGGCCGGCGTCTACCACTTCGATCCCCGGACGCTATCGCTCGACGTGCTCCGCGAGGGGGACTACCGCGGCGTGCTCGCGAGCGCCAGCGAGCACGCGGGCGTCGCCGACGCGCCGCTGTCGGTCGTCGCGACCACGACGTGGTGGCGAAACGCCTGGAAGTACGGGGAACGGACGTTCCGCCACGCGTTCTGGGACTCCGGGACGCACCTCGCGAACCTGCTGGCGGTGGCCCACGCGCTCGACTACCGCGCCGAGGTCGTCACCGGCTTCGCCGACCGGCCCGTCGCGGACCTGCTCGGACTCGAGCCCGTGCGCGAAGCGCCGCTCGAGATCGTGCCGATCGGTTCCGGAAGCACCGATTCCGAGTCCGGTTCCGGTTCGACAGACGTCGACCCGATCGATCCCGACACCGAACCGCTCTCGCCGAACGAGCGGGAGTTCCCGTTGATCCACGAGGCGTGGTCGGCTGGCGTTCTCGAGAGCGGCGGCGCGGCCGATTCCTGGCGATCCGGGCGACCGGCGGGACCGATCGGCACCCGCGAACCCGGCGACGGCGAACGGATCGCGCTCGAGCCGGTGGATCACGAGACGGCCTCGAGCCGGCCGCTCCACGAGACGATCCGTCGCCGCGGCTCCTGTCGGGAGTACGAGCGCGAGCCGATCGGTTTTCGGAAGCTGTCGACCGTGCTCGACCGGGCCGTTCGCGGGGTGGCGATGGACGGCCGTTTCGCGGACGACCCGCCGCTCTCGGTCGTCGATCCCTACCTCATCGTCAACGGCGTCGACGGCCTCGCGTCGGGCAGCTACCGCTACCATCCGGCCCGCGGCGAACTCGAGCGCCTGCGGGCCGGCGAGTTTCGCAACGAGGCGGGCCACCTCGCGCTAGATCAGCGGCTGGCCGCCGACGCCGCGGTCTGCATCTACTTCGTGACCGACCTCGCAGCGGTCGTCGACGCCCTCGGCGATCGCGGCTACCGGGTGGCACAGCTCGAGGCGTCGCTGACAGCGGGCCGACTGTATCTCGGGACCTACGCTCACCGCGACCTCGGCGGGACCGGGCTGACGTTCTACGACGACGTCGTCTCGGACTTCTTCGCCCCCCGCGCCGCGGGACAGACGCCGATGTTCCTGTACACGATTGGACGGCCGGCCTGAAACCGCGGTTCGCCGAGCCGGACGGCGACGGTGGTCAGGGACGGTAGACAAGGATAGTAGACGGGGACGAGAAACGAGGACGGGTAGCACGCGCTGACGAGGTTGTCGCACTTTTATACGGACGCACGTCGCCCCATCGACCATGCAGCTAAACCGGCGGCTCGATCGCTCGGGCTCGAGACGGTGGTATCGAACGCTGTCGAGCCGCGACGCCGACCAGCGACGCCAGGAACGAACACATGGAGTATGAACGAACCGACGTCGTCGTCGACCGACTCGAGTTGCTTCGGGCCTACGGCTACGGGCTCTGCATGGGGACGGCCGACGCCCTTCCCGGCGTCTCCGGCGGCACCGTCGCGCTCCTGCTGGGCTTCTACGGCCGGCTAATCGCCGCCGTCACGGCGTTTACGCCTGGCCGAGCCGTCGCCGTCCTCCGGGGCTACCGTTCCGAGCGGCGCGATCGAGCGCACGAGGCGCTGCTCGAACTGGATCTCGGATTCCTGCTCCCGCTGGGCGTCGGCATGGCCACCGCGGTGGTGCTGATCGCCGACCTCGTCTCGACGCTCGCGGAGTCCAACCCGGTCGCGATGTTCGGCTTCTTCACCGGGTTGATCGCCGCCTCGGCGATCACGCTCGGCCGGAGTCTGACGTTCACGACGCCCGTTCACGCGGGGACCGCGGCCGCGGGTGCCGGGCTCGCGTTACTGGTCGCCGCCGACCTCGTCACGCTCCCGGGGGGCGGTCCGGTCGTGATCCTCGTCGCCGGCGCAATCGCCGTCAGCGCGATGATCCTGCCGGGAATCTCCGGTTCGCTCATCCTGATCCTGCTCGGCCAGTACATCTTCCTCTCCGACGAACTGAGTGCGTTCGTCCACGCCATCGGCGACCTGCTCGGCGATGGCTCGCTCGCCGCCGTCACCGATCCGGGAACGACCGTCGTGCTGTTCCTCGCTGGCGGCGTCGTCGGCCTCGTTACCATCGCCCGCGTCGTGCGCACCGCGCTGGCCCGCAACCGCGAGCTGACGCTCGTCTTCCTGGTGAGTTTGATCGCCGGCTCGGTTCCGGCCCCGCTGCACAACATCGGCGAAACGCACGCGTGGACGACGGAAACGATCGCTCTGACGGCCGCGTGGGCCGCAGTGGGTGCAGTCGCCCTGTTCGCCCTCGAGTATCTCGTCGGTGGGTTCGATCCGGAGTGAGCGCTCCGGTCCCCGTACCGAGGAGCTGATCGGATTCAATTGTCGAAATCGGCGTCTTCGAGGTGCTCGTTCGCGAGGTCGTCGATCAGCTCCGTGATCGCCTTTCGTTTGTCGTCGTCGAGGTCCTCCCGGTCGAATCGGACTCACACTACCGGGAGCGACGGCCCGATGAAATACGGGTGGCGGCTGCAGGGCGCGGTCACTTCCACGAATCGGTCCAATCGGACCGATACCGACAACGAGTACCGGTTTTCCAGCCAGCAGACCGAGCCGAATTGCGTCGTCGCGGACCGCACCACAACCCGACCGGCCGACCGACGGGAACGAAGAGGCCTCGAGCATGAAAACGAGCATCGAAGTCGAGTACTGGGTCGTCGACAGCGACGGCAACCTCACCGAACCGGGGCCGCTCGCCGACGTGTCGTCACAGACGGAGCGGGAGTTCGTCGAACCGCTGTTCGAACTGAAGACGCCGCCCTGCGAGACGGTCTCGGGGCTCCGCACGAAACTCGTCACGGAACTCGAGGACGTCCTCTCGAGAGCGGCGGAGCTGGACAAGCACCTCGTCCCGCTGGGGACGCCGATCAACGGCGACGAGATCGACCGCCGCCCCGACGAGCGGGGCTGTATCCAGAAGGAAGTGATCGGCGAGAACTTCGACTACGCGAAGTACTGCGCCGGGACCCACATCCACGTCGAGAAGCGAAACGTGACCGACCAGCTCAACGCGCTCATCGCCCTCGACCCGGCGCTCGCGCTGGTCAACTCCTCGCCGTACCATCGGGGCGAACGGATCGCCAACGGGGCCCGTGCCCACTGCTACCGGAAGAAGAGCTACGCGGCGTTCCCGAAACACGGCCAGCTCTGGCGCTACGTCGAGAACGTCGGCGAGTGGCACCGACGGCTCGAGCACTGTTACGAGGAGTTCGAAACGGCGGCCGTCGCGGCGGGCGTCGACGCGGCGGCCGTCGAGGAGCACTTCTCGCCCGACGACGTGGTCTGGACGCCCGTGCGACTGCGCGATTCGATGCCGACCGTCGAGTGGCGCTCGCCCGACACCGCCCTGCCGAGCCAGCTGCTCCGACTGGTCGACGAACTCGAGACGGTGATGGAGCGGCTCCACCACACCACCGTCCGGATCGACGGTGCGGGCGGGAGAGACGGCGGCCGCCGGGAGAGCGTCGACGGCGGAATCGCGAGTGATAGCGGCGTCCCGCGGGCTCGACCCGGCCACGTTACGAACGAGGGGATCGCCCTCCCCGCGTTCGAAACCGTCCGCGGTCTCGCCGAGTCGGCGATCGAGCAGGGGCTCGAGTCGGCGGCCGTCGCGGACTACCTCGAGCGGATGGGGTTCACCGTCGGCGACTATCACCCGATCTCGACGCAGATCGACGGCCGTCAGTACGTGACGAAAGCCGACGCCCGCGAGCTGCGACTCGAGTACGCGAGCCGACTCGAGGAAGACGTCGACGAGCTGAGCGGGACCGACGGTTAGTTGCCGTCGTCGTACTCGTATTCTCGTTCCGGATCTTCGACGCCCTCGGTTCGGGAGCCGACCCAGGCCCCGAGCGAAAGGCCGTAGACGAGGTGGCCGGCGTGAAAGAGCGCGAGTTCGTCGGCCTCGAGGCGGATATCGAGCAGTTCCTTCAGCATGACCTGTGTACCGAAGGCCGACAGGACCATGCCGTAGACCGAGCCCCAGACGAGTCCGCGCTGTTCGGGCTCGATCGACCGGCCGGCGTCGTACAGGGAGAACAGGACCCCGAAGAGCGCGCCCGAACTGATTCCGTAGAGCAGGTGCAGAGCGAGGCCGGGGATCGTGTGGTCGTCGGGGTCGCCGCCGGCGACGTACTGCGACCAGAAGTTCGCCGACGGCGGCAGCGATCGCAAGAGCGGAAGGCGAAAGGCGGTCATGATCAGCGTCGCGACGAAACCGCCCTGGATCCCGCGAGCCACCGCGTCGGCGACGTGTTCCTCGCGCGAATGCGCATCGACGTCTTCGGTGTGACCCTCCGTGTCGGAGAGCGAGCGCAACCGATCGGATACGGACATAGTATGCTCGTGTTCGGTACCACAAACAGATCCTTAACCCTCCGGCGCGCTGCTGACTGCAACCGGCCGTGCGACGCGCAGACGAGCGAACGACATCGGAACACACGAAATCGGGACAACGTCCTTTTGCCCGTCCGGTTCGAACCACGGGCAATGACTTCGGTCGAGGCGAAACTCGAGGCCGCGCGCACCGACCTCGCCGGCCGGGACGGGGTCCTCGTGGCCTTCTCCGGCGGAGTCGACTCGAGCGTGGTGGCCGCGCTCGCCCGCGACGCGCTCGGCGAGGACGCCGTCGCCTGCACCGCGAAGAGCGAGACGCTTCCCGCGGCCGAACTAGAGGACGCCAAACGGGTCGCAGGCGAGATCGGTATCCGCCACGAAATCGTCTCCTTCTCCGAACTCGAGAGCGACGCGTTCGTCGAAAACGACGACGATCGCTGCTATCACTGTCGGACGATGCGACTCGGCGAGATGCTCGAGACCGCCCGCGAACTCGAGGTCGGAACGGTCTGTGACGGCACGAACGCGGACGATCCGGGCGCGGGCCATCGGCCCGGACTACAGGCGGTGGAGGAACTCGACGTGCATTCACCGCTGCTGGCCCACGACATCGCGAAGGACGAGGTCCGCGAGATCGCCGACCGCTACGATCTGTCGGTCGCCGACAAGCCCTCGATGGCCTGTCTCTCCTCGCGGATCCCGACCGGTCTCGACGTGACCGACGACCGACTCGCGCGAATCGAACGGGCCGAGGCGCTGCTCCGCCAGTGGGGCTTCGATCAGTTCCGCGTCCGCGACCACGACGGCCTCGCCCGCATCGAGGTCGCACCCGACGAACTCGAGCGCGCCCTGGAACGCGAGTTCGTCGAGACGGTCCGGGCGGAACTCTCGAAGCTGGGATTCGATCACGTCACGCTCGATCTCCACGGCTACCGGACCGGGAGCGTCAGTCCCGGAACCGAAGATGAAGAGCCGACCGTCGAGGCGAACTCCTCGAGCCATAACTGACCCCTCCCGACCAAGAATCGACAGTCAATCGCGGAACGGAGGCGAGAAACCGGCCGCCGCTACGAGAATGGATTTATCGATTGTAACGAATTACGTTCGTGAGTAGACAAACATCCAAAATATAATCGCCTATGAACCAGAGAACCCGACATAGGTGAAGGTTCTGGACTATCGTCCGGTAATATTGCTCGTTGCGATACGAACGTAGCACTCGAGTTAGTATCAGTGATCGATGGAAGCCGACGTGCCGCTCGAGTGGAACACGGAAGAGTGTCGGACCTATACCCCGGCCGACACGGGCCGGGAAATGCAGTATCGGACGTACCGCCACGAATCGGGTGATTTACGGCTCAAGGTCGCGCCCGCCTCGCTCGACGGCGAAGATCACCCCGGCTACTCGCTGACGGCGACGAGCTACCCGGGGCTCGATCTCTCCGAAACGATGCGGGTCAGAACCGTCCTGACGTTCGAACGGTGTAACCGAATCGCTCGAGATTTCATGGATCTCTTCTCGGCCAGCTACGACGGCCCCGGCTCGCTCGAGGACGCCCTCGACTACGCGTACGAACGGACATGTGAGCACCGCTAACGGTGTCGTTCGCGAGTCGACTGCGGGCGGTCACCACCCACACCTACGCACGTAGTCGAACGGCCGGATTATTCGATTTCGAGCGGTCCACCGCCGTCCTCATTCCCTTCACCGCCTTCGTCCCACTCGAGTTCGAACTCGACGCTCAGTTCGCCGGGCGCGTCGGCCGGCCCCTCGCGCTCGGCTTTGACCTCGAAGGTGGGACGAGCAGGCGGCTCGAGCGTGACCGACTCGGAGCCGGCTTTGAGCGTGATCGCCTCGCCGTCCTCGAGGTTGTCCGCGACGCGTCGGAGAAGGGACGCGATCTCGGCTCGACTCTGGTCGCTTTCGGATTTGAAGAGTACTTCTTCGGGCATGTTCGACTATACGGTCCGGAAGTTGATAAATACGTGCTCGAGAAATCGGTTTAATACCGCCGCCGAACCGGTATCGTCTCCCTCTCAGTCGTCCGAGGGAGCCGCGGACTCCTCGCCGGCCGCGGCCGCCGCGGACTCGCTCTCCGCGAAGGGGTACCACGACTGCTTGGCGTCGGCCATGTACGGTGCCTCGAAGTCGGTCTCCTCGGGCTCGCAGAACTCGACGAGCTGTTCGGTGCCGGTCGCTTCGACCCACTGACGGAACGTCTGTCCCTCCGAACGGTGGGCCGCGTAGGCCTGGAGCAGGTTTCGGATCGCACCGGGGGCCTCGTCGGCCGGCACACGCTGTTGCACCCAGTCGATGAACGAGGGCTCCTCGCCGATGCCGCCGCCGACGCCGATGTCGAAGGCCTCGACCATCTCACCGTCCTTGCGGGCGCGCATCCCTTGCAGGCCGATGTCGGCGGTCATCGCCTGCCCGCAGTCCGCGGTACAGCCGGAGTAATGCATCTTGATCGTGCCGACGTCGTCGGGCAACTCGACGTTCTCGTTGAACCAGCGCAGCATGCGGGCCATCCGCCCTTTCGTCTCGGTCAGCGCGATCGAGCAGAACTCCGTTCCCGTGCAGGCCATCGCGCCGCGCTCGAAGGGGCTCGGCTCGGCGGGGTACGTCTCGAGCAGCGGTTCGGCGAGCAGGTCCTCGAGATCCCCGTCGGCGACGTCGACGATGACGGGGTTCTGGCGGCGGGTCAGGCGGACCTCGCCGGAGCCGTACTCGTCTGCGTAGTCGGCCAGTTCGATGGCGTCCTCGGCCGGGAGCCGGCCGACGGGAACGCTCAGGCCGACGTAGTTCCGCCCGTCCGACTGGTCGCCGACGCCGACGTGGTCGTGCTGGCCGTCCGCGACCGGGCGACCGGCGTTATAGGTGTACTCCTCGCGGAAGTCCTCGCCCGCGCTGAGCATTTCGAAGTCGACGTACTCCGCCTGGAGCGTCTCCCGAATTTTCTCCATCCCCCAGTCCTCGGCGAAGAACCGAGCGCGGTTCTTCGATCGATTCTGGCGGTTCCCGTAGTCGTGGTAGAGTTCGACGAAGCCGCGGCCGACCTCGTAGGCGTTCTCCGGTCGAACGAAGATATCGAGCGGCGTCGCGGCGCGGGGCTGGCGGCCGCCGAGCCCGCCGCCGACACGGACGTTGAACCCCTTGACGGTCTCGCCGCCTACCTCCTTCGTCGCCGGCTCGAACCCGATGTCGTTGATCGAGTCCTGCGCACAGCCGACCGTACAGCCCGACGCGCTGATGTTGAACTTCCGGGGCATGTTCGCGAGCGCATCGTCCTTGCGAAGCTCCTCCTCGAAGCGCTCGAGCAGGGGACCGGCCTCGACGAACTCTTCGGCCTTCCCGTGGAGCGGGCAGCCGGAAATGTTGCGCATCGTGTCGCCGCCCGCCGAGCGGGAGTGAACGCCGGCGGACTCGAGTTTTTCCCAGATTTCGGGCACGTCCTCGAGTTTGAGCCAGTGCAACTGGACGGACTGGCGGGTCGTCAGATCGATCCAGCCGTTGCCGAACTCGGGATTTTCGACGGGACCCGTCGCGTACTCGCGGGCGACCTCGCCGATCGTCCGCAGCTGGTCGGGCTCGAGAATGCCGCTGGCGTTGGTCAGCCGCATCATGAAATACGATTCCTGCCCGGAGCGCTGGTGGAACAGTCCCCAGAACTTGAACCGGGTGAACCACTTCTCGTGCTCGTCCTCCGGAATCGCCTCGTAGCCGCCGTTTTCGGCGAACTCGAGGATGTGTTCGCGAACCTCGTCCCCGTAACAGCCCTCCTTGAGTTCCTCTTTCTTATGCGCCATCGCGGACCACCCCGACCGGACGATCGGACTCGAATCTGCAGAGTTCTTCGCCAAACATGACGTAATTCACGTTTCGAGGACACGTTCCTAAATCATATAACAGTAATCGTTTACAAATAGCTTATTTTGGCTCGTATTCGGGGCCGGACGTGAGATCTCCAATGGGATATAGTCTGTATTAGGATGTATATCACGGCTCAGCGGGGTAGAGAATGGCCGATTTCAAAGACGGTCGGCGCGATTCGACCCCGTTTCGCGAGCAATCGCGGCTATCGTCTTCGATCTCGGGGCACGAGACCGACGCGCGGTGGGTGACACGGCCGGGATAACGTCACGACCGGGTGTGTGGCTGGCATCGAACTCGACGATCGGGTAGAAATCGGATCGGAAACCGGACGAGTTCAATCGTCGGACGGAACCGGACCGTCCGGCGTCGGCACCACTCGAGCGCGGTACAGCCCGCCCGAGAGGCCGATCGAGGCGATCGCGAGGACGAGGAAGACGACGAAACCGTTCGCGTAGCCGGCGGTCCCCTGCAGATCGACGAAGAGCCCGAGTATCGGCGGGATGACGAAGCCGCCGAACGCGCCGAGTCCGCCGACCAGCCCCGACGCGCCGCCGACGGCCTCCGGCACGTACTTCGGGACGAGCCCGAACACCGCCGCGTTGGCGACGCCGATCCCGATACCGAGCAGGACCGTCGCGCCGATCGCGAGCGGGACGGTCCGCGCCGCCATCAGAACGGCCGCGGCGACGGCGACGACGGCGAAACTCGCGATCGCGGTCCGTTCGCCGCCGATTCGGTCACTGATGACGCCCCCCGGAACGCGAATGAGCGCCGCGAGTAGCGTGAAGGCGATCGCGGTGAGGGCACCCGACGCCTGCAGGTCGAGATCGTGGACGGCCGTCCAGTAGGACGGAAACCAGGTCGTCAGCGCGAGGAAGCCGCCGAACGACGCGAAGAAGAGCGCGACGAGCACCCACGTTCGCGGAATGCCGGCCGCCTCGCGGATCGACGCCATCGCGTCCCCGCTCGGGAACAGCTCCTGACCACCCGTTTCGGCCGCCCGTTTGGCCGCGTCGGCCTCGAGCCCCCGCTTCCGGAGCTGGAAGAACGGGGGGTCGACGGCGATGACGCCGTAGACGAACGTCCCGCAAACGAGGAAGCCGAACCACGCGAGGTACGCACCCGTCAGGCCGAGCACGGCGAGCGCGACGGGGACGAGGAGCGTGAAAATTCCCGGCGAACTGTTGCCCAGACCCGCGTACACCGCGAGCATCGTTCCCTGTCGGTCCTCCGGCGACCAGTACGACGTCTGGGCCGCCCCGACGGAGAACGTCGCGATCCCGCAGCCCGAAAGCGCGCCGAACAGGAAGACGAGCGGATAGTGGGCCATCGTCAGACCGTCGGTCCCGAGGGTCACGAGAATCGTCGACAGGCCGGCCATCCCCACGACGGCACCGCCGAGCAAAACCAGGAACGGCTTCGCCGCCCCGACGTCCTCGACCCACGCGCCGAAGGGAATGCGAAGGAGCGAGCCGGTCAACTGCGGCGCTGCGACCAGCAGTCCGAGCGCGAGCCCTGAGAGGCCCATCGCCCCCTCGAGTTCGGTCGCGACGGGGCCGTAGAGCACCACGCCGGCGAAGCCGACGAAGAAGCCGAGCGTCGCGGACGCCACACCCCGTCGCGGACTCCCCCGGATCGGGGGTGTGCCACCGCTCGCCGGATCGGATGTCGATTTCGCGGTCATAAGTCCTCAGGCACTCGCTTCCGCGACCGCCCTGACGTCGCGTTCCCGCGGCGGCTCGAGGCGGACCGCACACTGCTTGAAGTTCGGCTCGTTCGAGCGCGGGTCGGCGTCCGGCAGCGTGAGATCGTTGACGTCGGGGTGGTGAATCGGCAGCCAGACGACCCCGTCCGGGATCGCCTCGTCGGTCTCGACGCTGACGGTGACCGATGCCCGTCGAGAGACCACGCGGCCGTACTGCTGTTCCTCGTCTCCCTCCTCGGGCTCGTCGCCCACGTGGCCGTCGACGGGGGCCTCGAGTTCGTCCGCGATCGCGGCGGCCGTCGCCGGGCTGACCCGCGCCGTCGGCGGTTCGTCTTCGCGGGTTCGAACCCCGGTATTATACGCGTCCGGACGGCGCGCGGTCGTCAGCGTGAACGGATAGGACTCGTCGGTCGGCTCGGGAAGCGGCCGGGCCTCGCCCGTCGAGAACCGCGCGCGGCCAGACTGGGTGTAGAACGACCACGATTCGTCGGTCGGGGCGCCGGAATCGGTCTCGCCGCCGTCCCCGGCCTCGTAGTACCGGTAGCCCGCCGACACGTCCGGTGCCGGTGCCGGCCAGCGAACCGCGCGTTCGGCCTCGAGGCGGTCGTAACTGATCCCGGAGAGATCGGCGGGGGTGCCGGCTGTCAGCTCTGCGAACTCGTCGAAGACCGATTCGGGATCCGGTGTCTCGTCGAACAGGTCGGGAACGATGCGATCGGCGAGATCGCCGATCAACGCGAGGTCCGTCCGGACGCCCGAGGGGGTCTCCGTCGCGGCTCGAACCCGGGAGACGGTCCGCTCCATGTTGGTCGTCGTTCCCTCGGACTCCCCCCACGTCGCCGCGGGCAGGACGACGTCGGCGTACTCGACCGTTTCGCTGCGGAAGGCGTCCTGTACGACGAGGAACGAGTCCTCGAGTTTCTCGCGGACGTGCGTCGTGTCGGGCATGCCAGCGACGGGATTGGTCGCGACCGCGTAGACGGCGTCGACGTCCTCGCCGATCGCGTCGACGATGCCGACCGGTCCCGGCCCGGTGTCGTCGGGGAACCGCGAGACCGGCACGCCCCACGTCTCGGCGACCGCTCTACGGTGATCCGGATCCGCGAACGGGCGGTGACCGGGCCACGAGCCCTTCGAGGAGCAGACGCGGGTCCCCATCGAGTTGGCCTGGCCGGTCAGCGAGAACGGTCCCGATCCCGGCCGGAGGTTGCCGGTCGCGAGACAAAGATCGATCAGCGCGCCGGCGGCCGCGGTCCCGTTGACGCTCTGATTGATGCCCATTCCCCAGTAGAGCAGTGCGGGATCCTCGAGCGCGTCCGCGAGGCGGTCGACGTCGGCCATCGAAACGCCCGCCATCTCGGCGGCCTCGGCCGCGTCGGGAAGCTCCGCGCGGAGTTCGTCGAAGCCGACCGTCGCCTCCTCGACGAATTCTTCGTCGACGCGGTCCGTTTCGATGACTCGAGCGAGAACGGCTCGAGCCAGCGCGAGGTCGCCGCCCGGCTCGAGCGGGACGTGGTGATCGGCGACCTCGGCGGTCTCGCTGTGGACGGGGTCGACCACGATGAGTTCGGAGTCGTCCTCGTCGGCGGACTGGCGGATCCAGCGAAACATGACCGGGTGGGCGGCCGACGGATTCGCGCCCCAGACGACGTGCGTCTCGGCCTCGGGGATGTCGTCGTAGGTCGGCGGCGGCGCGTCACTGCCGAACGCGTCGTAGTAGGCGGTGACAGCTGAGGCCATACACAGCGTCGTATTGGCGTCGTAGTAGCGGGTTCCGAAGCCGCCGCGGGCGAGCTTGCCCAGCGCGTAGGCGGCCTCGTTGGTCTGCTGCCCGCTCCCCAGTACCGCGACGCTGTCGCTCCCGACGTCTTCCAGCGCGGTACCGAGACCTTCCGCCGCGCGCTCGAGGGCCGATTCGATGGTGGTTGCCACGAGCTCGCCGTCCTTGCGTACGAGCGGTCTGGTGAGCCACTCGCCGCCCGGATCGGCGGTCTCGCTGACGCCGCGCTGACAGGCCAGTCCCCTGTTGACCGGATGACTCGGATCGCCGCGGACGGTCCCGAGGCCGTAGCCGCGATCGGGAGCCTGCTGGACGTGCCCGCAGCCGACCGCACACCGCATACACGTTGTCGGCACCAGATCGGTCACGGCTCACACCTCCGGGACGCGACGTGGACGGGGCTGTGTGATTTACAATCACACCCATCGGAGATATATTTGCGCGATATCATTCAGAGTTTCACGGATCAAGAAAACATATGCAACTACTAAACGGTGATCGTTTACAAACAACGTATTTTCTCGGCCGAATCGGAGAGAGTCCACAATATGCGAACGGATAGGGAGAATATAAGGGGATTAAACGGCGGCTATTCCGCCGAGCCGAGCGGACAGATGTCCACGAATGCATTCCGTGCTATGGATTCCCAAGAGTAGACCGTCGGTCACACTAGACGACCGGCCACAGCTGTCGGGAATCGAGGTATCGACCGATCGATCGCACGTGTGACAGCCGATAGGAGCGAAAATGCCCCGTATCGGCTCGATACCGGCTCGAGTCGGACTACTCGCGTCCGACCCACTTCAGGACGAACAGCGTCCCTTCGAACAGCAGGATCATCGTGACGGCGACGAGGATGGGAGCCATCCCGGTCGGATCGAGCGTGAACATGAACGAGAGCCCCGCGAAGCCCGCCCAGAAGTACAGCCGCTTCTGGGCCAGCCAGCGGCGGGTCGTCACGCCCATCATGATCGCCAGCATGATGAAGAGCGGAATCTGGAACACGATCGCGAGGAAGCCCATGAGCGTGATGATCAGGTTGAACGTCTCGCCCAGCGCGTACGCGATCTCGGCGCTCCCCTCCGCGTAGTAGGTGAAGTACCGAAAGAGGATCGGCAACACGAGCACGTAGGAAAACAGCATCCCGATCGCGCCGAGAACGACGCTCGTCGGCACCGCCGCGAGGTAGTACTTTCGCTCGTTCGGATACAGTCCCGGCCGCATGAACAGGTAACACTCGTAGACGAACGCCGGCAGCGCGATCATGATCCCGAGCAGCGACGAGATCTTGATCCGGGTCAACCACAGCTCGAGCGGGTTGTAGACGTGGGGCGGCGGGACCTCGCCGGCGTCGTAGGGGAAGACGTTGAACCAGATGAACTCGATCGCGTCGGAGGCCCACAGCAACCCGATCGCCGTCCCGCCGGCCCCGAACAGCAACACGACCGCCAGCCGAAGCACCATCTCCTCGATGTGATCGGCCAGGGGCATCTCCTCGTCGTCCGGCGGCGTCGAGAGCCCCCCGATATCGTCGTCGGGATCGGGGTACGGCTGCTCGGGGGCGTGCGGATCGCCGACGACGCCTTCGCCGTCGGTCTCGAGGGTCGACGACTCCACGCCGGCGGTCGCTGACGAGCCCGTATCGGAGGCGGGGCCGGGTTCGGATTCGGCGGCATCGTCCGGAGCCAGCCGTCGCTCGTCGAGGTCCTCTCGTGACTCGTCGGGGCCCTCGATATCGGGGTCCTCCCGTGACTCTTCGGGGGACTCGACATCGCGATCGTCCGCCGGCTCGTCCGACATCTACGGAATACTGATAGGCCACCGGTTATAGGCCTTTTTCTTACGACTACCCCTCGAGAGTGAGAAGGCCGTTCGATCGCCCCACGAACCCGCACACCCACTCGAAAGGTTGATAACTGGATGTCAGTTACCCCAACCCAATGAGTTCTGCCGTCGACGAGGACACCGCCCGGGCCATCAACAGCGGCCGGGAGACGATCGGCGCGCTCCTCTCGGGTGCCCAAGAGCACCTGCAGAAGGTGTTTATCGTCTTTCTCATCGGCTTCGTCAGCTCCTTTTACGCGCTTCGCGTGGTCGTCTGGGACTTCCTCGAGGCGACCGCGAAGGGCCAGATGAGCGAGGAGATCGCCGGCTCGACCGACATCATCACGCGAACGCCGTTCGAGGTGATCCTCTTGCAGGCAAAAATCGGGATGATCACGGGTGCCGTCGTCGCGATTCCCGCACTGCTCTTTTTCTCCCGGAAAGCGATCCGTCGCCGCGGCTATCACAGCGTCGTCCCGATCTCGAAGGGATACATCGCCGGCTTCGTCGTGATGGCGCTCTCGTTGTTCGTCGCTGGCGTCGTCTACGCGTATACCATCTTCTTCCCGTACGCGTTCGGCTTCCTCGCGGGGAACGCCGTCAGCGCCGGCGTCAAACCCAGTTACGGGATCACCGAGTTCACCGAGTTCATGGCGCTACTGACGCTCTCGTTCGGACTCGCCGCCCAGCTCCCGCTGTTGATGGGCGTGCTGTCCTACACCGAGATCATCCCCTACGAGACGTTCCGGGACAAGTGGCGACACGCCGTCGTCGGGATCGTCATCTTCGGGGCCCTGTTCTCGCCGCCGGATCCGTTCACGCAGGTCATGTGGGCCATGCCGATGATTATCCTCTACGTCTTCAGCCTCGGCCTGGCGAAGGTCGTCACCAACGTCCGCCGGCGCGGCGCGGCGAAATCCGAGGGGACGGGAACCGACCACGTCAAGCGGCGTCTCCTCCAGTTCGGCGGCGTGCTCGCCGTCGTCGCGGCCGCGATCTCCGTCGCGGTCAACCAGGGCGGCTTCGGCTACCTCCGCGAGTCCGTCTACCCCACGTTCCCGTCGTGGCTGCGCCCCAGCGGAACCCTCGGGCTCGAGGCGATGGCGAACGCGCACGGTCTCGCCGGTGAGGTCGCGGTCGGCCTCCTGGTCGCTGCCGCCGTCGGATTCGTCGTTCTGTTCGGCTATACGATCCACGTGCTCCAGCAGCCGGTCTATCCGCGATCGGACGACATTCAACGGGCCGACACCCACGAGGACGTCGACTTCGAGACGCTCGCGGTCGAGGACATCGACGACGTGTCGGTGCAGGTCTTCCACAGTATGAGCGAGGACCAGGCGCTCGAGTACTCCCGGCAGGCGATGTACGACGACGACCGGGCAAAAGCGCAGGCTATCCTCGACAGGTTCGATTCGATCGAGACGGCCGACGACGGCGGTGACGGCGCGGCCGCGGGCAGTGTCGCAGCGAGCGGTGCAGGAGGCGACAGTGGCGAGGACGAGAGCCTCTTCGCGAACACCGCCGCGGGCATGCTCGATCCCTTTACCGAGGACGAGACCACCGAGGACGACATCGGCGGCTACGCCTACGACATCGCCTTCATCTTCAACAGTCTCACCTCGAAGGTGTTCCGCATCGTCGGGCTGTTCATGGTCGTCATGGGCGGCACCTTCTTCTGGCTCTACTCGGGCGGTCTCGGGGACATCCTCAGGCTCTTCCTCGATCGGGTTCCCCAGCACGTGCTCGACGAGGTCGCCAGCCGCAACGACATCGACCCGAGCGGGATGAACCTCGGCGAACTCATCGAAGCGATGGACATCGTCGTCGCGTTACATCCGGTCGAAGTGCTCATCTTCGAGGCGAAAGTGAGCGCCCTCGCCGGGCTCGTCGCCACGCTGCCGGTGATACTGTTCTACGCCTGGCCGGCAGCCAAGGAGCGCGGGCTGGTGTACGGCGACCGGCGCACGTTCGTCGTCTGGGGCGGCGGCCTGCTCGTCGGCTTCGCCGTCGGAACCTACCTCGGGTTCTTCTGGGTCGCGCCGACGATCATCTCGTATCTGGTCTCGGACGCGATCAGCAACGGGATGGTCATCTCCTACCGGATCAAGAGCTTCTTCTGGCTCGTGATCGCCACGACCGTCGGCATCGGCTTCCTGCTCAACATCATCGTCACGATGGCGCTGTTCCACGTCGGCGGCGTCGTCAGCTACCGCTCGATGCTCGAGCGCTGGCGGCCGGTCGTCGTCGGGATCTTCGTCATCGCCGCCTTCTTCAGCCCGAAGGGGATCCTCATGATGTTGCTGTTCGCCATCCCGATCTCGCTCACCTACCTGCTCGGCCTCGCCGTCCTCTACGTCCTCACGGGCGGCGGCCGGCTGTTCGGCGGTGGCGGCGGCTCGGCGGCCCCACCGGACGCCGAGGACACCGGTGCGACCGCGACGGAGTGATGGTGTTCGCCGAACGCTCGCTGCTTCTTTACCCGAAATTTCGTAGTTCACTCGGTCCGGGAACCGCTTCGTACGGGTGTGTTACATGTCTCACGCCGAATCGCCAACCGGCGTGCGGTGGCGCGCGCTGGGCCGCGGCGAATTGCGAGGCCTGAACGAAGTGAAGGCCTCGATAATGTGAGCCGCGGTCCGAAGATGCGCGAGGTCTTCGTGAATAGTGCGGGACCGACGGTCCCGCATACCATGCGAACGGGTGCGAAGCACCCGTGAGCAGACGCAGTGAGGGAAGGCTTGTCAGAGCTCGCTCTGACAGTGGATGAGCGAGCGCCGCGAGGCGCGAACGAATCGGCTGGGGAGGGCGTGGCAATTCCGCGTTGCCGCGATTGAGGATGCTTCGTTACACTTGCTCCCGCGATTGACATCCTTGCTGGAGAGACATCGTTGGTATCTCTCGTGACTACGTGATCGTCGAACGCCTCGTGATCGGCTTCGATCTGCCCGATAAGCACGGACTGCGCTACCTACAGTTCCAGTGTCGCGTTCAGTTCGGTAGCGTATTCACGCGCTTGCTCGCGGACGGCTGCAGCGTCGATACCGACGTGTTCGCTTCCGTCGTACAGGACCTCACCGTCGACCATCGTGAACTCGACGTCATCGCCGTGTGCAGCGTAGACGAGGTGAGAGAACACATCGTTGACTGGCGTCGCGCGTGTTACATCGGTCGTCATCCCGATGATGTCGGCTTTCCATCCCTCACGAAGTTCGCCGAGACGCTCGAATCCGGCGGCCTCCGCACCGTTTCGTGTCGCCATCTCGAACACCGTCTCTGCGGCCGTCGTCGTCGGATCGAGCGTCTCCACCTTCTGGAGGAGGCTCGCCTGTCGCATCTCGGTGAAGGCATCGAGCGTGTTGTTGCACGGCGGACCGTCGTTACCGAGTGCGACGTTGATACCACGCTCGAGGTAGTCGATGACGGGTGCGATACCCGAGGCGAGCTTCATATTCGATGACGGACAGTGACAGACGTGAGTCCCGGACTCTGCAAGGAGTTCGCGCTCGGCCTCGTCGGTCCAGACGCAGTGTGCGAGGACGACGTCCTCACCCGTGAGGCCGACCTCGTCGAGCCAGAAAATATTGCGCATCCCCGTTTCCTCCTCGACGGCTGCGATCTCGTCGCGGTTCTCACTCGCATGTGTGTGGATGCGAACGCCATCGTACGCGTCCGCGAGGTCACGACACCCGCGGAGACACGCCTCAGTACAGCTCACCGCAAAGCGGGGTGTGACGGCGTACTGAATGCGGCCGTCGTTCACATCGTGATACTCCCGAATGAGTTTCTCCGTTTCGTCGAGAGCGGTCTGAGTACCCTGCTGAAGCCCCGCCGGAGATTCCGTGTCCATCAACACCTTCCCGAGTCGACCGCGGATACCGACGTCGATGGCTGCGTCAAACGCCGCGTCAGCGTGATGAACCGAGAGATGATCGATAACTGTGGTCGTCCCGGACTCGATACACTCGAGGTAGCCGAGCTTCGCCGCGGTATACATCACGTCGGCATCCATCTCGGCCTCCATCGGGAGAACGTAATCGAACAGCCAGGAAAGCAACGCAGTGTCATCGGCGACGCCGCGGCCAAGCGACTGAACGGAGTGAATGTGACTGCCGACCAGACCCGGGAGTAGGATATCGTACTCACGACGCTCGTGGCCAGGGTACTGCTCGACGAGGTCGGTACGGTCACCGACGGCGACGATACAATCGTCCTCGGTGACGACCGCCCCCTCCTCGATAGTCGTTGACGCATCGACGATGACGGTGCCCGAAAGTAACATACAAACGGGTGATACTAGTCCCCGAAATAACTTCCTTTCCGCAGTTCAGCCTCGTTTAAAGCCTCGTTCGATGATAAGAGGGCCAACAGGAGTACAATCGACATGACGGTACGCGGAATTATAGTAGTCACTGAAACGACATACACGCTGATCGCATCGCTGTCATGCAATCAGGTGTGCAGTGACTTTCAGTGACTACTATAACTGGTGAGCTTGCGGACAGACGTACCGACTCGGGCACCTCAGTGTCCTCCCTTACTCTGGAGAAGAAAGTGTGTTACCAACTCGCTCTATCACCGCTCAGAGAACCCGTTTCACACGCGGCACGTACCCTCTATCACTCGTTTGTCGACGGCATCTCCTGCTTCGGTTCCTCGTTCTTTCGTACTTCAGTAACGATCACGTCCCAGTCCGGATAGTCGGTTCCGTTCCGACAGTCCCATCCGCCTTCGATCTCGAGATCACTGTCGTGCGCACGACGAAGAAGCGCTTTCAATTCGGCACGCAACTCCGCTTCGGACGAGGGCGGCAGCTCGTCGGTAGTCATTGGCGTGTGGTTCCAACGGTCTTGCCGACCGGTTCGTTCGGCGGCCCCCGATGTCGAACCAGATCAGTGAGGGAATCGGTATCGATCGTGTCGTGGAGCGGGTCCAGTTCGAGCGGATCGGTATCCAGACCGTTCGACACTGCGGCGACAACAGCTATGCTCGCAGCGGTCGCGTCCTGATCGTACCGGGCACGGTACGTACCCGACTCCCGATCGAACTCCAACGTCTCTAACTCGGTACTGGCTAAGCTGGCAGTCATAGGTATCTACGTTACTCTAGCGGTCTGCGTCGGTTCAACACGACCACTGATTATACAGGAGGTATTAATACCGCTGCCTAGATTTCCAGTCGAGACTACTGATTGATTACCGTCCCGCCGATGAGCCGTCGGTGACCGCGTCTGAGTCGAGACGAAAGCGACTGCTGCGTGATTCCGAGTTCCGTAGCGATATCCTCGAGCGAGGCCTCACGCGGCGAATCGAAGTATCCGCGTTCGTAGGCCAACACCAGCGCTTCTCGCTGGGTGTCGGTCAACTCGTAGTCGTCGCCCTGTATCGGGAGCAACTGGTGGACTGCGGTGATCTCGATAGGAATGTCGTTCGTTTGGCATTCGGTGCGGAAATCGCTGATCGCCTCACGGCTCTCACCGCGGACTTCGAAGTCCCACCCCTCTTTCGTCCCGACTCCGGAGAGGATGGAGATGTTGGTTTCGGTGAGGGCGCTCAGGATGCCGAAATATTCCGATTCCCACTCTGCACGCATGAGATACTCGTCGTCGACGCTATCGATGAGTGTGATGGTAACCAGTCCAGCGTGGGCTTCGAACGCGGCTTCGATGTCTTCGGCGGCCGCGCCGCGGACCCAGAAATACGGGATTATCAGGTCCTCCTGTGGGAGGAGTCGTTCCATGTCGATCGTTACCTCGGGGAGGTTTTCGAAGATCGTCCCCAGTGGAAACTCGTCCGCCGGACTCGTAAACTCCATCACGGTAGCCATACCGATGGGTCGCCACGAAGGTCAATAACCCACGTGGGTGGTATACCAAGCACTAACGGTGATGGCCGACGTGTGAAGATACCACAGAGAGCCACTAGAGAGTAACACCCTTCCGGTTTCGTACCGGCATGGTCCACCATGCCGGTTCGTTTTGTCAGAATATGTCTTACCAAGAGAGCAAGAACAAGTAATGAGCGTGATTGTAGAATTTCGGGTTCCATCTGCGGATTTCGAACTCGGACGGATTCTCGACGTCGATGGGATCACGTCCATCGAACTCGAGAATCTCGTCCCCATCGGCGAGGCGGCCGTTCCGCTCTTCTGGATCCACAACTCGACGCGACAGTCGTTTCTCGAGTCCGTCCAACGCCACCCGGCCGTCACCAGCGCGGCGGAGGTAGACGTCTTCGACGACAGGACGCTCTTCACCCTCGACTGGGATGCGAACCACGATCACCTCTTCGAGGGAATCACGGAGAGCGAGGGACAGCTATTGAGTGCCATCGGCACGCCCGATACGTGGGAGTTCGAGTTGCGATTTCCCGATCACGACGCTCTCAGTGGATTTCGGACGGACTGCGAGGACGCGCAGATTTCGCTGGAGGTGCAGCGCGTGTACAACCCGACGAAACCGGACGCCGGTCCGTGGTACGGGTTGACCGAACTCCAGCGCGAAGCGATCACGCTCGCCGTCCGAACGGGGTACTACGACATCCCGAGAGGCTGTACGACCAAGGAACTCGCGGACGAACTTGATATTTCGGATCAGGCCGTGACGGAACGACTCCGTCGTGCAATCATGTCGCTCGTCAGGTACACGCTCGTCCACACCGAATCGGAGGGCTGACCGACCGACTCCCTCGTGTACCAAGGCAAATCCACACCGGACTGGCAGAAGAATGAGTTTGTATGGGCCGTAAGCAGGGATTAAGGCGAGTTGACAGAAAGAACTCGATGGTTGGCAATGACGAGGTGTTCGAGGCGTTGGCTGACGGGCAGCGACGCGATTTATTGGTCGAATTACTGGAATCCGGCCGATACCACGTCCCGGAGTTGTCCAGCAGTTCCCAGGAAATTGCTGAAGCGAACCAGGGGTTCCTCCACGAGTATCTGTCCACCGATCGAGAGAGCAACGCGGGCGACAAGGAGCGCATCCGTATGCACCTCGTTCACGTTCCGAAGCTCGCTGACGACCGCTTCATCGAGTGGGACCGAGACGATTACGTCGCCACGAGAGGTCCTCGGTTCGACGAGCTGGTGCCCGTTCTCGAACTGATAGACGAGTTGCGAGACGACCGTCTCGTGGCGGATGCCGTCGTCACTCTCGAGCAGTGAGAATGGATTAGTGACGAGTGAACCGTGTGGTAACAGGGCGTGTTCTGCTGCGCTGGCAGCGCGGATTATCACGCCTCCCCCAACCGTACGCCTCCCCAGCCGAGTTCTACTTGCGAGCAGCGCAAGAATGCGATCTCGCACCTCGCGGACAGCGTGCGCCGCCGCACGCCGGTTGACCCGTCCCGGGTGAGACATCGGTCGCCTGAACGGCGTCCCGGCCGAGTCGGAATCCGTCTCGAGACGAAATCCCGATTGAAACCGTGCGATCAACCCTCTTAAGTCGAGGACGCGCGAACGACTATCCAGACTGATGCCCAAGATCAGCGTCGAAATTCCGCAGGAACTCCTCGAGGATCTGGACGACCACGTCGGCGACGACGGCAAGTTCGTCAACCGCAGCGACGCGATTCGGTCCTCGATCCGAAAGAATCTGGATATCTTGGACGAGATCGACGAGCGCCACGACCGCCTCGAGACGGAAGAGTAGCCGACCGGTCAGTCCCGGTCGATCCGCTGTGCGAAGCCGAAGTTCGGCTTGACGTCCTCGACGCGCACCGTGACGGTCTCGCCCTCCTCGGTATCGGGGACGAACAGCCGGTAGCCGTCGACGCTCGCCATGCCGTCGCCTTCGTTTCCGACGGCGTCGATCTCGACCTCGAGTTCGTCGCCCGGCCGCACCGTGGCGGTGAGCCGTCCCTTTCCGATGAAGTAAACCTCGGAGGACTCGTCTCGACTCGCCTTCGGCGACGTCGCGCGGACGTACTGGAACTCCTCCTCGACGTCCGCTCGGAAGTCGTCGACGTCCGGCCCCTCGAAGACCTTCACGACGAAGTCCCCGCCGCTGTCGAGCAGTTCGACGGCGGTCTCGAAGGCCTGCCGTGCGAGGTGCAGCGACCGGGCCTGATCGAGCGAGTACTCGCCGGACATGTTGGGTGCCATGTCGGAGATGACGACGTCGACCGGGCCGCCGGCGGCGTCGATAACCCGATCGCGGGTCTTCTCTTCGGTCATGTCTCCGCGGAGCGTCTCGACGTTGTCGTGATCCTCGAAGTCCTTGATCCGCTGGAAGTCGACGCCGATGACGTTCCCCTCCGAGCCGACCGCCTCGGCGGCGACCTCGAGCCAGCCGCCGGGGGCCGCCCCCAGGTCGACGACCGTATCGCCGCGGTCGATGACGTTCTCGAGGTTATCGAGCTGTTTGAGCTTGTAGGCCGCTCGAGAGCGATACCCTTCCTGCTTCGCCTTGTTGTAGTAGTGGTCTTTACCTGCCATCGAAGTTACACTCAGTTAGCGTCACTAGACGGTCGAGACGGATAGGTGCCGCGACTCGCGGTTTCAGGCCGCGAATACGCGGTCCCGCCTCGAGTGGTCGCGCCCATCACTGCCCGTTCGGTCGCGCGGTCTCCGGAAACGGGCTCCTGCTCGAGGCGGTGTCGTCCGGCGATCACCGCCAAGCCACGAGTCGAGATTACTCGAGCCCGCTCGCGCGTAAAGGGTGGCTTTTTATGGCGACCGTCCGTACGCCGACCTATATGTTCAAGGCCATCGTGAGCGCCGAAACGCTCACCAGCGCGCTCGATTCGGTGAGCGTGCTGGTCGACGAGTGCAAGATCCACCTCGAGGAAGACGGACTGGAAATCCGCGCCGTCGACCCCGCGAACGTCGGGATGGTCGACCTCTCGCTCGATGCGTCTGCGTTCGAATCCTACGAGGCGGACGGCGGGCTGATCGGCGTCGACCTCTCGCGGCTCGAGGATATCGCCGGCATGGCCGACACCGGTCAGCTCATCCAACTCGAACTCGACGAGGAGACCCGCAAGCTTCACATCCAGATCGACGGGCTCGAGTACACGCTCGCGCTCATCGATCCCGACTCGATCCGCCAGGAGCCGGACATTCCGGACCTCGACCTGCCCGCGGAGGTCGTCCTCGAGGGGAAAGACGTCAACCGTTCGGTGACCGCCGCCGATATGGTCTCCGACCACATCGCACTCGGCGTCGACGAAACCGACGAATTCTTCTACGTCAGCGCGGAGGGCGACACCGACGACGTCCACCTCGAGCTCACCCAGGACGATCTGATCGATCTGCAGGTCGGCCCCGCCCGCTCGCTGTTCTCGCTGGACTACCTGAAGGACATGAACAAGGCGATTCCCAAAGACACCGAGGTCACGCTCGACCTCGGCGAGGAGTTCCCCGTCAAGATCTACTTCGGCTTCGCGGAGGGGCAGGGACAGGTCACCTACATGCTCGCACCGCGCATCCAGAGCGACTGATACGGTCTGCTGTAACTGTTTATCGGCACACCCGCGACCCGCCATGCGGGCGCGCCGGAACTAACTGACAGCAGACCGTCTGACGCGCTCGAGCGTCATCGACTACTTAATACGATAATATAGGCAGGCGAGTGGCTACCGAAGTTCTCGACAATAGCAGGGTATGCCCTCCCCGAACGATTCGACGGACGAGTCGGAGTCGCCCGATCACAGCTACGTCACGACGTTCGATCCGGCGGACGGCCGGCCGAGCGAGGCCGTCGTCACCGCAGTCGCCGCGGTTCTCGAGGCCGATCCCGCCGAGCTATCGCCGCTGTACGACGTCATGGATCCGGGCGCGCTCAACGACCTGGTCGAACACGCTCAGCGAGGGGCGACCGACGGCACTCATCTGGTGTGGTTCACCTACGAGGGGCTCGACGTCGGCGTCCGAAGCGACGGCGAGATCCGGATCCGGAACGTCACTGCGGCCAGCTGACGACCGCCTCCCGAGCAGCGCCAGGCCGGCCGCAGTCTCGTACCTATCGTCACTCCTGCTCGTCGAGGAACGCCAGCAGGTGCTCGTTGACCAGTTCGTCGTCTTCGATGAAGAAGAGGTGCGAGCCGCCCTCGACGAGTTCGAGGCGGCTGTCCGAAATCTTCTCCGCGAGCAGCCGCGCGTTTTCGACGGGGACGACCTGGTCGTCGGTCCCGTGGAGGAGCAGCGTCGGCACGCGGAGCCCGTCGAGGCGGTCGCTGACGTCGAAGTTCTGGACGGCGGCGGCCTGGGCCTCGCGACCGGGGGCGCCGGCGTCCTGCTCGAGTCGCCACTCGATGATTCGATCCATCAGGTGGGGGTTCCGGTTGGTGAACCGCTCGTTGAACGCGGGGCGCATTCGATGGCGGATCGTCTCCCGTTCGCTGGCCCCGTCGGGCGTATCGAACATGCGCTCCTGCGTCTCCTCGGGAACCGGTGCCGCGTCGGGGCCCCCGTGGGACGTACAACACAGCGTCAGTGATTTCGCCCGGGAGTACTCCAGCGCGTAGCGCTGGGCGATCATCCCGCCCATGCTCGCCCCGACGATGTGGGCGTCGTAGATTCCCGCGTCGTCGAGAACGGCCTCGAGGTCCGCTGCGAGCCCGCCCATCGAGTAACCGGCCAGTTTGAGGATGACGAGGGCGCGGAGCGTCCCCGGCAGTCGCGCCACGAGCGGCGGCAGGCCGACGTCCGAGCGGCCGGTGCCCCGGTTGTCCGGAGCGATCACGTCGTACTCGTCGGCGACTGCCTCGCGCTGCCACCGCCACATCCACCGACCGAATCCGAGTCCCTGAACGAACACGACCGGCGCGCTTCCGTCTCCATCGCTCCGCTCGTGTTCGTAGTAGATCGACACGCCGTCTCTCATCGCCTGTGGCATACCCGGACTGACGTGTCGAACGCCCTTGAAATCGATCCTCGAAAGGTGAGCAGTGTCATCCCGTGTCGTGCGATCGGCTGTGGAACCCGGTAATCCGATTTTATCGCCGTGGTGACGGTCGGGGGACGACCGTCTTGAGGCCGCTCGGCTCACGATCGGCGCTCGAGGCCCACCCGTCGGAACGGTTCAGCGGGATAAAGACCGATTGTGATAATCAGCGCGTTTATCCCGTCGCGGTAAAATATTGTTACCGATGCAGCGACTGCACGCGCGGTACCCGTTTCTCGAGGCCGCTCGCGAGTCCGTCGCGACGGAGGCGGTCGATCTCGCGACCGTCGTCGAGCAGGATCAGGCGGTCGTCGACCGCGCGCGCCAACGCGTGATTACCGCGCTCGGGGAGGGGGAGATCGGGGACTCACACCGCGAGGCTCGCGTCGAATTGCTCTCCTATCCCGTCGCGCGGGTGCTCGTCTCGCTGGTCGGGGAGCGAGTGCTCGTCCGAAAGTACGCCCGCGGGGAGGCCGCGACGGCCTACGACCGCTTCACCGCCGACATGGCCGACACCACCGAGCTGAAGAGCGTCGAGACGACGGGACTCGAACTCGAGGATCTGCTCGCCGAGTTCGACCTGGGAGACGACGTTCGCGAGGCGACCGACGGCGACGGCTATCGGATCGACGTCGGCACCTACCTCCCGCTGGCCGAGGACCTGTGGGAAGACGAGTGGCGGCTGGTTAATAAGCCATTGGACGCCGGCGAGGTGCCCGTCGACGCCGACGAATTACTCGCGCTCCTGCGCGAGGCGATCCGGAGCCGTATCGAGGACGGCCTTCCGTTCGAGGTGCCCGACACCATCGCGACCGCGCTCGAGGACGACGCCGCCGAGATCCGCGAGGTGCTGGCGGACCTCGAGTTGACCCAGGATATCGACACGGTCGTTCCGGACCTGTTCCCGCCGTGTATGAAGGCTCTGCTCGATCAGATACAGAAGGGCGAACACTTGGCGCACCACTCCCGATTCGCGATCACCGCGTTCCTGACGAGTATCGGGATGACCACCGATCAGATCGTCGACCTCTACCGCGTCAACTCGTCGTTCGGCGAGGAGATGACCCGCTACCAGACCGACCACATCCGCGGCGATAGCTCCCCGACGGAGTACTCGCCGCCCTCGTGTGCGACGATGCAGTCCTACGGCGACTGCGTGAACAAGGACGATCTCTGCGAGCGGATTCCGCATCCGATGGCCTACTACGAGCAGCGGATCGACGACGCCGACGACGACGAGATCGAGGACTGGAGAGAAGGGACTGACGACGCCGAGAATAGCGCCGCGAGCGGCGACTGAGTGTCGCTGACGACTGGACCGCAAGCGGCGAACGGTTGCGGTCGACTGCGGGGCCAAGACGGTCGAAGTGCGGCAGTTCTTTTCGAAACGTCACTTCTGCGAGGGCTCGTCGGACAGTTCGTCCGCCTGTTGCTGGATGTCCCGTAGCGCCCGTTCCTGTTCGCCGCGGGCGAGACCGCCGGATTCGGCGTGTCGACCGTCGTACTGGTCGGACGGGATCGCGTTCCAGACGCTCGAGCCGTCGTCCCCGGCCTCGCGATCGGTCGTCGAGTCACCTGAGACGGCCAGTCGCCACAGGAGCGCGATCGCGAGTCCGGTGGGAACCACCACCGCGCCGGCGGCGACGACCGGGTCGACGATGGACAGCACGCCCACGAGCAGCGACGAACAGAGCAGGACGAGCACGACGACGGCGGCAGCCTGACCGGAACGGAATCCGTTCGTTCGAGCCGAACTGGAGTCAGCACTAGCCATGGGTATTGTCAAACCAGCAATGTGAAAAGCGTACCGACGCCCTCAGAACGTCCCCTTCGCGTCCGCGTCGTCGTCATCGTCGTTGGCCTCGAGGCCGTTCTCGGGGTCGTTGAGCAGATACGCGAGGAGAATGCCGGCCGCGGTCATCAGGAGAATGAAGCCGGCGATGACCGCCACCAGTATCTGTCCGCCTTCGGGCGAGAGCGTGCTGTTATCGGCTCCGTAGGAGGATCCGACGGCGATCATGGCCCCCAGCATCAGGAAGACGACAGTAACGGCGACGACGATTTCGATGAGCTGTTCGCGCTCGAGCATTGTCCCAGCGGTTTCGCCGGACCGGTGAAAAGCGCTTCGAAGGGTGCCTCGAGTCGGATCGTCGGCTGCGGTCGTCAGTCGTCCGCGACTCCCGTATAAACCGCGGCCATGAGGATGCAAGCGAACCCGTTATACTCATCGATCCCCTACCCACGTCGAATAGCCAGCCGACTAGCGAATCCACTTCGACGCACCCATGAAAACAACAGCGTCACCGAAAGCACCGCTTCCAGTACCGTCAGCAGATCACCTCACGAAGCGATCGCGCCGGGCACGCATCGAACCGATGTCGGTGCTGTCGCTGGGCGACGGCCTCTACGAGGTCGAGTCCGCGAGCGACCACACCTACCTCGTGGACCTCGAGGCGGGTCGGTGCACCTGCCCGGATCACGTCTTCCGCGAGGCCCGTTGCAAGCACGTCCGTAGAGTCGCGATCGAGATCACGGAGGGCCGGACCCCGCCGCCGGGCGAGATCGCGGTCGACTGTCGCGACTGCGGCGAGACGATCTTCGTCGACGAGGACGAACCCGCGCCGTTCTACTGCGACGAGCACGCGCTCTACGCGGGTGACACCGTCCGTGATCGCGAAACCGGCGATCGACTCACCGTCGTCGACGTCTCGGAACTGCGAGCCGACGCCGTCGAGATCGGAGCGGCCGACACCACCGTCGCAGACTACGAGACCAACGCGGACTACGATCCCGACGTCCCCGTCGTCGGCGCGATCTATCCCCACGCCACCGTCGCGCCCAACGGCGTCGTTCCCTCGTCGCTGCGAATCTACGTCTTCCCGCGGACCCGCCTCGAGAAGGCGACGTAGCGACTCGAGTCGGCTTCGCAAGGAGAGACCGAACTGGGTTCCGGACGAACGAATGCGTACCAGTGGACAGGAACACGGCCTCTATTCGGACGAACTCGTGAAGTTCGCGGAATGCCTGGACGGATCATCTGCCAGATTACCCGTGAAGAATACACCATCAAATGAAAATTATTTAGGGTATTGGCCATAATATGAACGCACGACGTTCCAAGAAGCGCGGACAAAACTACCGCCTTCAATAGGTATCGGAATCGCGTTTATCCTGGTCCTGAGTCTTGCATACGCACTACAGGTGGCACAGATTCTTCTGTGGGTGTTTAGTGTCGTTTCTATCGGATTATTTATCACTATCCCATATTTATTCTACCGTTTGGTCGTTGCAACTGAAGAGATAGCGCGCAAACTGTGAGTGCGCGCTCAGTTTGTCTCTTCCGTTCCGAATCGATAACTGTCACTCGAGAACTTTCGCGGCCTCCTCGACGTCCATCACGCCCTGCTCGACGGCGTTGAGCACGCGGAGGATCTCCTCGTCGGGACCGGTATCGGCCCCGTCGTCGCCGACTTCCTCGAGCGTGACCTTCTCGGATCGGCCGGTGAACTCGGGGAAGTCGGTTCCCTCGGCGATGGCCGTCTCCTTCTTGACGCGGTAGTTACCGCCGTCAGTCACGTGGAGGTCGCCGGGGTGGAAGAAGTACCAGTCCTCGCGGTCGAAGCGAATGCCGATTCGAGGTTTCGCGCCGAAGTTCTGCGCGAAGTAGATGAGCGCTTCGACCTCCTCGCCGGTGAGATAGATCGGGTCGCCCGAACTCGATTTCGCCTCGATCGCGTAGAACTGTTCGCCGTCGCCGGCGAGCACGTCGGGGAGTTCGCGCTCGGTCGCAGAACCGCTGGCGGGCGCACGCATGACCGCGAAGCCGGCCTCGTCGAGTGCGTTGACGAGTTCCCGCTCGCGGCGGTCGCCCTTCGCCTGAGACATACCCCACCGTCACCGCCCGCCGGTAATAAAGGAACTGACAGCGCGGTGGAAGTGATCGGTCGGGGACGAGTACGGTGGAACAGCCGATAGCCGCGGAGCCTACAGCGGAACGACGGCCAGCAGATCGACGAGTATCGAGGTCGACGGCTCGGCGGTCTCGATCTCGTACTCGAGGGCGATGTAGAGGATGCCGAACTGGATGGCGTTGAAGGCGGCGTGGGCGGCGATCGGAACGAAGAGGTTGTCCGTTTTCGCGTAGAGCAGCCCGAAAATGATCGAGCCGCCGAAGACGATGACGACCGGAACGACGGTCGCGAGCAGCGACTGGGAGACGGCGTACGACAGGATGTGGATCAGCGCGAAGATGGCGCTGGCGATGACGACCGCCTGAAGCCGAGAGAACGCGTCGTAGAGGCGCTTCTGGACGATGTTCCGGAAGAGGAACTCCTCGGCTGGCGCGTTGAAGAGGAAGACGATCGCGATCATGACGAGAACCATCGTCTGGTCGTCGCCGATGAAGCCCGAGACAGAGTTCTCCGCGGTGGGAAGAGAAAGCAACTGGACGAGCATGCTGACGAGAACGTAAAACACGAAGCTCCCGAGGACGCCGGCGAGGATGTAGCCCCAGCCCCGTTTCGTCGGGGTTCGGAGGTCGACGTACGACCAGCCGCGGTCGGTCGCCGCGAGGTAGATCCCGCCGGCGAGCGCGAAGCCGACGAAGTTCAGGGTCAACAGGAGCGCTCGACTCGTGATCGACGCCTCCATCGGTGACGTGATTACCGCCGGATCGAGCAGGACGGCAGGGAGGACCGTGAACTGACTGGCAAGAATACCGAACGCTGCCAGGCCGATCGCGACGAGCGTCGACCGAATCGGGCCGTCGTCGCGATGGCGTGCGGGCGTTTCCATGCGGAGACGTACGACGACGGGGGCCTTGGGCGTTGCTCATCCGAAACGGCCCGTCTCGCCGGGGAGCCCCCTCGTCGAACGGCCGACGCCGATCGATCACTCCGCGGGAACGGGAACTTCGTCCTCGAACAACTGCGCCAGCAGTCGCTGCTGGCCGATCCGCAGGTGTCTGTTGACCGTCGGTTGCGTCACCGCGAGCAGCTCGGCGATCTCCTCGCCGGTGCTCTCGCGTGGCCACTCGAAGAAGCCGGCGAAGTAGGCCGTGCGAAGCACCTCGAGTTGCCGGTCGGTCAGCGCCTCGAACAGCGACGTGACGAGCTCGGTTCGCGTCCCCATCGATCGCTCGACGTGGCGGCGGGATCGGAGCTCGACGTTCGGATACCCCTCGCGGAGCATCTCGATGAACTCGCGGACGTCGGTACCCGTCGAAACGTCGACGGTGATCTCGGTCCCCGTCGCGTCTGCGTGCATCGACCGCGGACTGCCGCCGTGGCGGACCAGCCGCGAGGCGATGACATCGCCGGTGACGGTCGCCTCGAACCGGCAATCGCCGTCGGTGTCGCTGATGAGCCGGGAGTCCGTCACCGAGACGAGATCGTCGAGGACCGCGCGAACGTCGTCGGGGGAGACGCCGCTGGTCTCGAAGAACAGCAGCGTCTCGTCGCCGAAGTGCGTCCCCAGACCAGCGTACTCGACCCGGGCACCCGTCTTCGCCGCGATGCGAGACAGCAGGTCCTCCGAGCCCTCGATCCGGAGCGTCAACTCGAGCAGCGTTTCGGCGTGCAGCGCCTCCCGCGTTTTGGCGGCGGTGATCGCGTTCGCGATCCCCTCGCCGAGTTCCGTCATGACCGTCCGCTCGAGATCGCCGAACGCGTCCGGTTCGTCGGCGTAGACCGTGAGGACGCCGTAAGAGTACTCCGCGTGCGAGAGGGGGACGCTGATGACCGACTGGAACCCGCGATCGACGGCTCGTCGCCGCCAGGGATCGCCTTGCAGTCCCTCGACGACGTTCGAGACGACCGTCGGCGTCTCGGTCCGGGCGGTCCGGACGGCCGGCTCGGCGGTGTCGCCCTCGAGGGAGACGTCGTCGAGATACTCCTGGCCGGTTCCCGCCCAGGCCCGGGGCTCGAGTCGGGTACCGCCGGCGTCGAGCTGGCCGATCCACGCGAACGCGACGTCGTCGGCCTCGATCAGCCGTTCGGGGACGGTCCGTTCGATCTCCGCGCGGCCGTCGGCCCCGATCAGCGACTGATCGATCCGCCTGATAAGTTCGGTGATCTCGATCTGGCGGTTGAGCCGGCGGTTCCGTTCCTCGAGTTCCGACTCCCGCTCGCGGAGGCTCGCCTCGCTCTCGAGGCGATCGAACGCGGCCTCGGTCGTGGCGACGAGCGTCTCGATCAGCCGTCGAGCGTCGGTATCGATCGTTCCGTCGGTCGACGCGACCGCGAAGACCCCGTGATCCCCGATCGGAACGACGACCCCGCTCTCGACCGCCGGCCCGAAGACCCGCGACCGATCGAACGACGCCGGATCGTCGACGACCGTCCCCGTTTCCGTCACGTAGGCGTTCCAGAGGACGGAGTCGTCGTCGCCGACGGTGACCGACGGCGGTCCCGAACAGAGCGTCGCGAACTCGTCGGTGTACGCGACGGGCTCGAACCGGTTCACATCGGGGTTGAGGGCGTAGACGGCCACGCCCGACGCCTCGAGGATGTCCGCGGCCGTCTCGACGACCAGCGCCGCGACCTCCCGTTCGGTGTCGGTACCCAGCAGGTCGCGGGCGGCGTCGTGGAGCGACTCGAGTGCCAGTTCCTGTTCCTTGTCCTCGGTGATGTCCTGAATCGTCCCCCGAACGCCGACGATCTCGTCAGTATCGGACTGTGTCCGACTGCTGGAGGGACGCCGTCCCTCCTCGTCCTCCCAGACGGGCTCACCGATAGAGCGAACCCATCGCACGTTCCCTTCGGCTGTCAGCATGCGGTGTTCGATCTCGTACCCTTCGCCGTGCTCGAGCGCTGCGTCGACGGTTTCGAGAACGGCCGGTCGATCCTCCGAATGCGGGAACGAAGACGCGAGTTCGGGACCGACGACTGCATCCGAGGGTAGTTCGTACAGCCGACGCAACCCGTCCGTCAGGGTTACCGATTGCGAATCACCGCTACTGTCGAGTTCCCAGCCGCCGATGCCGGCGAGTCTCTCGGCCTGTTTGAGCAGCTCCGTCGTCCGCTCGAGTTCCCGTTCGCGCTCCTTTCGCTGAGTGATGTCGTTGTTGATTCCGACCAGACGCCTGCCACCGTCCTCGTCGCTCACGAGTCGGCCGCGAGCCCCGACCCAGATCCAGTGCCCGTCCTCGTGTCGCAACCGGAATTCAGTCTGGAACAGTTCGTCGTTCTCGATCGCTCGATCGACCGCAGCCTCGAGACGGGGAACGTCGTCCGGATGGACGCGCCGCCTGTAGGCCTCGAGCGTCCCCTCGAACGTCCCCGGTTCGAGTCCGATCAGCCGCTCGAGCGTCTCGTTCCAGACGACCGCATCGGATTCGAAGTCGCGTTCCCAAACGCCCGTGTTCGTCCCCTCCAGGGCGAGTTCGAGGCGCCGTTTCGTCTCCCGGAGATCCCGTTCGCGTTCCTTCCGTTCGGTCACATCGCGACTGATCGCGATGAAACGGTTTTCGTTCTCGAGGTCGATGCAAATCAGGTGTATTTCGACGGGGAACGTCGAGCCGTCGCGACGCTGATACTCCCCCTCGAACTTTCGCCGTTCGCCGACCGACAACTCTTCGAGCAAGGCCACGACCTCGTCCGCGTCGAACAGGCGGTCGTGCTCCCAGATGTTCGTCCCGATCAGTGCGTCTGCATCGTAGCCCAACTCCTCGGAAAGCGTTCGATTCGCATCGACAATCGTTCCCTCGGTATCGAGCACGTTGATCATATCGGGGGTGTTCTCGAACAGCGCTTCGAGCCGTGCGCTCGTCGCTTGGAGTTCGCGTTCGCGTTCCTTGCGCTCGGTGATGTCGCGGATGACGCCCGCGGTCCCGGCGAACTCGCCGTCGACCGTCGGTAACAGCGCCATGTGATTTTCCGCGTCGAGCACGTCACCGTGGACGGTCTCGAGAGCCATCTCGAACGTCCGGGACGGTTCGTCGGCGCGGAGCAGGTCGCGGATCCGCTCCCGGGCCGTCTCGAGGTCCCCGTCGGCCATCACCGTCGAGACGTGCTCGCCGATCAACTCCTCGGGCTCGTAGCCGGTAATTGGCGTGAGCGCATCGTTCAGAAACCGGAATTGGCCGTCCGAATCGATCGTGTACACCAGTTCGTCCAGCGCCTGAATGATCGTCTCGGTGCGCTCGAGTTCGCGTTCGCGCTCCTTTCGCTCGGAGATATCCTGGAACGAGCCGCGGAGTTTGACGATCTCCCCGTCGCCGGACTGCAACCGGCCGTCGGAGGAATGGCCCTCCTCGTTCTCGAAGACCGGTTCGCCGATGGCCCGAACCCATTGCCGATTGTCGTCATCCGTCGCGAGACGGAGTTCGAGATCGTACGGCTCGCCGTCCTCGATCGCGCGCTCGACCGCTGCACGGATCCGGGGGCGATCGTCGGGATGGTAAAACGAGAGGGCCCGCTCGAGATCGATCTCTTCGTCCTCGGAAACCCCGTGAATCCGCCTGACCTCGGCGGTCCACTCGAGGGCGGACGGTTCCTCGGTCACGTCGAGTTCCCACGCGCCGATTTTCGCCAGCCGCTGGGACTGTTCGAGCAGGTGCGTGGTTCGCTCGAGTCGGGCCTCGCGCTCGCGGAGCCGACGCTCTTTGTCCCTGCGCTCGGTGATGTCCCGGCCGATCCCGACCTCGACGGGCCGGCCGTCGGGATCCTCGAGGACCGACGCGATGAACTCGTAGGGGATCTGCTCGCCCGATTTCGTCTGCAACGGCGCTTCGACCCGCGTCTCACCCGTCTCGAAGGCCTCTTCGATCGAGTCGCGAATGGGCGACCGATTTTCCTCGTCGAAGAAATCGAGCGCGTCCATCGACTCGATCTCGGCGTCCGAATACCCCGACACCTCGACCAGCGTCTCGTTCCAGCGCTGGAACGTCCCGTCCTCGTCGAGGATGTAGAACACGTCGTCCAACGCGTCGAGGACGTCGTTCGTGAACTGCTCGTATCGCTCGAGCCGTCGCTCTTTGTCCCTGCGCTCGCTGATGTCGCGACCCACGCCGGCGATGATTCGATCGCCCGCCGGGTTCTCGAGGGCCGATCCGACGAACTCGTAGGGAATTCGTTCGCCGTCGCTGGTCACGAGCGGGACGTCGATGCGCGTCGACCCGGTTTCGAGAACCGTCGCGATCGCGCTTGTGATCCGGTCGTGGTCGGTCTCGTCGAAAAAGTCCAGGGCGTGCATCGACTCGGTCTCGGCGGCAGTGTAGCCGGTCGCCTCGCGCAAACTCTCGTTCCACCGTAGCACCTCGCCGTCCTCGTCGAGCAGATAGACGACATCGTCGACGGCGTCGAGCATATCGTCGGTGAACTGCTGAGCTCGCTCGAGGCGTCGCTCGCGCTCCTCGATCCGTCGAACGTACGTGCGCCGCTCGACGGCCTGGCTCATCCAGCGACTCATCAGATCCACGAACGACTTTTCGGCGGCCGTAAACGGCCGGTCCCGGGAGTCGCGGTTCAGGAAACAGAGCGTCCCGTAGAGTTCGCCATCGACGACGATCTTGCCGCCGAGATAGCAACTGATACCGCGTTCGTCGGCTGCCGGGTGCGATTCCCAGCCCGTCGCTTCGGCGTCGTAGATCCCCAGAATATCGTCCGACGCGATCGTGTCCTGACAGTAAATTGTGGAGAGATCAAGTACCGCTCCCTCGAGTTCGTCCTCGTGGCCGACGGCCGTCTCGACCTCGTACCGGTCGTTTGCCTCGTCGATCCGGGAGACGAGCCCGGTCTCGAGCCCCAGCCGGTCACAGCCGAGTTCGAGCAGTCGTCGGATCTTCGCCTCGCCCCGAAGTTCGGGATCGGACGTGACCCGATAGAGGTCCCGTCGGTCGCGGTCGCTCTCGGCGCGTCTCCGTTCGCGCTCGCGTACCGCGACCGTTAGATCCTCGATAACCTCGGACAGTCGACCGACTTCGTCGTCCCGGTCGATCGCGAAGTCGATTGCCTCGTCGATATCGGTCGATTCGTCGGCGCGGTCCGGCTCGAACGACGCGGGATCGTCCTCGATGCGCGAAATGAACTGTCGGAGGTCGTCGGTGAGCCGCTCGATATCGGTCGGTCCATCGGAGCCGCTTCGCGCGGCGAGTCCCACGACGAGCAGTCCGGGTTCCGTCGCCGCGCCGAACCCCAGCGTCGCGAGATCGGGCGGTGCGATCCCGCTGACGAGACCGACCACCACGCCGATCGTTCCGAGCAACACCGCGATCGAACGCGTCGTGACGTTCGCGAGCAGTCCGTGACACACTGCGTTACCGACCATAGGGCACCTACGGAATGACTGCCAATGATATGCGTGGTTTGTTTTCTCGATATTATTCGAACGTTCAGTAACGAATCGTCTCGATATAATCCGAATCCGATCGCGGAACGGACCGATCTGGCATCGGTGCCGGACGATCCGTTCGCCGAGCAACGGAGGACAACAGCGACGCTGACTCGCCGACGGACCGAGACACTATACACGTAGTGTCGCAGCTGCGTCGGCGTTACGTGTATAACAGCCAAGCGGATACCGGTCGCTCGCGTTGCTCCGACTACGATGACTGGAACAACGGTAGAACACTACAGCGATTCGATCAGTCTCCGCGTCGTCGAGGCGCTCGCGACGGCGACCGGCACCGCCGCACACGAACTCGAGCCCCTGTACAACGTCGTCGATCCCGAGGCGCTCGATCAGCTCTTCGAGCGGGACACGAACGACGGGATTCGCGTCACGTTCGAATACGGCGATTCGCTGGTCGAGGTTCGAAGCAACGGCACCGTCAGCGTCGACGGGAACGTCCATGACAGCGGGTAAACGCCGGTAGCTCGAGACCAACTCGGCGGGTGTGACCAACGTGATCGACGTGACCGACACGAGACGGTGCCCGACGGATATGAACAGGCCGAGCCGACGATCGGCGAGCGCGATCCGACCCCGAACCGAACGCGGTCGTACAACGAGACCCTGCCGACGCCGAGACCAATGTTGAGATCAACTGCTGCAGTCCCCGAACCGACCGTTCAAACGCGGCCAGCACAGCTGCTGCTCCTCGTCGTCGGCCGCGAGTGCGACGCGATCGACCGCGCGTTCGACGACGAAACCGAAGTCACTGTCGAGTCGGTCCCCGAACTCGAGAACGCGCGGCCCAGGCTCGACGACATCGACTGTCTCGTCGTGCAGTCGCCGACGACGGCGACCGACGGAACTGAGGACCGCGGCGAAAGTGGCGAGCGGACCGATGATACGACGGGTGACAAGCCGACCGACGACGGGAGCGCGAACGACGTTGCCGATTCCCTCGAGACGATCAGGACCGACGCGCCCGAACTGCCGGTCGTCGTCCTCGCGGACGAACTCGCGCCCACACTGACGCGGGCGGTCCGCTCGGACGGGTGGACCGCCGTCGCCGAACGGGACGAGACGCTCGCACTGCTCGCCGACCGCGTCCACGATCTCCTCGAGCGCCGCCGGCTGACGACGCTCGCGCGACGATCGCTGGCGAGCGTGGAGTTCGCCGGCGATGCGATCGCGATCGTCGACCCCGACGGTGACGTTCAGTTCGCGAGTCGCTCCTTCGCGATGCAGTTCGGCTCCGATCGCGACGACCTCGCCGGAACCCCGTGGCGGGAGCTGTTCACCGACGCGGCCGTTTCCCACCTCGAGTCGGCGGCGCTCCCGACCATCGCCGAGGGATGGCGGTGGACTGGTAGCTGCACCGGCCGCCGGCAGACGGGCGCGACGTTCCCTGCTCGCGTTCGGCTCGGCGGCCTCGAGGACGGAAGCCTGGTGTTCGTGGTCGACGAGTCCGAGGGAAGCGACGGGCTCGAAGAGTGAGTTCCTGAGGGACGAATTCGGGAAGCGGTCGCGCTTCCACTGCTACTGAAGCACCGATCGAGCTACGTTCCGTGGTCCCAGCTACCCATGTAGTCGCGCTGGGTGTCCGTCAGCGAATCGAAGTCGACGCCTTCGGCCTCGAGTTTGATCTCGGCGATTTCCTTGTCGAGGTCGTCGGGGACGTCGTGGACGCCGGCGTCGTAGGCGTCGCTGTTCTCCAGCATCTCGCGCACGCAGACGGCCTGCACGCCGAACGACTGATCCATGACCTCGACGGGGTGGCCCAGCGAAACGGGCGCGGCGAGGTTGACGAGCCGGCCCTCGGCGATGACGTTCAGCTTGCGACCGTCGGCCATCTCGTAGGCTTCGACGCCGTCGCGGGCCTCGAAGCGATCGACCGCGAGGTCGTCGAGCGCCTCGAGGTCGATCTCGATGTCGAAATGACCTGCATTGGCGAGCAGGACGCCGTCTTGCATCTCTTCGAAGTGCTCTTCGACGATGACGTCCCGGTTGCCGGTCGTCGTCAGGAAGACGTCGCCGACGTCGGCTGCGTCCGACATGGGCATGACGTCGTAGCCCTCCATGTGGGCCTCGAGCGCGCGGCGGGGCTCGACCTCGGTGACGATGACGTTGGCGTTCTGGCCCGACGCCTTCTTCGCGACGCCCTTCCCGCAGTAGCCGTAGCCGGCGACGACGACGTTCTTGCCGGCCCACGAGAGGTTCGTCGTCATGGCGATCGAGGCCAGCGAGGACTCGCCGGTGCCGTGGACGTTGTCGAAGAGCCGCTTCATCGGCGTGTCGTTGACGGCGAAGACGGGGTACTCGAGCGCGCCGTCCGCATCCATCGCGCGCAGGCGGTGGACGCCGGTGGTCGTCTCCTCCGCGCCGCCGACGATGCCGTCGATCAGTTCGGGGTAGTCCTCGTGGATCGCCGCGACGAGGTCCATCCCGTCGTCGACGGTGACCGTCGGCTCGTGGGCGATGACGGCCTCGATCGCGGCGTAGTACTCGTCGTCGTCGACGCCGCGTTTGGCGTAGCTGGTGATGTTCTCGTGCGTGTCGAGCGCCGCGCTCACGTCGTCGTGGGTCGAGAGCGGGTTACAGCCGGTAACGGCGACCTCGGCGCCGCCCTCCGCGAGCGTCTCGACGAGGATCGCCGTCTTCGCCTCGACGTGCATCGCCATCCCGATGCGCTCGCCCGCGAAGGGCTGGTTCGCGACGAACTCCTCGCGAACGTGCTCGCAGATCGGCATGTGTTGAGCGGCCCAGTCCATCTTCCGGCGTCCCTCCTCGCGAGCGGACTCGAGGTCCTCGAGTTGCTCGCTGATCGGGGGATACTCGGTGTCGGTCATGGCTCGACAGAGTGGGACCGTGGCCAAAACGCTACCGAACCCGGTTCGGACACGGCTCCCGGACTCGAGGGCGTCGCGTCCCGACTCGGTGACTGTAAAAAAGGCGCAACGAAAGTGGTGGGTGGATCGACCGCACTACGTGCCCGCTCGATCGCGGCGGTCCGGGGACGGCCGCGATCGGGGTCCGACACCGGCGACGACCGGGGGGATCCGCGTCGACCGGCGTCAGTCGTTCGAGTGTAATTGAATCGGACTATTCGTCAGCGGCGCCGGTGTTATTCCGGTCCGCCCGCGTGACTCGGCGGGCCGCCGCCCTTGCTGTCGTCGCCGTCGTTGCCGTCGTCAGCGTCGTCGCCATCGTCACTCGGTCCGCCCGCGTGACTCGGCGGTCCTCGTTTGTCATCGTCGCTCTCGTTCCCGTCGTCATCGTCGACGGACGGCGGACCGGCGTGGCTCGGCGGGCCGGCGTGGCTCGGCGCGTTACCGGGGTTGTTCGCGACGACGAAGTTCGCGACGGCGATCCCGGTCGTCTCGTTGGACTCGTTCTGCTGCGTCTCGACGAAGTCGGAGACGAGCGAACCGAAACTCGACTCGTTGTCGGTCTCGTTACCGTCCGCGGTCTCGTTGCTCGTTACGGTCAGCGTCGCCGTGGTCGAGGCGGTCTGATTGTCGGCCGTTGTGGTCACCGAGACGGTGACGTTCTCCGCGGGGTCGGGAAGCACGACCTCGCCGGCGTCGTCGGTCGTGTACGTTCCGGTCCCGTCGTAGGTCGCGTTCTCGTCGGTGGTCGATACGTCGACGGTCGCGTTCGCGACCGCACTGCCGTTTGCCGTGACGCCGACGACGACATCCTCGCCGTCGTCGACGGACACCGCGAGGTCACCGTCGGTCCCTGCCGCGGCCGCGCCCGCCGAGGCGAACGCGGACGTGACCATGACGGCAACCAGTGTCATCGTGAGTAGCTTGTTCTTCATCCGCTCCAGACTTTCCCGGTTTGTTAAATAAACCCCCTCGGCGGTTCTCGGCGTTCGCCCGGAGTTAAAACGGAAGCAGACACAGTTTGAGCGTTTATAGAGGAGCCTGAGAGTTTATCTCGAGATATCCGGTCAGACGCCTCCCGGCTCACTCGCCGGCGCGGGCCACCAACGACTCGGCGGCCTCGAGCGCTCGCTCCCGAACGTCCGCTTCGTCCAGCGTCAGCACCTCGCGGTCGCGCATGAGGACCCGGCCGTCGCAGACGGTGTGGCGCACGTCGGCCGCCGCGGCCGCGTACGCGAGGTGGCTCACGAGGTCGTGTCGCGGCGTCAGGTGCGGTTGCTCGAGGTCGATCACCGCGAAATCGGCCGGTGCGCCCGCCTCGAGGCGACCCGACTCGAGGCCGATCGCGTCGGCGCTGCCCCGGGTCATCGCATCGACGACCGCATCGGCGGGCACCGCGCTGGCGTCGTCGGCGGCGAGCTTGCCCAGCATGGCCGCGTCGCGGGCCTCGTCGAGCATCGAGAGGTCGTTGTTCGAGGCCGCGCCGTCCGTCCCGAGGCCGACGGTGACGCCCGCCTCGAGCATGCGCTGAACGGGAGCCATCCCGCTCGCCAGTTTCATGTTCGACGCCGGGCAGTGGATCACGCCGGTGCCGGCCTCGGCGAGCAGGTCGATCTCCCGGTCGTCGACGTGGACGCCGTGGGCGACGAAGTCCTCGGGCTCGAGGAGGCCGTGCTCTGCGGCGTACTCGAGCGGTCGCTGGTCGTGGTCGTCGACGATCGGTGCGACCTCATCTGCGGTCTCGTTGGCGTGGTAGTGGATCGGGACGCCCGCCGCTCGGGCTTCGGGAACGAACTCCTCGAGGTACTCGCTCCCGACGGTCGTCAGCGAGTGGGGCATGAACGCCGTCGAGATCCGCCCGTCGGCCGCGCCGTCGTACTCGCGGGCGATCTCGAGGCTCGTTCGCGCGTCGTCGCGCGCGGCCTCGCCGTCCTTGCCGACGGTGACGATGCCGTGGCCGAGGCGGGCCCGGAGCCCCGCGTCCTCGACCGCGGCGGCGACCTCGGGGACGTGGAAGTACATGTCCGCGAAGGCGGTCGTTCCGGATTTGATCAGCTCGAGCAGGCCGAGTTCCGCGCCGACGCGGACGTCGTCGGGCGTCAGCTCCCCCTCGGCGGGCCAGATGTCCTCCTGAAGCCACGCCTCGAGGGGCTTGTCGTCGGCGTACCCCCGCAGGAGCGACATGGCGACGTGGCAGTGGCCGTTGACGAACCCCGGCGTCACGAGCGAGCCCGCGGCGTCGAGCGTCTCGTCGGCGTCGCCCGCGAGATCGAGGCCGATCTCGAGGATCTCGCCGCGTTCCTGATCGACCAGTACGTCGGCAGCCGTCACCGTCAGATCGGGGCGAAGGACCTGCCCGTCGGTAATCGCAAGCGTCGTCATTGGTGCAGGATTCTCGTCGGGCGGCCTTAGCCTGTCGATGACCGGTCGCGAGACGAGCCGCGGGCTTTATGCGTTATTTCGGAAATGTAAGACTATGAACGAGCAAACCCAGCGCGAACGTGACCGCACCACCGGCGGCTATCCGCCGCGCGAGGCGCTCGCGGACGCCTGGGACGAACACAGTCGATACGTCGGCTTCGCCGCCGGCCTGTTCGCGTTCGGGATCATCGTCGGCATCGCGCTGATGGCAGCCGGCTACAACCTCCTCGAGATCATCGAAGAGCTGGTTGGGGAGCCGCTCTTCCCGGATATCGGCGGGCAGAGCAGAACCGAACTGATGCGCTTCCTGCTCGTCAACAACACGCGGGCGTTCCTGCTATCGATCCTCGGCGCGCTCACGCTCGGCCTCCTGACGGCCTGGGCGATGGTGTTCAACGGAGTAATCGTCGGGAATGTCGGCGCGTTCGTCGCCAGCGACGTCGGTATCGGCTTCATCCTCGTCGGCCTCCTTCCGCACGGAATCTTCGAACTCCCTGCACTGTTCATCGCCGCCGGCGTCGGCTTCCGGCTGCTGTATCGGGTCGGCCAGCGGCTTCGCGGGTTGCGCGACGCGATCCTCACGAGACGCTACCTCTACCGGACTGGCCTCCTCGTCCTCGCCGGCTGGCTGTTACTCGTCGTCGCGGCCGTCGTCGAGGCCTTCGTTACGCCCGCGCTGCTCGAGGCGCTGTTTGCTGCCTGACGCAACGGGCGGGAGCAGCGTCCCACCGGAACGTCGGTTAGCCCGCTGTTTTCCCAGTTTTGAAGCGTCTAAACGGTTGTGAACGGATCGAATCGTCGATCCCCTTTTACCGGATGGCTGACTGTCGCTGCGTATGAACAGACAAGCGGTCCAACTGATACTCGTGGCAGCCCTCGTCGCCATCGCCGGCTGTGCCGGCGGGATGGGCGGCACTCCAGAAAGCGATTCGCCGACCGACGACTCGTCCACCACGGACTCGAGCGATGGCGGGATGGGGACGGCCGCGTTCTACGTCAGCGACGACCCGAGCGTGATCGACGATTTCCAGCATCTCAACGTGACGATTACGAAGGTCGGATTCAAGCGAACCGGCGATCTGAGTGACGACGACTCGAACGAGACCGACAGTAGCGGGAACGAAACTGACGGAGACGACGGGAACGAGTCCGACGATGGCAACGAGTCGACGAACGAAACGGACGCCGAGGCAGACGCGGACACCGAGGCGGACGACGGCGCGTCCGACGAGCACTGGGTCGAGCACGACGTCGACAATCGGACGGTCGATCTCACCGAGCTGAAGGGCGCGAACGCGTCCATGATCGACGAGTTCGAGTTGCCGGCCGGCGACTACGAGAAAGTCTTCATCTACGTCAGCGACACCGAGGGGATCCTGACCGACGGGAGCGAGACGACAGTGAAACTGCCGAGCAACAGGCTCCAGATCAACTCGAAGTTCACCATCGGCGACGGCGATCGGGTCGACTTCGTCTACGATATTGCGCCCCACAAGGCCGGTAACAGCGGGAAGTACATCCTCAAGCCGGTGATCAGTCAGAGCGGCACCGGTGACGATGTCGAAATTCGCGACGTCGACAAGGAGAAAAACGACGACGACGAGAAAGCCGACAAACAGCGCGGCAACGAGAACGACGGCGAGAAGCGGGCCGAAGCGGCGTAAACTCGAGCACCGGTCAGTCAGCCGCCGACCTGCACGCAGTTTACGGAGTCGATCGGCCGGCCGGTAGCACTTGATTCAGTTATCGGTCGCTCCCCCTGACTCTATTCCTATCAAGTCCGAGATGATCACGATACCGTGAGTTAAGTGACTAGGTACCGATTATATCGGAGTATGGATGCTTCGAATCAATCTCTATCGGTCAAACCACCACTTGTGTCCTGCTCCATCCGGGTGACAAAATGAGCCGATCCGGAGGCTGGCGAGGGTGGTTCCCGGACCCGTCAGGGAGACGTGGCGTCAGCCTGGTACAATGGCTACTCTTGGAGGGGAATCGGCATGCCGTCACCGGGGCGCTTCTCACGATGACGTTCGTCGCTATCCTCGCAATTGGCACGATTTGGCCGTTCGAAATGCAACGACTCCTCACCGAGACCGCTGCCGTCGAGACGGTTCTCAACACCTTTCTGGGAGGGATTATCCTGCTTGTCTCGATCGTCGTATCGATCAACTCAATCGTCCTATCATACGATATTATTTCTATCGGTGCACAGGAAGATCGTCTTCGAGGCACGCTAGAATTCCGCCGCGAAATAGGTCATCTGACAGACACCGAGCATAGCATCATGGACCCGGCTTCATTCCTCTCTATGATGGTCGGAGTTATCAACCAGCGAGCACACGAGTTAGAGACGGTTACAGAGGAACTTGACGGAAGGGATGCCGAGGAAATCAGAGAACACATCGAGACCATTCTCCAGACCATCGAATACATTGAGAAGTCCGTTGATCAAACGGGCGGGGGCGAGTTCAGTGCCCTGTGGCTTGGGCTTGATTTGAATCTTGGCCCGTTGATGGAACGATCGCGTGTATTGCATCTGGCGTATGCGGATGAGCTCTCTGATAGTGATGAAGATCGGTTCGAGAGGCTCATCCGCGCGTTCGAACTGATCACGACCGGACGCCATTTTTTCACGACGTTGTATTATAGACGGGAGTTCTCAATGTTGTCACGCACGCTCTTAATCGTCTCACTCCCAGCTATCTTGGGAACCGCAACCACGATTCTGGCTATAAACGCGAACATCCTCCCGCAAATATGGATATTTGGCCTCTCACCGCTCCTGACTTTTGTGGCCGCCGCGTTCACGACCGCTCTGGCACCGTTTATTATCCTCACCGCCTATATGCTCAGAGTGGCGACCGTCACTCTGCGAGCCACCGCTACAGAGCCGTTTGTACTCTAGTCCTGACCGGAGCCAGACCTTTCCGTCGCTGCCCCCGTGTTTCGTGTGGAGGAATGCCGTACCTCACACCCAGCTCCACCACAATAGAGCCAGTTTGAGCGGGATATCCGCTGGATTCAGCAGGCTGTTTCTGGTATCTATTTGAGAGGTGTGTAGCCGCTTCGGTAACGCCTTCGCCCGTACTCAACGGAACTTTGTATACGAGTGTATCGGAGAACGAAGGGTTATTTCCGGAACACCTCCAGTGACAGTATGGCGGAAACGCTCACAGCCCTCTACCAGCGCAACGAAGTGTTCTGGATAGGATTATCCGCAGTAATTCTCGGGGTGTTGATTCCCGATACCCTCGCATTCGTGGGAATCAACCTTTCGGAACTGTTCGTCGTTACTGGGGGTGGCCTCCTGATTACGAGTGTTTTCGTCGGTATCTACAGACTCCTCACACCGACGTAACTGCCGGAGCGGTCGGCAACAGTGAGAGCGATACGGAGAGACGCTGTCCGTACCGCGAGTTTCGCGGGAACTGCTGAATGAAGAAACCGTGCTATGAGCAAGTAGTACGGCCGTTAACCCGTCCGTTACGACTCGAGCGAAATCCGGCCGAGGCTCGAGCAGAAAGCAGCCCCTCGAGGTCGGAGCGCCGCTCAGCGCCGAAGTCGCCCGAACAGTTCGTAGTCGTGATCCGGCGTGTATCGACGGAAGAGCAGGCTGTTCGAGAGGACCGACACCGATGACAGCGCCATCGCGCCGGCCGCGAGCACGGGCTGGAGCAGGCCGAGCGAGGCCAGCGGGATCATCGCGGTGTTGTAGCCCAGCGCCCAGACGAGGTTCTGCTTGATCTTCTGGAGGGTGGCCTCCGAGATGCGGATCGCCTTCACCACGTCGAGCGGATCGTCACGCATTAGCGTCACGTCCGCGGCTTCGATGGCCACGTCCGTCCCCGAACCGATCGCCGTGCCGACGTACGCAACCGCGAGCGCCGGCGCGTCGTTGACCCCGTCGCCGACCATCATCGCCGTGCGACCCGCCGACTGGATGTCCTCGACGGCGTCGGCCTTGTCCTCAGGGAGGACACCCGCGCGAACGTTATCGGGGTCGATTCCGACCCGCTCGGCGACGGCACGGGCCGTTCGCTCGTTGTCGCCGGTGATCATCATGACATCCAGCCCGCGCTCTCGCAGCGCAGCGACTGCCTCGGCCGAGCTCTCCTTGACTGTGTCGGCGTCCGCGACCGCGCCCGCGACCGCACCGTCGACCGCAACCAACATCGCGGTCTTGCCCTCGCCCTCGAGGCGTTCCATCGCCGCTTCGGCGGGCGCGGGATCGACCCCCTCTCCCTCGAGCAGTCGGCGGTTGCCGACCAGCACCTCGCGGCCCTCGACGGTCGCCCGGACGCCCTGTCCCGGAACGTTCTCGAACGCGTCGGGATCGGATAGCTCGAGACCGCGCTCCTCGGCCCCCTCGACGATGGCCTGCGCGAGCGGGTGTTCGCTGTTGCGCTCGGCGCTGGCGGCGAGGCGCAGCACCTCGTCCTGATCGAGGGCTACTCGAGCAGCCACTGCTCCTCCATCGGCCGCGGCGTCACCACCGTCGGCGGCCGCTCGATCGCCCTCGTCCTCGAGCGCGACCACGTCGGTCAGCGTCATCTCGCCGGTCGTCAAAGTGCCGGTCTTGTCGAAGACGACGGTGTCGACGTCCTTCGCGCGCTCGAGGATATCGCCGCCCTTGAACAGGACGCCGTTTTGGGCACCCAGCGTGGAGCCGACCATCGTCGCCGCAGGCGTGGCGAGGCCGAGCGCACAGGGGCAAGCGATCAGCACCGCGGAGGCGAAGACGACGACCGCGAACTCGAACGTCGACAGCGCGGCCGGGCCGCCGCCGACCAGCCCCCAGAGCGGCAGCGCGCCCACGACGCCGGAGAGCGTCCCGGGGAAGAGGAACCAGACCAGCCCCCAGAAGATCGCGTTGAGGATGACCGCGGGGACGAAGTACGCCGAAATGCGATCCGCGAGGTTCTGGATTTCGGGCTGTCGCGATTGCGCCTCTTTGACGGTCTGGACGATCCCCTGCAGTGCCGTGTCCTCGCCGACCTTGGTCGCCTCGACGGTCAACACGCCGTTCTCGTTGATCGTCGAGCCGATCACTTCGTCGCCCGCTTCCTTTTCGACGGGGACGGACTCGCCGGTCACCATCGACTCGTCGACCGCGGACTGGCCGTCGACGACGACGCCGTCCGTGGGAACCTTCTCGCCCGGCCGGACCTTCATTCGGTCGCCGACCGCGACGTCCTCGAGCGGTACTTCCTCCTCGTTCCCGTCGTCGTCGACCAGCGTGGCCGTCTCGGCCTCCATCTCGAGCAGTTTCCGCAGGGCCTCGCCGGCCTGACCCTTCGAACGGGCCTCGAGGTAGTTGCCCAGCGTGATGAACACGAGGATCAACGCGGCGGTGTCGAAGTACATGCTGCCGGCCAGCAGGCCGAGCAGGACGACGAGACTGTAGACGTACGCCGTCGACGAGCCCAGCGCGATCAGCACGTCCATGTTGGCGCGCCGGTTCTTCACGAGCGCGTTGTAGGAGTTGACGTAGAACGGGCGGCCGAGGACGAGCTGGACCGGCGTCGCGAGCAGGAACTCCACCCAGCCGAACTCGATGCCGAAGACGGTTTCCGGCACGAGCGCCCCGCCGAGCAGGAACTTGTCGGTGAGGAAGAGCAGGAACGGGGCGGAGAGAACGGCACCGAAGATCGTCAGGCGGCGCTGTTTTCGCAGCTCCGCCTGCCGGGCCGCGTCGCGGCGCTCCCCCGCTGACTCCTCGTCGCCCTCGTCGCGGACGGGCGTGTAGCCGGCCCCCTCGATCGCCCCGTAGAGATCGGAGAGCGAGACGTCGTCGGGATTGTACTCGACGGTCGCCTCGTCGGTCGCGTAGTTCACGTCGGCGTCGATGACACCGGGCGTCTCCTCGAGCGCCGACTCGTTCGTTTCGGCGCAGTTCGCACAGGACATGTCCGTGATCCCGATCGACCGGCTCGCGCGCTCGGCGCTGTAGCCAGCGTCTTCGATGGTCTCGTAGATTTCGGCGAGCGATACCACCTCGGGGTCGTACTCGACGGTCCCGTCGTCGGTTGCGTAGTTGGCGTTCGCCTCGCTCACGCCGTCGAGGGACTCCAGGGCATCGCCGATCGTCTGCGAACAGTTCGCACAGCTCATGCCCCGGATGTCCAGATGTGCGGTTCGAGTGCTCATTACTGGATACTAGGTGATCCCGACTTACCCACTTTACTGGCTACAATCCAAAGTTCAAGGAGGGTGTGACTTTGGAATGGAAGGTCAGACGCCCTCCTCGAGTCGAGTGTATCGCCCTTCGAATCGACTCGAGCAGGAGGGACAGCAGAAGTGGTACACCTCGCCGTCGATCCGGGTCGATTCGCCCTCGCTGTCGACGGTGTTGCCACACTCCGCGCAGGTGAGCGCAAACGACGTGCCGTCGAGGGAAGGCGTCCACTCCGCGTCGTCCACCAGCGTGACGTCGTAGTCGACGCCGTCCGCGTCAGGGAGGAGTCCCTGGAGCCACTCGCGGACCTGTCGGACCTGCGCACGGGCGTAGAACCAGAGCTCGCCGTCGGCGGTGACGAACACGTGCTCGACGGCGTCGGCGTCCGCGATGGCAACTTTGCAGTCGTCGACAGCGGCCGCGGGAACGGTCGCCTGCACGAACACCGGAATCCCGGCCCTGAGCTGTGACTGGTCCACGTCGACGGTGAATCCCTCGATGACACCGGCCTCCTCGAGGCGCTGGACGCGGTCCGAGACGGCCGGCCCGGAGAGGTCCACCGTTGCGGCGATTTCGCTGTACGGTCGCCGGGCGTCTTCGCCCAGTAGCCGCAGGATTTCCATGTCGGTTTCGTCGAGGTCGCGCATACCGCACCGTTCGACCGGGATGGCAAAGAGGGTGGCGACCGGCACTTTGGAATCCGAAGTCAATATCGTCTCTACGCTCCGATCGAAAGTAGAAACGCACAAAGAGCAGCCATCCATATGATATCGTATGAGTCAGACCATTACCGTCGAAGGAATGTCCTGCGAACACTGCGAGCAGACCGTCGAAGACGCGCTCGAGGACGTATCGGGCGTCGAGTCGGTTAACGTGGATCGCGACGCGGAACGGGCAACCGTCGAGGGCAATGCGGAGACGACGGCTCTCGTCGAAGCGGTCGACGAGGCGGGGTACGAAGCTAGCGCGTAACTGCGCGAGCCGACTGCAGCGCTACTGACGCCGCTCTTCTAATCGCGTTCCGTCTCGAGGACAGTAGTCGTATCCGCGATTCCGCGTCTGGAACCCACAGGAGGGGCACGCTCGAACTGGTTCTTCGGACGCGTCTCGGCTCGAACCGCGGAACAGGAACGGAACGAACGGGATGAGCAAAAAGAACGCGAACGTATTGAAGTGCCACCAGAGGACGGCACTCACGAGCAGACTGACAAGCAGCCCCACCACTGCCGTCGCGGTTCGTGAACTAGGCATATGGGTGGTACATTCCCGATGATGAAAAGGAACGGGAGAATTTCGCCTCAGGTTCGTGACGAAGGGTTCGTACCGATGATTCGCGAGTCAGTCCGCCGGCCGAGCCTCCCCCGGCGCGGAGACGCCCGGCAGGCCCGGGACCGAGAGATCGACGCGCCGGAGGAACTGCGCGTTGATCGCGACGATCACCGTGCTGAGCGACATGAGCAGCGCGCCGACGGCCGGCGAGAGGAGGATCCCGATCGGCGCGAGGATTCCGGCCGCCAGCGGGAGCGCGAAGACGTTGTAGCCCGCGGCCCAGACGAGGTTCTGTTGCATCTTCCGGTAGCTCGCCCGACTCAGTTTCACGAGTCGAACCACGTCCATCGGATTGTTCTTGACGAGGATGATGTCCGCCGACTGGACCGCGACGTCCGTCCCGCTCCCGATCGCGATCCCGATGTCGGCTCGAGTGAGCGCCGGCGCGTCGTTGACGCCGTCGCCGACCATCGCGACCGACTTGCCCTGCGCCTGAAGCTCCGTGATCTTCTCGTCCTTGTCCTCGGGTAACACCTCTGCGAACACCGTATCGATCCCGAGATCGGCCGCAACCGCGTTGGCCACGTCCTCGGAATCGCCGGTCAGCATCGCCACCTCGAGGCCGAGTTCGTGAAGCGCGTCGACGACCCGGTCGCTCTCCTCGCGGATGACGTCAGCGAGCGCGAACGCGGCGACTGGGTCCCCCTCACGGACGAGGTAGACGACGGTTTGTGCGTTCTCGCCTGCTCGATCGGCGAACCGCTCGAGTGTCGCGGGGACGTCGCCCTCGAGTTCCGAGAGCAGGTTCGGACCGCCGACGTGCACCCGTTGACCGTCGACCGTCGCGCGGACGCCCTTGCCTTTCAGCGCCTCGAAGTCGGTGGCGGTCCGGCGCTCGAGGCCGCGATCGTCGGCCGCCTCGCGGACGGCCTGCGCGATCATGTGCTCGGAGTCGCCTTCGACGGCGGCCGCGAGTTCGAGCGCCTCGTCCTCGGAGACGTCCTCGACAGTCGCAACGTCGACGACGCCCTGTTCGCCCACGGTGAGCGTGCCGGTCTTGTCGAAGACGACGGTATCGAGAGTCCGGGCTTGCTCCATGGCGATTCGGTCGCGGACGAGCATCCCGTTGCGCGCGGCCAGCGAGGTGTTAATCGCTACGACGAGCGGAATGGCCAGCCCGAGCGCGTGCGGACAGGCGATGACGAGGACGGTGACGACGCGTTCGATCACCGTCGAATCGAATCCCACCGCGATCGTCCACGCGACGGCCGTGACGAGGGCCGCGCCGAGCGCGACGTAGAACAACCACCCCGCCGCCCGATCTGCGAGCGCCTGCGTTTTCGATTTGCTTCCCTGGGCCTCCTCGACGAGCCGCATGATGCCCGCGAGGGTCGTCTCTTCGCCCGTCGCGCTGATCCGCACCCGGAGGCTGCCGTCGCCGTTTACCGTCCCGCCGATCACCTGGTCCGTGGGCTCCTTCGAGACGGGCGTCGATTCGCCGGTGATCATCGACTCGTTGACGTCCGACTCGCCCTCCTCGACGACGCCGTCCGCTGGCACGCTCGCGCCGGGACGGACGAGCACGAGATCCCCTTCCTCGAGGTCGCTCGCGGGAACCTCCTCGGTCTCACCGTCGTCGGTGATTCGTTCTGCAGTGTCTGGCATGAGCTTCGCCAGTTCGTCCAGCGCGCTCGAGGCCCGCCGGACCGAGCGCATCTCGATCCAGTGGCCCAGCAGCATGATGTCGATCAGCGTGACGAGTTCCCAGAAGAAGGCCGAATCGGTCGGGACGACGAGGCTCGCGAGGCTGTAGACGAACGCGACCGTGATCGCCATCGAGATGAGCGTCATCATCCCCGGCGCGCGATCCCGCAGTTCCGGGGCCGCCATCCGGAGGAACGGAACGCCGCCGTAGGCGAAGACGATCACCGAGAAGACGGGGGTAAGCCACTCGCTACCGGGGAACGCCGGCATCGAGAAGCCGAGCCACGCCTGGAGCGTCTCGCTGTAGAGGAGGACGGGAATCGAGAGCAGCGTCGAGACGAAAAACCGCCGCCGGAACATCGTTTCGTGGCCGGCGTGCATGCCGCCGTCGTGGTCACCGCGCTCGTGGCGGTCATCGCCGTGGCCATGACCGCCGCCCGCATCGTGGCGATCTCGGATCTCGTCTCGCCCCCGTTCGGCGTCGTCGGCCTCGTCCTCGAGTAGCGACTCCTCGACCCGGTCCGGTCGGTCGCCGTCGTCTCGAGCGGTATCGGCCGGTTCCGGATCGTCCCCTGTTCGGCGTCGTGGTCGTCCATCGGTCGGTTCTCAATTGGGTGCTAGGTGGTCGCACACCAAGGAAGTGGGGCTGGCTACTCCCGGGAGAAGGGACACGAGGTAGCCGTCGATCGGATGAAAAGACAATTCCCGCCCCGCCGCTAATGTGCCAGCATATGCGAATCGCCGTTCCCAACAAGGGCCGCCTGCACGAGCCGACGATCGACCTCCTCGAGCGGGCGGGGCTCCACCTCGAGAACGGAGCAGACCGGAAGCTCTACGCGGATACCGTCGACCCCGACGTGACCGTGTTGTTCGCCCGTGCGGCCGATATCCCGGAGTACGTCTCCGACGGCGCGGCCGACCTGGGTATCACGGGCTTCGATCAGGTGCAGGAGGCACGCGTAGACAACGTCTCGGAGCTGCTCGACCTCGAGTTTGGACGCTGCCGACTCGTCCTCGCGGCTCCCGAGGACGGCGATATCGAGCGACTCGAGGATCTGGCCGGCAAGACGGTCGCCACCGAGTTCCCGAACATCACGGCGGACTTCTTCGACGATACCGGCGTCGAGCCGGATATCGTCGAGGTGTCGGGCGCGACGGAACTCACGCCCCACGTCGAGATGGCCGACGCGATCGTCGACATCACGAGCACCGGGACGACGCTGAAGATGAATCGACTGGCTATCGTCGACGAGGTCCTCTCGAGTTCCGTCCGGCTGTTCGGTCGCGACGACGTGCTCGACGAGCCCAAGATCGACGAGGTCAGGACCGCCCTCTCCTCGGTCAAGCAGGCCGAGGGCAAACGGTACCTGATGATGAACGTTCCTCGAGACCGACTCGAGGACGTCCGCGACGTCATCCCGGGGCTGGGCGGGCCGACGATCATGGACATCGCCGACGAAACCGACGACGAGTCGACCGTCGCGGTCCACGCCGTCGTCGACGAGCGAAACGTCTTCGAGACGATTACCGAGGTCAAAAACGCCGGCGCGAGCGATATTTTGGTGACCGAGATCGAGCGACTGGTCGAGTAGTCCGGTCGGTTGGGGCTCGGGCGGTTGGGTACGTCGGGACTCGAGCGGCTGGGTACGCCGGGACTCGAGCACCCGATCGACCCGAATCCGGGCTACTCGAGTCGGGCGGCGATCGGTCGCTCGAGCGAGTCGAACTCGAGGAGCGAGTCGAACGCGGCGCAGTTCGCCGCCGGACCGACGAGGCTCCGCACTCGATCGAAGCGCACGATATCGTATTCCTCGAGCAGCGGGAGGTGGGTTTCGCGGAGCGACGTGTGGATCCGCTGGCGCAGTTGGTGGATCGTCGTCCCGACCGTCGGGTCGTGTTCGGCGTCGGCGAGCCGACCGACGAGCGTTCGGAGCTGGATCGGATCGTCGGTCGCGAGCACGCAGCGGAGGATCTCACACCGGCGGTCGCTGTCCACGACGCGGGAGATCGTCTCACGCGGGAGGGGGCGACGACCGAGCGCACCGTCGTTGCCGAGGCGAAACCGATCCGAAGCGGTCGGCGTTGGATCAGGGTGGATCGTCATGGGCACGAGAAAGTCAGCGACGGCACATCGGATAAACGCGACCGGTCGTTTCGACGAGTATGGCTCGATTCAGGCCAGTCGGGCCCGCTATGGCCGGAATAAACGATCGATAATCCGACCAAAGCGGCGACGGGTCAGGTGACCGGCACGGGAACTCGAGACGATTCGGAAACGGAGCAGGCCCCAGACCGCGAGTAATATGTCACTACCGGCCGACGGTGAACGGAAGCAGTCCGTCGAATGCAGATTCGAGACGATATCGCTCGAGCGTTCACTGATAAGGCGGCTGTAAGACGGACTGCTGAAAGTCAGTTCCGGAGCAACCGGAGGACGGTTCGCGGTTGCTCCTGTACATCGGGACAGCAACCCGTATGAACGGACGGCAACTGGTGGCGACACCGACTCGAGCGGAACGGTTCGAGCGGCGTTACTCGAGCAGGCCGAGATCCTCGAGCCGGGAGACGATCTTGTCGACCGCGTGTTCGGCGTCGACTGGCTTTTTCCCGCCGGTGATGACGAGCTTCCCGGAGCCAAAGAGCAGGGCGACGACCTCGGGGTCGTCGAGTCGGTAGACGAGGCCGGGGAACTGCTCGGGCTCGTACTCGATATTCTCGAGGCCCAGCCCGATGGCGATCGCGTTCAGATTGAGGTTCCGGCCCAGATCGGCCGAGGTGACGATGTTCTGGACGACGATCTCGGGGTCTTCGTTGACCTGGATCTGGAGTTCGCGGAGCTTGTCGAAGACGATGCGCAGGCTCTCGTGGACGTCGTCGGTGCTTTTCGCGCCGGTACAGACGATCTTTCCCGATCGGAAGATCAGGGCGGCGGATTTGGGATTCTGGGTTCGGTAGACGAGACCGGGGAACTGCTCGGGGTCGTAGTCGGCCCCCTCGAGGTCCATCGCGACACTCTGGAGGTCGAGTTCCTGCCCGATGCCGGTCGACGCCACCACGTTTTCGATGTTGATGGTGTCCTTCGGATCCGTCATTAGTCGCTTAAAAAGACGTATTTAAGGTTTATAAAGGTTGGTACCGCCACCTGATATATCCGGTATATACGACCGAAATCGATCCGAGACCGTCGCCGGGTCGCGGTTGCTCACACGACCAGTAGTATCGATCCATGACTGACGAACTACGTGCGGTGGCGCACGCTGTGCCGCGGTGAATGCCAATGAACCGCGGCTCGATGCCGTGCGAGGTCGTCACGAGTGTAGCGAGTGACTGCTTGGAAGACGCTTTGCGTCTTCCAGTGGATGAGCGAAGGAGGGAGCGACTGAGTGAATCGGCTGGGGAGGGCGTGGCGATTCCCTGTTGCCACGGTAGCAGAACGCTCGTTTTCGATGAAATCCGTCTTCGAGTCCGCAGTGGAGGGGGCGAGACGAACGGACGAGCATCCCGTGAGTGAGTCGCGAAAAACGGCAGCCTCATACTCGAGGCGCGGCGACAGTCGACCGTGTATCTGCTCGAGCTAGGCGGCGAGGACGACGCGTTCGCGGCCCGCGAAGCCGGGAGCGCCGCGACCGGCGTGGAGGGAATCGCACCGGGGCTCGCCGTCGCACACACAATCGTCCCCGAGCGCGTCCGCGGCCTCGCCTACACCCACCGCGCCAGCGAACTCCTCGGACGGGGCGACGCAGACCTCGAGAGCGCTCGCGCGATCCTCGAGGCCGCCGCGATCGACCGGGAGGGATCGGTCGCGGTGCGGGCGACCGACGTCCACGGCTCGAGCGGCGTAAGCACCGAAACGGCGGAACGTGAACTCGGCCAAATCCTGGTCGATCGGGGTTTCGCGGTGGATCTCGAGGATCCCGACCACCTCCTGCGGGTCGCGTTTTCGGAAGGGACGCTCGAGACCGACAGGAACGACGGCGTGCTCGAGTCCCTCGAGGGCGACGGGACCGGTGAAGCCGACGGCGAGCGGGTCTCCGTCTGCGCGCTCGGCTGGCTCGCGGCCGAGAGCGTCCGCGATTTCGGCGCTCGCGCGCCGACGGACAAACCCTTCTTCCAGCCCGGCAGCATGGATCCGCTGCTCGCGCGGGCCGTCGCGAACGTCGCCGGCGCTCGGCCGGGCGCGACGATCCTGGATCCCATGTGTGGCACCGGCGGCGTGCTCGTGGAGGCGGGCCTCGTCGGCGCGGACGTGATCGGCACCGACGCGCAGGCGAAGATGGTCGAGGGCGCGCGGGAGAATTTGGCGGCCTTCCTCGAGCGCGACGAGCCCTCGCCGACCGGCGTGTCGCGGGGATCGTGGCACGTCGGCCGGGGCGACGCGACCCGGCTGCCGCTGGCGGACGACGCGGTCGACGGCGTCGTCTTCGACGCCCCCTACGGCCGCCAGTCGAAGATCGAAACGCATCGGCTCGCGGACCTCGTCTCCGGTGCGCTCGAGGAAGCCCGTCGGGTGGCCCCGCGAGCGGTCGTGATCGCGGATCGGTCGTGGGCCGGGGAGGCGCGGGCGGCCGGCTGGGAACTCGAGTCCGCGTTCGAGCGCCGGGTGCACCGGTCGCTGACGCGGTACGTGATGGTGCTCGAGCGATAATCTCCGTAACGTCTGTCGGTTATTTGTGCTAAATCTGTATAACGGATACAGAACGACTGGGGGAACAGATTTGCTGCTATCGTGGCAACACGGAGTAGCCACGCCCTCCCCAGCCGATTTCTCCTCACGGGCGCTGCGAGGCGGTGAAACCGCCTCGACGGTCGCGGCGCGTCGCGCCGCGCTCTGCCCGTTCGGATGGTTCGCGGAACCCCCGGTTCCGCGCTAACGCTCGTTCACTACGTTCATTCGTTCGTCCCTCGCGATATCGCGTCGCGGTTCGTCACTGACGAACCGCGACCCAGCGCGCCATCATAGAGACCGAACAGTCAGCCGCCCGCTGTAGCGAGTCACGATAGGGTTCGGATTGTCCCATCTCTTATTGAGGGCGGTGACGTGTGATTAGACACCGGTGATCCGGTATGGACGGAACGGAAGACGCTGCTGGCGAAGAATACGGCACTATTCGTCTCGACTGTCGCGGCCGGGTAACGATTCCGACGGAACTCCGCGACGAACCCGATCTCGAGAAGCGAGCCGAGTTCCGGGTCATTCGCGACGGTGGTGACATCCATCTCATCAGGGAACTCCCCGATCTCGAGACGGTTACGCGAGGATCGAAGTGGGGCGACGAAGCGTTTCGGGACGCAGGTGACGCGACGTTCGGTGAGTGATCAACCCTTGATCTCGTGGACGCGATCCCGAAGCCGTTCCCCTTTCTCGGTCTCGACCGAGAGGTCGGGAACCGGGACCTTCTCGCCGTTCTCATCGATCGCGACGAACGTGAACGTCGACTCGGTGGTCTTCTCGGTCTCGCCGCTGCGGGGTTCCTCGCGCCAGGCGCGCAGCGCGACGTGGACGCTCGTCCGGCCCGCGTCGTAGACGTATGCCTCCACGAGGGCGGTGTCACCGATCTGGATCGGCCGCTCGAAGTCGAGTTCGTTCACTCGAGCGGTGACGCAGGTCTCGCCGGCGAAGCGCATCGCCGACATCGCGCTTACCTCGTCGAGCCACTTCATCAGGTTGCCGCCGTGGAGCGTATCGTTGTTGTTCGCGTGATTGGGCTGGACGCGAAATCGGTTCCGAATGTGGGTCTCGAGAAGCGTCGGCATACCCGACCTTCGTCCGGCGATGGGATAACGCTCCGTATCGACGCGATATCGGCCGACGAATCCCTCGCCTTCATGGATGTCGTCCCGAAAGCACGGCCATGGTTGACCTCACGCTGGCGTGGTTCGGACTCGGTGCGACGGTCGTCTTACTATGCTGTAGCGCTTTCTTCTCGAGCGCAGAGACGGCGATCTTCACGCTCCCGATGGCGTGGATCGACGAGCGAGCGACGGGCGGCGATCGGCGAGCGACCGCGCTCAAATCTCTGCGGGACGACCCGCACCGGCTGCTCGTGACGGTTCTGGTCGGCAACAACGTCGTCAACGTGGCGCTCTCGAGTATCGTGACGGTCGTCTTCGTCACCTACCTCCCCACCGGAATCGCCGTGACCGCTGCGACGGTCGCCGTCAGCGTCGTCGTCCTCGTGTTCGGCGAGATCGTCCCCAAGTCGTACGGTCTAGGAAACGCCCAGCGGTGGGCGATGACGGTCGCGCGACCGATCTCGATGGTCGAGCACGCTCTGTCGCCGCTGGTGACCGTCTTCGACGTCGTGACGCAGTGGCTGAGCGACCGGATCGGTGGAAACAGCGATCTCGAGCAGCCGTACGTGGAGTGATGACGCGGGATACGGGCCGAGCGCGACAATCAGGCGTCCCGACCCAGCTCCGCGAGGAAATGCGAGACGTGAATTCGATCGCTCGTTCCCTCGTGCATCTCGAAATCGATGTCGGCGGCCAGCCGGTGAACTCGAGCGAGGTGCTCGCCCTGGTAACGCTTGCGCGCGACTCGGAGGATCACGTCCAGCACCTCGTTGCCGTCCAACCCCTCGTCGACGAGCAGGTCGTCCAGCGTCGATCGCGCGTCGGTGAACGCGCCGGCTTCGGCGTCGTCGAGCATCGACTCGACCTCGTCCTCGAGGCCGACCTCACCGATCGTCTCGTAGGCCGCGCTCATCGTGAGTTCGCCCGCGTTCTCGACGGTCGTCTGGGCCGCGAGGATCGCCTGCCGGAGGTTGCCGTTCGCGTAGCCCGCGACGAACTCGAGGCCGTCGTCATCGTAGTCGACGCCCTCGGCCTCGACGATGCGCTCGAGAACGGTCACGATCTCCTCGCTGGTCGGCGAGCGAAGCGAGACGGGGAAACACCGCGAGCGGATCGGCGGGATGAGCTTGGTCGGCTGGCGCGTCCCGACGATAAACTGCGTCGTCCGGTGGTGTTGCTCCATGATTCGGCGCAGGGCCTGTTGGAAGTCCTCGCGGATGTCCTCGGCGTTGTCGAGCAAGATTGTGGTGTAGCCGCCTGAAACGGGCGCGTAGCTCGCCGATTCCTTGAGGACGTGGTTGATCATGTCCCGTTTTGACATCGACGAGCGGCCGACGAGGAAGTGTTCGAAGCGGGGATCGTTCTTGATCTCGGTCTTGGTCCGGCTGAAGAAGTCGGCGACGTTGATCTCGACGAAATCGTTGTCCGGATCCGCGTGGGCCGCACGGGCCAGTGCGCGCGCCGCGGCCGTCTTCCCGCTTCCGGGCGGGCCCTGCAGGAGGAGGTTGATTGGCTCCTCGACGGCCCGCTCTAAGTACTCGCGAGCGTCGTCCTGTGGCAACTCGGCCAGCTCCGGGGCGTGGGTTTCGGTCCACAGCGGCGCGTCCATCGCCAGCGACTAGGAGTGGGGCGGGTAAGAATCGGTCGGTTGGAAGCCGGTACTGCAGTGTATTCATCTATCGACCGTCTTGACACGACAGGACGAGTCGCTAGCCGGCGGGACCCGTCGACAACCCGGTGAGCCGCAGCCTCTCGGTGAGCCGTCGATTCGCTACTCGCCGCTCGAGTCGTTCCCGGCCCCGCCGTCGTCTGAATCGCCCGACTCCACGTTCGCCGGCGTAAACGTCGTCCGCACCGGTTCGCCCTCGAACTCAATCGGCGAGGCCGCATCAGCGTTGCCGGGATTACCGGCGTAGAGCGCCGCCGTCAGTTCCTCGTCCGCATCGATCGAGGCGTCGTCAGAGAGCTCGAGGGAGACGTTCTCGTGTTCGCCCGGCTCGAGTCGGTCGCTCGTGCCGATAACCGTCCCGTTTCGCTCGAGGGCGACGAATCCCGCCTCGGGAATCGCCGCGGAGACCGTCACGTTCCCGTCGCTCGCGGTTTCGACCGAGACGCTCGGATCGGTGTGGAACTCGAGATCGATCCGGTCGAGTTCCCCGTCGTCCTCGGTGTAGACGCCGATCGACCGGTTTCCGGGCGGTGCGCCGTTGGTGTCCAGTTCGAGGGTCACGGTCCGGGTCTCGCTGCCCTCGAGTTCCAGCACCTGTCGCGCGAAGACGGCCCCGTCGATACGGACCTCGACGGGCTGTTGAGCCCGGAACTCCGTCGGATTGCGGATCGTGGCGTTCACCTCGATCGTCTCGTTCGTCGTCGCCGTCGCCGGCGCGTCGATCGATTCGACCATGAACGAGTTGCTGACCGCGTCGTCGCCGGTCGTCACCGTCGCGGTGTCGCTGACCGGAAACCCGTCCTCGAGATAGGGGCGATCCTCCTCGCCGTCGCTCGCCTCGTAGGCGTAGCCCTCGTCGTCCGAAGTGTCCCGATGGACCGTCGCGGTCAGCTGCCCGAGGAGTTCGCGGGTCGCGTCGTCCTCGCGCTCGATAGTTACGTTCTCGTGGCTGCCGGCCTCGAGGCGCTCGGAAACGGCCAGCGGCTCGTCGCCGCCGTCGCCGATGACGACGTAGCCGCCCTCGGAAAGGGTAACCGACTCTACCGTGACGGTGGAGCCGTTGCCCTGTTGATCCTCGAACGTGATCGAGGCCTCGGGGTCTTCCTCGACGCCGAAGATGGCGGGGGCCTGGCCGACGATGATACCGGCGGCGATGACGATCACGATCGCGATCAGAATCGCACCGATCCGCTTCAACGTGCCGAACGTCAGTCTCGAACTCATTGGGGGTGTCGTCGTCCCCGTCTTCGTGTTCGACGGACGTAAAATGCGCAGTCCGTTCGCAGGCTTCCGATTCGGTTCGAGATAGTTTATCTGAATAACCGCCAGTTACGAGCGTTCAGCGGGGCTGTTCGTCGCCAACGGGCGATCCGAACGGTCGGGCTCGCGATTCCCACCCGAGGAGGGCGGTGCTGAACGCGAAACTCGGCTCGAGCGATCCGAAGCCGGTTTAGTCGCGGCCCGCCGAAGGGATACCGATGCCACTGCGCGTGACGTTTCTGGGGACGGCCGGTGCGATTCCGACGACGGAGCGGAACCCGAGCAGCGTCTTCGTCGCCCGCGAAGGCGAGGGGCTGCTGTTCGACGCCGGCGAGGGAACCCAGCGCCAGATGATGCGCTTCGGGACGGGCTTTTCCGTCTCGCAGCTGTTCGTCACGCACCTCCACGGGGATCACGTCCTCGGGATTCCGGGACTGCTCCAGACGATGGCGTTCAACGACCGCGACGCGCCGCTCGCCATCCACACCCCTCGCGGCACGCGTACCCAGCTCGAGTCGCTGGTGAACGCCCTCGGAAACCGCCCCTCGTTTCCGGTGCGGATCGACGAGATCGGCGGCGGCGACGTCGCCTACCGCGCCGAGGAGTACGAGGTCCGCGCGTTCGACACCGACCACGACACCCGCTCGGTCGGCTACGCGCTCGTCGAGGACGATCGCAAGGGCCGATTCGACCGCGAGCGCGCCGAAGAACTCGGCGTTCCCGTCGGCCCGAAGTTCTCGAGGCTCCACGAGGGCAAGTCCGTCGAACTCGAGGACGGTACCGTCGTCGACCCCGATCAGGTCGTCGGCGACCCCCGTCCCGGCCGATCGATCGTCTACACCGGCGACACCCGTCCCGCGCAGGCGACGATCGAGATCGCCGAGGAGCCCGACCTGCTGATCCACGACGCGACCTTCGCCGACGACCGGGCCGATAGGGCGACCGACACCGCCCACTCGACCGCCCGCCAGGCCGCCGAGATCGCGAACCGCACCGGCGCGGATCGGCTCGCGCTCGTGCACCTCTCCTCGCGCTACGCCGGTCACACCGCCGATCACGAGGAACAGGCTCGCGAGGTCTTCGCGGGCGACGGCGAGGACGTGTTCGTTCCCGATGATGGGCAGCGCCTCGAGATTCCGTATCCCGACGGCGAGTAGGTCAGTCGACGCTATCGTTCGATACAGGGGACCTATGTATCGCTCAGTCTGAGTCTGATCAACCGACGTGCGGTGGCGCGCACTGTCGGCCGACCGAGTGGTAGCGAGGGCGGCCGACGATATTGCGCGAGGAATGAGTGAGCGAGTACAGCGAGCGAACGAATCGGTTGGGGAGGGCGTGGTGATTCCCTGTTGCCACGGTAGCAGGGAGCTTCTTTCATCGAACGACTATCGAGCATCCTGCTCAGTAAACTGGGTGAATACGCAAATCGGCTGGAGAACGCGTACCAGCTCCCAGCTTTCACCCGACTCTATCGCAGTGCGAACCCGCGTCGGATTTATAGCCGTCTCGTTCCTACGGCCCGCTGTGAGTACGCGAACGAGTGCGCTCGATGCGGTCGTCTTCGGTGTCGATATCCAGAGCGGTGACGTGCGCGGCGATGCACCATCGTACGCACTGGCGGTCTACGATGGGGAGGAGATCACTCGAGACGTCGTCTCTCACCGCAAGCTCAGACGACTGATCGACGACGAGGAGCCGGCGATCGTCGCGACCGACAACATGTACGAGCTGGCCGCCGACAAGGACCAGCTGATCCACTTCCTCGGCTCGCTCCCCAGCGGAACCACGCTCGTGCAGGTGACGGGTGCCGAACAGCCCGAGCCGCTCTCTCGCGTCGCCAACCGCCACAACATCCCCTACGGAAAGGACCCGATGCAGGAAGCCGAGGCCGCGGCCCGGCTTGCCGCCCACAACGTCGGCCACGAGGTGTCGGCCTTCACCGACACGACCGAGGTGAAGGTCGCACGGGGGCGCTCGACCGGCAGCGGCGGCTGGAGCGAGGACCGCTACACCCGCCGCATCCACGGCTCAGTCAGGAAACGAGCCCGCGAGGTGGAGTCCGAACTCGAGGAACACAACCTCGAGTACGAGCGCGACGTTCGGGAGGCCTACGGCGGCTTCGCGAACGCCGTCTTCACCGTGCAAGCCCGGCCCGGCGACATCCCCGTCTCCCGAAATCGCTCGGGGGACGTCCGGGTCGAAATCGAGCGCGAGCGCCGCGACGGCATCGAATTCGAGCCGCTCGTCAAGCGCCGCGATCACGTCATCGTCGGGATCGACCCCGGGACGACGACCGCCGTCGCCATCGTCGGCCTCGAGGGCGAGGTCCTCGACGTCTGGAGTTCCCGAACCAGCGACACCGCCGACGTGATCGAGTGGATCGTCGAACGCGGCCGCCCGATCATCGTCGCGGCCGACGTGACGCCGATCCCCGAAACCGTCGAGAAGTTCCGCCGGAGCTTCGACGCCGCCGGCTGGACGCCCGAGAGCGATCTGCCGGTCGACGAGAAACAGCATCGCACGCGCGAGCACCCCTACGACGACGACCACCAGCGCGACGCGATGGCCGCCGCGCTCTTCGCCCTCGACGCCCACGAGGACCAGTTCGAGCGCATCGCCGACAAGCTCCCGCCGGGGATCGATCGCGGCGAGGTCACCGCTCGCGTCGTCGCCGGCGAGGAGAGCGTCGAGGCCGTCCTGCGGGACCTGAGCGACGACGACAGCGGCGACGAGGAGGACTCCACCGAGCACGAGCCCCGCGAACTCACCGCGGAAGAGAAACGGATCAAGGACTTAGAGCGGCAGGTCGAACGGCTCCAGTCGCACGTCGAACGGCTCGAGGGCCGCGTCGCCGAGCGCGACGACCGGATCGACGAACTCGAGTCGAAACTGACGCTCGCTCGCCGCGAGGAACGAACGCAGGTTCGCAAGGACCGCGAGGTGAACCGCCTCGAGCGGAAAGCGAACCGACTCGAGCGCGAGCGCGACGACGCCCGCGAGGACGTCGAGAGCCTCGAGAACAAGGTCGAGCGGATGAAGGCCCTCTGGAAGCTCGACCACTCGAACTTCAGCGACGTCTCCGCGAAGAAGGAGGGGCTGGTCCCGGTGAAGGTCGTCGAAAAGTTCACGAAGGGCGCGATCCGCGAGGCCGACGAGCAATACGGCATCGCGAGCGGCGACGTGGTCTACATCCGGGACGCCAGCGGCGCGGGCCGATCGACGGCCGAACTGCTCGCGGAGTTCGATCCCCGCGTCGTCCTCAAGGACGGTGGCCTCTCGGAGATCGCCGACGAGCTCCTCTTCGAGAGCGAGATTCCGGTCGGCCCCGCCGACGACGTGGCCATGCAGGAGGTCGACGAACTCGCCGTCGCCCGCGAGGCCGACGTCGAAGCCGCCATCGACGACTGGCACGAGCGCGCCGAGGCACGGAAACGCGACCGCAAATCGGCGATGGTCGACCAGCTCATCAGCGAGCATCGAGCCGGCGACAGCGAAGTGTGAGACGATCTGCCGTATCAGTAGTCAGTATGACGTAGACCGTCTCAGAACATCCCGAAGTTCTGGAGCAGTCCCGAGATCAGGGACTTGACGACCAGACCGAGGCCAGCGACGATGAGTGCCATCCCCGCAGCGATCAGTAGATTCTGGGATGCGATGAGACCGATACCGGCGAGCAAGATCACGATACCGGCGATACCGAGCGCGCCGAGGTTTTTCAACATACGCAGGGGTGCAGAGCCGAGCGAAATAAACGGCGTGGTTTCCGTGCTCGCACGTCCATCACGCGCCGTCAGCGTCCGACGTTCGGACGGACGATAAAGGATTAAACCACTCGAACGCGAATCCACGGCCATGAGCGACGGAGACGGCGGTCGGAAGAACCTCCGGATGCCCGAGGATGACGAGGTCTTCGCGACCGTCACGAACATGCTCGGGGCGAATCGGGTCACAGTACGCTGTGCCGACGGGACCGAACGCACCGCGCGCATCCCCGGCAAGATGCAAAAGCGCGTCTGGATCCGCGAGGACGACGTCGTACTCGTCGAACCCTGGGACTGGCAGGACGAAAAGGCCGACATCACCTGGCGCTACGAGAAGAGCGAGGCCGATCAGTTGCGGGAAGAAGGCCATATTCAGTAACGAAGTTTTGCGCCGAGGGCCGCCTTCGGCGGCCCTCGGCAACAATTCGATTAAAAGCACCGGAAGACGCTTCGCGTCTTCCGAGCCCTCGTTCACTCCGTTCACGAGGACACTCCTCCTTCCGTTTCGTGACGCTTCGGGTCACTCCACGTCAGTCGTCGGCCCGCTCGCTCAGCCGGTCTCACGGCCTTCGGCCGTTCGACTGTTCGCGGCGCATAGCGCCGCGCAAGGCTTCACTCACGGTGAACGACATCGTTCGGGTTCTTCGAACCACTCACTCGTCGACGATGCCGGTGGGTTATTTCCACTGGCGGTCACTCGTTAGTCAATTCTGGTGGCGCTCGATGACGCACGACCCATCATGAATCCTGACTATCATCGGACACAGAAGACTTATTCCGTCCTTGTGCGTCGACCCGCGCATGAAACTCAGCCGGCGGCGGTTACTCGGCGGTATCGGGGCCGGCGCCGCGGCCGGGCTGCTCGGAGCGCCGGCGTCGGCTGCGGAATCCAACACCGACACCGAGCGGGTGTTCGTACATCCCAAAACGGGACTGCTCGACGGCCTCAGCGAACTCCTCGGCGTCATCGAGGACAGCAGCGGAACCACGGTCCTCGAGTTCGACAACTTCGAGTTCGTGGTCGCGGAGGTGCCGTCGACCAGGCTGGACGAACTGCGCGGCGACCGCCGCGTGGCGTCCGTCGAAGACGACGAGGAGACGGGGATCCCGTCGAACTGGTCACCGTCCCTGTCGGACTTCCTGAACCCACCTGGGGGTTCCGACTGTTTCGGCCATCCCGATCAACGACCGTCCTGGGGCGTCGAACGAATCGGTGCCGACGCCGTCGAATCGGACGGCTCGGGCGTCAACGTGGGAATCCTCGACACGGGAATCGAATCGGACCACTGCAGTCTCTCGGTCGAGGGCGGTCGGAACTTTACCGATGACGGGACGCCCGGCGACTACGAGGACCGCCACGGCCACGGGACGCACGTCGCCGGTGTCGCCGGTGCGCCGGACAACGACCTCGGCGTCGTCGGCGTCGCTCCCGGGGCGAATTTGTACGCGGTGAAGGTGCTCGGCGACGACGGATCCGGACGCTACAGCGAACTGATCGCCGGGATCGACTGGTGCATGTCGAACGACGTGGAGCTGATCTCGATGAGCCTCGGCGGCGAGGCCGAGAGTTCCACGATGGACCGGGCGATCGAGGCCGCACACTCGGCGGGACACCTCCTGCTCTGTGCGGCCGGGAACGAAGGAAACGGCGGGAACGGATCGTGCGACGCGGAGACGATGACCTACCCGGCGACCCACGAGGACGTCATCGCGGTCACCGCGATGGACGAGGACGACACGCTGGCGTCCTACAGCAGCGTCGGCTCGGGTGTCGACCTGCTGGCGCCCGGCACGGCCGTTACCTCGACGACCGTCGACAACGAGTACGCGGAGGCGAGCGGGACGAGCATCGCCTGCCCGTACGTCACCGGCGTCGCGGCGCTCGTCTGGGAGATCCGCGAGGAGGAGGGTCCGGGACCGAACGAGCCGGTCAGAGAAATCCTCGCCGAGACGGCGGAAACGGTACTCGGAACGTGCGCGGAGGGGGACGGCCTCGTGAACGCCCGGTCGGCCGTCGGCGACGACCGCGCGACCGACGGCGGTAGCAGTCCCCTCGACGGCGGCGGGTTGCTGTCGATACTCGAGCGAGTCGTCGACCTGATCGTGGGCTTCTTCGAATGGCTCTGGGGACTATTTTCGTAGCTATCGGCGAGTCGTGGCCACGATCAGGTCTCGGGAGTGAACGACGAAAAGTCGGTCCGTTTCGGTCGGTCGCGTTGGAATTTTCGAGCGCCGATTACAGATCGGCGACGTCTTCGATGGCGTCAGTCAATTCTGTGATGGACTCGAGGTCGTGTTCGCCCATGTGGCCGATGCGGAACGTCTTTTCGCCGAGTTGGGAGCCGTAGCCATTTGAAAAGACCATGTCGTACTCCGCGGAGACGGTCTCGATCGTCTCGGCGACGTCGATCCCCTGCGTGTTCTCGATGCAGGCCACCGTCTGGGATTCGTAGCCCGCCTCTGGGAACATATCGAAGTGCTCGCGGGCCCACTCGCGGGTGTACTCGGCCATCTCGCGGTGGCGCTGGTCGCGGGCGTCGTGGCCCTCCTCGAGCATGTGTTTCATCTGCTCGCGGTAGGCGAGCATGACCGGAATCGCCGGCGTGGAGTGGGTCTGTCCCTTCCGGTCGTAGTAGTCCAGCGAGCGCTGGAAGCCGCCGTACCACGACGCCGAGTCCTTCTCGAGTTCCCGCTCGTAGGCGTCGTCGTTGACGACACAGACGGCGAGGCCGGGTGGCATGGCGAAGGCCTTCTGAACCGACGTGAAGATGACGTCGATCTCGTGCTCGTCGATATCGACGAGGTCGCCGCCGAGCGCGGAGACGGCGTCGACGATAAAGTAGGTGTCCGGATAGTCGGCGACGACGTCACCGATCTCCTCGATCGGGTTGCGGACGCCAGTCGAACTCTCGTTCATCACGCAGGTGACGGCGTCGTACGCCGTCTCGCTCTCCTCGAGGCGCTCGCGCACGTCCTCGGGTTTGACCGCCTGACCCCACTCGTACTCGAGCGTGTCGACGGACTTCCCCAATCGCTCGGCCACGTTGGCCTGTCGTTCGCTGAAGCTCCCGCAGGTCGTACAGAGGACGTCCTCGTCGACGAGGTTGAGGAGCGAGCTCTCCATGAACTCGGTCCCCGACCCCGTGAGGATGATGACCTCGTTGTCGGTGCCGAGGAACTCCTTCGTGTCCTCGACGATGGTGGTGTAGAGGTCGGTCATTCGGTCCATTCGGTGGCCGAACATCGGCTCGCACATCGCCTCGAGGACGTCCTCGCGTACCTCGGTCGGGCCCGGGATGTACAGCGTCTTGTCGGGATAGTCGTCCCTGTATTCGCGTTTCTTGCTCACGGAAATCACCTGATACGGGCTACTGAGTCGCGAGGTGGTATGGTACTTTTGATGCTGCACTGGGAACGGAGCAGCGGTTACCACCGGAAGTCGGTTACCGGCGTTACTCCCTCGAGTCGTCGCCGTCCTGGATTTCGATGCTACCCGCCATCAGAGTAGTGGGGCAAACAGACGTATTCTGCCATCTCGCTCGAGGCGGTAAGGCCGACCGTTCGACGTACCGTCCGTCGGGTCCGTCGATCGTCGGTTAGCACGTCCCCGAGAGTTAGCCGAATATAATTAACTCGGTGATAATACCTGCTGCTGGTCGGAGAGACGTTCGCCACGGTGGCCGCCAATAAACAATACAAAACAAGAGAGAAACTGTGGAGACCGGTACGAGTCTCGATTACTCGCTGGACGAGTTGGACGAGTTAGACTCGTTGCCGCTGCCGCTTCCGCTGCCGCTGCTGCCCTCCGTGATTTTGATCGTGCCCTTCATTCCCGACCCGTAGTGCGGAACACAGGCGTATTCGTCGATGTTGGTGCTGGCCGTGAACTCGATAGTCTGGCTGTCGCCGGGCTCAGCCGTTTGCTCGGTTTTGTTCCCCTCGTACGGGGACCCCTCGCTATAGAGCGCGATGTTGTGTTTGGCGCTGCCCGCGTTCTCGTCCCAGCCGATGGTGTACGACTTACCCTCAGTAAGCTCGATAGTGGGGTTCTCTTGGCCTTCGATTCCGGATGGGGATTTGCCCTCCCACGTGTTATTGGTCGTGGCCTTAAACATAATCGTCTCGCCGGGTTCGATCGCCACGGCACCGCTGTCCTCACCGTTACCGTTGCCGTTACCGTTTCCGTCTCCGTTACCACCGCTACAGCCGGCGACGAGCGCCGTCGATGCGGCCGCGCCCGTGATCTTCAGTGCTGTCCGCCGCGAAACTGGGTTGTCTTGTGCCATCATCGGAGATTGGGCCTGACCGCATAAAAATTGATACCTTCTCTCGTTACAATGTTATGTGAGTACATGCCACAATATATGGACACCTATATTCGTTGACTGTCCACCAGAGCGGACGGTATCAGGCGTCGCCACGGTCACTCGACCGAACGCGATCGGTCGCCTCGAGCGGGAGCCGCAAAAACAGTGGCACCGTGACGACGGCGATCGCGATCTCGAGGCCGCCGACGACGAGGAAGGCGGTGCCGTAGCCGTAGCTGCTGGCGACGGTGCCGCCGAGGAGGAAGCCGGCGAGGAAGCCGAGGCTGCCGGCGAGATTGAACCCGGCCATGGCGATCCCGCGTTCGCTCTCGTCGGCGAGGTCGGTGACCAGCGCCATCGTGGCGGGGGCCACCAGCGCGCCGAGGACGCCGACGCCGACCATCGCGATCGCGGCGGTCGCGACCGACGGCGAGGCCCCGACGAGGAGGATCCCGCCGCCGTAACACAGCGAGCCGACGACGATCGGAATCGTCCGACCGATCCGATCCGACAGGGCACCCATCGGATACTGCAGGAGGGCGAAGGGGGCGAAAAAGCACGCCAGCATGAGTCCGGTCGTTCCGGCGTCGAGCCCGAACGCCTCCTGGAAGTAGAGCGTTCCCACGAGCGCGAAGAAGCCGGCCGTGAGCCGATCGACGAAGCCGAAGGCGAACGGAATCGACAGCGTCGGCCGCCGGCGGATCCCGTTGACGAGCGCGCGAGCGGACCGGCGTTCGTCGGGGGTGCGGTCCTCGACGAGCGAGACGGCGATGCCAACGAAGACGAGCAAGCCGGCGGCGACGAGCAGCGGTGCGATCGGGTCGACCTCCGTTAGCTGGCCGCCGATCGGCGCACCGAGGGCGGCCCCGAGCCCGATGGCGATCCCCGCCGCGCCCATGTTCCGGCCGTGGCCGCCCTCGAGGTCCATCAGCATGGTCATCGTCAGGGAGAACGCGCCGATGGTCATCGCGCCCTGAAAGACCCGCAGGAGGAGCACGCCCTCGAAGGGAATCGATCCCACCGCGGGGACGGCGGCGAGAGCGGCGTAGCCGACGGCACCGGCGACGGCGCTGGCGACGATGAACGGCGTCCGGCGGCCGGTCGCGTCGCTCGCGACACCCCAAACGCCGACGAACGTGACGTAGGCGGCGAACTCGGCGACCAGAAACCACATGCTCGCGTCGAGCGGCGTCGCCGCGAACGCCGAACCCGTCGCGTCCGCACCCAGCGCCGCCACGAGCGTCGCCACGCCCGGATAGAGCAACACCTGCGAGAACAACACCGCGAAGACGAGGGCGGCGAGCACGGCCCGATCGCGATCACTCGAGTGCACGACGGGGGCTTGTCGCTCCGTGAGTATGAAGCCGTTCGTCTCGAGGCGAGCAGCTACGGGACAGGGGTCGTCCTGTCACTGGTGTCAGCGCACGAAGACGACGACGGCCGGAACCGATGGAGTTTCAGTCGCTGAGAACGTGTTACTCTCGATGACAGTCACGCGTCGGCGATTACTCGCTGCGGGAGTCACCGCCGGAACGGGGGTCGTTGCCGGCTGTACGAGTCTCGTCGAGGATTCACTCTCGTCGAAAGTGGCGACCGTCTCCGGGACGGCGCTCGACGAAACCGGATACGGCGAACACACCGTCAACGAGGTCGTCATCGAGCGGACTGTCAGCCGGTTCGGGTTCGACCGGACTATCGAAGTCCGGAACTGGTACGCCGAGTACGATCGAGCGATCGCGCTCGATTCGTTCGGACTGACGCGCGCCCGGGCGGCGGTTGTCGCCGTCCTCACGACGCCGCAGGTATCTGTCCTCGGCAAGACGTTCAATCCCGTCGGCGAGTACTCGACGGACGAACTCGTCGAACTGATTCAGAGCCGATACGACCGACTCGAGGTCGGCCGGTCCGTCGACGAGCAATCGGTCTCTATTCTGGGAACCGAAAGGACGCTTACCCGGTACGAGGCGCGTGCACGATTGATTTCCGCCGGAACCTCGTTCGACGTCTTTTTGCAGCTCAGCGAGCCCGTCGCCCACGGCGACGATTTCGTGATCTGCGTCGCGGTCTATCCGCAGGTACACGGGCTCGAAACCGAGTCCGGTGCCGTTCGGACGATGCTCGAGTCGCTCGAGCACAACTGAGCCGCTCGCAGGACGTGCGTGCACGCCGACTGCAGCGGTATCCGTCAGTTCACGGCGGTACCTCCGTCAGCTGTACTGAGCAGAGTTACAGGGGCTCCTGGAAAACGGCTCTGCGCTTGCGATTGCTACGGACGGATGTAGGCGTAGCCCTCGTTTTGGAGCCGGGTGAGTTCGCCGCCACCGGAGGGAACGGTTTCGACGCCATCGACGAGATCCGATTCCGCGAGGTCTTTGAGGTCGAGCGTGTTACCGCAGGCCTTGACCGAGATGCCCGTCTCGAGCAGCGATTCGACCGTGTCGCTGCCGTCCCCGCCGGCCGTCAGCGGTTCGATCCCGTCGGCTTGGGCGACGATGGCGATGTCGCTAATCTCGACGGAGTCGTCTTTCGTGAGGTTCTCCGCGATCGTGAGTGCGGTCTGTCGTTGTGCCGGTTCGTCCGCGATGAGGTGGAAAACTGTCTGCATGTCTCGATGGTACGGCCGGCCAGCGAAAGTGTTTGAGCCTGCAAGCGAAGCGCTCCGTGGGAAACGGTCGGCTCGGCGGCTCAAGGCGGCCGTGTGTGTCCCTTATCGAGGCGGTCGTTCGTGTGTCCGTCTCTGACGCGAACGCGTCCGCCCCGTTCGTGCGTGATATTCTCTAGTCTGCGGTTTTTGCCGTTACTGCCACGCATATGAACGTGGAGTAGTATGCATACTAAACATGAGCGACGACGCGAGCGACGGATACAACGCCGACTCCGATGCCGAACGCGGTGGGCGCGGGCTCGGAACGCGCAGCGTCCACGCCGGCCAGTCTCCCGATCCGGAGACCGGCGCGATGGCACCGCCGATCTACCAGACGACCTCCTACGTCTTCGAGGACGCCGACACGGCCGCCGCCCGCTACGCCCTCGAGGACGACGGCTACATCTACTCTCGTATCGCCAATCCGACCGTCACGACGCTCGAGGACCGCCTCGCCGACCTCGAGGGCGGTGCCGGCGCGGTCGCGACCGGAAGCGGCATGGCCGCGCTCGACTCCGCGGTGTTGATCCTCGCCGAGGCGGGCGACAACGTGGTTTGTTCGACCGATACCTACGGCGGAACCACCGCCTACTTCTCGAAAACGGCGAGTCGACGGGACATCGAACCGCGGTTCGTCCCCACCCTCGAGTACGACGCCTACGAGGAGGCCATCGACGAGAATACCGCATTCGTCCACGTCGAGACGATCGGCAACCCCTCCCTGGTCACGCCCGACTTCGAGCGCGTCGCCGAGGTCGCCCACGATAACGGCGTCCCGCTCGTCGTGGACAACACCTTCGCGACGCCGGCGCTCTGTCGGCCGCTCGAGCACGGGGCCGACGTCGTCTGGGAGTCGACGACCAAGTGGCTCCACGGCTCCGGCACGACCGTCGGCGGGGTGCTGGTCGACGGCGGCTCGTTCCCGTGGAGTGAACACGGCTACGACGAGATTTCGGGTCAGAATCACGCCTACCACGACGTCGACTTCTCGCGGGATTTTTCGGACGCACCGTTCGCGGCTACCGCCCGATTCCGTTCGCTGCGCAGTCTCGGCAACCAGCAGTCGCCGTTCGACGCCTGGCAGACCCTCCAGGGGCTCGAGTCCATGCCCCTGCGCGTCGAAAAGCACTGCGAGAACGCCGCCATCGTCGCGGAGTACCTCGACGACCACGAGGACGTCGCCTGGGTCACGCATCCCGGGCTCGCGGACCACCCCACTCACGACAACGCCACGCGGTATCTCGAGGACTTCGGTGGCATGGTCGCGTTCGGCCTCGAAGAAGGGTTCGAGGCGGGCAAGGCCTTCTGCGAGAACGTCGAACTCGCCCAGTTCCTCGCCAACATCGGCGACGCGAAGACGCTGGTCATCCACCCCGCGAGTACGACCCACGGTCAACTCTCGCCGGAAGAGCGCGAGGAAGCGGGCGTGACGGCCGACCTCGTGCGGATGTCGGTCGGGATCGAGGACCCCGCGGATATCCTGGCCGACCTCGAGCAGGCGATCGAGGCGGCGACGCGGGCCTGTCGAGGGACGGGGGAAACACGATGACGACGAAGGAGACGGTCGATCTGGGGGAGTTCCAGTTCGAGTCGGGGGAATCGATCCCGAACCTCGAGATGGCCTACGAGACCTACGGCGATTTCACCGGCGACAACGCAGTGTTGGTCTGTCACGCGCTGACCGGCAGCGCCCACGTCGCCCGTCGACCGGACGCGGGCGGCGAGACGGCGGGGCAGGCCCGAGCCTGGTGGGGCGACGTCGTCGGTCCCGGAAAGGCGATCGACACGAGCGAATACTACGTGATCTGTGTGAACGCTCCCGGCTCGTGTTACGGGACGACCGGCCCCGCCAGCGAAAATCCGGAGACGGGCGAACCATACGGCACCGACTTCCCGCCGGTCACGGTCGGCGACTGGACCCGCGCCCAGCGCGAGCTGCTCGACACCCTCGGCGTCGGCCGGCTTCACGCCGTCGTCGGCGGCAGCGTCGGCGGGATGAACGTCCTCGACTGGCTCCGCCGGTTCCCCGACGACGTCGAGCGAGCCGGCGCGGTCGCGACCGCCGCCCGGCTCGACCCGCAGTGTCTCGCGCTCGATACCGTCGCTCGTCGGGCGATCACGTCCGATCCCAACTGGAACGGCGGCCACTACTACGGCGGCCCCGAGCCCGAGGACGGCCTCGCTCGAGCGCGCCAGATCGGCCACATCATGTATCTCTCGAAGGCCTCGATGGGCCGAAAGTTCGGCCGCCGCTCGGCGGGTCGGGAAGCGGTCCGCGGGGACCCGCCGGACCCCGCGGCTGCCTTCTTCCCCTACCGGGAGGTCGAGTCCTATCTGGACTACCAGGCCGACAAGTTCACCGATCGGTTCGACGCCAATAGCTACCTCTACATGACCCGCGCGATGGACGACTTCGACCTCTCGGCGGGGTACGAGTCCGACGCCGACGCGCTGGCGGCCTTCGAGGGGGAACTCCTCGTGCTGTCGTTTACCGGCGACTGGCACTTCACCGTCGAACAGGCCGAAGCGCTGGCCGAGGCCTGTCGCGACGCGAGCGTCGACGTCGCCCACCACGTGATCGAGTCCGACCACGGCCACGACGCGTTCCTCGTCGAACCCGAAACCGTCGGCCCGCCGCTCTCGGACCTGCTCGAGGCCGGACTCGAGGGCCGTGCGATCACCGATACGGCACCGGCGGCCGACGAGACCAGCGACTTCGCCCCGGTTCACACGAGTCTGTTTTCGAAGTGATATAGTCCGATTGCCGATACGATCGGAAATTTCCGCTCGAAAGAGCGCCTCGAGTACGTTCTCGATACCCTGAATATCATGTTGTATAAACAGTGTCGTAAAGTATAATACCTCTCTGTCTGATGTGTTAGTGATGTCAGACGGGAAGCAACTGGATTACGAAACCGAGGAATCGGCGGAACAACAACAACACGTACCGCGGGACGACGGGAACGATCTACCGATCAAAGAGGGGGCGGTGTTCGGGGCTATCGCCGTGGTCGCCACGTATCTGACGCACCTGCTTCTAACGGCGATTTCGACGGCGCAAACGTCCCCTATCGCTGCATCCGTCGGAGCGGGTGGCGATGCATCGGTGGTCGTCACCGAAATGGTTGCCTCCTGGAAGGCCGCTGGGTGGAGCTACCTCAGCGTGTTCGGGACCGGATTCGAGGCTGACGGCGAAGCCGCGGTACTCGGGAACGCTCCGAACCACGGTGCTGCGTTCGCGACCAGTGCGTTCAGCATGTCGACGCTGGTCCTGTTTCTCGCGACGATTGGTGGAATAGTTGCCGCCGGCTACGCCGTCGCCAAATATACTGACGCGGACGACGCCGGCGACGCCGCAAAAGCGGGCGTCACCGTCGCCGTCCCTTATCTCGCGTTCGCCGCTATCGTCGCACTCGTGATGACGCAAACGTACTCCGAAGTGCCCACTGTCGCGACTCTCATCGGTACCGAGGACGCCGGCGTTCAGGGGCTCGCGTACGGAGATTACCTTAATGACGCGCAAGATACGGTCAGCACCGATGTCGAGTTCGGTCCGTCGATGACCGATGCAGTCCTCTACGCCGGCATCATCGTTCCGGCGATCCTCGGCGCCGTCGGCGGCCTGCTCACCCAGCCGCGTGACGCCCTCGAGACCGTGATGGCGAAAGTCCAGTAACTAGACCGCAGTCACCGATCGAGCTACCCGAGAGTAGGGATAGTTCAGTACGCTACTGTATTCTTTTTCCAGGAGGGTTACCGTGCCCAGACGTGTTGCGCTCGAGTCACTACTGTCGAATCGGTCGACGGACGACGGCGAGTTGCGCGAGTACGGCGGACGGGGACACGAGGAAAGCAGCGGTTCCAGATGCGTGCTATCGAGTACTAGTACTGCTGCTCGTGGCCGTGATCGAACGAGACGTACTGGTCCGCGGTCGTGCGGTCGGAGCGTCGGCGGTCGATCCAGTACTGCAGATCGGAGACGAACAGCGCGAGGTTTTCGCGGGCGAGCAGTTTCATCGAGACGCCCTGCGGTGAACGGAACAGGGCGATCAACGACCACATCGAACCGGCTGCGAGCGCGCCCAACGCGGAGAAGGTCATCCCGAGCGTGAAAAACGTCGTACTATACACGAATCCGATCCCCATCGACGGGAGGCTCGTGCCGAGCGGAACCCGCGCGCTCGAGTCGCGTAGCGTCGGCGCGAGGAAGATAATCGAGAGGCCGCTTCCGAGCATGAATACGAGGTCTTGCCACATCATCACGATTACTTACTCGGGTGTGAGTTAAAACTCCCTCGGTCCGGAAATCGGCAGTTAACACGGACACTCACCGAGTACTGACGGAGTGTCGAAACCGAAATCAGGAGGACGAAAAACGCCGGAATCCGCAACACGATCCGGCGTCGCAGGACCGCAACGAGCTATTACGCGGACGAAATCAGAAGCGTTCCCGACGGATCAGCGCTCGGTGAGGACATTCTCTTCGAGCAGCGTCTCGCGGGCCTCGGCCATCGACGTGACGACGACGTCACAGTTGGGTTCGACCGCCGGTTTGGGTTCGAACCCGATCGCCAGCCCGGCGACCTCGAGCATCGGCAGATCGTTGGCACCGTCGCCGACCGCGACGGTATCCGCGAGGTCGACGCCGACGTCGTCGGCGAGGGCCGCGAGGGCGTCGTCCTTGGTGCCCTCGATCAGCGGGCCTTCGACCGCACCGGTGAGCTCGTCTCCCTCCATCGGGAGCCGGTTCGAGACGATGTGATCGACGGAGACGCCCTCGCGCTCGAGGGCAGCCGCGACGCCGCGTTCGAACCCGCCCGTGAGGATGGCGGTCGTGACGCCGGCCGCGTTCAGTTCCTCGATGAGGTCGGCAGCCCCCTCGCGGAGGACGACCTCGTCGAAGGCCGCGTCGGCCTCGGCCCGGGGGAGCCCCTCGAGCAGAGCCGCGCGCTTGCGCAGACTCTCGGCGTATTCGATTTCATTGTTCATCGCGCGCTCGGTAATCTCGTCCATGTCGGCGGCGACGCCGCGGCGGTCGCCCAGCAGGACGGTCATCTCGGAGTCGGAAAGCGTCCCGTCGAAGTCGAAAGCGACGACTGTCATTGTGCCCCGGTTGTCGGTCCCCGGATAAACCAGTTCAGGTTTCCAGCCGGTCGGATCGCGGACCGGTTCCGTTCGTCAACTAATCGAAACGTATTATCGGTCCGCCTCCGTTGGCGACCACATGTCGTCCGATCGACGGTTCGAGTACGAGACGGGGCCGGAGCTCGAGACCGAGCGTGGCGCCGCTGAGCGGGACGAACGAACGGGGGATGACGAGCAAAGCGAGGCCGGCGCCGACGACGACGGTCGGCCGGTGGCAGTCGTCGCCCCCTGGAAAGGCGGAATCGTCGCGGGCGTGAGCGCGTTCGGAGTGATGTTCGCCGCGTTCTATCAGCTCGTCTCCGCTTTCAGTGCGACGGGCGGGTATTCGCAAGGCGATACCGGACCGAGCGATTGGGTCGCAGCGAGTATGACGTCGCTGGCGAACCACGGCGTGACGATCCTGCAGGACGGCGAACCGATGGAGGGGTTCGCTACCCTCACGCTGGGACTCACCCCGTACGTTACGGGGATCGTTCCGGCGGTCGTTCTGGCGGTCGCCGGCTATCTCCTCGTCCGATACGTCCGCCTCGAGAGCCGTCGAGACGCCGGGCTCGCGCTCGGCTCGCTGGTCGCGAGCTACGTCGTCCTGACGGGGAGTCTCTCCCTGATCGCCCGGTGGACGCCCGAACAGGGATCGGACGCCGCCCGGGAGACGACGACGATCTCCGCCGCAGCCGACTTCGGCGCAATCGTCGCGATCGGCGGCACTGCGCTCGTTTTCGCCGCGATCGGCGCTGGCGTAGCCGCCCTCCCGCAGCTGCTAACGGCCCGACGGTGAGCCGGGGGCTCGAGTCGAGGGGACGCTACTCACCGTAGTCGGTCGGCCTCTCGACGATCGTCACGGGTTCGAGGGACCTCGCGCGATACGGTCCCCCACCCGCCGACACGCACCTACTGGAGACAATTTTTGCCACCCCTCGCGACAACGGAAGGGTTTACGTTCTCCACGCGGTTGTCTCGCGCATGAAGGTTCTCGTCACGGATCCGATCGCAGACGCGGGTCTGGACGTACTCAGAGATGCCGGCCACGACGTCGAAACGGGCTACGAACTCGAGGGCGACGACCTCCTCGAGGCGGTCTCGGACGCGAACGGACTGATCGTCCGCTCCGGGACCGAGGTCACCGAGGAAGTCCTCGAAGCCGCCGAGGAACTCGCCATCGTCGGCCGGGCCGGCATCGGCGTCGACAACATCGACATCGACGCCGCGACGGACAACGGCGTCATCGTCGCCAACGCCCCCGAGGGGAACGTTCGCGCGGCCGCCGAACACACCGTCGCGATGACGTTCGCGAGCGCTCGCTCGATCCCGCAGGCCCACATCCGCCTGAAAAACGGCGAGTGGGCGAAAAGCGACTATCTCGGCACCGAACTCGACAGCAAGACCCTCGGCGTCGTCGGCCTCGGCCGCGTCGGCCAGGAGGTCGCCAAGAAGCTCGACTCGCTGGGGATGGACATCGTCGCCTACGACCCCTACATCAGCGAGGAGCGCGCCGAGCGCATCGGGGCCGAACTCGTCGAGTTCGATCCGTGCCTCGAGCGAGCCGACGTGCTGACCGTCCACACCCCGCTGACACCGGAGACTGAGGGACTGATCAGCGAGCCCGAACTCGATCAACTCGGCGACGGCTACCTCGTCAACTGCGCCCGCGGCGGCGTCGTCGACGAGGACGCCCTCGCGGCGAAAGTCGAGGACGGCACCCTCGCCGGCGCGGCGATCGACGTCTTCGCCGAGGAGCCCCTACCGGCGGACTCGCCGCTGCTCGAGCACGACGACATCATCGTCACGCCCCACCTCGGGGCCTCGACGGAGGCCGCCCAGGAGAACGTCGCCACCTCGACGGCCGCGCAGGTCAACGCCGCGCTGATCGGCGAACCGGTCGCGAACGCGCTGAACGCGCCGTCGATCGACGAGAGCGCGTTCCCCCGCGTCGAACCCTACATCGAGCTCGCCGAAACCGCCGGCAAGGTCGCGGCACAGTTGCTCGAGGGCCGCATCGAGAACGTGGAAGTCGTCTACGAGGGCGACATCGCCGACGAGGACGTCGAGTTCGTCACCGCGAGCGCGCTCAAGGGCGTCTTCGAACCCCTCGAGTGGCAGGTCAACGCGGTCAACGCGCCCCAGATCGCCGAGGACCGCGGCGTCGACGTCACCGAGTCCAAGACGCGACAGGCCGAGGACTTCCAGAGCCTGATCTCCGTGACCGTCAGCAACGACGACGACGAGGTTTCCGTCGACGGGACGCTCTTCGCCGGCGACGACCCGCGCATCGTCCGCATCGACGGCTACCGCGTCGACGCCATCCCCCACGGCCGGATGGTCATCACGCGAAACACCGACGAGCCCGGCGTCATCGGCCTCATCGGCTCCGTGATGGGCAAACACGGCGTCAACATCGCCGGCATGTTCAACGCCCGCGAGACCATCGGCGGCGAAGCGCTGACCGTCTACAACGTCGACAGCGACGTTCCCGCGGAAGCGAAGGCGGAACTCGAGGAAGACGATCGAGTCATCGGCGTCAGCGACATCACGCTGAACGGCCAGAGCTGAGCGGTCTCGAACGGACGAATCGGTACGGACACGGCGCTCGTTTTCATCTCGATTCGATCGATCGGGTGTCCTCGTCTCGACGGTCCGACTCACACGCCGTGATTACGGAACCGCTTACACGACACCTCGAGCGGGAGATCGTCGAAATCGTCGTCACCACCGACGAGAAGCGTTACGTCCCGTTCGTCGGCGAACGCAACGACGGCCGCGAACCCACCCATCGATCGGACAGTCCGTCCGTTCGTGAGCGCGCTTTATGCCCGTCGAGAGCCTCCTTTTAGGAGGAGGGAACCACTATGACAGCATCGCACCGCGGTACAGCACAGCAGCCGACCGACAGTGCCCTCGAGGACGCCGCGGAGACGAGGTGGGGGATTCGCGAGGGGATCGGACTCTCTCTCGTCTCGATCTTCGGATTGCTACTACTGGTGGTCGGGCTGATGCTGGCCCCGGGACTCATCGCGGCGGCGTCGACGGTCGCCATCACGCTCGGCTTGCTGCTGTCCGCGGTCGCGCTGGTCGTCGTCGGCCGCTGGAGCTGGAACGGTCGGTAGCAGCGATTCGGTCGATTTTTCGTCGCCGTCCGAGAACCGCTCGCGGCAAAAGACCTATCGCTCGGACGAACGATATTCCGAGTATGGACGACGACGTTTCGGTCGACTTCGGCGAGGACGGACTCGTCCCCGCCGTGGCACAGGACGCCGACTCCGGCGAGGTGCTCATGCTCGCGTACGTCTCACCGGAGGCCCTCGAGCGGACCCGCGAGACCGGCCGCGCACACTACTACTCCCGGAGCCGCGAGGAACTCTGGGAGAAGGGTGCGACGAGTGGCCACGTGCAGGATGTCGCAGAAGTCCGTGTCGACTGCGACGCCGACACGCTCCTCTATCTGGTCGATCAGGAGGGCGGCGCGTGTCACACCGGCCATCGGTCGTGTTTCTACCGGACGATCGACGGGGAGAACGTCGGCGAGCAAGTGTTCGATCCCGACGCCGTGTACGAATAGGATGAGCGAACGCGCTCCGCCCTCCGATGCCAGCTCGAGCGTCACAGCAGGGAGCGACGAGGAACCAACCCCGCTCGAGTCCCTCGCAGCCGCACGAAATCGCCTCGAGACGGTCGAGGGCCGCATCGCCGACCATGGAGAGGAAACCGTCGAGGAGGTCGCAACGGCCTACCGCGACGCGACGAAACTACTGGACGACTACGTCGACCGCGCGACCGGGACCGGCAAGGAGAACTTCCAGGCCTACATCGAACTCGAGGGGAAGTTCGACGGGCTCGTCTCGAGTCTCTCCGACGACCTCGTCGCGTACGAGGCCTTCGAGGACTCCCTCGAAGCGATCGACAAGCGCCGGCTCAGCGAGTCGGATTTCGAGCGCGCTCGCGAGGCCCTCGAGCCGGCCGCCGAGTACGCCGACCTGCTCGACAAACGCGAGGCCGCCCGCGAGGAGGTCGCGGAGGCGCGCAAGGCAGCCAACAAGCGCTCACGAGCGCTCGACGACGAAATCACCGAGCGCGAGCGGCTGCTCGAGCTCGCGACCGCCGATCTCGACGCGCCGGTCGATCGGCTCCGGGAGCCGATCGAGCGCTACAACGAGGCCGTCCGCGAGGCCGTACAGGAGTACCGACTCGCGGTCAGCGCGCGCGAGGTGTTCGACCTGCTCGAGCGGAGCGCGTGGTATCCGTTCGTGAACTACGAGCAGCCGCCCGACGACCTGCTGGAGTACGTCCGCGGGAATCAGGCCGGTGAGTACACCATTCCCGAGTTGCTCGAGTACGCCGACTACTCCCGATCGAAGCTCTCCCACTACGTCGACAGCGCGGACGAACTCAAGCGCAACGTGGCGACCCAGCAGACGTACCTCGACGGCATCGACGCCGAGCCGCTGACGGTCGACTGGCCGCCGGAGTCGGCCGGCACGCTGCGTCGACGCGTCCGAGAGTACCGGCCCTTCGTCGCTCGCGTCGCCGACGAAGACGTGGTCGCGAGCCTTCGCGAGATCCGTCTCCTCACGACCGACACCGACTACGACCGCCTCCAGACCGCGGCGCAGGCCGTCGCCCGGCTCGACCCCGCCGAACGCGAGCGGCTGACCGACGGTCGCGTCGCGGACGAACTCGAGGAGCGACGGGCCGAACGAGAGCGGCTTCGGGACGCACTCGAGGTCGACGATGCTCTGTGACGACACTCCCCATTCGGCGTGAAGGTTCGAGGCGTCGTTGGCACAGGGCGAAGTTACACGAAAGACAGCTGCCGATTACAGAGCCTACTTTTGCCGATCATTGAACTCCATTGCCGTCTCGGCGTCAATATCAGGAACGGTAGCACCGATAGCCAGCGGAAATGCGGCGGTTTCGACCCGTAGCGTCGAAAGACGGTGACGACGCTGAAAGAAAGACTGCGAGATGGTGTGCTGTTGAATGTTCTCGTAGCGAAGAACGTATTCCCGCCGTCGCCAGAATCCGCTGCGGATATAGAGGTGATCCGCCCCGAATGTATACGAAATACTGGCCCACCGAACGTGGGCCGCAACCGGGACGAGCGCCACCGGGAGGAGAGACACGGAGAGCGGAATTGCTGTAATCGCCGGAACGACGCGACGGCCGAGAACCGACACCGCGACGGCTAGCAAGACGAACAGAAGATACCGAACGAAATACCGCCGGCGTGCGCGTATTGGTGTCTTCTCCCTCCCGTCAAAGTCGACTGAGACGACCTGACTCGCTATTTCGTCGATATCCTCCCGTCGTGCCAGCGGAACGAGCGTCGTCCTCGAGTTAAACGGCATCATGTCGCTTCCGCCTGCAGTCTGCACGTCGAGTTCGGCCCAGCCGAGTATTCGAAGAATTGGATTGTCACTACGCCGGACGATCTGCACGTTTGCGATAGGAATCTCGTCCTCGACTCGACTAATGAGTCCGTGACGTCTATAGAGCGTCCCTCCGTCGCGGAATAACTGGAAGCCATACATTCGGACGGCCGACCGGACGACACCGACGGCCCATCCCACACTGACCGCGAGAAGGACCAGTATCCCCCACTGTGACAGTCCGGCTCCGAATGGGAGGGTCGATCGGACGGACGCGACGACGAGAGCGGTGACCGAAGCCGAAGTCTCGACGGGAAGGAGTGCAACTGAGATGACGGTTCCAACGGCAAGTATCACTACTGCGTAATGGCTCTGTAGCAAGCTGTATCCGATTACTTGGCGAAATGAGAGGCTGTACAATTGCTTCTCAGCCGAATGGATATTATCTCGTCGGTCGAGGCGGCCCGATTCGAGCGTTTTCCGGAGTCGGGTTGCCGTAGCCGGAGAGATATATCGGAGTTCGACCTCACTTTCGTCGTTCGCTCCTGCCGTTTCACAATAGAGCCCGGTAACACCAAACAATCGGCTGGCAGGGGATTCTAAAAGCCGTACACACTCGATTTGATCGAACGGGACCGTCCGGTGACGACGACGAAGCACGCCGGAACTGACAGTGATATCGCCAGTCTCTTTGACAGTATACGTGAACCGGGACCAGTGGAGTGCTTCCCAAAGTGTGACCACAAGGAAGTACAGTACCAAAAACGGCAAGAGATAGCGGAGATTCCGAACTCCGCCCTGATACACGAACATACCGCCAGTAACCACGATTATCGATCCCTTCATATCATCGATGGCACGGCAGACGATAGAAGCGATATGAAGTCTCGAGTTACCGGCCATCGTCCGAACCCCCTTGGCAACTGCCTTTGAGTGCACTCGCGTCGCTTGCAGTGAGCCCAGGAACGACCAGACTCGAGTGCGGTGAGCCGGCAGTGTGAATAACGAGCCGTGAGAGTCCGAACAACCGCTCGAGCGGTCGTGCTTCGACATCAATGTGTTGAATCTGTTTATAGGGCACGAACGTCTTTTTCTTCCGGAGAACACCACGTTGGAGGAGCAGTTCCTCGTCTCGAATCGCTACGTCCCACGACCGATATCGAAACCAGCTGTAGATGAGGCCGCTACCGGAGAAGAGTACGATGGCGGTAGTTCCGGTCGTCGAAACGGGATCGAAACCCGACCACAGAACGTACAGTGCTCCCCAAGCAGCGATAGCGAGTAAAAGCACATAAATCGTCCAGACGTAGAGTATTCGTCGGTTCAACCGGATCATAGTCTGTTTGGAACTGATGGCACGAGCACGATGTCGTCGAGTTTCCTCGTCCCTGATCGTCGTTCTATACGTAATTTCCTTTCCCATGTTTTATTATCTGAGGCGAAGGAATATATCTTGTGGTTATGGTTGATACGGAAGACAGAATGTGGAAGACGGCCCTGAAAGTTGGATTCGGAACCGGTATACTGATACTTGTCGTTCTGTCATTGGTTGCTGGTTCTGAAGCGGCGGAAACCTCGCTTCAGGGCGTCATCCAGATCGCAATAATGGCATACGGAGCGAACGAAGGGCTCCGATACAGGGATCAAACGGCTCCCGCGATAGCGTCCGTCCTCTTAGTGATCGGCGGTGCGTATGGTTGTTATCTGGCTTGGAGAGGCAACGAGATGTTCACGAATTTCCTATATCTCGGACTCGTTGGGAGTGGATTACTGGGAGTCCAAGTTCGGGACGTTCAAAAATGAACCAGTCGGGGGGCGTCTCCGGTTCGCCTCAACAGAGACCCATTCCGGCACAGATCGTGCCGGCACCGACAGCACATCCGTAATTATTGATCGCGTCGACGATCACGAAGCAGGCCGCACCGCAAGCACCGTACCCCCAAACGCTTCCGAGGAAGGGAGCGCACGCTTGGAGACATGCATAGCGGGAAACCGAGCCGGTAGCGCCTTCACAGAGAGTCCCGACGATCGCCGTACATCCGCCACAGCCGAGCGCGTCTTGCCAATCCTGTGCGGATACACCCCCGTTAATATCCGTTGAGGTGGTGCTGGCCGGCTTCTGAATGGGTTCTTGCTGTATAACCGACGCGGATCCCTGTTGATCGGCGGTGAACGTCTTCTGTTCGAGTCTGCCCGTCGAGTTCGAAGCCACAGAGACTCCCTGGCCTGTAGTCAGCGGTTCGACCGTCCGTCCAAACGCCATCATCGGCTCTCTCGTACTCGTTTCCGCGTCCGGAGTCGTATCGACGACGATAGAGAATAGTATTCCGGCGGACCCCTGTTGGGGGCGGTTGGACTGGTACCCGCTGAAGATGATCACTGGGTCTGTCTTGTTTATTTCCGGATCGTCCGTCTCGAACGCGATCCCAAACTGGCCGGCAGCCTCAACGTTCGACTCCGTTCGCATCGCGTTATCGATGTTCTTGGCTGCTGACGAGTCCAGTACGTAACTGAGTTCTTTTCGCGCCTCGGATTCCGAAATCTCAGTTCTGCTCACGATCTCGAAATCGGGTGTGTCGTCCTCTGCAGCGACGGTGTTCGACATGGAACCGAGCGTTACGGAAGCCGCACTTGCCGCGGCAGCGTTCCTGAGCAATCGACGCCGGCTGAACCTGTTATTGTTCGGATCTTCAGTCATTGTCTGCAGATAGTCATTCACTTTATCAATTATTGAATTATTCCTATTTTCTCAAAATATAATACTGAGGAGAATATTTTTATTACGTGGTCTCGATTATCGAACCTTGATTGATGTGGGAGAAGCGGCAACGGCTGACAGATTACCGCAGCGACGCCGATAAAATAGTACGGCTTCGAGGGATGGCGAGTGATCGGCAGAATCAAGTTACGCGTCGGCCTTCGCGTCGGCCAGCGCCTCGTACATGTCGTCGACGAGTTCCTCGGCGCGGTCACTGTCGCGGGCTTCGGCGTAGATCCGGACGAGCGGTTCGGTCCCGGAGGGGCGGGCGAGCACCCATGCGTCGCCGTGATCCAGCCGGTAGCCGTCGCGGGTGTTGAGCGCCGCATCGGACGCCTGAGCGTGGTTAGCCGCCGCGTCGAGCATCGCGTCGCGCTCGGCCGTCGACTCGTACTCGACGTTCCGACGCACGTTTACGTAGCCGTCGTAGGGGGCGACGATCTCGCTGACCGGGCGCTCGGCGACTAACTCGAGGAAGCGCGCTGCAGTGAACGCCCCGTCCCGAGAGAGCCGGTATTCGGGGAAGAAGATCCCGCCGTTACCCTCGCCGGCGATCGGCACCCGCTCGCCGTTGGCCTCGAGTTCCTCGATGCGAGTGATGATGTTGGTCGAGCCGATGGGGGTCAACTCGAGTTCGGCCCCGACCTCGGTGACCACGTCGACGAGTCGCTGGGAGACGTTGACCGCGGAGACGGTGGTGTCGCCGACCTCGAGTTCGGCGGCGGCAAGCGCGGCGAGCGTGGCGTCACCCTCGACGTAGTCGCCGTTCTCGTCGAAGAAGATCGCGCGGTCGGCGTCGCCGTCGTGGGCGATGCCGACGTCGGCGTCGGTCGCCCGGACGAGGCGGCCGAGGTCCGCGAGGTTGTCCGGAACCGGTTCGGGGTCGCGACCCGGGAAGTGACCGTCGGGCTGGGCGTTGACGGTGACCACGCGACAGCCCAGTTCCCGGAAGAACTCGGGGCTGGTGAGCGCGCCCGCGCCGTGGCCCGGATCGAGCGCGACGGTGAGATCGGCGTCGGCGATCGACTCCCGATCGGACGCCGCGAGCAATCCGTCGACGTACTCCCGGCACACGCCGTCGATCTCGCGGACGCGTCCCGTCTCGTCCCAGGAGGCGACAGTAAACGACTCCGCGAGAAGCGTCTCCTCGATCGTCTCGAGGGCCGAGATCGAGAGTTCGACGCCGTCGCTCCCGACGAGTTTGACGCCGTTGTACGGCGGCGGGTTGTGCGAGGCCGTGATTACCATGACCGGTATCCCTTCGCGTTCGGCGTAGGCCTGTGCCCCCGGCGTGGGGACGATCCCGAGGCGGTCGACATCGGTCCCCGTACTCGCCAGTCCGCTGGCGGCCGCGTCGGCCAGCATCCGCCCCGTGTGACGGGTGTCGCGAGCGATGGCAACCCGGTCCCCACCGCGACCGCCGCCCCAGGTCGTCCCCGCCGCTTTCGCGACGCGCAGGACGAACGCGGGCGTCAACTCCTCGTTGGCGACGCCCCGCGTCCCACTCGATCCGAAGACTTGCATCACGTGATACTCTAACCGGACCCCCCAAAGGGATTCCGCAAACGGATTCCGATGCGGCGGCCGCCGTCGTCCCTCGCGGCAGCGCGGGACGGAACGTTTTCGGCCCGTCCCCGTGACGTTCCCGTATGGATTCGATCGAGGAAAAGCGCGTCTACGGCGACCGCGGAGGGGCAGTCACCGCGTACGTCGCGAGTGCAATGGGTATCGTTCGCGTGCGCGTCGCCGGCGACACCGTCGGCGAATTCGGTCTCTGTGAACGCTGTTCGGCTCGAGACGTGACGGCGAGCCGGGACGCGGTCGCCATCGCGACCGACGAGGACGTCCGAGTACTCGCCCTCGAGGACGGAGCCGGAACGGATCACAGCGGCGGTGACGACGGCGACGCGTCGGTCGCGGCCGAGGAGGAGACGTTCGTCGGGACGGGGTTCGGCCCGGCGGTCGCCGTCAGCTACGACGATGACGGTGACCTCCTCGCGGCCGATCCGGACGGTCGCGTCGCGTGTCGAGCCGCGGACTCGAGCGAGTGGACCGCGCTCGCGGACGAGACCGTCGCGCCGGTGCGAGCGATCGACGGTGATCTCGTCGGGACGGCGGACGGCGTCTACCGCGTTCAGGACGGCGGACTCGACCACGCCGGACTGACCGACGTGCGCGACATATCGGCGGCCGGCGTCCCGCTCGCCGCCACCGCGGACGGACTCTACAAGCTCGGCAACGGCTGGATGGCGGTCCTCGAGGGGGCGTTCAACGCCGTCGGAGCCGATCCGCGCTCGGAGCCGGGCCAGCTCGTTCGCGCGCACGCGGTCACGGACGAGACGATTTACGAGTACGCGCCCAACGACGACGCGTGGCGCGAATCCGCTCGGTCGACCGATTCCGTGATCGGCTTCGGCTACGGTGAGACGACCTACGCCGTGACGGAGCAGGGGGCCTTCCTCGCGGCGAGCGACGGGGAGTGGCGGACGCGAACGCTCGGTGTCAAGGACGTGACGGGGATTGCGATCCCTCGACGAAAGTGAAATTGGCGTCCCGACGATGTCGGTGAGTGCACGTCTGAGACAGCCGGTCGGGCGCGATGTCTGACGGACGTTTAACTATACGGGATTATTCTCTGTGAATACATGAGCGAACTACCACGCCGACGACTACTGGCCGTGACCGGCACCGCACTCACGGGTGCGGTCGCCGGCTGCACGGGCAGCGACGACGACGCAGGGAACGGGAACGGTGACGGGAGCGGAAACGGGGACGGAAACGAACCCACCGCGCCCGAGAACGAACCGACCGATGCGACGAACGGCACGCTCCTCGGGAAAATCTCCGTCGAGAATCTGAACGACGAATCGCATACGGTCGACGTCATCGTCGAGTTCGGCGGCGATCCCGAACACTGGTCGACCCACGAACTCGCGGCCGACAGCGGCGCGGAGCTCGAGCGGAACTGGTCGACCGAACCGGGTGCGTTCAACATCATGTTCCGGCTCGACGGGGGGGAACCGATCCAGGTCACGCCGGCGAAGTGGAACGATCCGGACTGCATCAACGTCTTCGCGCTGGTCACCCGAAACGGCGAACTGAAGATTCTGAGCGATACCGACGGCGGCGCGTGCGGCGACGGCGATGCGACGGTTGACGACGCCGAGGCGTGAGCGAGCAATCGGATCGCGACGACGCGTTTTTCGCGGACGGTGCGAGTCGACTCTCGGTCCGAGAACGAAAACTGGTTTACCCCCCGGCCTGTCCCACCGACTATGATCGTCAGCGGATCGGCGTCGCAGGCTCTCGCCGCGGCGCTCGCTCGAGAACTCGAGGAACCGCTCGCCGCCGTCGAATACGACCGCTTTCCCGACGGCGAACTGCTCGCGGCCGTCCCGGAACTGGCCGACGCTGATCCGGACCGAGCGGTGATCGTCGCCTCGACCGTCTCGAGCGACGCCCACCTCGAGGTGCTCCAGTTACAGGACGCCGCTCGCGAGGCGGGCGTCGAGGAGATCGTCACCGTGCTGCCGTACATGGGCTACGCTCGACAGGACGAGGCCTTCGAGGCAGGTCATCCGGTTTCCGCGCGGGCGGTCGCCCGTTCGATTTCGACCGGTGCGGACCGCGTGCTCACCGTCAACCCCCACGAGGCGGCCGTCTGCGAGTTCTTCGAACCGGCGGCGACGGCCGTCGACGCGGCGGGCCGACTGGCCGAGCCGCTACCCGACGACCTCGCGGAGCCGATCTTTCTCTCCCCAGACGCCGGCGCGATCGATCTCGCCGAGACGGTCCGGGACGCCGCCGGCGCAGGTGAGATCGATTACTTCGAGAAGACCCGCCACTCCGGTACCGACGTCGAGATATCCCCGAACGACGTCGACGTAGCCGGCCGCGACGTCGTCGTCGTCGACGATATCATCGCGACGGGGTCCACGATGAGCGAGGCCGTCAGCGTCCTGCAGCAGCGAAACGTGGGGCGCGTGTTCGTCACCTGTGTCCACCCGCTGCTGGCCCGTAACGCCGTCACGAAGCTCTCGCGGGCCGGCGTCGAGGCGATCTACGGCACCGACACCATCGAGCGCGGGGTCAGCACCGTCTCCGTCGCACCGACCCTCGCAAGACACCTGTAAGCAAACGATTAAGTAGTCCCCGTCCAGTCACCTAGTTGTTAGCGCGTGGCACGAGACTTGCTCGGCCACACGAGACGCCGCGGATATCGAACGACATCGACTCGATGCACGGAATCGTCCACAAAACCCTCAAAGAGTACGTCGTCGCCCGGACCGACGACGACACGTGGGGCACGATCGTCGACCGCTCCGACCTCGAGCCGAAGCTGTACCTGCCCGTCACCCACTACGACGACGGCGAGATCGACGCCATCCTCGAGACACTGTCGACGATGGCCACCCAGGACAGGCACGCGATCGAACGCGACTTCGGCCGAACCCTCGCACCGGAACTGCTGTCGACGTTCAGCGCTCACTTCCGTCGCGACTGGGACCTACCAGAACTGCTCGACTCGCTCGAGGCGGTCATCGACGACGTCGACGCTGCCACCGAGGGAACCGTGCTGCCTGCACTCTCCTGTCACCGCGAATCCGACGCTGCGGTCGTCACGTACGAGCCGGGCCGCGACACGCGATACTGCGGCCTCGCCCACGGGATCCTCGACGGAATCGTCGCCGCGTTCGACGCCGACGCGACCGTCGCGGAAACGGCCTGCGCCGACGACGGTGCCGACGCGTGCCAGTTCCGCGTCGACCTCGAGGCGTAACCGTCCCGCGTGGAGTCGCTCGGTACCGATAGGTGCGACCGGTCACAGGGAGTATCGTCGCCAACCGGGTGTTTCGTGATTCTCGACCCGATCGTGTCTCTCAGTCCTGTCTTCCAACGCTCTGAACGTCTCCGATACTCCCTCTCAGTACACGGCGGATCGCACGTCGGCTGTGCGATCGGTGTGAACAGTGCTGGGGACTATAGCTCGATCTCGAACCGAGCACCGTGTGACGCGGACTCCGTCACGGAGAGCTCCCAGTCGTGGACGGCGACTGCGTTCTCGACGATGGATAGCCCGAGTCCGCTGTTCCCGTCGGTCGAACGCGACGAGTAGCCGGCTTCGAAGATCGTTTCGCGTAACGGTGCCGGAACCCCGGGCCCGTCGTCTTCGACGTAGAAGCCGCGCCGATCCTCGAGGGAGCCCACGCCGATGGTAACCTCGTCGCCGCCGTGTTCGATCGCGTTGCGAAAGAGATTTTGTAAGATACTCGAGAGAATACTCCGATCAGCCTCGAAGGCGAGCGTCTCGCCGCGTTCGACGGTCGCGTTCTTGGTCTCGATGACGCCCCAGACGTCGTCAACGACGCCGTGGAGATCGACGATTTCGATGTCGTCGAGTTCCTGTTTCGAGAGTGTCACCGCGTCATCGATGATAGCCGTCATCCGATTGAGCGCAGAGCGAACCTGCGCGGCCTGTTCCGGTGACGGATCCTCCATGAGTTCCTCCGTGTAACCGAGCGCGAGCGCCAGCGGGTTTCGGAGGTCGTGTGAGAGAACGTTCGATACCGTCGAGAGACGCTCGTTGCGCCTCTCGAGTTCTCGTTCGGTCCGTTTTCGATCGGAGATCTCGAAGTGTTCCACGAGGACGTACAGTTCCCCGTCACGCTCGAACGTCGTCGCCCAGAGCAGGAACCACGATAACGAGTCGTCAGTCGTCGGGCAGGGATATTCCAGCTGGAACCGCTCGTTTCGACCGTCGAGGAGGGATTTCAGTCCCTCGTACGCCTGCTCGGCATACGCATCGTCGTCGCGACTCGGCTCGCAGGCATCGAGGTAACTCGTTCCGACCATCGTGGAATCGTCGGTAAATCCGCCGTCCGTGCCGAACGCTTGCCACGCTGCGTTCGTGTACACGATCACACCGTCGGAATCGACGATCGCTACTTCCGAATCGAGTTCGTCGATAGCGCGGAGCGCGAGATCATCAGGTGTGGTCATACACAACGGATGCCAGTCAGTCCATATTAGACTTCGCACGCGGAACCGGTCGCTGGCCACGCTTGCGGTCAGCATCGACGGGCCAGCAACGCCCCGGAAACGGCCATCACGAGGGCGACGAGGGCCGCCGGGACGCCGAAGCCGGGGACCTTCTCGAGCGCCGCGGCCGGCCCGCCGCCGACGCGAACGGTGACGGTTTGCTCGCCGACGCCGATCTCGTATCGCCCGTTCTCGTCGAACTGGAGGGCCGCCTCGACCGTTGTCGACTCGCCGGGTCGGAGCGCCACCCACCGCTCGGCGACGACGCCCTCGGCGGTCCGGAACGCGATGACGGCCGCCGCCGGTCGGTCGTCGGCGGATTCGACCGTTGCGGTCGCCGTCACCGACTCGCCGGGGTCGATCGTCTCGGACGAGAGCCGGAGGTCGGAGACGGTCACGCTCGTCGCCGACCGGACGACGGCGGTCAGCCGCTCGGAGCCGACGCGAACCGTGTACTCGCCGGGCTTCGACGGCGTCCACGAGAGACGGTGGCTCGTCCCCTCGCCGGGCGCGAGCGTCCCCTGCTCGTGGTCGACCACTCGGCCGTCAACCTGCAGGGTCGCATCGTAGGTCCCGTCGCGATCGCCGACGTTATCGACCGTGACCGGGATCGACACGGATTCACCGACCGGAACTGCGATCACGTCGCCGTTCTCGCCGCCGGTCGCACCGATCGTCGACGAGTTCCAGCGCGGCCACTCCCGCTCACCCACTTCGATCGAGTCGGTTCCCAGCCCGTACTCGAAGACCGCAACCGGCTGGTCGAAGGCCGCTCCGTGCTGGCTCCGACTCCACATTTCAGGGGTCGCTTCGGTCCGGGTGTACCGCTCGGCCATGGCCCGAACGTCCGTTCCGCCGTACTCTTCGAGCAGGCGGAGGAAGTCCGCCTCGGTGATCTCCCCCTCCCGGGCGTTCAGCGCGCGGAAGACGTCCTCGAGCGTGCGATCACCGTCGGTCGCGAGCCGCAGTCGGCGGTCTATCTCGCCGTAGACGAGCGCTCCCCTCGTGTAGTCGGTGTCCGGGTCGTCCCAGGTCGATCGGTCGACCAGTACCCCGTCGGCGTACCGTGATCGCTCCCCTCGCTCGAGGAGGTCGCTAAAGTCCCCGAAGTCGGTGCGCCCGGTCTCGAGGGCGATCAGACCCGCGTAGTAGTCGGCCTGGGCCTCGACCAGCCACTTCGCTTCGGCGGCGGTGTCGTCGTTCGAGTTGGAGAAGCGCTGGCGAACGTGAACGTACTCGTGGAACCAGACCGGGTTCGGCGTATCGAGACGTTGGTCGGCGACGACCCACGCGTCCGATCGGCCGTACTTGAGCCCCGGTGGCCCCCAGTCGACGTCGTTCGGGACCGCGACGATGAATACCTCGTCGCTACGCATCCCGACATCGAGTCGGCCGCTGGCCTCCGCCAGCGCCGACAGGATCGCCTTGGGCGACTCCCGGAGGGTCGCGGCCTCGGGAACGACCAGCCTGAACGTCTCCCCGTCGACGGTCCGCCGGTGCTCTCGAACCGCACCGAAGAACGCGATGTCGCCGCCGGTCGCTCCCGGCCCGTCGACGCGAACCGACTTTTCGATGCCGACCGGATCGGTCCGACTGTACCGGATCGAAACGTCGGGCACCTGAACCACGCCCCAGTCACCGGTGTCGACGAACGTGTAGCCGTCGCTCGACGAGCCGACGGTTCCCTCGTCCCCTGTCCGATCGGCCGGCATCGTGTACCGGATCGTCGGCTCGTCGGTCGACTCGGTCCACTCGTATGTCCGCTCGCCCGTCCGTTCGAACCCCGTCGTCGACTCGACGATCGCTTCCGGCTGGAGCGTGATCTCGAGTTCCGTGACGGGATCCGGCACGCGGAGGGTCAACGTCGCCTCGAAGCGATCGGAGTCCGCCGGCCGGTGCCGGAGAACCGTCGTCCGGTGGAGTACATCGCCGGAGCCGCTCGTCGCCGCCACCGATTCGGTACTCGTTCCAACGGACGCGAGCGACTCGCCAGGCGCGCTTCCCGACCCGAAGTCGGCGGTCGACGCCGAATCGGCCGCCCCCACGGGCTCGAGCGCACCGACACCGGCCGGAAGACTTCCGACGAGTAAGACGACCAACACGACGACGGCGAGCCGAGATTTCACTACCCGTTGCTGGTCAGTCAGCGCTCAAGACTTTTATGGCAGCGTTACTGTCACTTTCTAAAGAAGCAAGCCCGATCAGAGCGATCCTATGAACGGCAGCCTCGTGACCGGCTAGTCCGACGCTTCCGCAGCCGCCAGCGGCTCGATCGCGATTTCCATCGTCACGCCTTCCACATCCCACTCCTTGCGGTGGCCGTCCTCGACCGCGCGGCGCTCGTCCGCGCGAACCTCCTCGCTGATCAGGTCCTCGTGGTCCGCGACGAGGTCCGCGACGCGGTCGTCGTCGATCTCGAGATCCAGCGCGATCCGCTCTTCCACGTCGAGATCGAGATCCTTGCGCATCTCCTGCACCCGGCGGATGACCTCGCGGGCGTAGCCCTCGCTCTCGATATCGTCGGTCAGCGAGGCGTCGACGTAGGCGACGCCGCGGTCGTCGCCGTCGGTACCGAAGGCGGTGCCGGCGACGCCGTCGGGCGTCTGCGTGACGAACGAAACCATCTCGTCGGTGATCTCCTCGTCCGCTTCCAGCACGTCCGCGACGGCCTCTTCGATGGCCTCGAGGCTCGGTTCGTCGATGCGGGCCTCGTTGAGCGCGTTCATGACCCGCCCGGCGCGGTCGCCGAATTCGGGCCCGAGTTTACTCATGTCGGCCTCGGCGCTGTAGTTCAGTTCGCCCCAGCGGTCGTCCGGCGAGACGAGTTCGATCTCGCGGGCGTTGAGCCGATCCTCGAGCAGTTCGGTGTGGCGCTCGACGGCGTCGACGACCCGCTGATCGTCGGCGGCGACGACGACGCGCGGAACCGGCCAGCGAAGCTTGCGGCCGGCCTGCTGGCGGGCGTTCGCGCCGGCCTCCTCGATCGCGCGGAGGAGGGCAACATCGGTCTCGAGCTGTTCGTCGGCCCAGTACTCCTCGACTGCGGGCCAGTCCTCCATGTGGACCGTCGGGTGGCCGTCGTCGCCGGTGAGCGTCCCGTAAATCTCCTCGCTGATGAAGGGCGCGTACGGCGCGAGCAGGGCGACGCTCTCCCGGAGCACCCGATAGATCGTCGCGTAGGCCGCGGTCTTCGAACCGCTGTCCTCCTCGGCCCACATGCGCTCGCGGACCGCCTGCACGTAAAAGCGCGAGACGTCCTCGACGACGAACTCGAGGAGCGCGTCGACCGCCCTGTCCTGGCGGAACTCCTCGAGGTGATCGGTCATCTCGGCCTTCGTGGTCTGCAGTCGGGCGAGCACCCACTCGTCGATCAACTCGAGATCTTCGTCGACCTCGTCCAGCGTCGTCTCCTGCGGATCAAATTCGTCCAAGCGCATGTACGGCAGCGGGAACCGGAAGACGTTCCACAGCGTCCGGAGGTGGTTCTCCATCGTCTGCATCCCGTCCCAGTCGAATCGCATGTCCTCGCCCTGGGGGTTGTTCGACAGCAGGAACAGCCGCATGGTGTCCCGGCCGTGGCGATCGATCGCCTCGTGGGGATCGACCAGGATGTCCTTGGACTTGCTCATCGCGCGGCCGTCGGGCATGAGCGCGTGGCCGTGCATCAGCACCTCCGTGTAGGGGATCTCGCCGAGCGCGGCGGTGCCCATCCCGAGCTGGGACCAGAACCAGCCTCGAGTCTGGTCGTGGGCCTCGAGGATGAGGTCGGCGGGCCAGAGCTCGTCGAATCGGCTGTCGTCCGAGGGGTAGTTCAGCGTTCCCCACGACGCGACGGAGGAGTCGAGCCAGACGTCGAACACGTCGGGAACGCGCGTGTAGGTGGTGTCCCCGTCGGTGATCGTCAGGTCGTCCACGGTGTCCTTGTGGAGGTCGACATCTTCGGGGTCGACGTCCTGGTCGACGCGCTCGGCGAGTTCCTCGCGGTCGCTGATGACGATCCGGTCTTCGTCGTCGTCCCGACCTTCTGGAGTCCAGATCGGCAGCGGAATGCCCCAGTAACGCTGTCGGGAGACGTTCCAGTCGGGGGCCTCCTCGACGAAGTCGCGGAAGCGGTTGTCGCGAGCCCACTCGGGGTGCCACTCGCTGTCCTCTATATTCTCGAGGAGGTCGTCTTTGATGTCCGTGATCGTGATGAACCACTGGTCGGTGACGATCTGGAGGATCCCCGTGTCACAGCGCCAGCAGTGGCCGTAACTGTGGTGGACGGTGCCGGAGGCGAGGAGTGCGCCCTCGTCCTCGAGGTCGGCCGTGATCTCGTCGTCGGCGTCCTTGACGAACTGCCCCTCGTATTTGCCCGCTTCCGCGGTGTAAACGCCGTCGCCGCCGACCGGACAGAAGATCGGGAAGCCGAGTTCGCGACCCCGTTCGAAGTCCACCTCACCGTGTCCGGGGGCGGAGTGAACCAGCCCCGTGCCGTCGCCGTCGGTGTCGACGTAGTCGGCCGCGTAGACCTCGAGCGCACCCTCGTGGTCCGGATGCTCGGGCACCTCCTCGCTGAGCGGATGCTCGTAGGTCCAGCCGAGCAGTTCCTCACCGGTGACTTCCGCCTCCACCTCGTAGTCGTCGTAGCGGCCCTCCCGCAGGACCTCCTCGTGTTTCGCCTCGGCGAGATAGAGCAGTTCCTCCTCGCCGTCTCTCTCCGCACGAACGCCGACGTAATCGCCGTCTTCGTCGACCGCGACGAAGGTGTTCGCCGGGATCGTCCACGGGGTCGTCGTCCAGATAACGAGCGAGCCCTCTCGGTCCTCGAGGTCGAATTTGACGTAGATCGAGGGATCCTCGACGTCCTCGTACTCGACCTCGTTGTTCGCGATGGCGGTCTCACAGCGCGGACACTGCGAGATGGAGCGATGTCCTTTCTCGACGAGGCCGCGGTCGGCGGCGTTCGAGAAGCCCCACCAGGCAGCCTCCATGTACTCCGGCTCGACCGTTCGGTAGGGATCGTCCCAGTCCATCCAGACGCCGAAGTCCTGAAAGTCGGATTGGAGTCCCTCGAGCTGTTCGTCGGCGTAGTCCTTGCACTCCTGAATGAAGTTCTCCTCGCCGAACTCCTCGATGTCCTGCTTGTTCTCGAAGCCCAGTCGCTCCTCGACGCGGGTCTCGATGGGGAGCCCGTGCATGTCGTAGCCGGGGCGATCGGTGACGTCGTACCCCTGCATCCGCAAAAATCGGATGTAGACGTCCTTTAGCGACTTGTTCCAGGTCGTTCCCATGTGCGCCGATCCCGACGTGTACGGCGGGCCGTCGACGAAGAAATAGGACTCACCGTCCGCTCGGTGCTCGACCGTCCGCTCGTAGGCGTCGACGTCGTCCCAGTACTCGAAGACCCGCTGCTCGAGTTCGTGTGGGTCGTACTGGTCGTCGACCTCGTCGAACCTGCTCATACCCGACCTAATCGCCTCCGGTAGTAAAGAGGAATCGATATTGCAGGTCGCTCGCGTCGCCGGCACCTCGAGAGAATCAGTCGCGGTCGCGGCCGCTCAAACGTACTGTGAGAGGACCTTCTTGTAACCCAGTCCGTAGACGCCCGCGTAGAGCATGACGCCGCCGAGAACGGCCAGCCACGCCGCGATCATCGCCTCGCCGGCCCCGAGGTGCTGGAGGCTCGCCTGTTCGACGAGGACGCCGCCGACCGTCAACACGCCGGCGACGAGCGTGTAGACGATCAGTACGAGTGATTCCGCGAGTAGTTCCGGACCGATCGATGTCATTAGCACGCTTCTACCCACCCGCTCAAGGTAAATCTGTCCCCTCGCGCGCGACGCGACCCGGTCGACATCGGGACGGCGCGGATCGACTCGCATATACCGTCTCGGACGTATCCTCGAGCGTGCCCGCGACCGATCCCGATACCGACGCCGAGCCCGATTCGGCGACCGCAGAAGCCCCGGCCTATCCGAGCGATCGTACCGTCCTCGAGCCCGACTGCACCCGCTGTCCGGCCCTCGCCGACTCCCGCGAGTGCATCTCGTGGGGAACCGGCGATCTCGAGGCCGACGTGGTCGTCGTCGGCGAAGCGCCGGGATACGGCAACCCCGACGCCGACCGCTGGCGGGGCGGCAACTGGACCGGTAAGGCCTACACCTCGAGACACTCCGGCCGACGCATCCGTCGGATGATCGACGAGATCGGCTACGGCGACGACGCCTACTACACGAACGCGGTGAAGTGCTTTCCAGCGAGCGAGGAGCTGACGAGCAATCGCGAACCCACCCCCGAGGAGCGCGCGAACTGCCGGACTCATCTCCTGACCGAACTCGAGGAGATCGATCCGACGGTCGTGCTCGCGACGGGAAAGCACGCGACGAAAACGGTGCTGGCGTCCGAAGATCGGGAGCTCGAGGGATTTATCGATAGCGTGCTCGAGCCGGTGCGGTGCGAGCGACTCGACGTGTGGCTCCTGCCGATCCTGCATCCCTCCTATCAGGACGTCTGGATCGGCCGGCTGGGCTACGAGCCCGAGGAGTACCTCGAGGCGATCGGCAAGCGACTCGACAAGCTGTGTGAGTGATGATGTCGTGGATATCGGTATTAACCGATAGCCGGCGGTCACGGTCCTCTCGCGGTCGCAACTGGCGCAGTCCAAAAGACACCATTTAATTATTAGTTCGGTTTGTTTACCATATTACGATGACACGTTCCTCCCAGTGTGACTCTCCCTGTACCGTTTATCTTCAGGGTGAAACGCACCTTCGTTCGTATGACGCCGTGAAGCGTTCAGTAACGACACTGTCTACGAACACGCCGATAGGTTCGTATTACCTCGAGTTACCGACCGAGAGACCGACGCTGCTGCAATACGTCCTCGCTGTGATCCACCATCCACTCTACATAATCGGGATGTGCGTGTCACAGATGCTCTACGGACCGATCTACGCGATTCGATCTGGACGGCAGTGCGCCGTCGAAGTGTCCGCCGTCACGGACTTCGCGGCGGAGACGTCGACACCGTACAGCCGAACGGACACCCACCCTGTACTACTCGTCCCTCAACTCTCGCTTCTCTGGACAGTACTCTCCTGGATCGGAATCGGAGTGTCCGCGTTCTTCGCACCGATCGCTACCGGGCGTACCGCTGTGCTACTCCTGCTTATCACAGCGAGCATGGTCGCGATATTTCGACGACAATCGACGTTCGAAAGGATGCTTTCCCCCGTCCTCGGCTGGGGAGGACTGCTACTCCTGATCGTAACGGGGCCCGTTCCGACCGCTATCGTCGTCGTCGGACTGGCCACCCACGGACTCGTTCTCCTGCAAACTCTCGAGCGACGGAACGAGGACATGGTGGCCCGGACGGTCGAGGACGTGACCGAACACGGCTACCGAAACGTCTGCGTCGTCGTGGGCGCGAAACACCTGGAGGGGATGGTTCGCGAGTTCGAAGATCGCGGCTTCGACGTGGCCGTCGCGGACTTCTCGTGACACCGTGACTGCGTGGCGGCGCGAAGTCGATTCCCGCCGAACCAGTGTCACAGACTCTGGCTTTCCTGGCGAGAGTGCTCTCGGCGGTGTCGGGGGCGGCGTAGCGATAGTACTCGAGCGCATCGAACCCCTCGAAGACCGCAGCCCGACGGCGCTTCCGCCGCTGTGCCAAACCGGCGATCGGCGAGACGCTCGACGAACGCTGTAGAAGTGGCGTCGACGGATAGACACGATTCGGGCGTGTCAAATCGAGTGTCACACGAACTGCTCGTTAGGCGGCGCGTCGCTACAACTGCCGCGATTCGGCGGCCACCTCGAGCGAGGGCGGGGCGACGTCCCACCGATCCGCGGTGACGCCGTCGACGCCGGCCTCGGACAGGGCGCGCACGTCGTCGACGGTTCGCGCCGCCTTCCAGGCGATGACGTCGAGCCCGCGCTCTCGCGCGGCGGAGACGACGTCGGTGTCGACGCAGAGGTCGTAGTGGGGGAACACGTGCGTACACGCGAGGTCGACGGCCCGCGAGAGATTGGCGTCCGGTTCGTCCCCGAAGAGGAGGCCGTTCGGAACGTCCAGACAGCTCGCTTCGACTTCCGCGAGCGCCTCGGGGAGGAACGACGTGACGCGGACGTCCGTGCCGGCCGCCATCGCGAGTTGCATCGCGTCCGCGGCGACGCCGCGCTCTTTCAACTCGAGTTGGACGGTCGTCCCGTCCGGGACGGCCTGCAGCACCGTCTCGAGGCGCGGAATCGATTCGCCGGAGTCGAGGACCGTTAATTCGCGGAGGGTGGCCCACGCCGTCTCCGAGACGCGTCCGTCCGTGCCGGTGACGCGCTCGAGGGTGGCGTCGTGAAACACCACCAGTTCGCCCGACTCGCAGCGTCGAACATCGATCTCGACTGCGGGCAGTCGTCGGGCGGCTTCGCGGATCGCGAGGAGGGTGTTCTCCGGATTCTGGTCTGCACAGCCACGATGGCCGATGATCTCCATCTATCGGGTTTCGATCAGCCAGCGATTATCAATACTTTGCTTTTCCTCCGATAATCGTTCAATCGGACAGAATGTGCTCGAAATCAGAATGAGAGGGTGGCGGACACGTCTCGACAGGGACACGCCGCCCGTCGCGGTCCAACGTCGACACTGCTTCGCCGCGACTTTCCCGCGTCGTTCGGTCGTCGGTCACGCGCACTGAATCCGTTCGGATGCGAGCCACGTACGAGCCCGCTCGAGGTCGCACGGTCGATTGATCTCGAGGTGTCGGTCGGCCGGGATCAGCAGCGGACGGGTCGGCGTCCGCGGGTAGACGCAGGGATACCAGTCGTGGAGCCGCTCTCGCAGGATTCGGATCGCCGCCGCCCGGTGGTCGCCGCTCACGATCCCGAACCCGGCGTGCTGATGACCCTCGATGAGACCGTAGGCCGTGACGCGTCCCGAGTCGTCCCAGCGGATCGCCGTCTCCGCGTCCTGTAGCCCCGGAATACAGCCGACGAGATTGAGACGGCCGTCGAGGGCGTCGAACGCACCCACGAGCCGCCCGATCTCGCGCTCGTCGACGAGCACGTCGCCGTTTATGACCAGCAGATCGTCGTCGATACGTCTGAGAGCCAGGAGCAAGGATGCGGCGTTCTCGTAGCGGTCCCACCCGCCGAGGACGATCGGATCGTCGGGATCGTACCCGTCGAGGACGGCCTCGTGGCGATACCCGAGCACCACGCTCGTTCCGTCCGCGTGTCGCTCGAGCAGAGCGCGCTGTCGGTCGTACAGCGTCCGGCCGTCGAACTCGAGGAAGGCCTTCGGGACGTCGGCGGTGTACTTCCCCATCCGCCGGCCGCGGCCGGCCGCGAGGATCACGCCACGCATCGGCACACCTCCCCGGCGGCGCGCTCGCCGGCCCGTCCGTCCATCGGAATGCCGAGACACTCGAGCCACGAGGCCCGCCGGCGCTTCGCAGCGTCGGGCTCGCCGTTGCGGTACAACTCGTCGACGAGCGCGAAGTCGATCGCGTCCGCGGTGACGCCGATTTCGGGAACGTCGCGATCCGGTGCGTCGATGTCCGTCAGTTGCACGAGCGGTCGGCCGGTGTGGAGCCACTCGGCGATCGAGCCGGAGTAATCCGAGACGAGCACGTCCGATCGACGCATGCTCTCGGTGGGCGTCGTCGCCGTATCGAAGACGACGTTCGGAATCTCGGCGATCCGATCCCGGCACGCTCGAGTGACGACTAGTCCCGGTCCGTCCCGTCTGTCGGTCGGGTGGGGTCGAAAGAGCAGTTCGTACTCCGTGTCGGCGAAGCACTCGACGACCGAGCGGGCGGTGTTCGCGTACGCGCCCCGGCCGACCAGATAGTTGGTCGGCGCGTACAGCACCCGGCGCTCGCGGGGTGGCGGCGCACCGACCAGCGCGTCGGCTTCCGGGATCCCGACGACGGCGACCCGAACGTGCGGCGGTGCAGCGGCCCGGTACGCCCGCGCCCAGCGTTCCCCGGGCGCGAGCGCGGCGGCGACGTGCTCGAGGATCGTCTCCGTCGTGACCTCGATCTCGCCGCGACCGATCGACGCGCCGTGGCGGACGTGAACGAGCGGGTACTCCTCGTAGAACGTGAACCGCTCGATGCCAAAGCGGTGGTTGTAGACGACGACGCCGGGATCGATCGCCCGAACGTTTTCGTCGACCGCGTCGGGGTCGCGCACTTCGATCTCGTCGATGCGGTCGCTACAGCCCCGCGCGTCCGCTCGGACCGGGACGAACGCGGACTCGAGGTCCACGTGACGGTCGATCGCTTCGAACGTCTTTCGCATGAACGGCCGCTCGATCGCGTACAGTACTGCTACCATGCTCTGAATCACCGAAGAGCGCGCCCGTGGGCGCCGTCGTCCGGTCGGTGCGATCCGATGGCTCGCTGAACCGCATCGGTCAGACTAACCAATAGCAAAACTACGCCGGCAAGTCCGATAACGTTTGCAGTACTGGTCGGCAGAATGCACTTATTTGTTCAATACTATCTCCAGATAAGAGTACAATTCCCAATGGAAGTGACGGTCGTTCACGCGACGGGACTCTCGAGTTCGCGGCGCTCCAATCGGAAAGCCACCAGTCGGCTGAGACGCACTACGGCGAGTAAGCTTCTTACAACGGGCCAACACACACTCGAGCATGAGTACGATCTTCAGTCAGATCGTGGAGGGAGAAATTCCCGCGCGAATCGTGTACGAGGACGAGACGACGATCGCCTTCCTCGACGCCAACCCGCTGGCACCGGGGCACACGCTAGTAATCCCCAAAGACGAGTACGAGCGGCTGAACGACGTTCCCGAAGACGTCGCGACGGATCTCTACGCGACCATCCACCGCATGGTCCCCGCCGTCGAGGAGAGTGTCGACGCCGACGCGACCACCGTCGCGTTCAACAACGGCGAGGAAGCCGGACAGGAGGTTCCCCACGTTCACTGCCACATCGTCCCGCGCTTCGAGGGCGACGGTGGCGGCCCTATTCACGCCATGTTCGGCGGACCAGCCGATCTCGAGGACGACGAACTCGACGACATCGCCGACGAGATCGAGTCTCGAGCCTGAGACGGTCCGCTGTAACGATTTCCCGGAGCAACCGCAGGACGGTTCGCGGTTGCTCCGGAAATGACGGACGGCAGTCCGTACGATTCGATCGGTGAACGGCGCGGTCTCGACGGTGCCGTGACGTTTTTACTCTCCGCGCGTGAGCCTCGCGTATGACCATCGCCGGCATCGTCGCCCAGTTCCGCGCTCACCCGGTCGCCACGGCCCTCGAACTGGGCAGCGTCCTCGTCTGTTGCCTGCTGTTCGCGGGAACGTTCGTCCTCCTCTCGAGTGGCGTGCCGACCGGCAGGGGCGATCCGTGGCTGGCGCTGATCGGCGTCGGCGTCGCGTTCGTCCTCTTCTGGACCGTCGTCGTGCCGCTGTACGAACGGACGCTGTAGCCGGTTCGTGATACTGAGTACGTGAATGGAGCAGTGGGTTCTGATGGGAACACGGTGAACGGAGTGTCCTGCTGTCGTGGCAACAGGGAATCGCCACGCCCTCCCCAGCCGATTTCTGCTCACGGGCGCTGCGAGGCGGTGAAACCGCCTCGACGGTCGCGGCGCGTAGCGCCCGTTCGCATGGTTCGCGAAACCTCCGGTTTCGCGCTAACACTCACTCCCTTCGGTCGCTCGCTCATCCACTGGAAGACGCTCCGCGACTTCCAAGCCGTCACTCGCTCTGCTCGCGACGACCACGCGCAATATCGTCGGCCGTCCTCGCTAGCACTCGGCCGGCCGCCAGCGCGCGCCACCGCACACCGGCTGGCCGACCTGGAGTGAACCACAGCTTCCCTCTATCTACTGTGAGTTATGGAGGGAGGTTCGAATACAGAACGGACGACCCCAGTGACGATCAGAACAACGTTCCCAGCAGCAGGTCCCCGTAGACCAGCGCGATCACCAGCCCGACGAACACCGGGACGAGAAACGGCGTTCCCGGCGAGATCCAGACCGTCTCTTCCGTCGCGAGCACCTCGAGACCGTCTCGCAGCGTCTCCGGTGTCGTTCCGTAGGCCGAGCCGTCGATGTCCTCGAGGAAGGCGTCGGCACCCCACGGGTCGTCGTACTCGGGCGCGTCCGATTCCGCGACAGTTTCAGGGACCGCGTCGTCGGCGTCCGACTCGAGCGTCCCACCGTCGCTGCGTGGCTGTCCGGTCGCAGTCACCGCGCCGTCGGTCGGCGGGTTCGGCTCGGCGGGCAGCGTCGCCGGATCGCGGTACCGCTCGGGATCCTCGCGCAGGTCGGCCAGCGAGAGCCCCCGCCAGCGGAGATACATCCGGAGCGCGTCGAGGTCGAGGCCGCCTCGAGAGAGCCCCGACGGCGTCTCGAGCAGGCGGCCGTGGGTCTCCGGAATCCGGTCCCAGGAGACCGGCCAGCCGACGAACATGACCGGCGCGATCCGACCCGCGACGGCGTTTCGGATCGCCAGCGCGATCGGGAGCGCGATCCCAACCAGAACGGCATTGGTCAGGATCGTAAACGAGAACGTTCCGATGGCGGTCGTCTCGGCGATCGGGAACGTCCACGATCCCAGCGCGTACTCGGGGAAGGTCGGAAAGAGGACGGCTAACACGAGCAGCGCTTTCGCGTCGGCCCCGCCGAAGCCGCCGAACCACCAGAACAGGTAGGCGATCGGAACGACCAGTCCCAGGCTGATCGCCGTCGGAATCAGAAACTCGTAGGTCCACGCGTCCCCGCCGGCGCTCCAGGCGAGCCAGCCGTCCCAGATCAACAGCGCAGTGCCCAGCAGGGAAAGGGGGATCCAGACGGCACTCGAGACGCGTCTGGTCTCGATGTCGCGGTAGGCGGTCCAGGCGAAGACGGGGACGGCGACGAGTCGAAGGAAGTCCGGACTCGCCGCCGAGACGCCAGAGACTGTCACGGCTGTCACTCTCGAGCGGAGAATCGTTACGTTTTCGGCTGGGCGGAGAACTCGAGTCGGGACCGGAAGCGCGGCTACTGGACCGGGTGTCCCGCGTCGGCCGTTTCGAGGCGGCGGTTGTGCAGCGCGTCGCCGGTCGCGCGATCGAAGACGTGGATCGCGTCTTCGGGGACGCTGATCGGTACCGTCTCGCCGCTCTCGAGTCGGCGCATCCCGTCGACGGTCGCGACGAGGGAAATGCCGGTGGCGGCCAGGTCAAGGTAGACGACGTTGTCATCGCCCGTCGGTTCGACCACGTCGATCGTCGCCGACAGGGTGTGGGCGTCGGCCGCCGTCACGTCTCCGACTTCGATGTCTTCGGGACGGATCCCGAGGACGAGCTCCGTCGCGTCGCCGAGATTCGACGCCACGTCCGCCGAGATCGGGTAGGAGATACTCTCGTCGGTCGTCACGAGCGCATCCCCCCGTCGCTCGACGTCGATGAAGTTCATCGAGGGTTCGCCGATGAAGTCGGCGACGAAGCGGTTGGCCGGTCGGTGGTAACACTCCAAGGGCGTCCCGACCTGCATCAGCTGCCCGTCGTTGAGGACGGCGATGCGATCGGACATCGTCATCGCCTCGGTCTGGTCGTGCGTGACGTAGACGGTCGTCACGCCGAGTTCCTGCTGAATCCGCTGGAGTTCGGTCCGCATCTGCGAGCGCAGTTTGGCGTCGAGGTTCGACAGCGGTTCGTCCATCAGGAAGACCTCGGGATCGCGGACGATCGCTCGACCGAGCGCGACGCGCTGTTGTTGCCCGCCGGAGAGCTCGCTCGGTTTCCGGTCGAGCAGATCCCCGATTCCCATCATCTCCGCGCTCTCCTCGACGCGGCTGTCGATCGCGTCGTCGCCGAGGTCGGTCGACTCCTCGAGTCCGAAGCGCATGTTCTCCCGCACGGTCATGTGGGGATACAGCGCGTAGGACTGGAACACCATCGCCACGTTCCGGTCTTTGGGCTGGCGGTGTTCGATCGGTTGTCCGTCGAGTTTGATCGAGCCGTCCGTGACCGTCTCGAGGCCGGCGACCATCCGCAGGGTCGTCGACTTGCCACAGCCCGAGGGGCCGACGAGGACGAGGAACTCCCCGTCCTCGATCTCGATCGTTACGTCGTCGACGGCGACGATTTCGCCGTTGCTGTCCTGAAACGTCTTCGTTACGCCGTCGATCGTTACTCCTGTCATCTGTCGTATTTCTCGTAGCTCATACGGTTGCACCTTTCGCGAACTGTTCACCGAACGCGATGTAGACGAGCAGCGTCGGCAGCGCCGCGATGAACGCGCCGGCCATCTGGACGTTGTACATGCTCTGCATCGATCCCGCGAGCGCGTTCAGCTCCATCGTCACCACGAAGTTCTCCGGCGAGTTCAAGAGGACGAGCGCGATCAGGAAGTCGTTCCAGATCTGGGTGAACTGATAGATCAGCGTCACCGCGAACATCGGCACCGACAGCGGCAGGACGATGCGACGGTAGACCCGTCGCTCCGGTGCGCCGTCGAGTCGCGCCGCCTCGAGAATCTCGTCGTTGAGCTTCTGGTAGTACGACCGAAAGAGGATCGTACAGATCGGGATCCCGTAGGCCGTGTGGGTGACGATCAGCTCGAAGAGGCCGGTTCGCTCCGCCAGCGCGTCGCCGACGACTGGAATCAGCACGAGCGTGGCCTCGAGTCCGACCATCGACCAGCCCTGTCGCAGCGGCACGAGAACCGCCTGATAGGGGATGAAGACCGCCGCGAGCAGCAGGGTAACGACGACGAGCTGACCGCGCCAGTCGATCTTCGTGAGTCCGAACGCCATCATGCTCCCGAACAGCGCCGAAAGGATCGTCGCTGGAATGGCGACGAGCGCGCTGTTTACCATCGAACGGCCGAGCCGCGAGAACGCGGTCGACCACGGCTCGAGCGTCGCGACGGCAGGCGACGGCGGGACGAAGGGGAGGGTCGTCGCGAACGCGTTCCCGCCCTTGATCGAGGTCATCAGCCCGCTGACCAGGGGAACGAGGAAGAGAACGGCGACGGCGGCGAGCACTGCGTAGAGGCCGACACGCCGGTAGCCGAGCTGTTCGAACCGCGATTCGGTCGTCTCCTGGGTCGATCCCGATTGCGCGTTACTCATAGGTCACCTCGTCGATACTGTGCGAACGCGTAGGGGGCGATCACGGCGAGCGCCAGCACGAACAGCACCATCGCCACCGCGGATCCGTACGCCCACTCCGGGTTCCCGGAGAACGCCTCGCGGTACATCATGATACCGAGGATGTCGGCCGAGGGACCCGGCTGGCTGCCGCCGTAGATCACGTAGATGAAGTCGAACGCTTTCAGCGCGAAGACCATGAGCACGACCGTCGCGCCCATCGTCGCCGCGCGGAGTTGCGGGATAATTACGCGCCGGTAGAGCCGCAGGGTCGTCGCACCGTCGACGCGGGCCGCCTCGTAGTGGTCGTCGGGGATGGCTCGCAGCGCCGACAGGTAGACGATCATGCAGTAGCCGCTGAACTGCCAGATGAGCGCGATGACGACCGCCCAGAGCTTAAATCGGGGGTCCCCGAGCCAGTCGGGGGCGATCGCACCGAGCCCGACCGTCTGGAGCGCCACGTTGATCACGCCGTCCGAGGCGTTGTACATCCACTTCCAGAAGATAGCGGTGACGACGAACGAGAGGCTCATCGGCAACAGGTAGATCGTCCGAAAGCCGTTGCCAAAGCGAATCTCTCGGTCCATCAGGATCGCCAGGAAGAGCCCGACGCCGAGCGCGATGACGGTAAACGACACCATCAACACGAACGTGTTCCATGTCGCGTTGCGGAACGCGGGATCCTGGAGGAGCTGGAGGTACGTATCCAGCGAGATGGTCGTGTAGTCCGGCTCGCCCAGCCCCTCCCAGTCGGTCAGCGAGATCAGGAAGTTCCACCCGATCGCGCCGTAGACGAACGCGGCCACGAGGGCGAATCCGGGGAGCCAGAACGGGAGCGACCGCACGAACTTGTTCCGACGAAGGGCCTCAAGCAGCGATCCCGACTGCCCGGGATCGGACTCGTCCGATCGGTTGACACTGGACTCGCTGGCGTTGACCCCGCCGTCGGAGCGGAGCTCCGACGAGGATCGCGATCCATCCTCGGACCGCTCACCGCCGTCAGCGCGACGCCCCGACGAGGACCGCGGGGCTCGAGACGAGTCCGTCCCTGAGTCGGCCGACTGCCGGAGGCGCTGTACGAGCCGCTCGATCATGTGTCTGAAACAGCGTGTCGGTGGGCCATCTTTACTCGAGTTTGTCGACGATGCCGTCGTAGGCCTCGTCGGCGTCCCAGTTTTCGGCCATCGCCGTCATGACGCTCTCGACGCCCGACTGCTTGCCCGGCGACAGTGCCAGCCCGTGTGCCATCGACGGCGGCTGTTCGTCGGCGGACTGGAACTGCTCGATCTGGCGCTGGTGGAAGTCGGTGTACTCCTCGGTGTCGACGTCGTCCCGCGGCGGAATCGATCCCTTGTTCTGGTTGAACCGCCGCTGTGCGTCCGGCGTCGCCACGTACTGGAGGAACGCGAGCGTCGCATTCGGGGACGGATTGTTCTTCGGGAAAACGAAGGAGTCCATGTTCAGGGCGTACATCCCTGCCGTTCCCGGGAACGGGATGTAGTCCCAGTCGTTCTCGAAGTCGAACCCGTCCTCACCGAGGTACTGGCCGGCGGCCCAGTCGCCGTTGTGGTGGAACGCCGCGTCGCCGGCGATGACGTCGCCGTTTGCCTCGTCCCACGAGACGGAACTCGCGTCCCCGGGGAAGTACTCCGAGAACTCGACGACCCGCTCGAGCGAGCTGCGGACGGTCTCCTCGTTCCCCGAGACGTCGCCATTGATTACCGAGTCGTACGTCTCCGCACCGCCCTCGGCCAGCAACGTCATCGCCCACAGCTGGACCATCATGAACGTGCTCGTCGACTGGGCGAAACCGGTGTATCCGGCGTCGTCGACGGTTGCGAGCGCGTCGAGGAAGTCACCTGGACTCTCGAGAGAGGCCGGATCGACGCCCGCATCCTCGAGCACCGACACGTTGTAGAACACGTTGTTGAGCCGGTGGATGTTGATCGGGACCGCGTAGTACGTCCCGTCGATCTGGGATTGCTCCTCTGGACCCGGGAGGTAGGCGTCCCGCATGTCGCTCTCCCAGACGTGTTCGCCGATATCGAACAGGAGGTCTTCGTCGGTGTACGTCGTCAGCGTCTGCCCGGGCCAGGTCTGGAACGTGCTCGGCGGATCGTTGTCGACCATCCGACTGCGAATGTCCGTCTCGAGTGCGCTGCCGCCGCCACCGGGCGACTCCTGTAGCTCGTAGTCGATGTCGGGATGTTCCGACTCGAATCCCGACACGAGGGCATTGATCGCGTCGGCTTCGCCGCCCGCGGTCCACCAGTGGGCGATCTCGAGCGTCTCGTACTCGCTCTCCTCGAGGTCGTCGTCGAGCACCTCGTCGAGCGAGTCAGCGTTCGATCCACCGCCACCGAGGCAGCCGGCCAGCGCCAGCCCGCCTGCAGCACCCATCGCGCCGAGAACGTGACGCCGCCGCAGCGTCGGTTCGTTGGTTTCCCTTTCGATTGACATAGTGAAGTCTAGTACGAACAACCATTGCAGGTCGTCTATAATAAAGGTTAGTGTTATTAATTCGTATTTGAGTAAAGCATTGGCAGAAAGATCGAGCCGGAACGAGAGACGCTTGGCTGCATCGGAAATGAAGCGGCGGACGGCTCGAAGCGACACCGACGAAACGTGAAGGCCTGTCCGTTCGTGCTAACAAGACGACGGTCATGAGAGAGGGCGCGGCGTTTTCGACCCTGTACGTCGGCGTTCTGCTCGCAGTCCCAGGGCTGCTAGCCTGGGTAACCGGACAGGCGTTTATTTTTCCGAGTCTTGGGCCCTCCGCATTCCTGTTAGCGACGATTCGAGAAGGGGAGGTCACCGCGCCTCGACGGGTGATCGGCGGGCACTGTATCGGCGTCGTGGCCGGACTACTCGCGTATCACGCGATCGCACCCGATCTCGGCGTGAGCGTAACCACGTCCGCACCGGCGCTCGCGACCGCACAGCTCCGATTCGTCGCTAGCGGTGTGGTCGCCGTCGTGCTCACCTCGGGTGGGATGCTGGCGACCGAGACGGTCCATCCGCCCGCCTGTGCGACGACGCTGATCGTCTCGCTTGGGCTCCTCTCCTCGATCATCGATGGCGCGCTCATCGTGTTCGCCGTCGTCGTCCTCGTCGCCGCGCACAAGCTCGTCATGCACGGGCGACCGTTCGGTTACTACGGTCCGCTCGGGTAGTGACCGCGGCGGTCCCGTCGAAAGTCGGCGGAGACGAACAAATATCAGCGACAGGTATTTGCGAGTATGTGCGCTGACCGCTGGCCAGTCGGCGGGGCGATCGGCCTCGTCGTCGGCCCGATCGTCGGATACGCGCTGCAACACGCGACGCGAACGAGCAACATCACGGTCGTTTGCCGCGATCGGGACGCCTGCCGATTGGGTCTCTGTGCGCCGGGAATACGGCCGTACGTGAGTAGCGTCTGGATGGATCAAAACACCGACCTGCTACGGGTGGACAACGTAGACGAATACTGCGAACACGTACCGAACTGAAAGAGCGCGGGCGAACGCGGGGACAGAACGAATCGAGACTGGCACTGCCCGTCATGGGCACCCTGATCGCCGCGGTATTCGTCGTCGCGACGGCGTGCGGAACTGCGTCGGGGGACAGCGCATCGGCCCGTAAAATCGGCTATCAGCCCTCGCGGCTGGCTCCGAGCGACGAGAGCAGCGACTACGGGTGGGCTCGAGCACCGGAAAAAACGTCGGTGGTGTGGCCACAGCGTGGCCCGTTCAGCTTAAATGACGCGGTTCTGCAGGTAGTCGAGGTGTTTGGCGTTGTAAACAATTTTGACTTCATCGGTTTCGGCCGAGCCGATACAAGTCAGGCGGACGTCCTTCTCCTCGACCTCCTCGTCGGAGAGGATCTGCTGCATGTCCATGTTGATCTCGCCGTCGAAGACGATCGCCGCACAGTTCGCACAGGCACCGGCTCGGCACGAGAACGGCCAGTCGTAGCCCTGCGCCTCGGCCGCCTCGAGGATGTATTCGCCCTCGGCGACGTCGAGCGTGCCGTAATCCTCCTCGTCGAGGCCGGCGTCGCTGGCCTCGTCGAAGAGGTCGTCGTCGTCCATGTCCCAGCCCTGGTCGTCCAGTACTTCGTAATTGAGGTATTCTACCGTGGGCATCACTCTGCGGTTCGAGGGCCGCATTGGTATAGCTTGCTGTTCAGTCCTAAATTGTCTTTGAGTCAGAATTGACCAATTCGAAGGAAAGAATGCGGTGATTCTATACAAGACCAGTGATCGAACGGGAGAGAAAAAAGAAATGTCCGAACGTGTTCCCCCGAGCGGCGCGTTTGTTGCCGGATTCGAAAGCGGCGTCACTCGTCCTGACACCGGTCCGTGGACCCGCGAGGAGTCACTCGAGGCCACCGCTACCCGGTCGTGGCAGTCTACCGGCTCACGCTTCGTCGCGGTTCGGCTATAGTAGCCACTGAAAGTCATTGCACAGCTGATCGCAGGTCAACAGCCCAATCCGACGATTACTGTCACGAGTCGGAACGGAACGACGAATGGCACGGTGCGACGGAGACGGGGTACCGGTTCGTCAGCGATCGACTACTGGGTTCTAGGCCCTCAAAACCCGAATATCGGGATGAACCGGAAGGTGAGATAGGCGCCGATCGTCGAAATCGCTGGGACGACGTTCTGCATGAGGATCACGCGAGCGGTCGTCGAGGGGTCGAACAGATCCGACGCCTGCGGGATGTCCTCGGGCTCTTCCTCGCCGATCTGGGGGGAGCGTTCGCCCTCCTCCTCGGCGGTCAGCGCACCGACCGAGACGCGCGTTTCCTCGCCGGCTCTGACTCCCGACAGGGTCGTCGTTCGGGTGGCTCGTCCCCAGCCCAGCCCGACGATACTCATCGTCGCGATGACGACGAAGCTCGCGGGGATGCCGATCGACGAGAGTCCCACGACGATTCCCGAACTGATCACGGCGACGACGATCGCCGCCGTCAGCGGGAGGTGCGTAATATCGTTACCGAGCGTGTCGAGGGTGCGGCGGGCGATGGTAAAGCAGCCGACCGCGACCGCCGCCGAACCGATCAGGATCAGCGGCACCATAGCGACGTCGCCGGTACCGTAGATCGGCGCGATCGCGTTGGCGATGTTGCTCGTTCCCGATGCGAAGCCCATCAGACAACCGATTCCGACGACGACCATCGCACCCGTGATTTCCCGGCGGGTGGCGTCAGCGCCGAACTGGAGCCGTGGGGCGAGCCCCGAGCGGTCGATCGTGACCATCGGTCGTCCCTCTTCATTCCCTTCGATGGCGACCCAGGCGTTGATTCGGGGGTAGAAGTACCGCCCGACGACGCCCGCGACCCAGAAGCCGGTGATCGGGGCCACGACCCACCAGATGACGATCTCGCCCAGCACCTCGAGGTCGAGTTCACCGGTCGCCATTCCCAGGGCGGCGATCGCGCCGACCGCGGTCATCGACGTCGAGGCGGGGACGCCGGCGTAGTTGCCGACGAACAGCGCGCCGCCGATGAAGAAGAGCACGGCGACGTTCGATCGCATCGTGAAGATCGACGTGTCGGTGACGAGGTCGTTGCCGAGCGTATCGACGACCTGCGGACCGATGGTATAGGCCCCGACGAAGAAGAATACCGACATCAGTCCGGCGGCCATCACCTTCGTGATCACGTTCGCGCCGACGGCCGGCCCGAACGCGGGCCCGGTCGTCGAGCCGCCGATGTTGAACCCGACAAAGACGGCGACGAGAATCCCGACGATCAGCAGTACTTCCGGCACGTTCGGTAGTCATGCGATCCGACCCTAAAAACGCGCTTATTTGTGGCAGTGTCGGCGAGCTACCAGTTAGTCCCCACTCGATCGAGAGTTGACGATACGCTACTCGTGCCTGCTCGAGCCGAAGCAATCGGAGCGAAAACGCCGACGACGATAATGGTGGTTCGTCTCGACCGCGATCCAAAAGGACTTCCCGAATCGGACCCTGTCCTATAATATCATGTTATCACACGCGTACTCAGTGCAGTCGGGCGGCGATCCGAAGAACGGACGACAGTCCTCGCGATCGGAGAGCACGTCGATCGATGGGGTTGCGACAGTTGGTCGGCTATGAGACCGGCGCGCATCGACGCGATCATCGACTTCGCGTACGGCGGGTTGATTCTGCTCGCGGTCGTCCTCATCGCGACGCTCGATATTCGGGTCGGGTTGACGTTCGGGCTGGGGGTCTTCTCCTCGTACGTCCTCCACGTCGTCTGGAAGATGGCCCGGTTCGATCCCGACTGGATGACGTCGACCGTCCAGGAAACCGTCGAGAAGTCGGTCGAGCGGTCGGTCGAGGAAACGGTCGGCGACACCGTCGAGAAACAGGTCGAAGAAACGGTCGATAAGACAGTCGGCGACACCGTCGAGCAAACCGTCAGTGAGACCGTCGAAGAGACGGTGGATCAGACAGTCGGTGAAACCGTCGAAAAAACGGTGAGTGAAACCGTCGAAGAAACGGTTGAAGAAACGGTCGGTGAAACCGTCAAAGAAACGGTCGACGAAACGGTCAAAGAAACAGTCGATGAGACGGTCGGTGAAACCGTCGAGGAGACGGTCGAAGAAACGGTCGGCGACCAACTCGAGGAGGTACAGGCCAAGGTCGAGTCCGTCGACGAACGCGTCGACCGTCGGCCTCGAGAGGACGAAGTCGAAGAACTGCTCGAGGAATCGGACGACGGTGACCGGGGCGACCGTACCGAGAACTGAGCGGTTCCGAACTATCCCGTTCACCGAACGACCACGACTGGAACCGGTGACCGACGAACGACCGTTTCCGCGACGTCCCCGACGAACAGTCGTTCCGAAACGGTTCCACCGTATGTCCCGATCACGACCGTCTCATAGTCGTCAGCGCGGTTGATGATCGTACGAACCGGATGGCCGAGTTCGACAATGGTCTCGAGGTCCGCGAGACCGTTGGTGTCCGCCGGAGTTCGCGCGTGATCGAAGACCGGCTGTGCGAGTTCCTGCGCTTCGTCCTCGAGATCGTCGGCGAGCGCGAAGCCGACTGCCTCGCCCCACATCAACGATGGTTCGCCTACGACGGTCAGGACGGTTATATCGGCGTCCGGGTAGGCCTCGAGGGTGTACTCGAGTGCACGTTCGCTCATCTCCGAACCGTTCAGCGGAACGAGAACGCGACCGACGACGACAGAGAGAATAATCCCGAGGAGTTACCCGACGAATGGAACTGCGACGAAGAAGCCGTAGGCGAGAATCGTCGACATCGACGGGCCGATGATCCACATCGAGACGTACTTCATGATGGCCCGCGGGTTGAACAGATCGCCCGCATTCAGGACCTCCTCGGACTCTTCCTCGCCGATCCGCGTGACCGGGGCCTCTGGCTCCGCCTTCAGTGCACCCATCGACATCTCCGCGTCGACCTGACCGCGAACGGCGTCTCGAGCCGTGACGGGACGGGTGGCTCGCCCCCAGCCCAGTCCGACGATCGTCATCACCGACGCCATCACGAGGCTGATCGGAATCCCGGCCGCCGAGAGCAGGGTCGTAATCGTCGAGGCGGTGATCATGACGACGAGAGCCGCGAGTAACGGGATATCGCTGAGTTCGCTGCCGACGGACTCCATCGTCCGGCGGGCGATAGTAAAGCCGCCCAGCCCGATCGCGACGGTTGCGATGATAATCGCGTTATCGGCCCCGAGCGCGCCGCTGCTGACCAGTGGCGCAACTGCGTTCGGGACGTTGCTCGCACCGGCGCTGAACGCCATGTAACAGCCGATAACGAGGACGACTATCGTCCCGACGAGTTCCTGACCGGTCGTGTTCGGACCGAGGCCGATCGACGGAAGCGATCCGGTCCGGTCGACGGTGAGCAACGACCCCTCGGTCGCCGAGATCTCGAACCGTCGATTGAGTTCCGGGTAGATGTACCGGCCGACGAACGCGCCGATCCAGAGGGCGAGGATCGGCGTGACGATCCACCACGAGATGATCCAACCGATCGTCTCGAAGTCGAGCGTTCCCGTGGCCAGCCCCAGTCCCGCGATCGCCCCGACGGTCGTCATCGACGTCGGGACGGGGACGCCGAAGATGTTCGCGATAAGAATCCCCAGTCCGATGAAGAAGAGAACGGCGACGCCCGCCGCGAGCGAGATTTCGATCGCGATGATGTCGCCGCTGAGCGTGTCCATCACGTTTCTGCCGACGGTCCAGCCGCCGAGAAAGACGAAGAAGGTCATCAGTCCGGCCGCGGACGCCTTGCTGAGGAGACCGGCACCCACAGCGGGCCCCCACGCGATCCCGGTCGACGAGCCGCCGATATTGAATCCGACGAAAATCGAGGCGACGATTCCCACCAGTAGAACGGTTTCGACCATCCAGCGGTAGTAAAAGGATGCTCCTGAAAGAAGTACTGAAACTGATCGCAGCAAGAGCGCCGCGATACTGCAACCCGGCGACACCCTCGCGCGACTATCGGCGCGAACGCCTCGGCCGATAGTTCGACTGACGGCTCGCGTCACGACGGTCGGCGGACCCACTCACACCCCCCAGAAGACCGCGATTCCGAGGACGGTCACGATCGACAACACCACCTGCAGCGGCGCGCCGATCCGGGCGTAGTCACCGAAGCGGTAGCCGCCGGGGCCGTAGACGAACAGATTCGTCTGGTAGCCGATCGGGCCCAGAAACGCGGTGCTCGCGGCGAAGGTCACCGCGAGCACGAACGCGAACGGGTTCGCGCCGATTCCTGCGGCTGCCGCTGCCGCGACGGGAATCAGAAGAACGACACTGGCGTTGTTGCTGATAATGTTGGTCAGCAGCGCCGTGAGCAGGTAGAACAGCCAGAGGACCACGATTTCGGGAAGCGGTCCCGCGGCCTCGACTACCGCGAACGCGAGCAGCGCCGCTCCGCCGCTGTCCTCGAGAGCGATCCCCAGCGGGATCACGCCCGCCAGCAGAAAGATGATATCCCACTCGACGGCGTCGTAGAGCTCGTTTGGCTCGAGCACGCCCGTGACGACCATCGCGACGACGCCCGCGAGCGCGGAGATCAGGATCGGGTAGAACTCGAGGGCGGCGACGACGACGACGCCGAGCATGATGGCGACGGCGATCGGCGCTTTCTCCGTGCGGTAGTCAGGTCGGGGCGGTTCGCGGGCGACGATGACGTCGTCCCCGCGGGCGAGCCGGTCGAGCGCGTCCGGCGGTGCCTGAACGAGCAGCGTATCGCCGACGGCGAGACGCTTGCCGACGATGCGCTCGCCGACGAGTTCGCCGCGACTCCGCAACCCGAGCACGGCGGCGTCGAACTCCTCACGGAACCACTCGAGATCGAGGTGCTCGCCCACGAGTTGCGAATCGAGCGAGACGACCAGTTCCGTGAGTACGCCGTCGGCCGCTGTCATGGTGTCCGTGGCTCCGTCCGAGCAGCCGACCGGTTCGACACCGGTGGCGTCCTCGAGGGCTGTAATCGCGTCGCGGTCGGTCCGGACGACGAGGACATCGCCCTCCTCGAGGGGTGTCCCCTGGCGCGGCGCGATCGACCGCTCCTCGTCGCGGACGACCTGTACCACGTCGATATCGGGCCCGAACGCTGCGGTCGCGTCGCGGACCGTCCCGCCCGCGAGCGGGGAGCCCGGAACGATCGCGACGTCGACGACGTAGTCCCCGACCGCGTACTCCTCGAGGTAGTCGGTCCGCGGCGGGACTCGCTCGGGTAAGAGATAGTGACCGATGAAGATCAGGTACAGCGAGCCGACGATGACGACGATTGCGCCAAGTTGCGTGAACTCGAACATCGAAAACCGGTGGAGTTCGGGGTACTCGGAACCGAGGCGGGCGCTGATATCGCTTGCGAGAATGTTGGTCGAGGTACCGATGAGCGTGAGCATGCCGCCCAACTGCGAGGCGTACGAGAGTGGGATCAGTAGCTTCGACGGCGACGTGTTCCCCCTGTTCGCGACATCGGTAACGACCGGCACCAGGAGCGCGACGACCGGCGTATTGTTCAGAAAGCCGGAAACAGGGGCGGTGGCGGCAACGGTCGCGAACACCTGCTTTCGAGTGCTTTCGCCCGCGAACGCAGCCATCCGCCGTCCCAGTTCCTGAACGATTCCGGTCCGGCTGATGCCGCCGCTCAGGATCAGCATGGCCAGCACGGTGATCGTCGCCTCGTTCGCAAAGCCCGAGATGCCGGTCTCGGGATCGATGCCGGTCCAGGGCTCGAGCACGACTAACACCACGATCAGCAAGATCGCGGTCACGTCGATCGGCAGGCGCTCGGTGAGAAAGAGGACGAGCGCGAAGACGACGACGCCGAACACGACGAGCATGTCGGTCGTCACGTCGGATCGGGGCACAGTCGCCTGTGCGAGGAAATCGCACGCCGACAACGGCATGAGACGAGGCACACCGACCACACATGTAATAATTCTGTTGGAAAGAGAAACAGTGTCGTAGCGATGGTCGTTCGACGAAACCGTCGCCTTTACTCGCGCCGACCTCGCGCACTCGAGTATGAACAGCGACGACGCGAGTGGCGAGTTCGAGGTGATTCCGGCGGTCGATATTCAGGACGGCGAAGTCGTCCAGCTGGTCCAGGGGGAACGGGGAACGGAGAAGACCTACGGTGATCCCGTCGAGGCGGCCCGGCGGTGGATCGACGCCGGCGCGAGGACGCTGCACCTCGTCGACCTCGACGGCGCGTTCGAAGGCGAGCGACGTAATGCGGACGCTATCGACGCCGTGATCGACGCCGTCGACGTCCCGACCCAGTTGGGCGGCGGGATCCGCACCGCTGAGGGCGCGATCGACTTGCTCGAGCGCGGCGTCGACCGCGTCATTCTCGGCACTGCAGCGGTCGAGAACCCCGATATCGTGGCCGAAATCAGCGAATCCCACCCCGACAGCGTGGTCGTCAGTCTCGACGCGAAGGACGGCGAGGTCGTCGTCGAAGGGTGGACCGAAGGCGCGGGAATTTCGCCCGTCGAGGCCGCACAGCGGTACGACGACCTCGGAGCCGCCGCGATCCTCTTTACGAACGTCGACGTCGAGGGGCAACTCGAGGGGGTCGCGACCGATCCCGTCCGCGAACTGGTCGACGCGACCGACATCCCCGTCATCGCAAGCGGCGGTGTCGCGACGCTCGAGGACGTCCGAGCGCTCGAGGGGGCCGGTGCGGCGGCCGTCGTCGTCGGCAGCGCGCTGTACGAAGGGAATTTCACGCTCGAGGATGCACAGGCGGCGGTCGACGCCGAGGAGTAGTCACACTTAGCCCGTTTTCAGTGGCCGGGAGCACGGCTCGAGCAACGCGAGAGCCGTGTGACCCGGGGAAGGGCAGGCGTTTTTCCAACATTCACCGCGAGCGACCGAAGGGAGCGAGCGGACCGACGACCGATGTGAAGTGAACGCAGTGAACAGAACGGAGGGAGGAGTGTTTTTCATCAAAGTTTTGCCGAGTGCGGTCGCTCTGCGACCGCACGCAGCGCAAAAGTTTGGTTTAGGAACGCCAGAATTCCGGCGTCAGGAGGACCAGAACCGGGATCATTTCGATGCGGCCGATCCACATCATGACGATCATCACGGCGCGAGTAAGCGGCGAGAAGGCGAGATAGTTGTCGAACGGGCCGGCGACGCCGAACGCGGGCCCGATGTTGAGGAAGATCGAGGCGGCCGCACCGAGGGCGTCGAACTCGTCGACGGGGGTGCCGATTCGGGCGGCGTCGACGACGATGACGACCGTCAGCAGGAAGAAGATCACGAGCGCGAGCACGAGCGGTCCGCCTCACGCAACGGCGAGCCACTTCAGGATGGTTCCAGTGAGACTACAGCTCGAGCGCCAATCGACGCGCAGCGACATCTAGTACCAATCACGTAGGTAACGGGAGGGATAACAGTTCGGAACGGTGCTGACGGGACGGAGCGGAATCGAAACGGATGAGATGCGATTGCCGGCCGCGAACCGAGCGATCAGTACTGCTTGTAGCCGTGCCCCAGGTAGAGCGCGAAGACGTTGGCCGCCAGCAGGACGACGAACGTCAGCGTTACCGCCGGATCGCCGAGTCCCTGTGCGAGGAGGGGGAGATGGACGAAGGGGAGCGCGATAGCAACCCAGAACGAGAGGAACTGGGCGGGGCCTTTGACCGATCGGAGTATTCGGCTTCGGTCGTGCTGGGGCTCCGGCTCAGGGTTCGACGGAGCGAGCGATTCGTTCGTGACGGGGGAGGAGTTGGACATCGAGACGGGACACCTCTTCTTGAATACGACATTCACTCCCTTGATCATATAACGGCACGAATATTGTCGCCGTTTCGGCCCGTTTTACCGGCGTACTGTAATCGTACTATCGTTTTTAGACGCTTTCAGAGACCGTTAGACGTTTTACTATCCGATCTGATGCATTTTCCCGGAATTGTCTTCGAATTGGATCGTTTTGCGCTCCGATCGGCGGCTGGAGCCCGCGAGGAGACGAGCGGAATTTCCTTGTACCGTGGGCGGCATGAGTTCGTCATGAGCGAGCGAACGGCGACCCGTACGCGCGAGACGGCCGAGACCTCGATCGAGTGTACGCTCACGGTCGACGGGACCGGGACGGCCGCGATCGACACCGGCATCGGTTTCTTCGACCACATGCTGACGTCGTTCGCCAAGCACGGCCTGTTCGACCTCGAGGTCGAGTGCGACGGCGACCTCGAGATCGACGACCACCACACGGTCGAGGACGTGGCGATCGTCCTCGGCGAGGCGTTCGACGAGGCGCTGGGCGATCGATCGGGGATCGTCCGGTACGCCGACCGGCGGGTGCCGCTGGACGAGGCGGTCGCGGGGGCCGTCGTCGACGTGAGCGGTCGACCGCGGTTTTACTTCGATGGGACCTTCTCTCAAGAGTCGATCGGCGGGTTCACCAGCGACATGGCCCGCCACTTCGGCGAATCGCTGGCGATGAACGCCGGAGTGACGCTTCACCTCGAGGTCACCGGCGAGAACGCCCACCACGAGGTCGAGGCGCTGTTCAAGGCGCTGACCCGAGCGCTCGACGACGCGACGCGGATCGACGACCGACGAGAGGGAGCGCCCAGCACGAAGGGAACGCTCTAGTCGTCGACTACCGCTGTAGCGATTGCACGTATTTGGGAGAAAAAGAGAGCGGTGCCTCGAGTCGATACCGGACGACCGTATCCGGTCTGCTACGGACGGCGCAGTGTCCCCTGCTCTTCGACGAACTCGCCGTTCTCGACGGCGTGATCGACGACCGCTTCGACCTCGTGGCGCTCGAGGTCGTAGGCACCCGCGGCGAGCTCCTCGACGGCGCTTCGCGTCATGGGAAACTCGCGGTTCCGAAGGAGCCGGATGACCTTTCGGTAGGTCGCAGGTGGGCGGGCCGACGCGGACGGCGAGTCCTCGTCGCTGGATCCGACGGCCGACTCCGATCGCTCGTCGGCGTCGCCTTCGGTCGCGGTACCGGACGCGTTCGCCGTCTCGCCGTCATCCGGTGTCTCGCCCTCATCCGGTGTCTCGCCCTCATCCACCGTTTCGGTGCCGGTCGGACGCTCGTCGCGCTCGAACGTGATCCCCTCGTCGCGAGTCGCGGCGGTGTTCGGCTCGGTTTCGGTGCTGTTCGGATCGTCTCCGGCGGCGAGATTCGAACCGTCTACAGTCGACTCGTCGTCGGTCGTCTCGAGGGCGTCGGCGGCCCCATCGGCGGCCTCGACAGCCGTCTCGGCCCCGGCGCGGGCGAGCAGCGGTTCGAGCAGCGTCTCGAGTCGCTCGCTGCAGTCGGAACAGCAGACGACGCGGCGCTGTTCGGCCTCCGTCGGCTCGAGTTCGGGCGGGACGATTTCGAACGCGCCGACGGCGTCGTCGGCACAGAAGTCACAGTTCCGGAGTGCGCGCATACTGTCGGCAATCACGGAGAACGTAAAAAATCATCCGTCAGACGAACAGTCACGCGAGCGTATTGCTCTCCGCGCTCGAGACGAACCGCTGACAGAGTGCGAAACCGATCACCGGGCATTATATTGACGCGTGCGTACACCCGGCAACGAATGTTCGACGAGATCATGGAGAAGTTCGAGGGATCGCCGAGTCAGCAGGCCGTGATCCGCCTGCTGCTCGAGCGGGGCTTCTCCGTCAACGACGACGGGAGAGTCGTCTCTGGCGGCATCGAGATTCCGAACACGGGGATCGCTCGCGAGATCGGCGTCGACCGACGGGTCGTCGACTCGACGACCGACGTCATCCTCGAGGATCCCGAACTCCGGCGCATCTTCCAGAACATCTCGCAGGTGCCGAGCCTGATGGACCTCGCGCCGGTGTTGGATCTGACGGTGCTGTCGGTCGCCGTCGACAATGCTGAACAGGAGGGGATCGTCGCCCAGGTCACGGGAACGCTCGCGGACAACGGCATCTCGATCCGCCAGACCATCAGCGAGGACCCCGAGTTCACCGACGAGCCTAGACTCTACCTGATCACCGACGAAACGCTCCCGGGCGAGGTGATCACCGAGATCCGCGACCTCGAGTTCGTCCGAAAGATCGAACTCCAGTAATCCGCGCGATTCAATCGCCAGCGTCGTCTGGAGGGGCCGCGGCGACGGCGTCTGCGAACTCGTCGAGCACCGACGCGAGCGCGCTCGTCAGTTCCTCGAAGCGCTCGATCGACATGTCGTCGGTCGTCACCCAGACGCCGTGGGGGCCGCGGATCACGCGCGAGAGAAAGCCGTTCTCGAACATGCGGATCGTCGCCTCGTACTCGCCGAGTTGCGTGTTCCGGTAGGCCGACTGCGAGTGAAATCCCAGCCGCTCGTGGTCGGCGAAACCGACCAGATCGGCGGTCTGCTCGAGGTCCGAGCGGAGATACAGTTGTTCGACATCGTCCTCGGTGAAGTAGGTGATACTCCGCAGCTCGTCCCCGACCGTCGTCCGACAGACGCTGTGAATTTCGTCCGCGAGCTCGGAATCGATTGTGTCGCCGTTCATGTGTGCACACATAGCACCCGAGAATAATAGCGTCTGGGGTCCGGGCGAACCCAACGGGACGGCGACGCTCGCGGCGCGCGGGGGACCGACGGTCTCTTTCCATCGGCCGACGAATCGCCGCCATGAGCAGCGTCGGGGCCCAACAGCGAGGGGGTGGCCGATCGTGAGCAGCGCGTACCGAACCGTCGCGGCCGCCGCCACCGCCGAGTTCGTCGTGCAGGGGTCGGAATTCATCGGCCACGTCCGACCGGTCGACTCCGTCCCGGCCGCCGAAGCGTTCATTGACGCCGTCGAAGAGGAATACGCCGACGCGACCCACAACGTGCCCGCCTATCGCGTTCGAGACGGCGACGACGGGACCGACGGCCACTTTCTCCGGGAGTACTCGAGCGACGACGGCGAACCCTCGGGTTCGGCCGGTAAACCAGCACTGAACGTCCTCACGCAACAGGAGCTCGAGAACTGTGCGGTCGTGGTGACCCGCTACTACGGCGGGACGAACCTGGGCGTCGGCGGCCTCGTCCGGGCGTACTCCCGCGCGGTGAAGGAAGCAGTCGAGGCGGCAGAGGTCGTCGAAGAACGACCGCACGAGCAGCTGGCGATCACCGTCGCGTACGACGACTCGGGGACCGTTCGCTCGATCCTCGAGAGCGAGGGCTACGAGTTCGAGGCCGACTACGAGGCCGAGGTCAGTTTCGACGTTCGGGTCCCGCTCGCCGAGGGCGGCGCGCTTCGGGATCGGGTTCGGAGCGCGACGAGCGGCCGAGCCGACCTCGAGTGACCGTACAGGCGAAACAGCCATCGATAGCGGCCGTTCGAGACCCTGTTACGGCGTTTGATACTCTGTTACGACGTTCCAGGTGCCCCGTTCCGGAGGGACTGTCGGTGGCGTTCGATCTCCGTCCGTGCGGCCTCGAGGTCGGCGAGTTGGTCGCGTTCGAAGCGCACGTCGAAGAGGCCCCGATCGAGGACGAGTTCGTCCTCGCGCAGTCGAACGTGCGAGATGTCGGACCAGCGCACGAGCGAGCGGGTGTACGGTCGTCGCTTGACGAGACCGGCATCGTGGACGTGGATTGCAGGTGACTCACCCAGCGATCCGACCCGCCACCGCCCTTCGGCGAGGCTGGTGACTACCCAGAAGATCGCGAGCCCCGTCCACACGATCGACGACAGCCAGTCACCGGTGGTCGCGTTGGCCGCGCCCAGTAACAGCCACACGGCGAGGACGACCGCGTCAAGTTTCGGGGTCCCCGGCGGCTCCCACTGCCACGTCGCAGCGGGCTCGTCGTCGGTGATCGAATCGACGTAGCAGCTCTCCGCCAGCCGCATGACGACGTAGCCGGTGACCGCCACGGCGACGCCAAGCGCCGCGACGACGAGGCGAAACTCGAGCCAGCCGAGTAGCGCAGCGCCGACGGCGACGCCGAACGGTGTCGCCGAGAAGGGGAGTGAAACCCGTCGAAGCCAGCTTCGACCGAGATGTGTCGGGAGTTCGCGGTACCGCCTCGCGAGGACGATACCCACGAGCGCACCGACGAGGAGACCGACCGCGGCCGTTCCGAGGACGGCGATTCGAGTCGACTCCGTGAGAGTCACGGCGATCGCGGCGAGGCCACCGACGAGCGGACCGACGTAGCCGGCGAACGCGAATCGAAACGCCGGTTTCGCCGTTCCGGTGTGCCGGTTGTCAGTCATGAGCGACCCTATGTCGGTTCGTGTTAAAATGGTATGGTTATCGCCGCGGATAGTACTGTCGTGACCGTCCGTTCGATGATCGGTTCGTCTGGATCGAGCGACGGGATATTCCGTAGACTGCAGCGGGGTTCGACCGGAAACGGAGGGGTTGCAAGGGTCATCGATATCCGCGTCTCGCTCCTCCGGTGAAACATGGAGAGAAACGTGGGCGGGTTCGACCGCCTCGGCCGCGGTATCCTCGCAGCGATACTCCTCGTGGTCGGCTACCGAAACCGAACTCGGACGCTCGGCGCGCTGGCGTTCATCGCCGGGAGCGACCTCCTCGCGACTGCCGTCATCCGGCGCTGTCCGGTGAACGCGCTGCTCGGGATCGACACCTGCGGAACCGAGTAACGGTGGTACAGCGACGCCGCGAGCCGCTCGAGACCGTGCGCTTGCGACCCGCTTACTCGTCGGGGTCGTACGGTACGGCGTCGCCGTCGACCGGCGGCGCACCGATCGCGACGACCGAGACCGAACTGTCGGCGTCTTCGGGATTGTAGGCCCGATGCGGTGCCTCGGGTTCGGCCGCGAACATCGATCCCGCAGGGACCTCGAGTTCGCCCTCGGGCGTCTCGACGTGGAGCGTGCCCGAGAGGACGACGAACGCTTCTTCCTGCGTTTCGTGATAGTGGTAGGCCAGCGGTAACTGTTCGCCCGGCTCCGCGTCGAATCGGTTGATCGCGACGGCGTCCATCCCGGCCGCATCGCTCAGTCGGCGGAGGTCGCAGGGACGCTCGTCGACGCGCTCGAGATCGTCCGGATCGACGACGCTGTAGTCCATGCGGTTCGATTCGGACCGATCCGCAAAAGTCCGTCGGCGCTCGTCGAACGCGCGGCCGCTCGGGAAGGGTCGATCGACGGACGCTCAGGTCGTTCGGAACGCGCGGTCGCCGGCGTCGCCGAGGCCGGGGACGATGAACCCGTCCTCGTCGAGGCGGTCGTCGATCGACACCGTCAGCAGGTCGGCCTCGTCGAACTCCTCGTTGACGCGAAGGAGCCCCTCCGGTGCCGACACGGCCGAGAGGACGATCAGGTTCTCCGGTCGGATCGCGTTATCGACGATGTGTTCGAGGACGGTACACATCGTACTCCCCGTTGCGAGCATCGGGTCGGCGATGATGACCGTGTCCTCCTCGTGGATCTCGGGCAGTTTGACGTAGTCGACCGTAATGGGGAAGGAACCGTCCTCGGCGCGGCCGGCTTCCTCGTCCCGACTCGCGCTGATGACCCCCTGTCGCGCTCGCGGGAAGGCCTTCAGCAGTCCCTCGACGAACGGCGTCGCGGCGCGCAAGACGTTGATGATCACGACGTCGTCGAGGCCGCGGACGCGCTCGCCCATCGTCTGCTCGAGGGGCGTCTCGATCTCGACGTACTCGGTCTCCATCCGGCCGTCGATGATCTCGTACCCACAAATTCGACCGAGTTTGACCAGCCCCTTGCGGAAGCTGACCTGCTCGGTCTCGACGTCGCGAATGCGCGAGAGGGTGTCCTTCGCCAGTGCGTGCGTGATAAGGTGGGCGTTATCCCGGTCTTCGATCGTCATATCCCAACAGCCACTCGCCGGGTAGTTCACAGTATCGATCAGCCACAGTCGGGGACCAGTGTGCCGTCTCGAGACACCGCTCGAATATGAGAGGGGCGTTACCACAGTTCAAATGCAAACCGATCGATCGGTTCCATCGGGACAGGCGGGTGACGGCAGAGAAGTTTATACCTGTCCGCACGCTATCAGTCGGCCAGCCGAATGGAAGAGAGCATCTCGGGGTTCAAAGTTCGCGGTGACTGGGGCGACATCGTCGAACACGGCGAGCGGATCACGCGCGCGCTTCGAGACGCCGGCGTCCACGATCCGGATCGAGACGCCGACGCGCGTTACGCCACCGCGTTCGACGAGTGGGACGAGTGGCGCCCCAAGGCCCACGAAACCCTCGATTCCGACGTCAGTGAAAAGACCGCCGATCAGGCCAGCGTCGAGGAGGGCAAAGGCGAAAAAGCCGGCAAAGAGCCGGACGAAGACATCAAGACCGCCGGCGAGAAACTCTCGGAGTCGTACGAACAGCTCGAGGAGGACGACGCCGGGGCCGCGATGGACAACTGGAAGGAGTCGATCGATTACGTCGCGCGGGCGGCCGACTCCGCGAGCCGCAAGGCCCTGCGCCGGGTCGAGGACACGGTCTACCAGAACGTGATGACCCAGCTCGCGCCCTACTACTTCGACAACGAACTCGTCAGCGCCAACGTCCAGCAGTCGACGCGCAACGGCGGCAACGGCGAGCAGTTCGTCTTCGAGGTCAACGTCAACGACGACGACCTGAAAGACGAGGTCTCCGACCGCCTCGCCGAGTACGAAGACGAGGTCGACCGCTGGCACGTCGAAGTCGAGAAGGACACCGACGCCGCCGAGGCCATCGAAGGCGCGGAGCCGCCACCGGAACAGGACGACAACTCGCGGTCGACGACGAACTGAGCGAGCCGACCGCTGTGCGCTGCTGGCGGCCGTCACTGTCGACCGACAGTCGGCACACACTTGTAGGGGCACCCAAAAGGAGCCGAGTAGATGGTCGATATCGCCACGTTCGGCACCTTCGCCGTGGCCGCAGTTGCGAGTCTCTTTATGGCCTGGGCGATCGGTGCCGGCTCGAGCGGCTCGACGCCGTTCGCGCCGGCCGTCGGCGCGAACGCGATTTCGGTGATGCGAGCCGGTTTTCTCGTCGGATTGCTCGGTTTCGCCGGTGCAGTCCTGCAGGGCGCGAACGTCTCCGAGGCGGTCGGGACCGGACTGATCGGCGGCGTGACGCTGTCGTCGCTCGCCGCCACGATCGCTCTGCTGATCGCGGCCGGCCTGGTGGCGATCGGGATCTTCACGGGGTATCCGATAGCGACGGCGTTTACCGTCACGGGGGCGGTCATCGGGACCGGGCTCGCCATGGGCGGCGACCCCGCGTGGGCGAAGTACACCGAGATCGCCACGCTGTGGGTGCTGACGCCGTTCGTCGGCGGTGGTATCGCCTACGCGGTCGCTCGGGCCCTCCGCGCCGAAGCGGTCGCTGAAGAGTACCTCATCATCGTGCTGGCCGCCGTCGTCGGCGCGATCGTCGCCAACATCGAGTTCGCGATCCTCGGCTCGCCGGGAGCCGGCGGGGCGTCGATCGCGCAGGTCGCGGGCGGTTCGCTCCCCGGACCGGCGATCGCCGGGACCGCGGCTGCGACGCTCATCATCGCGGCGGTCTGGGCGGGGGCAATCGCGCTGGATCTCAACAACGGGACCGAACGCGGCGAGCGACACTTCCTGCTCATCCTCGGCGGACTCGTCGCGTTCTCCGCCGGCGGCAGTCAGGTCGGGCTGGCGATCGGGCCGCTGATCCCCCTCTCGGACGAACTCGAGCTCCCGCTGATCGCGATGCTCGTCGGCGGCGGCTTCGGGCTCCTGGTCGGATCGTGGACCGGCGCACCGCGAATGATCAAGGCGATCTCGCAGGACTACTCCTCGCTCGGGCCGCGACGCTCGATCGCCGCGCTCATCCCCTCCTTTATCATCGCGCAGGCCGCGGTCCTCTACGGTATCCCGGTCTCGTTCAACGAGATCATCGTCAGCGCGATCATCGGGAGCGGCTACGCCGCGGCCGGCGCTGGCGGCGGCGTCAGCCCCCGCAAAATGGGCTTTACCGTACTCGCGTGGATCGGTTCGCTCGCCGGCGCGATCGCCGTCTCCTACGTCGCCTACGTCGCTATCGCTGCGGTCTTGCTCTGAGACGGACTCCTTGAAGTCATTTCTACAGCAGACCGGACGAGTCGAGCAACATCGAACAGTCTTTACACGACGGGTCGCGAGTGCGAGTATGGACGAGGACGCCGTCGACGTCACCGGAAGTCCCGAGACGACCCAGTGGCGACGCGACGCGAGCACCTCGCGAACCGTTCGGCTCCTGTGGACCTTCGGCGTCGGCACCTTCTTCGCCGCGATCGGCACCGTCGTCAGCTGGCGGCTGTACAGGGTTGCCGGCGAGATCGGCGGCGGTGCCGTCGTCATCGCCCTCATCGCCGCGCTGGCCGCCACGGTCCTCACCCTCGCTGCCACGGACGACACCGAACGGCATCTCGAGCGGCTCACCCGACCGCTCCCCGTCGACGTCCCGTCGGGAACGAAACTGGATCGAGCGATGGACGCCGCCGTCGGTGCGGTCGTGATGGGTGCAGTCATCGGCGCGCTGATGGCGGTCGGTCGGTACGTCTCGCAGAACGAGCTACTGGCCGTCGGTGCCGGTCCCTTTACCGGAGCGGCCGCGCTACTGATTCCGATCGCCCTCTTCGCGCTCGTGTTCGCCTCGTTCCTCCAGTCGGTCGGCGCGCTCGACCGCGAGGACCGCACGATCTACCTCTACGAACCGGACCAGGCGATCGATCTCGCCGTGATAGAAGACGTTTCGATCCGGTCGATCGGCGACAGTGCCGTGGTGACGCTCAGCTACGCCCAGCCGGACGGCCAGTACGTCCAGGGCCCGAGACGACTCGTCGTCCCGCCCGCGATCTCACGTGACATCGCAGCGATCGTCGACGCACAGCGCTGACCGATCCCGATCACTCGTCGCTTTCGTCGATTTCGAGCGGGGGCTCCCCCACCTCCTCCTCCGGTTCGGGTTCCGCGTCCGTGATCTCGAGTTTCTTGAGACGGGCTTTCATGATGCGGGTGTTCTCGACGGACTCGACCGTGATGCGGACGCCGTCGTAGGTGATCTCCTCGCCCTCCTCGACGAGCCGGCCCGCACGATTGAAGATGAAGCCGGCGATGGTCTCGAACTCCTGGCCCTCGGGGAGATCGATCTCGAGGGACTCGTTGACGTCCTCGATATTGACCTCGCCCCGGACGAGGACGGTGTCGTCGTCGATCTCCTCGATCGGCTGTTCCTCGCCGCCCTCGAGGATCTCGCCGATGATCTCCTCGATCATGTCCTCCATCGTCACCAGCCCCTCGGTAGTCCCGAACTCGTCGATCACAATCGCCATGTGCATCCGGTTTTCGCGCATCTCGGTTAGCAACTCGTCGACGTTCTTCGACTCGGGGACGTGCAGCGTCGGCTGGATGAGATCCGCGAGCTCGAGTTCGTCGTTCGCCGACTCGCCGTAGTTGAGATCGCGGACGAGATCGCGGATGTGGACGACGCCCTGAACGTTATCGAGACTTCCCTCGTAGACCGGGACGCGGGCGTGACCGCTCTGGATGCAGGTTTCGATGGTCTCGTCGATTTCGGCATTTTTCGGAACGGCCGTCATATCCAGCCGCGGGGTCATCACCTCCTTGACGATCGTGTTGTTAAAGCGGAATATCCGCTGGAGCATCTCGTGTTCTTCCTCTTCGAGGACACCCTCGCGCTCGCCTGACTCGATCATCTCCTGGATCTCGTCGCGGGTGACGTACGGCGTCTCGATCGCTCCCGTCGTCGAACCGGTGAGGCGGTTGAGCTGCCGGGTGAGGTAGTCGAAGAGGACGACGAGGGGGAGCATCAACCGCTCGGCAAGTTTCAGCGGTCTGGCGACGCGAATCGACCACGATTCGGTGTTCTCGACGGCGTAGGACTTGGGCGCGCTCTCGCCGAACAGCAAGACAATAGCGGTGATCCCGAGCGTCGCGGCCGTAACGGCCGCCAGCCCGCCGAAATACAGCCCAAGGATGGCCGTTGCGATCGACGACATCGCGATGTTGACGATGTTGTTCCCGACGAGGATCGTCACGAGCAGCCGGTGGGGATCTTCCTTCAGCGCCTTCACGCGCGCTGCGCCGGGGATGCCGTCTTCGGCCATCCCCTCGACGCGGTGTTTCGGGATCGAGAACAGCGCGATTTCGGACGACGAGAAGAACGCGGAGAGACCGACGAGGACGACGAGGGCGAGCGCGCCGAGGATCGTCACCATCGACTGGTCGATCTCGAGACCGACCAGTGGGATCTCGTAGACAGCGAACACGACCTCGAGGGGCGGAGACAACGCCATTGATGTACAGGCTTATAGCCGGATCGGTTAACCGTTTCCCATTTTACGATCGGGGACGGATATCGCCGCCGGCGACGACACGTTTACCCGGCCCTTTCCCCTACATTCGTCTATGAGTGAGACCGCCGAACCACCGATCACGTTCTACCGGCTCCAGGGCTGTCCGTACTGCGAGCGAGTCACCCGGCTGTTGAACGAGTACGACCTCTCGTACCGATCGCGGTTCGTCGAACCGATGCACTCGGAGCGGAACGTCGTCAAACGCGTCGCCGGCGTCCGAACCGTCCCCGTCGTCGTCGACGAGAATACGGGCATCACGATGGCTGAAAGCGCCAACATCGTCGACTACCTCGAGTCGACCTACGGCGAGGGCGACCGCCCCGACGCGGCCGCGACGAGCGCGGGAGGTGACGACTGATGCCCGATTTCGAGGTCGTCGAACTCGGCTCGACGGACCACCCTGAACCGGACGAGACGGCCCCCGACTTCACTCGGCCGCTCGTCACCGACGAGTTCTGGGAGGACCGCACGCTATCGGACCTGGTCGGCGAAACCGACGGTCGGACGATCCTCGTCTTCACGCCGATGACCGGTTCCTTCGTCGCGAAGTACGTCTGGGACGAACTCGCGGAACGCGACTGGGACGAACGCGCGGGCCGGGTCGTCGGCGTCACGACATCGACCCCCTACGGTGTCAAACGCTTCCTCGAGGACAACGACTACCCGTACGCGTTCTTCAGCGACCCCGGGAACGAGGTCGCGGCGTCGTACGGCGTCGACCACGACCTCGACGGCATGACCGGCGTCAGCGAACCGCGAGTCGCCTTCTTCGCCCTCAACGCGGACCGCACCGTCGAGGGCGCGTGGGTCGCCACCGACTGGCCCGAGTTCCCCGACTACGACGACCTCGAGGCGGAACTCGGCCTCGAGTAGCGACCGTCTCGCCCGCGAGTCCCGACAGCTTTTTGCCCGACATCCGCCGATTTCGAACCGAATGAGCGAACTGGACCGCGCGGCCGACGCGATCGATTCGGGGGGACTCGTCGTCTATCCGACCGAGACGGTCTACGGCCTCGCCGCGGACGCGCTCGAGCCCGACGCCGTCGAGCGGGTCTTCGACGCGAAGGGGCGCGATCGGTCGAAGCCGCTCTCCTTTGCGGTCCCGTCGGTCCCGTCGGCGCTCCGGTACGTCCGTGCGACCGACCGGGAGCGGCGGTTCATGGCGACGTTTCTCCCCGGCCCCGTGACGGTCCTCTGTCGGCGACGCGAGGCCGTCCCGGACGAACTCACGGCGGGCCGCGACCGCGTCGGCGTCCGCGTGCCGGATCACGACCTCGCGCTCCGACTCTGCGAGCGGGCCGAGACGCCGATCACCGCGACGAGTGCGAACGTCAGCGGCCGGGCGAGCGCCCGGACACTCGCGGATCTCGATCCCGAGATCCGGGAGGCCGCAGCGGTCGTCCTCGACGGGGGCGAAACCGCTGGCACCGAGAGCACCGTCGTCGACGTCTCGAGCGAGACGATTCACCGCCGGGGTGCGCAGGCCGACGAGATCGACGCGTGGCTCGAGGATTCGTAACGGTTTGAAGTAATACGGAGATCCCTGTATCGCTCAGTCTGATCAACCGTCATGCGGTGGCGCGCGCTGTCGACTGGCCGAGCGTCGCGAGGCGCGAACACAGTGAGCGCCTCGAAACGCGAGCGGTGACCGCAGGGAACCGTGAGCCAGTGAGGCCAGCCGACGATATTGCGCGAGGGATGAGCGAACGAACGTCTGTGAGTGAGCGAATCGGCTGGGGAGGGCGTGGCGATTCCCCGTTGCCACGATAGCAGGATACCCTCTTTTCCTCTCAATCATCCTCGAGCGAAGCGTTCTATTTACGCGCCTATCGAATGGTTCGATTCAAGTCGGCTTCGTCGTTTGAAATTACACTACGTCGCTGTCCGAAATCGCACCTAGCCAAAACCGAGAAGCGACCGCAACGTCCGCGTCTTGACCCCACACTCTGTCGCAAACTCGCAGGACTCGCACTTCGAGCGGTTGTTCGTTCGCCCGGGCGGACCGTCCAACTCGCGAACCGCCCGCAACGCGCTCCGATACTGCGCCTTCCGTCGCGTCGTCAGATCGATCGCACGAATCACGCCGTAGGCCGGATACTCGAGCCAGGCCCGCTCCACCGACACCTGCTGCTCCCAGGCCAGCGCCTTCGCGGCCGCGACGGCGTGGACCGACTGGGACTTCCAGACGCCGGTTTCGGGCGGTTCCCCCGACGAGATCAATGCCGGCTCGAGCGGGTCCGCCAGCACCTTGTGGACGATGCCCCGGCAGTGCCGACCGGTCGCGAACACCGCCCGATCGACGGGCTCACTGAGGCGCTCCCAGTGATCCTTCCCCTCGAGTCGCTCCCGGGTCGCCGCCAGCCGATCGCGGTAGCGAACGGACGGGACGGCGATCGGTTCCTCCGAAAGGGCTCCCGGCGAGGCCTCGAGTAACTCGTCGTACCGAGTGGCGAGCGCTCGAATCGCCTCGACGTCGGGCGGCGGCTCGCGGTCCTCGTCCGGCAGCATCCGCTGATAGTAGCACTTCCGCGGGCAGTAGGCGGCGGTCCGCAGATCGCTGAACGAGATGGGCGTGCGCGTCACGCTCCGTCTGGCCGCTCCTTCTCGTAAAAAGTCTCGTCCGGATGTCGACCGACCGAGCGTTCGCTTCGCTCACGCCGGCCGGTTTCATCGACGGTTTCAGCACTCGACGTTGTCAGAACTCGACTTCGGTCTCCATCCCCTCCGTCGCGTCCTCGAGGCCGTCCTCGCGGAGATCGGAGGCCATGCGCTCGGAGAGATCGGCGTCGGCGAGGACGCTATCGAACTCGTCGCGGTAGCGATCGTTCGCCGCGCGGGACTGGTCTTCCGCTCGAGCGACGCGGCGGTACCGCCGGATCCGGGCCTCGCTCACGTCGTACTCGTCGGCCAGCGTCGCGTCGTCCTCCTCGCGGTCGCGGATCGCCGCGAGGTCGACCTCGTCGGCGTCGTTCTCTCCGATGAGGTGCAGCGATAGTCGCGCCTCGAAGACCTCGTCCGCGTCGACCCCCAGCTCGTCGGCGACGTCGTCGTCGCTCCGGTCGTCGTAGAAGGCTCTGGCGATCGTGATCAACTCGTCGTCCGAGAGCGACGTTTCGAACTCGTAGCGCTCGCGCATCTGCTGGACGACGCTCTCGAGGCGCTCCTCGTCCGATCGCTCGTCTCGCTCGAGCGAACCGCGGGTGTTCTCCTGCGATTCGGTGACGGTTTCCTCGCCGTCGGTGACGTCGGTGAAGATATCCCGGAGTTCCTCGGTTTTATCGTTCATGGGTGGACACTCCAGACGGGAGTCTATTTAAGCCTGTTGCCAGATCACGTTGGGCCGTTGAATCGAACACGGACGACAATTATAAACTTGAAATAGGGTGAAAATTTTCGCAAGACGGCAGCGGGGTTGTCTTCCGGTCCGTGGGGCAAGAATTAAGTTACAGCCCTGCCCGTCAATGGACATGAACACCATCGCACAAACGAGGGAGACGTACTGGGGGATCACCAGCGTCGAGTACGCGGTGTTTTATCTCCTTGCGTTTACCGCCATCGCCGTCCTCACCTACGGCGTCTACCAGCGGTTCAGCCGCTACGCCGAGGGGGACGACGATTCGTTCGCCCGACTGGACGATCTGTCGGATCGAATCGTCAGCAGCGCCAAGATCGTCCTCTCGAACGAGAAGCAGTTCAACAGGGACCTCTACGGCGGACTGATGCACTCGTTTATCATGTGGGGGTTCCTGACGCTGTTCATCGCGACCCTGATCATCATGGTCGATCAGTACGCCTTCCAGAAGATCCTCCACATGACGTTCTGGGAGGGCGACTTCTATCTCGCCTACTCGTTCATCGTCGACGCGATGGGTCTGCTGTTCGTCGTCGGAATCGGAATGGCCATGTACCGACGCTACTGGGTCCGTAACCACCGCCTCTGGGACCGCCACACCTCCACCGAGGACGACATCTTCATCTGGACGCTATTCGCGCTCGGCGTCGGCGGCTTCCTCCTCGAGGGGCTTCGGATTTACAGCGCCGGCATTCCCGACCACGAGATCGTCAGCTTCGTCGGCTACGGGCTGGCACTCGGCTTCAACGGGATCGGCCTCGCCACGCTGGGAGCCGAGCAGGCGGGGCTCAACGGGGCCGGCCTGAACGTCGAGAACCTCCACTGGCTCGCGTGGTGGACCCACTCGCTGATCGCCTTCTTCTTCATCGCGTGGATCCCCTACGCCAAGCCGTTCCACATGCTCTCCTCGTTCGCGAACGTCGTCACGCGCGACGAGAAGGCCGGTCAGCGCCTTCCGAACGTCCCCTCGGATCTCGACGCGACCAACGCGGAATCCATCGACGACTTCACCTGGAAAGAGATTCTGGACCAGGACGCCTGTACCAAGTGCGGCCGCTGTTCCTCCGTCTGTCCGGCGAAGGCCTCCGACCGCCCGCTCGATCCGCGCAACGTCATTCTCGACCTGAAGTCCTATCGGGAGGACCTCGACGCCGGCGGCGAGGAACAACCCATCATCGCCGACGGCGGAACGAGCGTGATCAACGCGGAAACCATGGAGTCCTGCATGGCCTGTATGGCCTGCATGGACGCCTGCCCCGTCGAGATCGAGCACCTCAAGAGCTTCACCCGGCTCAACCGCCAGATGACTGACCAGGGCGACGTCGCCCCAAGCATGCAGGACGTCTTCCAGAACGTCATGCAAAACGGCAACACGTTCGGCGACTCGCCGCGCAACCGGGGCGACTGGGCGGACGAACTCGAGTTCGACGTCACGGACGCCCGCGAGGAGGAAGTCGACTACCTCTGGTACGTCGGCGACTTCCCGAGCTACGACGAGCGCAACAAGCAGGTCGCCCGCTCGCTCGCGACCATCCTCAAGGAAGCGGACGTCAGCTTCGGCATCCTCTTCGACGACGAGAAGTTCGACGGCAACGACATCCGCCGCGTCGGCGAAGAGTTGCTCTACGTCGAACTGGCCGGCCACCACGTCGAGACCTGGGAGGACTGTGAGTTCGACAAAATCGTCTGTACGGACCCCCACTCCTACAACACGTTCAAAAACGAGTATCCCGAGGTCAACTTCGACGAGTTCTCGGACGATCCGATGATGCCCTTCGAGTACGACGAGCAGTGGAACGAGGACGGCGAGATCGAGGTCTATCACTGGACGCAAGCCGTCGAGGAACTCGTCGCGGACGGCAAACTCGACCTCAGCGGTACCGAGCTCGACTACACGGTCACCTACCACGACCCGTGTCACCTCGGCCGATACAACGACGAGTACGAGGCTCCGCGTGAACTGATCAAAGCGACGGGCTGTGAACTCGACGAGATGCCCCGCAACCGCAGCAATTCCTTCTGCTGTGGCGGCGGCGGTGGCGGCCTCTGGATGGACTTCGAAGAGGAGCCCAAACCCAGCGAGGAACGGATCCGGGAAGCGCTCGAGGACACCGACGCCGGCAGCGGCGTCGAGAAGTTCGTCGTCGCCTGCCCGATGTGCATGACGATGTACGAGGACGGCCGCAAGACCGGCGGTTACGAGGACGACATCGAAGTCGTCGATGTCGCCGAACTCATCGTCGAGGCGATCGGAAAGGCGGACGAAGCGCAGGTCGAAGTGGCTGCGGACTGATTAGCTCGTCACCGTTTTCTCCGAACTAACTGGTTCGTACCGTCGTCGGATCAATTCGCTGTACCGCGACGAATACGCCGGTGTCGATGAGAAGGCTCATTCGCCGCAGAGAACCTCGTCGATCTCGTTCTCGGTCGTTTCGACCCCCCAGTCGGAGCTTCCTGATAACCACTCTTCTATTTCGTCATCCGACAGCGGTTCGAAATTGTCGCGAAACGAGTCGACCAGCTCATCTTTCGACTCGTAGGTGCTCGCGATAATTCGATCGAGGAGTTCCTGTTGCGTCACGTTCCGTCCCGTTTCCAGACGAATTTCCGCCTGTAGCTCCTCGAGACGAGATTTCGACGTGTCCGTGACCTTAATCGACGCGCTCATACCCGCTAGTAGAGAGTTCCACTGAGAAAAATATTCCTCCGGGTAGAGCTTGCTACTTCCGAGAGTTAATCGGAACGACCTGCACGTGCTGTCTCGTGCTGTCCGTCCCTCTCGACAGCAACCCCGTCCGCCTTCATCTCACGAACGAACTCGAGGAAGTTGTCGAAGACGAGCTTCGCTTCGCAGGACCGCTGATAGTTCGCATCCGTGATTTCGCCGAGGATCGACTCGAGGCGCTCGTCGGAAAGCTCCTTCCGGTGGACGAGTTCGCGGGCGGTCTTCATATCGTACTCGGGATGGAACTGAACGCCGAAGACCCGGTCCGCGCGGAAGCCGTGGTTGGAGTACTCGTTTTCGGCGAGGGGGTCGGCACCGGGCGGGAGCTCGGCGACCTCGTCGGAGTGGCTGGTGAAGGCGGTAAACGTCTCGTCGATGCCGTCGAACAGCCGCGACTCCGCATCCGCGACCTGCTCGATCTCGCTATAGCCGACCTCGTAGACGCCCATGTCCGCGACGGTGCCGCCGAGAACGTCGGCCAGCAGCTGGTGACCCCAACAGACGCCGAGGAAGGGGACTCCGCGATCGATCGCCTCGCCCACCCACTCTTTGACGGGTGCCATCCACTCGTCGTCCCAGTACACCGACGCTCGAGAGCCGGTTACGACGGCTCCGTCGTAGTCGAAATCGTCCGGTACCGTACCGTCGGTGGCGTCGAACTCCGCCAGGGAGGCGTCGAGTTCGCGCCGAAAGTTCCGCGTCGTGTTCTCGTCCTGATGGGCCGCGTTCAGAACGGCGATTCGGAGCTGACTCATTGGGCACTAGTGGCAACTCGACGGGAATAGGTGTTCCGCCCAGTGCCGACGTTGCCGCGACTGCTGATGGCTCGCTTGTCCCGGGCTCGAGTCCGAGGCGAGGAAACGGAAATCGTGCGCGATCGATGGACGGCATCTCACTGCAGGTAATAGCTCCCGGACGCGTCGCGCCGGAATCGCTCGCCGGAATCGAACCAGCCGTCCGTAAACCGACCGCGGTCACCGCTCTCGTCGTCCTCTCGGCGCTCGGTTTCGGCGGGTTCGTCCCGGTTCTCGTCGTTGGTTCCGGCAGCGTCGACGTAGCCATCGGCGACCATCGCCCCCGAGAGCTGAAGGGTCCCGTCGGCCGCACCCTCGAGAACCGCGCCGTCGCCGTCGACCAATCGGGCACGGCAGTCCGGTACTGGTCGACCGACACCGGATTCGTCGTCGGCACCGGCCGAATCGTCCGCGAACCCCCGACTCAGCGCGGTCGGACACTCGAGGCGGCCGTAAACCCGAGCGACCGGCACGCCGCGGTCCCGGTAGGACCCGACCACGTCGTCACCGACCGGAGCCTCGCAGATCGCTCGCTCGAGCGATCCGACGGCGTCTTCGAAGCCGGATTCGGCCGCGAGGTCGCGGAGGACGGGTTCCCGACCCGGCAACAGCGTTGCTCCCTCCTGTTCGATCGCGGTCACGGCGTCGCCGGGGTCGAACGCTCGATCGAGCAGGAGCGTGCCGCCGGCGTACAGCACCGACAGCGCGACGCGAACGAGGCCGGCCGGAGTCGACAGCGGTGCGGTGAGTGGGACGACGTCGTTCGCAGCGAGTCCCCAGGCCGCGACGCCGGTGGTGCAGTTGTGCTCGATGGAATCGAGCGAGTAGCCGGCGACCGGACGCCCCGTCTCACCGTGGAGGGCGAGCAGCGGGTTTTCCATCGACGGTCGCTCGTCAGCATCGACACCGTCGCGCTCGGTTTCGGACAGTTCCTCGAGCGTCACCGCCTGATCGAACGGGATCGACCGCACCAGATCGCGCTGGGCCGCCTCCGAGACGACCAGATCGGGCTCGAGGACGTCGAACGGGCGCTCGACGGAGGCCGGCGTCAACAGGTGGGAAATCGGCGCGAACGTCGCACCGAGACGCCGACAGGCGAAAAACAGCGCGAGCGCGGCGACCCGGTTTCGCGTGAGGAGACAGACGGTGTCCCCGGGGCCGACGTCCAGGGTCGAGAGACGCTCGGCCGTCCGCATCGCGATAGTCGATAGCTCGCCGTAGGAAACGCGATCCTCGTGAATCGTCTCCGCGGGCGCGTAGAGTCGCTGCTCGGAGATGTCGACGACCGCCGTCCGCTCCGGGAAGTGCTCGGCCCGGCGAGCCAGCGAGAGGGTCACGACGGATGCTCCCACGCTCGAGCACGTAGTAGACAGGGGGTCAGGCGCAAGCACGGAACCGGAAGACGGCCGACGCTCGAGCTGGCGCACCGAACAGACGGTTCGCGCTTCGCTCGAGTCCCCCCGCCGTCCGACCGAGTTACTCGGACTCGTCCGTCTGCGCCTCGAGAAAGCCGAGCAACAGATCGTTGACCGTCCGCGAGCGCTCGACGAAGGCCAGATGGCCGGCCCCCTCGAGTTCCAGAAACTCCCCGCGGGGAAGTCCTCGAGCGAGGTCCCGCCCAGCGGCGGGCGAAACCAGTCCGTCCGCACCGCCGTGAATCACCCGCGTCGGCTGGGTCACCTCGACCAGCCACTCCGTCGCGTCGAAGCGCTCGAGCGCCGCGACCTGGGCGTCCCACCCCTCGCGGTCGGCGTCGCCGTCCGCTCGCCAGTCCGCGATTCCCTCCAGCACGTCGGGCTGGGTCTCGAGGAAGTCCGCGGAGAGTCCCGCCTCGAGCGATTGGCGAAGCGCATCCCGATCGTCCGGCGGCGCGAAGAGCGGCTCGAGGTCGAACTCCGCCCCTCGAGGCGCGGTTCCAAAGAGCGTCAGCGTCGCCACGCGACTCGAAGTCCGGGCCGCCTCGAGCGCGATCGCACCGCCGAGCCCGCAGCCGACGAGGTGCGCGTTGCGGATCTCGCAGTCGGATAGTACCGCCTCGAGGTCGGCGACGAGCGTCTCGAGGGCGTAGGGGCCGTCGGGTCGGTCGGAGCGACCCGTCCCCCGGAGGTCCCAGACGACGGCCTCGTGAGGGCCGGCGACGGCGGCGTGTTGCCAGCCCCAGAGCCAGCCGCCGAGGCCGGCCTCGGGGATGAAGACGACGGAGTCCCCGTCGCCCGCGAAGTCGTAGTGGAGCGAGACGGAGCCGTTCGATGCGGTGGGCATAGGTGGCCCAAACGCGCGAAGGAAGGCGATGGTTTCGATTCTAAGTTCGTTATTCGCGGCGGAAAATCGACTTCAATTTCGATAACAGCCCGCCTTCGTTCTCTCGGGGAGAGTTATTCGTATCGGCTTCAGAACTCTTCTCGAGAGATCCGTCGATCTGGACGTCTGGACTTTTCGAGGACATCGTTTGCTCTTTTCGGCGGCACCGAAGACAGAGATCGTGCTCAGCCGCCGTATAGTTAGAGCACTGCTTACATCGTGTCCGTTCGTCCGTTCCGGCGTTTTCATCCCGGTAGTGTTCTGCCGTCGTTTTTGCCGTTGACGTATTAGAGACATCTCGAAAATCGGGACCGAGCGTATTCGCGTTAGAGAGTGACAGACAGTTGTACTGTTCCGGCAGCCGGTGCGTCGAACAGTAGCTGTATCCGCAGTACGAGCACGAATTTTGCAGACTGGAATCACCGGAACAGTCTGATAGATCGCACTCGCCCATTTGAGGCTACTATAAAAATAGAATATAATGAATCTATGGAAATTCTATAGAACGAGGAAACAGTAAACAGAAGACTGTGCCGTCAGGCGTTCAGGACCTGCCGCAACACGTCCGGCGCGTCCTCGAGCGCGTCGTCTAACGCCTCGACGTTGGGACCGCCGCCCTGTGCGAAGTCCGGCGGGCCGCCGCCGCCGCCGCCGACTCGGCCGGCGAGTTCGCCGACGACCTCGCCCGCGTTGACGCCGACGCCGTCCGGCACGGCGACGACGAACTGGGCACCGCTCTCGCCGCTGCCGAGCACCGCGAGCTTGCCTTCCTCGGCGATGGCAGTCGCGGTCGCGCGCAGTTCGTCCATGTCGGCGTCGATCCGGTCGACGACGGCCGTCGCGTCGCCGACATCGACTTCCTCGCCGCCGCCACCGCCGCCGGCCCGGGCTTCGGCGAGCTGTTCTTTCAGGTCCTCGATCTGCTTACCCCGTCCCTTCCACTCCTCGAAGAACCGTTCGGCGGTCTCGGGCACGTCCGCGGGAGAGACGTCGAGGATCTCGGCGGCCTCGTAGAGCGCGTCCTCTTTTCTCTGGGTCGCCGCGATGGCGGCCTCGCCGGCCGCGAAGGTGATTCGCTCGACGCCGTCTTGGACGCGCTCGGTGTTGAGGATCTTGATCGTCCCGATGTCGCCGGTCCGGGCGACGTGCGTGCCACCGCAGGCCTGGGTGTCCTCGTCGACGTGGATCAGCCGAATCTGCTCGCCCGGCGGGATACCGCCCTGGTAGAGGTCGAAGCCGTACTCGGCCTCCGCGTCGTGGCGATCTGGCCACTCCTGGGAGACCGCGGTGTTGTCCATCACGATCTCGTTGGCGAGGTTCTCGATCCGTTTGACGGTCTCGCGATCGATCCGGTCGTAGTGGCGAACGTCGATCCGCGAGCTCTCGACGCCCTTCTGGGCCCCGGCCTGTCGGATGTGCTCGCCGAGGACCTGCCGTGCGGCGTGGATGACGATGTGGGTCGCGGTGTGGTGTCGCATGAGCTGTCGGCGACGCTCACCGTCGACCTGGCCGTTGACCAGTTCGCCCTTCCCGGGGTCCTCGTCGGCCCGGTGGAGGATGACGCCGTCGACGATCTGGACGTCCTCGATCTCGACGGTAGTGTCGTCGGTCGAAAGCGTTCCCGTGTCCGCGGGCTGACCGCCGCCCTCGGGGTAGAACATCGTCTGATCGAGGACGACGTCGTACCCCTCCTCGCGCTCGAAGACGTCCAGGACGACCGCCTCGAACTGGGTACGGTCCTGGTCGTCGTAGTAGAGTTTCTCCGTCGCGGGGAGGTCCTCGAAGCGCTCGTTTTCGCCCTCCTCGGCGGCCGCGACCGCTTCGGGCGTGTCGTGGCGCTTCGCGACGAGACTGTAGAAGTCGTCCGGAATATCGACGTCTGCGCCCGTTTCCTCGGCGATCTCCGCGACCATGTCCGGCTGGATCCCGTGGGAGTCGTAGAGTTCGATCAGTTCCTCGATCGGGATCGGCTCGCTCTTCTTGGCGTACTCCTCGGCGAGCGTCTCGACCCGGCGACCGCCCCGCTCGAGCGTCTCGCGGTACTTTTCGACCTCGGTGCGAACGATGTCCCGTATCGTGTCGCGGTTCTCGTATGCGAGGCGCTCGGCCTGCATGTCGACGAGTTCGTCCAGCGGCGCGTCGACGCCGACCGTGTCACAGAGCCGTTTGGTTCGCCGGAGCACCATCCGCGCGAGGTAGCCGGTGCCGACGTTCGAGGGAACGATGCCGTCGCCCAGCATGTACGCCAGCGTGCGGCAGTGGTCGGCGATCGCGTAGATGTCCTCGAGGGGCTCCATGAGTTCCTCGAGTTCCGCGGCGTCGACGCCGAGTTCGGCGGCGATCTCGCTGCGGGCGGTCTCCATATCCTCGGCCTCGTCGATATCCATGTGGCCCGCAAGCTTGGCCGTGCGGTGGATCAGTTCCTCCTGCTCGTCGGTGTGCTCGATGCCTGCGTTTTCTTTGAGGAACGCGATCATGTCGGGGTAGACCGCCTCGTAGACCGTCGGCGTGCCCTGAGACACCCAGGTCCAGCGCTCGAGCCCGTAGCCGGTGTCGACGATGTAGGTGTCCATCGGGCTGTAGCGGTTCCCGTCTTTCATCTCGTACTCGCCGTCGGGGTCTTGCTCCATGGACATGAAGACCAGCGTGGCGAGTTCGACGCCGCGGTAGATGACTTCGATAGCCGGCCCGGCATTGCCGCCGCCGACCCACGGGTCCTCGATGTAGATGACCTCCTCGAGATCAACCCCCATCGAGTCGAAGAAGCCGTCGCAGAGCTCGACGGTCTTGTCCTTCCAGTAGACCTCGCCGTGGTAGGCGTACTCGTCCTCCGCGACGTCCTCGCGCGTGTTAAACGCGTGGTGGGCCATCATCTCGAAGGCCATCGTGTGCCGTCCCGTCTTGCCGACGTTGTCGATGTCCTGCATCCGGATACAGGGCTGGGAGACGCAGAGGGGATTCGCCGGCGGCGGCGTCTCGCCGCTCGTCACCAGCGGCTGGAAGTCGTAGATCGACGCCTGTGTCAACAGGACGTCGTCGCGCCAGCGGTTCGCCGCGACCGGGTAGGGACCGATTCGCTCGTGCTCGTTGGCCTCGAAGAAGGAGAGAAAGGCCTCGCGCATCTCCGACAGATCGTACGACTCGTCGAATCCCGAGTTGTCGATGAAGCCGTACTCCTCGCAGGGCGGCTCACCGCAGGTCACCCTGCTCTCGTCGCGCGTCCAGAAGTGAGCGCCACACTCCGGACACTCCTTGCGCTCGAACCCTTCCTCCTCGAAGTACTCGAGGCGATATTCGTCCGCCAGTTCGCTCATTACGCGTCTATTGGCCCTGCAGCGCGTAAAACAGTTCCGCAACCGGTGTCACGACGCGATCAGTCGCGACAGCGGCGACCGGTCTTCGTGCGAACCGGAACCCCCGCAGCACCGCCGTAATCGAGCCGTCCAGCGATACTCCTGCAGCGTTTGTTAAACCACTGTACTCACAATATCATCCGCAGTTCAGATAAGTAATTGATAAGTATCCACTAGTGAAACGTATCGGTAATGGCGAATCTCGAGCGTACTCGAAGGGGTGTTCGGGCGACGCGATCCGATGGGACGGATCGGGCGGGCCCAAATCACCCCGGTAACACACACGGATTCGCAAACGAGGGGGAATACTGACGATGGCGACCAGACGGGCCCTCCTTCGGAAAGCCGGCCTGTCCGCCGTCGGAACGGTCGCCGGTATTACCCTCCTCCCGTCGCCGCCCGACGCGACGGATCCGACGGGAACGGTCGAGGCCGCCGAGCCCCCCGCAGCGGTCGCCGACTGGATCGACGAACCGATCACCGACGAAGACGACGCACCGATCGGTCGCTACCACTACGAGCCGACGAGCGACGGGTTCCGCGCGACCGCTCCGTTCAACGTCGTCGTGCTCCCCGAAGCCGACGGCGAGCGCGGCCTCGAGACCGTCATGTCCGTCCTCGACACCGAAGGGTGGATACGTAGCCCCGAGGAATACACGCGGTTCGCCTGGAATCGGGAGACCGAGTCGTACGTGCGCCAGCAGGCCACGGCCGCCCAGTCCTACTACGGCGTCAACGGTCGCCGCCACGTCCGGTGCTGGTCGTTCGAAGGTGTCGTCTCGATGCAGGCCCACGAGGATTCCGCCGCTCGGCCGACACACGGGGTCCCCTCCTACCAGCGGGGCCGAGACACGATCGAAGCGATCTTCGACGGAGCCGGCTGGCGGGTCTCCCCCGATGCGATCGATCTGGCGAACGCGAAGGAACCCGATCACGACGGGTTCGCGACGGTCATCGCGGAGGACCCATGAGTACCGAGACGGACGACCACCGATCGCTCGAGGTACGGGCGGCCGTTAGTGCTGCCCTCGGGCACCCCCTGCTCGGTCTCGAGCCGCGACGGACGGCGTTCGCGGGGGACTATCTACTGGGACTCATCGCGATGTTTCTCGCCAGCTACGTCGGAACGGGGGTGCCGATCGGCGACGCCCTTCGCACTCCGCTGACGTTGGGGCTGGATACGCTCAGCCTGCTCGTCATCGCGCTGGTGACGGCGACGATTCTGCTCGCGCCGTTGTGCTACGCTGCCTGGAACGGCGGGCCACTGCTGTCGTTCTGTCTCCCCCTCGTCCCGGTCGCCATCGGCGACGCCGTGGCCGGGAGGTACGTGCTCGATCTCGATCTCGCGGTCGCATTGACGGTCGGCGCGAGTGCAGCTGCACTCGCACTCCTCTCCGCCGACGTTCGGCAGGTTGGGTCCGTTCGATTCTGGCGGGCTGACATCGACGAGGATCGGTTGTTGTTCGTCACCGCGATCGCGATCGTCGCCGCCGTCGGCGTCGGCCGGTTCGTCGGCACCGCCCCGTCCTACGTGCTCGAGTGGTACGCGCCGATGGGCCCCGTCTGGCTCGTGACTGCCGCCGTCCTCGGGAGCTACTGGCTGGACTGTGCTCGATCGGCGTGGCACGCCCGTACCGACCGAAGTGCCCGAGAGTCGTAGCAGACGACGGGCGTCCCGGACCGGCAGCAGATCGAATCCGCGAACGGCGTTCGTCAACTCCCGCCCGCAACTCAGTGTTCGATACGCACAACAGAGTTTTATCGGACGGGACAGTCACGCCACACAGACAATTGAACGGCGACGGCATGGCGAATCCGCCAGCAAACCCCCGCCCGCGAACCGTGCTCTACGTGGCCGCCTCGGAGACGGCCGCCAGCGACGGTGCCGTTGCACTCGAGCGGCTCGAGTCCGGCCCGAAACGGTCGGTCCGCGCCGTGACCGGAGTGGACCGGGTTCGCACCTGGTCGCCGGAGTCCGACTGCGTCGTCTTCGCCGAGACGCCGACGACCGCGGCGGGATCGAACCTGCTCGAAGTGGTCGAGGCCTGTGACTCCGCGCCCGTGATCCTCTTTTCCGAGGCGTCCTACGCGCCCGCAGCCGCCCGGTCGACCGACGGCATCGATGGCTACGTCCGCCGCGATACTGACGACGCCGTTTCCCACCTCGCGGACGAAATCGAGTGGGTCTGTGGCGGTGTCGGAACCACCGGAAACGCCGATAAGCGCGAGATCGACGTCGGATCGGACGCCGACCCCGAATCCGAATCCGACGCCGAATCCGAACCCGACGACGACGTGATCGCGATGGCCGGTGTACCCGCCCCACCGAGCCCTCGACCGGCCGACGTACTCCTCGAGTCGATCCCCGAACTGGTCGCCTGTCGCGACCGGGATCGGCTCTTCGAATTGCTCGTCGAAATCGCGGTCGACGCGCTCGAGTACGAGTACTGCTGGCTGTCGACGGTCCGCTTCGGGGACCTCGTCCCACGGACGACCGCGCCGGGAATCTCGGCCGACGCGCTCGAGTCGCTGTCGCGTGCGGGACCGCTCGGGGATGTCCTCCGAACGGGCGAGCCGCTTCGGATCGACGACCTCACGACCGATGATCGGCTGCCGACCCCGCTCGAGGGGGTGGAGTCGCTGTACTGCGTTCCGATCGGCGACGTCGGAATCGTGCACGTGGCCGCCGACGCACCGGCCGCGTTCGCCGAGCTCGACTGCGACGCCCTGGCGGCGTGGGGCCGGATCGCCACGTCGGTTCTCGAACGGCTCGACGCCGACGCGACCGACGCCACGGCGCGAGAGCGCTTGCGTCGGGAACGAGACCGACTGCGGACCGAGCGCGACCAACTCGCAGCCAAAGGCGACGAGCTGGCGGCCGAACGCGACCGCTATCGAACGCTCTTCGCGAACGTTCCGGAGCCGGCCGTCCGGTACGAGATCGTCGACGGAGAGCCCGTCGTCCGGACGGTAAACGACACTTTCGCCGACGTGTTCGGCACCGACCCCGAAACGATCGTCGGCGACCCCGTCGACGAGTCGACCGTTCCACCGGGTCTCGAGCGGCGACGGGCGACGCTCCTCGAGTCGCTGCGGGCGGGCGAGCGGTGCCAGCTCGGCAGCCGGCGCGAGACCGTCGACGGCGTTCGTGAGTTCCTGCTCACGCTGGTCCCCCTCGCCCCGAACGCCGACGGGGACGGACACGGAGACGCGGCCACCGAGGGAAACGAGGACCTCGACCACAACCCCGAGGGATTGATCGTCTACAGCGACGTCACCGAGCACAGCCGTCGCGAACGTGAACTGGCCGCCGCCGAAGCGCGTCTCGAGACGATCGCAGCCCTGATCGACGACGACGTACGACCGCCGCTGAACGTCGCCCGCGGCTACCTCGAGATCGCCGAGGAAACCGGCGACCGGGAGCACTTCGCGGCAGTCGACGACGCACAGGAGCGATTGCGGGAACGCGTCGATCGGCTGGTCGCGATCGCCCGACAGGACGACGTGCTCGTCGAGACCGAACCCGTCGCCGTCCACGACGTGGCGCGGCGGGCCTGGGTCGCCGTCGACACCGGCGACGCGCGGCTCGTCACGCGAGCGGCGAATAATCGCGTCCTCGAGGCCGACAAGGCTCGTTTGCGGGAGCTACTCGAATCCCTGCTGGTGGCCGTCGTCGGCGAGGCGACCGAGAAAGAGCCGATCGTCACCGTCCGCGCGACCGACGACGGCTTCGCCGTCGCTCGCCGCGACTCGGCCGCCGCAGAGACGGATGCCGATCTCGAGGCGGATCCCGTCTCCGACCGGGTGGCCGCGGCGGACGGGACCGGCTTCGGGCTCGGCACCGTCGAACGGATCGCCGACGCCCACGGCTGGGACGTCGGCGTCGCCGAAGCGAACGGTCGCCTCACCGTCTCGTTTCGCGGGGTCGAACCGGCCGACGTGGAGGGAGAGTGAACCCGTTCGGGGTTCGACCAGCGGTACACGGCTCGAACTGGTGTAACTCAGCCGTTCGTTACGGAAGAACTATATCTCACTCCAGATCGACCATCCGGTGTGCGGTGGCGCGCGCTGTCGGCCGACCGAACGAGAGTGAGGGCGGTCGATGACACTGCGCGAGGGATGAGTGAGCGCCGTGAGGTGCGAGCGTTAGCGCGGAACCGGAGGTTCCGCGAACCATACGAACGGCGGCGGAGCCGCCGTGAGTAGAAATCGGCTGGGGAGGGCGTGGCGATTCCCTGTTGCCACGATAGCAGGATGCCTTGTCCCATCCAATTCTCATCAGTACCCAACTGTTCCATTCACACAACTCACCGAGCAGATAGTACGTTCCGCCCGCTGGCACACCCGAAACCACCACGACACCCCATCGGCCCCAGCGACATCACTCACTGTCCGGTCGATTCGCAAACGGACCTCGAGAGAGACACCACGCTCACACGGACTACTCTCCGTCAGTTCCGGCACACCCGAAACCCGCCAGACGGACGTGCCGGCCACACAGCCCCAGCGGCCCGTCTCAGGCCTCGTTCTCGAGGGCCAGCGACGCCAGCATCGCCTCGAGTTGCAGCCGCTCGTTCGCGCCTTCGGTGATCCGGTAGTCGACCTCGCCCAGACGCTCGAGCAGGCGGACCGTCGCCCGCTCCGGAATGTCGAACTCCCAGGCGGAGCGATGGAGCTGATCGATGACGTCGCCGCCGGCGAGCCCGCGCTCGGTCAGCAGGTCCTCGAGGGCGGCGCGGGCGGCGGTGAAGTCGCCGCCGATAGCGTGGTCGACCATCGCCTCGACCTCCTCGGGGCGGGCCGTCGCGGTGATCGCGAAGACGGTCTCCTCGTCGACGGTTTCGCCCATCACTGCGGCGGCCTGCAAGGCGTTAATCGCCTTCCGCATGTCGCCGTCGGCCGCGTAGACCAGCGCGTCGACGCCGTCGTCCGTGACGTCGATATCCTCGTTCGCGGCGATCTCTCGCACCTGCGCCTCGATGGCGTTCGCCGAGAGTTCGGTGAACCGGAAGACCGCACACCGCGACTGGATCGGGTCGATGATCTGGCTCGAGTAGTTACACGAGAGGATGAAGCGCGTGTTGTTCGAGAACTGCTCCATCGTCCGGCGCAGCGCGGACTGGGCGTCGGAGGTCAGGGCGTCGGCCTCGTCGAGGAAGATGATGCGGTGTGAGTAGCCGCCGAACGACGAGCGCGCGAAGTCCTTGATCCGGTCGCGGACGACGTCGATCCCGCGCTGGTCTGAGGCGTTGAGCTCGAGGAAGTTCTCCCGCCAGTCGTCATCGTAGACCTCGCGGGCGATGCTCTTCGCCGCTGTCGTCTTTCCTGTTCCGGCGGGACCTGCGAAAAGAAGGTGGGGGAGATCGTCCTGCTCGACGTAATTTTTGAGTCGCGGAACGATGTCCACGTGGCCCTTGATGTCGTCGAGTCGCTCCGGACGATACTTTTCGATCCAGACTTCGGTCTTGCCGGGGGTGGGCTCCGCCGCCTCGGCGTCGGCCTCGCTCATACCGGTCGAACGGGTGGCCCGAAGATAAAACGCCCGAAGGACGTTCTCGAGGCAGATGACGGTATCCGCCGACGGGAGACGAAACGCGGCGACTCGCTCGGGGCCAGGCGACCCACTCGATCGCGCCGACGCGACCACGAGACCGCCGACCACGGCCGGATTCGAAACCGACACGGTTCTTGACATCAGCGTAACACGTTTTTCTACCCGCTCGTGGAAGAGAGACCCATGAGAGGGAAGAAGAACCGGTCGCAACTCGTCGTTGCGATGCTGGTCGTCCTCGTCGTCTGTGGCACCGTCCCGGCCACGGTCGCGGCCCAGTCCGACGCCCGAACCGGCGGAACGATCGTCGTCGAGGAAGGCGAAACGGTCGATAGCCTCGAGGCCTTCGGCGGAAGCGTCGTCGTCCGCGGCACCGTCACCGGCGACGTCAGCGCCGTCGGGGGCGACGTTCGAATCGAGGAGACGGGCCAGGTCAACGGCGACCTCGAGGCCGCCGGCGGGAGCGTAACCATCGCCGGAACCGTCGACGGCGACGTCGAGGTCGGCGCGGGGAGTTTCACGGTCACCGAGAGCGGAACCGTCGGCGGCACCGTCACGGCCGGGGTCGGGAGCGCGACGATCGACGGCACGCTCGAGAGCGACGCCGAAATCGGAGCCGAGACGATCCGGCTGGGCGAAAGCGCCTCGATCGCGGGCGATCTGCGCTACGACGGTGACCTCGAGGGGAACACCGACGCGGTCGCGGGCGAGATTCGGGAGGACTCCTCGCTCGGGGTCGACGTCGCGCCGACGATTCAGCCGTTCGCGTCGTGGCTGTTCACCGCCTACGCCTTCGCGGTGAATCTACTGCTCGGTGCCATACTGCTCGGGTTGTTCCCGCGGTTCTCCGATACCGTCGCCGATCGCGTCGCGACTGGTCCCCTCCGCTCCGGACTGGTCGGACTGGGTGTGCTCGTGGGAATCCCCGTTCTCCTGATCGCGCTCGCGATCACCGTCGTCGGCATCCCGCTGTCGCTGGTCGGCGGGCTCGTGTTCGCCCTGCTGCTCTGGATCGGTATCATCTACGGCCGCTTCGCCGTGGCCGCCTGGTTCCTCTCGCTGGTCGGCCTCGGCAACCGCTGGCTCGCGCTCGTCGTCGGCTTGCTCGCCGGTGCCCTCCTCTCTCAGCTGCCCATCCCCGTCGTCGGTGAGGTGATCGGGCTGGTCGTCCTCCTGCTCGGTGTGGGCGCGATCGCTCGCGCGCTGTTCAGCAATCGACGGCACGCGCGAGAGCGAGAGCAGCGGGTCGGCTCGGGCCCGAACGAACCGACGACGGACTGACGGTGCGGAGCTCACCAGCGCGCGGAGCGACGCGCTCAAGGTCGCCGCCCCGTAACGCGGCGTATGCACGTCACCGTCGACGTCAAGGGCGAGGACACCTACGAACTCGAACTCGAGGCGGTGACAGGAGCTGCGGATGCCGACGCTGACGCCGCTGGTGGTCCCGACGCGACGCCGACCTACGCGGACCTGCTCCGCGCGATCGACCTGAGTCCCCACGAGGTGAGCGTCCTCGTCGACGGTCGCCCGGTCCCCGAGGATCAACCGGTCGAGAGCGCCCACGTGACGGTGTTACGGCTCATTAAGGGCGGGTAACACAAGTGACGCTCACGACTGCTCAAGCGTCGCGATAATCTCGAACTCGAGACCCGACGACTACTCTTGAACGGGTCGATCACCTGCGATCAAGATACTTGGACGGATTTCCCGATCAATGTGGTATGTCGGACCATCTCAAAGAAGCCGATCCGACGATCGCCGACGCGGTCGAACGCGAGCGCGAACGCCAGGAGGCGACGCTGGGAATGATCGCCTCGGAGAACCACGCGTCCGAAGCCGTTCTCGCCGCGCAGGGAACCGTCCTGACCAACAAGTACGCGGAGGGGTACCCCGGCGCGCGCTACTACGGCGGCTGCGAGCACGTCGACGAGGTCGAGCGAACGGCCATCGAGCGGGCGAAGGCGCTGTGGGGTGCCGACCACGTCAACGTCCAGCCGCACTCGGGGACCCAGGCGAACATGGGCGTCTACTTCGCCGCCCTCGAGCCGGGCGAGACGATCCTCTCGCTGGATCTCACCCACGGCGGGCACCTCAGCCACGGCCACCACGTCAACTTCTCCGGGCAGCTCTACGAGGTCGAACAGTACGAAGTCGACCCGGAGACGGGGTACATCGACTACGACGCGCTCGCCGAGCGGGCTCGCGCGGTCGACCCGGCGATGATCGTCAGCGGCTCCTCGGCGTACCCGCGCGAGTTCGACTGGGTGCGCATCGGCGAGATCGCCGACGCCGTCGACGCGTACCACCTCGCCGATATCGCCCACATCACCGGGCTCGTCGCGGCCGGGGTTCACTCGAGTCCGATCGAGCACGCCGACTTCGTCACCGGGAGCACGCACAAGACCATCCGAGCCGGCCGCGGCGGGATCATCATGTGCGACGAGGCGTACGCCGACGACGTCGACAGCGCGGTCTTCCCGGGGAGTCAGGGCGGGCCGCTCGTGCACAACGTTGCGGGCAAGGCCGTCGGCTTCGGGGAAGCCCTCGAGCCCGAGTTCGAGGAGTACGCCTCCCGGACCGTCGAAAACGCGTCGGCGCTCGCGGCCGTCCTCCGCGACCGGGGGCTGTCGCTGGTCTCCGGCGGCACCGACAAACACCTCGTGCTCGTCGACCTGCGGGATTCGCATCCCGACCTCACCGGCGACGACGCCGAAGCGGCGCTGTCGGACGTCGGCATCGTCCTCAACAAGAACACCGTTCCGGGGGAGACCCGGTCACCGTTCGTCACCAGCGGGATCCGGATCGGCACGCCCGCGCTGACGACCCGCGGGTTCGGCCCCGCGGAAATCGAGACGGTCGCCCACCACATCGCCGACGTGCTCGACGCGCCCGACGACGACGCGACGCTCGAGCGAGTCTCCGAGTCGGTCGACGACCTCTGCGAATCGTTCCCCGTGTACGGGTAACTGGCACGGCGACCGCGGTCGACTCGAGCGACCGGTTCCGGAAGACTGCGGGAGGGTGTCGATCCTGAACCGCCGATATGGAGCATCCAGTGCGTCCTGTGGATTGCTTCCACTCGAGTTGCGGCGAATCAGCCGCACACTACAGATGCAGAAGTACCTTTTTCCGCCTCGGGTTCGCTCGCAGCGCTCGCTCACCGCTCGGCGCAAAAATCTACGCTAAAAAGGCCGCTCACTCGCTTCGCTCGTTCGCGGGTGCTACGATTGCGATCCGACCGCAGCGGTAACTCCTTGTCCTGTACTGACCACTCGCCGGAAACGACAGCGGAAATCACAGCGGTATTCTCGGATCGTAAATCGCTCGAGCGGCTCACGACCATCCGAAGCGAAGCGAGAAAAACGGTCGCAGTCCGATAGTATCGCCTCCCGACGCGTCCACCACCTCAGTCGTCGTCGGAGGCCGCCGACCCGGTCGGGGCGGTGGAACGGTCCTCTTCGCGCAAGAAGACCGCCCGACGGCTGCCGAAGACCCAGATCATGACGCCGACGGCGATCAGGGTGATGATCGCGAAGGGGCCGCCGGCGATGATCGCGGCCTGTTGGAGCGCCGAGGTGCCGCCGGCGACCATCAACAGCGAGGCCAGCGAGCCCATGAGGCCGCCCCAGATGACGCGGTTGATCGTCGACGGCTTCTGCTTGCCGCCGGTGGTGAGCATCCCCAGCGCGAGCGTCGAGGAGTCCGCCGACGTGACGAAGAACGTCGTCACCAGCACCAGGAAGAGCACCGTAAGCAACTCGCCGGCCGGCAGCGCCTCGAACAGCGGGTAACCGGCGACGGCCTCGTTGAACCCCCAGGCCTCGAGCGTGCCGAGGATGTCGGCCTGCCCGTTCGACTGCATGAAGATGGACGTTCCGCCCATCGTCGCGAACCAGGGGATCGTGATGGCCGTGGACGCGACGACGCCGGTCGCCGCGACCTGTCGGACGGTCCGACCTCGAGAAATCCGGGCGATGAACAGCCCGACGAACGGCGCCCAGGAGAACCACCACGCCCAGTAGAAGACGGTCCAGGCCCCGACGAAACTGGAGTCGGCACCCTGCCCGCCGGTCTCGCCGGCACCCATGAAGAAGCTCATCGAGACGAATTCGTTGATGTACGCTCCCAGCGCCTGGGTCCCGACGGTCATGATGTACACCGTCGGCCCGAGGATGAACGCCGCGGCCGTCAGGACGGCGAACAGCGCCATGTTGAAGTACGAGATGCGGCGGATCCCGCGCTCGACGCCGAGCGCGACCGAGATGGTAAACGCCACGGTCAGCCCCGTGATCACGAGGACGGTCCCCGCGTCGCCGAACTCGACGCCGCCGGCGTACTCGAGGCCGACGAGGAACTGATTTCCGACCAGCCCGAGCGTCGTCGCGATGCCGCCGATGGTCGCGAAGACGGCGAGGATGTCCACGAGCTTCGCCCAGGGGCTGTCGAGGTTGTCGAAGCCGATGATCGGCCCGATGATCGTCGAGATGCGCATCGGCGCGTCCCGGCGGTAGGCGAAGTAAGCGATCGGAATCGCGACGATCACGTACGCCGACCACGCCGAGAGCCCCCAGTGGAAGAACGTGTACTGGAGCGCGCTGACGGCGGCGCCCGTCGACTCCGCTTCGACCCCCGAGAAGGGCGAGGGCGTCGAGTAGTGGAAGATCGCCTCCGCCGGGCCCCAGAAGACGATGCCGGCGGCGATTCCCGCGGAGTACAGCATCGCGAAGTACGCGAGGAAGCTGAACTCGGGATCCTCGTCCTCCTCTCCCAGCTTGATGTTGCCCCACGGACCGAAGATCAGGTACAACACGAACGCCACGAGGGCGAACATCGAGACGAGATACGCCCAGCCGAAACTCGTCCAGAGGAACTCGTTGGTTCCCTCCATGATATCGAGCGTTCGGCTCTCGCGGAAGAGAAACGCCGCGACGATCAGCACGGCGACGACGAACCCGATCCCGAAGACGGTGGGATCGAGTTCGTCGAGGAACGTTCGGACCGCGCCGTCCCCGTCCCGTTCGCGATCACTCATCGCGGATCACACGCCACCGGCGTCCGGTCCCTCGATCGCTCGGTCGGTTCGTCTCGAATTCGCTTACGGCTGACTCGACGAACGCACCCTCGTTTCGCACCGGCACAGCTTTTGTGCCATTACGTTCCATGATCTCATGCACCGTGGTGAAGAATACCAAGCTCCTCAATCAAGATTCATCTTAATAACCGGCGTCGCTTTTATACCGCCGATCGAACCGGTTAGCGGGCGAGCCGGGGATAGTCACGCGTTGACGTGTCGGACCTCGTAGCCGTGATCCCGGAGCGACCGGACGATCGTCCGCGATTGGCCCGAACCGCTCGTCTGGATCTGGAAGACGAGATGCGCCTCGCCCACGTCGAGTTCGGGTGCCGAACGGTCGTGGCGGACGGTCTGGATGTTAGCACCGTATTCGGCGATGATCCCCGAAACGTCCTCCATCTTGCCGGGTCGATCGTCGATCCGGACGCGCAGACGCAGCAGTTGCTCGCGGTCTGTCAGCGCGTGAACGAGCACGGTCTGTAACATCGTCATATCGAGGTTGCCGCCGCCCAGCAGCGGCATGACCGTCTCGCCGCGCACGTCGAGTTCGTCGCTGATGATCGCGGCGACCGACGCCGCACCGGCGCCCTCGACGACCTGTTTGGCGCGCTCGAGCAAGAGGAGAACCGCTCGAGCGATCTCGCCGTCGGTGACGGTGACGATCTCGTCGACGTGCTCGTCGATCAGCGAGAGCGTCAGCTCCGAGATGCCGCCGGTCGCGATGCCGTCCGCGATCGTGTCCACGGAATCGAGGGCGACGGGCGTTCCCTTCCGGAGACTCTCGGAAACGGTCGCCGCGCCGCTGGCCTGCACGCCGACGATTCGCGTCTCCGGCGAGCGCTCGGCGAAAGCCGTCGCGATCCCCGAGATGAGGCCCCCGCCGCCGATCGGAACGACGACGGTCTCCACCGACGGGAGGTCGTCGGCCATCTCGAGGCCGAGCGTCCCCTGCCCGGCGACGATCGCGGGGTCGTCGTAGGCGTGGACGAACGCCGTCCGCTCGTCGTCGACGAGCCCCTTCGCGTGCGCCATCGCCTCGCGAAAGTCGCCGCCGACGAGTTCGACGTCGGCGCCGTAGCTTCGGGTGGCGTCAACCTTCGCCTGGGGCGCCCCTCTGGGCATGACGATCGTCGAGTCGACGCCGAGTTTCGTCGCCGCGAGCGCGACGCCCTGTGCGTGGTTGCCGGCGCTGGCCGCGACGACTCGATCCAGTCCGCCCTCGGCGACGCACTGTGCGATCTTGTTGTACGCGCCGCGGGTCTTGAACGAGCCCGTCCACTGGAGGTGCTCCATCTTGAGGTGGACCTCGCCGCCGGTCAGTTCGTCCAACGACGTGCTCCGCTCGACCGGGGTGTGCTTGACGACCGACTCGTCGTCGAGCCGGTCGCGGGCCGCTTCGATGTCGGCGAACTCGACGGTCCCGTCGTTTCGGCCCATGGCGTTCACCGAATCATCTTCTCGCGATCGGGATCGAACAGCGGTTCGTCCCGGACCGTCGCGGCGTGGCGTTCGTTCTCGTAGCTGATTTCGACGTCGCGGCCCGCCTCGGCGTCGGCCGCCGGCAGATAGGCGTACGCGATCCCGGCATCGATCGTGTAGCCGTAGTCCGCGCGGGCGACGTCACCGAGCACCTCGCCGCTGTCGGGATCGAGCACCGGATGACCCGCGTCGACGACCGTCCCGGGCTCGTCGAGCGTGATCGGGGCGATCTTCCGGTCGATCCCGCCGTCGCGAGCCTCGAGCAGCGCCTCCCTGCCGACGAAATCGGTCTCGAGGTCGACCGCGAAGCCGATCCCCGCCTCGTAGGGGTTGTACTCGGGAGTAACGTCGGTTCCCCACAGCCGGAACCCCTTCTCCATGCTCGTCGAATCGAGGGCCTCCCAACCCATCGGGACGATGCCGTACTCCTCGCCGGCGTCCTCGATCCGCTCCCAGAGCTGCGCGCCGTACTCCATCGGCGCGTACAGCTCCCAACCCAGCTCGCCGGCGTAGGAGAGCCGGAGCATCGTGACCGGAACGCTCCCGCAGTAGGTCTCTTCGGCGGTGTAGAACGGGAACGCGTCGTTCGAGAGGTCGGCCTCGACGAGCGACGACAGGACGTTTCGCGCCTCCGGGCCGAAGACGCCGATCCCGCACATGCTCGAGTCGTGGGTCCTCACCGAGACGGAGCCGTCGTCGGGCGCGTGCTCGCGGATCCACCGGGAGTGCAGCGTCGCGGAGTTGCCGCCGCCGGTGAACACCACGTACCGGTCGTCCGCAAATCGAGCGACCGTCACGTCGGCGAGAATCCCGCCATCCTCGTTGCACATCGCCGCGTAGCGGATCCGGCCCGGAGAGACGTCGATATCGTTCGTTAGGAGCCTCTGGAGGAGAACCGTCGCGCCGTCGCCGGTCACCTCGATCCCGGTGTACGTGGTCATGTCGACCATCCCGACGCGGTCGCGGACCGCCTGGTGCTCGACGCCCTGTGCTTTCGACCAGTTGCGCTCGAGCCAGTCCGGCCTGTCGGGCACGTCGTACTCCTCGAGCAGGGACTCGTTCGTCTCGTACCACTGCGGCGTCTCCCAGCCGCCCGAGTCGTAGAACTCGGCGCCGAGTTCCCGCTGTCGCTGGTAGAACGGACTTCGACGGAGCCCGCGCTGCCCCTGAGGCTGTTCGCGCGGGTGGATCAGCTGGTAGACCTCCTGGTACTGCTGTGCGCCGCGACCCCGCGTGTACTCCCGCGAGCCGGCGTGGGGCTGGAACCGCGAGACGTGCGCCCCCGTGGCGTCGACGCGCTCGCCGTCGAGGCGGGGGACGCCGTCTTCCATCCAGTGGGCGACGATGCTCCCCGCGCCGCCAGACTGCGTGACCCAGATCGCGAGCGCCCACCAGAGCCCGTCGATTTCCGCCGTCGGGCCGAGGATCGGCATTCCGTCGGGAGTGAAACAGAACATCCCGTTGATCCCGGACTCGAACTCGGCGTCGCGCAGCGACGGAACGAGTTCGCACGCCGCGTCGTAGGCCGTCTGCTCGTGATCCGGGTGGGTGTTCTCGTAGAAGTGCTCCGCGGTGAACTCCCGCAGCGAGGGGTACTCGAGGCCGAGATCCTCGAGTCGCTCCGGGCCGTAGATGTCCGCGGGATCGACCAGCAGCGGTTCGTGGTTGTACGAGCCGACGCCGTAGCGTTCGCCGTGCTGGCGGAAGTACAGCGACCGGTCCTGGTGGCGGAGCAGCGGCTGTTCGATCTCGCGGCTCGCCCCCGCGAGTTCCGGCAGATCGTCGGAGACGAGGTACTGGTGGGCGCAGGGGATCAACGGAATATCGACGTCGACCATGTCGCCGAACAGCGGGCCCCAGATGTTCGTCGCGAGGAGCACCTCGTCGGCCTCGACGCGCCCGCGGTCGGTGACGACCGCCCGGATCTCGCCGCCCGCGACCTCGAGATCGGTCACCGTCGTCTCGCCGTAGAACTCTGCGCCCGCCGCTCGAGCCGACTCGGCCATCGTCGCCGAGGCGTCGACGGCGTGGGCCTTGCCGTCCGTCGGGACGAAGTAGCCGCCGTTGATGACCGACTCGTCGACCTGCGGGACGCGGTCGGCGACCTCGGCGGGCGAGAGGAGTTCCCCGTCCTCGATGCCGTAGGCCTGGCCTCGTTCGCGCTTTCGTTTCAGGTAGTCCCACCGGTCCTCGGTGTACGCGACCTCGATGCCGCCGCTCGTTCGGAAGCTCTCGAGGTCCTCGTACAGCTCGCGCGTGTACGACGCCATCCGGGTCATCAGCTTGGTGCCGCCCGTCTGGAACACCAGTCCGGGGGCGTGGGAGGTGGAGCCGCCGGTCTCGAACAGCGGCCCCTGATCGACGACCACCACGTCCTCGCGGCCGAGACGGGTGAGGTGGTAGGCGGCGCTACAGCCGACGCAGCCGGCGCCGACGACGACGGTTCCCGCGTCGGCGGGAAGTGTGGTCCCTGTACTCATGTGTCATGGGTACTGCCAGACGGTCGAGCATAGCTATCCGGGTGGATAATCTGTGGCGTATAACAACCGGCGGGGTGAGAAGAACCCAGAGCCGCCGGAATTCATCCGGATACCGGCCGACAGCGGTCCGAACCCATCGGCGGTCGCTACGGTCTCGAGCGGGCCGAATCCCTCACCATCGAATCGGAGAACGGGCGGCGAGAGAACTAGTCGTCGAACCGATCCAATCGAAACATATCGATCGGGTGGTCGGTGTCGCCGTCGACCGCGAGGTCGGCGAGGATCTCGCCGACGACGCTGGCGAACTTGAAGCCGTGGCCCGAGAAGCCCGCGCCGACGGCCACCTGCGGGTGATCGGGAAGCGTATCGAGAATGAAGTGCTCGTCGGGGGAGTTCGTGAACATGCAGGTCGCGAGCCGCATCGTCGGGCCGGCCGCTTCGGGGAAGTAGTTCGCCGTGACCTCCCGGAGCAGGCGCTCGTCCTCGAGTCCGGGTTCGGTATCGTAGTCGTCCGGATCGACCCGCTCGTCGCGGTGGTGGTACTTGCCGATTTTGAACCCCGGCACGTCGTAGATCGGCAGCCCGTAGAAGCGCCCCTCGGGAACCTCGAGGTTCCAGACGGGGAAGTTCTCGGGCTCGAACGTCGACGGTCGCTCGGGTTGGAACCAGCCCAGCACCTGCCGCTCGGGGACCGCGAGCCCCTCGAGCGCGTCGGCGAACTTGTGATTCCAGGCACCGGCGGCGAGCACCATACTTTCGGCGTCGTACGTGCCGCGGTCGGTCTCGACGCGGACGCCGCCGTCGGGCGTCGGCTCCCACTCGAGGACCCGTTCGCGGGCGCGAACCTCGGCACCCGCCGCCTGCGCCGCCTCAACGTGGCCGACGATCGCCTGTTCGGGGACGACAAATCCGCCGTCGGGCTGGTACAGCGCTTTGTACCCCTCCGGGAGTCGATAGCCGGGGAACCGTTCGGTAACCTCCTCGCTCGTGAGCACCTCGTGGGGAATATCGTGTTCCTCGCAGGAGCGCAACGATCCCTCGAAGACGACGTTGTCCTCCGGGCCGGCGTCGATCGACCCCGTCCGCTGAATCACCTCGCGACCGGTTTCGTCCGCGAGGTCGTCCCAGAGGTCGTAGGCCCGTTCGATGAGCGGGATGTAGGAGGGATGTTCGTAGTACGCGCGACGGATGATCCGCGTGATGCCGTGTGACGACCCCATCGTGTGGGGCACGTCGTAGCGCTCGAGTCCCAGCACGTCGAGCCCGCGGTCGGCGAGGTGGAAGGCCGTCGCGCTGCCCATCCCGCCGACGCCGATCACGACGACGTCGTATCGGTCTCCTGTCGGAGGCATACTGCCGACCGATTCGAGGACGTACCCCTTGATTGTTAGTCCGTCTCACACCGTCCCTTTTTGAAGCGTCGGCGAGCGAGCGGCGTCGGGACCGTCGGCTGACCGTCATCGCGGTTCGGCCCAACCGTTCGGTCCCGACTATACGGTCGACCGCCACTCGAGACCCTCGGCGGGCGCAGCGGCCGGCATCACTTATACGTGCGAACTACCTGCGATCAAGCCTTATTGAACGATACGGCATGGGATAGCATACAACATGACCCGGTGGAACAACGGACGCGACGAGGTCGAACCGGTCAGTCCCGACATCACCGACGAGACGAACGCCCTGCCCGCGCGGTACTTCACCGATCCGGCCGTCCACGAGATGGAGAAGGAGGCCGTGTTCGGCCGGTACTGGGTGTACGCGGGACACGCGAACTGCATTCCGGAGCCGGGGGATCACTTCACCCGAAATATCGGCGATCGGGAGATCATCGTCGTTCGGACCCACGACGGCGACGTCGAGGCGTTCTACAACGTCTGCGCGCATCGCGGGTCGGCGATGGTCGAGGAGACGCCGATGACCGATCCGGGCAACGCGAACCGGATCCAGTGTCCGTACCACCTCTGGACGTACGACCTCGACGGGGAACTCGCGAGCACGCCCAAGAGCTTCGAGGACGCGCGACTGAACCCCGACCTCGAGGACGAAGATATCACCCCGATCGATCCCGACGAGAGCGCTCTCATGTCGGTCCACACCGATCGCATCGGCCCGTTCGTCTTCGTCAACTTCGACGAGGAGCCGATGAGCCTCGCGGAGCAGGCCGGCACGATGAAGACCGAACTCGAGTCGCTCCCGCTCGAGGAGTATCAGCTCGCCCGACGCATCGTCTCGGAGGTCGAGTGCAACTGGAAGGTCTTCGGCGGCAACTACTCCGAGTGCGACCACTGCCAGGCCAATCACCAGGACTGGGTCAAAGACCTCGAGCTCCTCGACTCCGAACTCGAGGTCGACGACTACCACTGGATCCTCCACTACAAACACGGGGAAGACGTCGACGACGAGATGCGCATCCACGAGGAACACGAGGCGAAGTTCTACTACTTCTGGCCGAACTTCACGGTCAACATGTACGGGACCGCCGACGGCTACGGCACCTACATCATCGACCCTATCGACGAGGGGCGCTTCCAGCTCGTCGCGGACTACTACTTCAAGGATCCCGACCTGACCGAGGAAGAAGAGACGTTCATCCGGACGAGCAGGCAGCTCCAGGAGGAGGATTTCGAGCTCGTCGAGCGCCAGCAACGCGGCCTCGATTCGGGCGCGATCGCGCAGGCTCGGCTCGGTCCGAACGAGCACACCGTCCACAGGCTCCACCGCCTCGCACAGGAGGCCTACGAGGCCTGACCGCCCCGCTCTATCCGCCTTCGCTCATGACCCACCACCAACAGCCCGCGTTCGCGGTCGCGTGTGAGGAGTGCGACATCGACGTAGAGCCCGACTCGGCGAATGAGACCGTCGACTTCTACCGCCGACACCGTCGGCAGACGGGCCACGACGTGGTCCTCACGCGTGCCGACCTCGAGTTCGAGCCCCCGGCCAGTGACGACCTCGTGACCGTCATCGCCGGCCTGGAGAAGCGCTACGAGAACGGCGTCCCGATCGGCATCGTCGCGGCGGCGATGAGTGAGCAGGGGTTCTCCGTCGGCGAAACGCTCGAGGAGATCTACGAGGTGCGAATGACCGGTGCGCTCTACGAGCCCCGCGACGATCATCTCGCCGCGTTCTGAGCCGTCCCTTCCGTCCGATGCATCCGGTTCCGTCCCGTCTCGCGAGTCACTCCTCGAGGAGCGTCGTCTCGACGAGTTGCCCGGTCCCGCGGCGAATGCGGCCGCCGACGGCCGTCGGAGAGATGTCGAGGCGTTCGGCGAGTTCCTCGAGCGAAGTTTCGCGGGGCTCTTCGAAGTAGCCCTCCTCGTGGGCGCGTACCAGCGCGACGCGCTGTTCGTCGGTCAACTCCGGGACCGTCTCGCTGGTCCACTCGTCCTGCCGAAACATCCGGTGCAGTTCGCACGAGATGTCCGTCTCCTCACAGCGTTCCCAGAGCGCCGCGAGCGCTTCCCGATCGGGGAGGTGGAGGCGATTGGTCCAGCCCCGATCGTTGGTCTCGGCCTTCAACAGCAGCCCGCCGAGTTCGGTCGTCATTGGCGAGATGAGTGCGGCGTCCTCGGTGTGCTGGAGCCGATAGACGCGCGTCGAGCCGTGATCGTCGACGAGCATCCAGTCCGCGACCGTGTGATCGCGCTCGAGTGCGTCCTCGAACGTATCGTCCGCGCCTTCGACGAGGTAGAAGAACAGGCCGGTCTCCGGATCAGTCGTGGAGTGGGGGACGACCTCGATGGACGCCTCCGGACAGTCGCGGATCGTCGGCGTCAGCGCGAGATCCGGGTGTGCGATATCGAGAATTGCGATCAGGCTCATGAGTGGTCACATCGACGACCGTCGTCTCGCCGTTCGGTTCGGGAATCGCCGCCCCGAGCGGATATGTTTCGACCGTCTGTCGACAGGAACGCCGTACTCGCACCCCATCTTGTTATTAGCTACCACACACCGTCACTTAATCGTTCCCTCGCACGCGGAACGGGAATTGCAGCTGGTAACAGTTTGCAGTCGGTACCAGTGTATGGCGGAGTCTCCGGAGGACCCGAACCGCGTTTCTCGAGCAGCTACCGACCGCCAGTCGACGACGTATCCGACGGCGGCCACTCGATCGGTGAAAGCCCAGCCACTTTCCCGACCGGCGCGCTACGTCTCGTGTGATCGAACCCGCGCTCGAGGTGGCCCTGCCGAACGTCGGTCCGGGACCGGATTCGCTCGCGCTCACTGACCTGATAGACCCGGTCGAGCCGGCGGATCCGACGACGGCCGAGGGGTCGGATCCCGCCTACGAATCGATCGTCCTGTTGCTCCACCGGGATCACCACGCCGGGCAGTGCCGCCGACAGGTCCGGGCCGTCGCCGACCGCTACGACGAGTTCCGCGAACGGGGCTGTGCGGTCGTCTCCGTCGTCCCGGGGCCCCGCGAGCGCGTCCGAGAGTGGCAAGAGCGGTACGGTCTCCCCTATCCGATCCGTGCGGACCCGGACGCGACGCTCGGCGACACGCTCGACCAGCCCGTCCGCCTCGGACCGGTCGGCCGCCGCTTCGACCTCGTCGGCCGGATGCCCGCCGCGATCGTGTTCGACGTGGGAGGTCCCGCGGCCGACGACCTCGAGATCGTCGCGGCCTACCGCAGGACGATATTCGATCGACCGGAAATCGACGCGTTGTTGGACCACGCCGACCGACGATCCTGACGGATGTTCGTCCGCACGGCCACCCCCGACGACGCCCTCGAGGTCCGGCGCATCCTCGACGCCGCGTTACTCGAGCCGGGCGACGTCGAGAGCCGGATTGACGACGGTGACGTCCTCGTCGCAGGTGATCGACGGGGCGGGACAGCGAGCGCCGATGACGATGGGACCGCTCCCGAAGACGAACCGGACGCGAGCGAGCGAATCCTCGGCACGGCCGTTCTCGAACCCCTCGACGCCGAGTCCGGGGCCCACGTCGGCGCGATCGGCGTCCGGCGTCGCCACCGTGGTCACGGCCTCGGCCGGGCGCTGATCGAGCGGGCGCTCGAGCGCGAAGGGCGACTGACGGCCCAGTTCGACGACGGCGTCCGGCCGTTCTACGAACGCCTCGGATTTTCGATCGAGTCGATCGACGGCCAGCGCCACCGCGGCGTCGTCGCGACCGACCGCGTCTGACCACGGTCCGCACCGGACCGTTCGGTCCCCGCGCCGCAACCCGTCGCCTGCCGGCGGAGTTTTATCCGAGAGAACGTGGTAGCCACCTCCGCATGGCGCTTCAACGGATGCTCAGCGGCGATCCATCGAAGAGTTCGAAGGTCTATCTGGCGATCGGTGCACTCTCGCTCGCGAAAGCGATCGCGGTCCGGAAGGATCGGGAGCGGTTCCGGCGCGAGCTACTCGACGCCGGCCTGTTCCTCGGTGCCGGACTGGTACTGCGCCGGTTCAGCACGATGAAAGCGCAGAAACGGCAGGAAATCGAGTCCCAGCTTCCGAACTGGGCGGCCGAGGCGATGAGGTCGGAATCCGCCTCGAGAGGCCTCCAAGCCCTCGCGAAACAGCGACTCGGTAGTCGGTCGGAGCCAGAGCCGGAACCGACGCTCCGCGACCGCGCTCGCGGCGTGATCTCGAGTCTGTAGCGACCCACGCTATCGATCCCACTCTTGCAGTTAGTCGGTATTCGTGCCAGTCGCAGTCGCGGGCTCGGCGGATAGCGGCTCGAGTGACGCCGAAAAGTGACGAAGCTCCGGGACCGCGGGGTTGGAAACGATCTCGAGTCCGGAGACGTCGTCGCGCTTCTCGAGGACGGCTTCGGCCGTCTCGACGACGTGATCGAAGTGCTCCCGGTGGTAGGTTCGGCGCGGGACCGCGAGCCGAACCAGTTCCGGCCGGTCGGTCTCGGGAAAGGCGAAGCTCCCGAGTTCGACCCCTCGAACCCCGCCTTCTCGATACAGTTCACAGACCAGCGCTTGCCCCGGAAACTCGTCGGCCGGGATTTCCGGAAACGTCGCTCCCGCGTCGATGTAGACCGCGTGTCCGCTGGTCGGAGTGTATACCGGAAGCCCGATCTCTTCGAGCATCGCGCCGAACTCGCGAACCTGTTCGACCCGGTCTTCGACGTACGATTCCTCGACGGCCTCGCGCAGGCCGACGGCCATCGCGGCGACGTCCCGCCCGGCCATCCCGCCGTACGTCGGGAACCCTTCGTAGAGGATCGCGCGCTGTTTGCACCGCTCGAAGAGAGCCTCGTCGTCGGTCGCGACGAAGCCGCCGACGTTCACCAGCCCGTCTTTCTTCCCGCTCATGACGAGCGCGTCGGCGTGTCCGAGTTGCTCGCGAGCCACCTCGGCTACCGTCGCGTCGGCGAACTCGTCCTCGCGCCGGGTCACGAAGTAGGCGTTCTCCGCGAACCGGCAGGCGTCGATCACGAACGTCGCATCGATCTCGTCGGCGAACGCCCGAACGCGACGGGTGTTCTCGACGCTGACCGGCTGGCCCGCCGCCGAGTTGTTCGTGATCGTCAGGATCACCAGCGGGACGCGCTCCGGACCGACCTCGTCGACGACCGCTCGCGCTCCCTCGAGCGAGAAGTTCCCCTTGAACGGCTCGTCCGTCTCCGGGTCGTGAGCGCCCGACACGGGACAGTCGACCGGATCGGCACCCTGGTTCGAGACGTGCGCTCGCGTCGTGTCGAAGTGGGTGTTGTTGAGCGCGATGTCGCCCTCGGAGAGGAGAGTGCCGTAGAGAACGTTCTCCGCGCCGCGGCCCTGGTGAGTCGGCACCACGCGCTCGAATCCCATCACGTCCGCGACCGCGGACTCGAGGCGATCGAAGCTCGCCGACCCGGCGTACGCTTCGTCGCCCCGGAGGAGCGCGGCCCACTGATCGTCGCTCATCGCGCCCGTCCCGCTGTCGGTCAGGAGATCGACGAAGACGTCGTCGGCGGAGAGATTGAACGCGTTGTACCCGGCTTCCTCGAGGGCCCGTGCTCGCTGTTCTCTCGAGGGGAGGCGGATCCGTTCGACTACTTTCGACTTGTAGGCGACCATAGTCGTTCGACACCGCCGCGCGTGTTCAGTCTAGTTGGAGTCTTGTGACCGTCGACGGCTCGAGACGGTCCCTTCCGGACGGATCGGCGCATCGATGGGCGGAATCGGTGGGACCATCGCTAGCGGGAACAATGAGGGTGGGGCGGCTGGACTCGCCCCTCCCCGCCGCCGACTCACTGATCGCTGATCTCGGCGTTGTCGAAGGCATCGTCAGTGAGCCGCGTCGGCGTCGGATCGGGGCCGACGAGTTCCAGGTCGTCGGTCCCATCGTCGCGGACGGTGAGCGTGCCCGACGAGGCGAAGGCGGTATCGGCCGAGTCGCCGTTCGCAGACGCGGTCGTTTCGACACCCTCGTCGGAGCCGGGCGCCCGAACGGGAGTCGAGTCGGTCGCGGTGAGCGCGCCGAGTTCGGCCGCCGTCGCGTCGACCACGGCGCCGTCGTCCCGCACGATCACGTCCGAGTCGCCGATGAATTCGAACTCGAGGTCCGCTCGCGTCGCGGATTCGTCGTCCCCATCGGTCTGAACTGTCACACCGTTATCGGCATCCTGAGCGTTCGAATCAACCGTTTCGACATCCTCGAGATCGGCGAACAGTTCGGTCGCCGTCGTGTCGACGACGTCGTCGGACTGCGTCTCGTGCTTCCCGCCGCTTTCGACGAGTTCGGCCGGTGTCTCCGCGCCACACGCCTCCAAGATTGCATCGGGATCGGGCTCGATTTCCTCGAAAACCTCCCTCGCCGTCGAATCGGTGCTCATGGTTCCCGCTCCACCGCTTCCCACCTTCGTTACGATGGCGTTACTCCTGTATTACCGACCGGATACCCTCGAACCAGTGACGTTCACGAGTGGCTACCGATCGGATTCGACGGGGATGCAAGGAAAACGACGGTGACCTCGAGAGGAGGGACCGAAAGCGTTCGAGCGAATTAGAACAGGTTCTGCGTCAGCTCGAGGGTCTCCTCGCGGTCCTCCCAGTCGACGAACAGGGCGACGCTGGTCGCGCTGGTGATGATGTCGTTGAGGTGGATTCGGGCCTCGGCGAGGGGGTTGACGATCTCGCTGATGATTCCCGGCTGATTCGGGAGTTCGCCGCCGGTCACTCGGATGACGGCGACCGGCGAGTCGACGGTGACGCTCGAGAGTTCGTCGCTGGCGATGACCTCCCGGTGGAGGATGTTCTCGGCGCGTTCGGCCTCCTCCTCGTCGATGTAGAAGGTGATCGTATCCATCCCGCTCGCGACGGCGTCGATGTTGACGTCGCTCTCATGCAGGGCGGCCGAGAGGCGATGGAAGACGCCGGGCTGGTTGCGGATCGCACGACCGGCGACGGTCAGGCAGGCCAGCGGTCGCTCGCGCAGGTCGACCAGGCTCCTAAACTCGCCTTCGATGCTCGTCCCGCCCGAGAGGAGGTCGCCGTGTTGGTAATGGACGACGCGCACGTCGAGGGTGCCATCCTTGTACGATAGCGCGGAGGGTGCGACGACCTCGGCCCCGCGGAACGAGAGGTTCCGGAGTTCGTCGACGGAAATCTCGCCCACGTTGCGAGCCCCTTCGACGACGTGGGGGTCGCCCGTCATGACGCCCTCGACGTCCGTGACGATCACGACCTCGTCGGCGTCCATGTACTTGCCCAGCATGACCGCCGAGGTGTCGCTACCGCCGCGACCGAGCGTCGTAATCGAGCCGTCCGGCCCCTCCGCGAGGAAGCCGGTCAGGACCGGCACCGTCTCGTCGAGTTGCGACGCGAGCTCGCGGCCGCGCCGCTGGGTCTCCTCGACGTTGACCTCGCCGTACTCGTCGGTGATGACCGGCCACTCGTCGCTTCCGGGCTCGAGGAAGACCGAATCGATTCCCCGGGCCGCCAGCGCGGCTTTGAGCATGCGAACCGACGTTCGCTCGCCCATACTGACGATCTGGGCGCGGTCGGCTTCGTCGGTTTCGAACGTGATCTCGTCGAGCAGGTCGTCGGTGGTCGACCCCATCGCGCTGGCGACGACGGCGATCTCGTGGCCGTCCTCGACGGCCGCAGCGATCGAGTCCGCGGCGCGGTTGATCCGATCACCGCTACCGAGACTCGTCCCGCCGAACTTCGCTACGACGCGCATACTGCCACCTCGGAGACCGACCGCTTTGCGATACTGTGACTCATACTCGATCCGTTACCAGAGCGGGCAGATAACTGTGTCCCATCGAACGCACTTTTACCGGTCCCCGAACGGGGGCTGATTCGACTCGAGGACGCGCGAAAATTGACAGTCGTCGAACCAGTCATACAAGGCGGTCGCGACCGGGATTTATTGTTGTGCGCCACATTACCACACGCCGATGAACATACGGGACGCACTCGAGGCGGACGCGGACGCGCTCGCGTCGATCGCGGACTCCCCCACGGACGTGATGCGGAATCTCGTCCACGACCGCACGGTGCGCGTCGCCGAGGACGGGAGTCACGATCCGAACGCCGACGTCTCGAGCTCGCAGTACGACGGCTCCGACCCGGAGGACCTGCTCGGCTTCATTAGTTTCGACGCGCGCGAAGACACCGTTCACGTCACGCAACTCGACGGCACGAGCGAGGCCTGCGAGCAGTTGCTGGCCGAACCGGTTCGCTTCGCCGAGCGCGAGTCGATGGCCGTCGAAGTGCTCGCCGCGCGGGACGCGACCCCCATCGAGACCGCCGCCGAAGCGCTCGGCTTCGAGCGACGCGGTCAGGGCCCGCAGTTCGACGGAGCCCCGACGGTACGGTTTCGACTCGAGCCCTGATCGACGGCGAACGAACTGCGCCGTGGCCCGCGCCTCGAGGGCTGATCGGTAGCCGTCGGTTTGGCGCGGATACCACTTGCTTCTGCCGAGTCACTCGTGCTGTATAGGGAAACCCCGTCTCACTCCAGACCAGCCAACCGGCGTACGGTGGCGCGCGCTGGGCCGCGGTGAATACCAATGAACCGCGGCACGAAATCGTGCGAGGTCGTCACGAGTGTAGCGAGTGACTGCTTGGAAGACACAAAGCGTCTTCCAGTGGATGAAAGAGCGAACGAAGTGAGCGAATGAATCGGTTGGGGAGGGAGTGGTGATTCCCTGTTGCCACGATAGCAGGACACTTCCTCTCACTCATTCCAAGTGGAACCCACTGCTCCATTCACACGACTTCTCGAACAGGTGATTCGAGAGAGCAGCGGAGAATCCGCCCGGAGAAAATGTACTGCACGTCCGAACTCGAGCCACTACTCGAGAAGGAGACAGTCACAGTCCCGAGAGCCAGTTGAGCGCGGCCAGAACCACGAAATTGGAGACGAAAAGCCCTACATCACCTCGAAGCTCGATATTTGGACCTCGAGAGGTGACGCGATACCGGAACTCTCAACTGAATTTTTGTACCGTCACGTCGAGCGTATCGAGATCGACGATCGGTGCGAAACCGGCGTCAGGGTCGATGTTGACGCTCTTCTGGAAGTCAGTCTGGGCCTGCCAGCAGCCGGAGTTGATCGCGAGCACGTTGTGGTACTTCCCGAAGCCGAGTTTGTGAACGTGACCGGTGTGGAAGATGTCGGGGACCTCCTCCATGATGAGGTAGTCCTTCTCCTCGGGCGCGAGTCTCGTGTGGCCGCCGAACTGCGGGGCGACGTGGCGCTTCTTGAGGAGGTGGTACATCGCCTTGTGCGGGTCGTCGTAGCTGGCCTTGTCCTCGGGCAGTTCCGCGATTACCTCGTCCAACGAGACACCGTGATACATGAGCACGGACACCCCCTCGAGGGTCACCGTCGACGGGTTGCTCACGATCTGTGGGTCGTGGGCGGACATGATCTCCCGGAGTTCCTCGTCGAACCCGGGCTGGGGCTCCGCGAGCCGGACCGCGTCGTGGTTGCCAGGGATCATGACGATCTCGATGTCCCCCGGCACCTTCTTGAGGTGCTCGCTGAACGCCTCGTACTGCTCGTAGATATCGACGATGTCGAGTTCCTCGTCCTGGTCGGGGTAGACGCCGACGCCTTCGACCATGTCGCCCGCGAGCAGCATGTACTCGACGTGCTGGGCCTCCTCGGTGTGAAGCCAGTCGGCGAAGGCGTTCCAGGCGTCGGCCATGAACTCCTGACTGCCGACGTGGACGTCGCTGATCAGCGCCGCCTGGACGTGGCGATCCGCGGTCGAGGGCTCGTACGTGCGGGGCACGTCCGGGAAGTACATCGAGTCGACGAACGCGATCCCCGAATCGTCCGCCAGCGTTCCCTCCATCGCTAACACCTCGTCGCAGAGTAGTTCGTCGACGAGATCGACGTACTCGCGATCCTTCATCACCAGCCACGGGAAGGTCCCGGTCGCGTCCTCGAGTTCGATCAGCCAGTGGCCGCTGGCGGTCGATCGGATGTCGTTGACCAGGCCGACCATCGCGGCGTCGCTCCCGCCCGGCATTCCCTGAATGGCCGTCGCCGGACGGTGGTTAACTCGACCTCGTAACTTCGATCCGAGCCGCTCGAGGCGGTCGCGGAAGACGGAGACGAAATCGCTGTACTCGCCGGTCCCCGTGCTCTCACCCGTCATATCCCCCGTGATCTTGAGCGAACGGATCGCGGGATCGGCGAGACGGTTCGCCGAAGCAGACCCCTCCGTTTCAACTGGAGATCGATCGGGCGAATTACCTCCCGATGCCCCTTCGGTTCCAGTTGAAACAGAGGGGGGCGAATCGGTGGACGAGGCATCGGTTCGAGTGGCGGTGCGTTCCGCCGGTTCGCCACCGGCGTTTTCGTCTCCCAACTCAGTGGAATCGCCAGTATCGGAGCCGTTGGTTCGAGGCGAACCGGTGGTGTCGGTTCGCGAGAGGACCGACTCAACGTGATCGGCACGGACGACGAGCGCATCGTCCGGGACATCCTCGAGGACGCGCTCGAGTGCGGCGTTCGGATCCTCGGCCGCCGCGAGCCGCGTCACCGCCTCGCGTTCGGCGTTGTACCCGCGGCTCGTGAGTTCGCTAACGAGTCGGGCGGCGGCCTCGAGTGGCACATACCCCGCATTCCCGAGGGACGGCAAAAGGATAGCGAATTCCCGATTCCTCGCGTCGGTTTTCGATCCGTGCGAAACGGGTCGGGGCCTGTTCCGCTCCCGTCAGCTCACGAACTCCGGCCGTTTCAGTCGGTTCCCGGAATCGGCAGCTCCCGAAGCCCAGAATCGGCAGCTCCCGACGTCTGCACGTGAAAACAGTCCGAAGCTTGCCGGAAAGTTGATACTGGGTTCGGAGAAACTGGTCGTCAATGGACGGTCCCGACGCCGACGACAGGAACCGCGATCGGCTCAGCCGTCGCGATCCGCCCTCGGGACCAGAGACGGGGCCGCCGTCCGACCCCGGTGACCGAGAGCGGACGGCCGGGTCGCGGTCTCGAGCGAAGCGCGACGACGCGGTCACGATCGAAGACGACGGCGTCCTCCGCTGGCTCCTCGAGACCGACGACCGCACGGGCACTGCGGTTCGGGACATCGCGACGATCGTCGCGATCATCGCGGTCGTCGGGGTTCTCCTGTTCGGAATTACCGGTACCTGGCCGCCGATGGTCGCCGTCGAGAGCGGCAGTATGGAGCCCGCCCTCGAACGCGGGGACCTCGTCTTCATCGCCGACGAGGAGCGATTCGCCGGCGATGGAGCCGTTGCGGGAACGGGAATCGTCACCGCTCAGAGCGCTCGAGAGACCGGATACGAACGATTTGGAAATCCGGGCGACGTTATCATCTTCGTTCCGAACGGCGATTCGACGCAGACGCCGACGATCCATCGCGCCCAGTTTCGGGTCGAACGAGGTGAGCGCTGGGTCGAGACGAAAGCCGATCCCGCATACATGAACGGCGCGACCTGCAACGATATCGCGTCGTGTCCGGCTCCACACGACGGGTTCGTCACGAAAGGCGACGCCAACGCGGCCTACGACCAGTTGCCACGATCGGGTGCGGAGACGACCGTCGTCAGCGCCGAGTGGGTCACCGGCAAAGCGATGGTTCGGGTTCCGTGGGTCGGAGGAATTCGACTGACGATCGATTCGATACGCTCGATCGTCGGCAGCGGCCCGATGGTCGTCGCCGGCGTTGGAACCGCGCTCGCACTCGTCTGGTACGGGGCGATCGCTAGAGAGCGTAATCCGTGAACCGCCTCGGCCCGCTCCGCCTGTAGATCGGATGGGGCCGCTGCGTCGATCAGGGGCCGACCAAGCGATGTGGAATACAGTGGTCGATATGAAATACGGTGTCACTGAATCGACGAGGCGACATCGGTGGCAGTCGATGAGGTAACGTCGATAGCAGTCGACGAGTAACGCGAACAGAAAGTTAATTTCCGGCCCCGGTGAAACGGGTGACGATGAGCGGCCCTAGCTCCGGAAAGCCACCTGGCGATTCCGGCGACGACGACCGTGATCGGTCGGCCTCGAGCGCCGACAGTTCCCAGACGCCATCACGGGAACCGTCACAGCCTACTGCCGATTCACAGCCTGCTGCCGATTCCGACGCCGTTACCATCGAGGACGACGGCTACGTCCGCTGGTTCCTCAAAACGAACGACGAGAACGTCGTGATCGCGCGAGATATCCTGAGCAGCGTCGCCGTCGTCGGGGTCGTCGCCCTCCTCCTGTTCGGAGTCAGCGGTATCTGGCCGCCGCTCGTCGCCGTCGAGAGCGGTAGTATGCAGCCGAACATGCACACGGGAGACCTCATCTTTGTCGTCGAGGAAGGGCGGTTCAGCGGCGACGCTGCCGTCGAGGGAACCGGCGTCGTTACCCGCCGGAGCGCCCAGGGAACCGGCTACGACAAGTTCGGTAACCCCGGAGACGTTATCGTCTTTCGGCCCAACGGCGATCCGTCCCAGACGCCGGTGATACATCGGGCACACTTCTGGGTCGACGACGACGAACACTGGGTCGAATCGAAAGCTAGCGAGGAAATCGTCGGCGACGCGACCTGCGAGGAAGTCCCCAACTGTCCCGCACCGCACGCCGGCTTCGTCACCAAGGGCGATCACAACGACGGCTACGACCAGATCGGCGGCGGTGCGAATTCCGGCATCGTCAAACCCGAGTGGATCACCGGCAAGGCGCAGTACCGGATCCCGTGGCTCGGATGGGTCCGACTCACGTTCGACAACCTCCTCGGTGGCATGCTCGTCCCCGCGTCGCCCTCGAGCCCGTCGCTGCACGGACAGCCGTCACCAACGATACCGACCGGCGGCCCCGACGCAGCCGGCTTCGGATCAGGAGGTGAACTCGCCGGCGTCGCCGGCATCGCCGGTGCCGGTGTCGCACTGGCTGCGGGCCGCTATCGGTCCTGAGCCCCAATCGCAAGCCGTTTCGAGCGGTCGTTCTCGAACGCAAGCGCTCTTTCTCGAACTCCCTCCACTGAGCTTTCAACGATCTCTCGAGTCGAAATGAGGGGGCGAAACACTGTCGACCCATTTCCTCCATCGCGAGCAGAGCGTGACGAGCGGGACGCTCGAACGGAGCCTGATGGCGGGCGGACCCGCTCGAGAACGAGTCGACGATCAGCCCACCACTGAAAACGGACGGTGTCGCCCTGATCGACTCGGCGTCCGGCGGTATCGCTTTCACTATGGATGGGAGCGCCACAGTGTCGAACGGAGCCGTCCGTCAGTTCCCTCAGTTCTCGAATCGGGCCTGAACGAACGGCTGAATGTCGTCGATATCGCTCAAACGGGAGTCGGAAAGCAACACGGCCTCCGTCTCTTCGAGTGGAACGGAGAGACTGATTTCCTTCGTCCGGCCGTACCGACCTTTCGAGACGACGACGGCGTTGACGATGCCGAGCATGTCGAGTTCGCTGATGAGGTCCGTCACCCGACGCTGGGTCAGGACGTCCGCGTCGATCTCCTCGCAGAGGCGCTTATAGATGTTGAACACCTCGCCCGTGTTGATGCTGTGAACGCCGTTTTTCTCGAGCAGGATGATCGAGAAGAGCACGAGCTTGCTCTGTGTGGGGAGCGTGCGGACGACCTCGACGACGCGATCGAGTTCGATCTTGTCCTGGGCCTGCCGGACGTGATCCTCCACGATCGTCTCGGCCTGCGATCGCTCGGCCAGCTCGCCGGCCGTTCGAAGCAAGTCGAGCGCGCGGCGCGCGTCGCCGTGTTCCTGTGCGGCGAAGGCCGCACACAGCGGGATGACGTCGTCGGAAAGCGCACCCCCCTGGAACGCGACGTCGGAACGGTGTTCCAGGATATCCCGTAGCTGATTCGCGTCGTACGGCGGGAAGACGATTTCCTCCTCGCCCAGCGATGATTTGACCCGCGGGTCGAGGAAATCGGTGAACTTCAGGTCGTTCGAGATGCCGATGATCGACACCCGCGAGTTCTCGAGTTCGGAGTTCATCCGCGAGAGGTTGTAGAGCGTGTCGTCGCCGCTTTTCTCGACCAGTTTGTCGATCTCGTCGAGCATGATGACGACGACCCGCTCGTCGTAGTCGACCGCGTCGAAGAAGACGCTGTAGACCCGGTCGGTCGGCCACCCGGTCATCGGAACCTCCTCGAAAGACTCCTTGTCCGCCTCGAGTTCGTCGATTTCGGCCTCGATCGCCTCGCGGTCCTCGAACGACGTCGACTCGAGGGGATGGTCCGATGGGTACGTCGACGAATCGCCAGCCGACGCGTCGCCGGTGCTGTTGCCGTCTGTCCGATCGGTATCGTCGCCGGCTCCCCGATCGGTGCTGTCGCCGTCCGTCAGACCAGTGCCGTCGGTGGGACTCGAGCGATCGGCGGGATCCGAAGACCCCTTCCCTTCGGGTGGAGAATCGCCCGACTCGGATCGACTATCGTCTCCAGCTGAATCGCCAGCAATCGATTCCGGCGGGTCGTCAGCGACGAAATCGAACGGATCGGACGCCGTCTGATCGGCTGCCAGATCGGTCGACTCGGCCGACTCGGCCGCCTCACGTTCGCGGGCCTCTAGATCGGCGTCGTACTCGTCGAGGGCCTCGAGCAGCGATTCGAGTTCTGCGACGCGCTCGTCGATCCGCTCTTCGTTCTTTTCGATGAACTTGTTCGCAAGCTGTGCGAGGACGCGATACTGCGTATCGGTGACCTCGCAGTTGATGTACTCGACGTCACACGGGACGCTGTACTTCTGCGAGGTGCTCTCGAGTTCCTTGCTGACGAATTTCGCGCTGGCGGTTTTGCCGGTCCCGGTCTTCCCGTAGATGAGTATGTTCGACGGCGTTTCGCCCCTGAGTGCGGCGACGAGGATCGTCGCCATCTTGTTGATCTGGTCGCTCCGGTGGGGCAGTTCGTGTGGGGTATAGGACGGACGGAGGACTTCCTTGTTCTCGAAAATCGGTTCGCCGCTGAGAAGATCGTCGAACAGCCCCTGATTCGACTCCTCGTCATCGAGGTCCGCCTTCTCGAGATTCGTCGAGAAACCGCTCGTTCCGTCGATCTCGACCTCGTCTGACCCGTCGATCTCTGAGTTGTCGTCTGACATTCGTCGTATACTAACCCCCTTATTTCGTGTGGAGTATCGAACCGGGAAGCAGGAATATCATCGTATTATGGCCTCCGTGGGAGGATTCACTGTTTCAGTTTCACGGTTCGGGTCCAGTTGATGCAAACGAAACAGAGGAAAACCACGCTAATAAATTCTTCCTTTCCCCTCGCCCCGTGCCGGGACATCGCCGGCGGTCGCAGACGATCGAGCCGCGAATCGTCCGGGGAGATCACTGACGTACCGGCTCCGTGGGTCCAGTAGATAGAGCGAACGGCTCGTCGAGAGTCCGAATCGCTAAGTTTTTATTTTGTTTGCGTATGCGTGAGATTTCCGCCTATTGGAGAAGTAATATCCGTCAGATCGAGTGATTTTGGAGACGAGTAATCGGTGAAAATTGTCTACTCGAAAAGAGGGGGGTTCGGGGGTGCAATCGGTTCCCTTCGAGATTTTCCGAGCAAGAGTGGAGAGTAACGTATTGGGAGAGGGTGAGAAAGAAAGTGGTGACTCTGAGAGGGGATATGTGTGAAATATGATTGGAATAGTGTGATACCGAGAAGATGGGGATTGCTGTGATATGTGGGTAGATACCATACACCGCACTGACCCGGCTGACCCCCCCACCCCTTTGTTTCGGGTGGAACAGCCAGAAGGAGGGGAGGGGGTGAAACGGAGTTGTATCCAAGCGAAGCTTTATGTGGATAGCACAGAAAAGGTATCCGTAGTACTAGCAGACAGTATCATATTACTAGGTTATCTGTTTATATTACTAGGGCTAACTAGACTTTTCCCTTAGAGCTGTACAGACTACTAGACTACGGTCTTCGTTACTAGAACCCTCTTGATTAGTCGATTCGACCGTCTCTACCCTCAACGATCCATCTCGAGTCGAAAAAGGGGGTTATTAGACCGGATACTCCAACCATCATCGAGCCGTAGCCTCGTTCGTCTCCACTCGAAACGAAGGGGTGGGGGGCTCGAATCGTTTGTTGTGGTGTGGTATCTCACCGCAATAGATTCACCAGTTTGGTCCGTCATCCCGAATCGGAATCGCAGATTTCGGATCACTACTCCTCTCGGTTCAGAAGCGATCGCGTCGTCCCTTCGGTAACTCGAACGATTCAACTCTATTCACGGCTCGAGTTTCCGTTTCATCTCGGATTCCGACACTCCCTTCGATCGAATTGTCAACACGTCTGACGTAGTCTTAAGTGAGTTCGCTCAGTAGTACGCGCAGATGCACCCCGCGGTGCTGGAGGCCCCCACAGATGGGACTATTCACAGAACTCAAAGATAGTATCTCTCGGGCTGCGGATCGCCTGTTTTCGGAACAGGAGCCCAAACGAATCGGTATCTACGGTCCGCCCAACGCCGGCAAAACGACGCTCGCAAACCGTATCGCGCGTGACTGGACCGGTGACGCAGTCGGTACGGAGAGTCACGTCCCTCACGAGACGCGTCGTGCACGCCGGAAGGAAAACGTCGAGATCGAACGGGACGGGAAGACGGTGACCATCGATATCGTCGACACGCCCGGCGTGACGACGAAGGTCGATTACGAGGAGTTCACCGACGAGATGAACGAGGAAGACGCCATTCGTCGCTCCCGCGAAGCGACGGAGGGTGTCGCCGAGGCGATGCACTGGCTCCGCGAGGACGTCGACGGCGTTATCTACGTCCTGGATAGTGCGGAGGATCCGATCACGCAGGTCAATACGATGCTGATCGGCATCGTCGAATCCCGTGATCTCCCGGTGCTCATCTTCGCGAACAAGACCGACCTCGAGGAATCGAGCGTCAAGCGGATCGAGGACGCCTTTCCGCAGCACACGACCGTTCCCCTCTCTGCGAAGGAAGGAGAGAACATGGACGAAGTGTACGGGAAGATCGCGGAGTACTTCGGGTGATATCGATGCCGAAAGCAACCAACGCAGACGATTCGGAGCCGGCCGACGGCGTACAGATCGACCTGATGAGCGGCGAGCGCATGGACGGCATGGCGACGATGGAGAAGATCAGAATGATCTTGGACGGCGTCCACGACGGCAACATCGTCATCCTCGAGGAAGGGTTGACGCCCGACGAGGAGAGCCGACTCATCGAGGTGACGATGGCCGAGATCAGTCCCGACGAGTTCAACGGGATCGAGATCGAGACCTATCCCAAGTCCGAGACCCGCGACTCGTCGTTGCTCGGCCGGATCATGGGCAGCGACGAGACGGAGGCGAAGCTGACGGTGATCGGACCGGCGAACCAGATCGAGACGCTCCACAAAGACGAAACGCTCATCAGCGCGCTCGTGTCCCGTAACTAATGCCACACCAGTGTACGAACTGCGGCCGGACGTTCGATGACGGCTCCAAGGAGATGCTGTCGGGCTGTCCCGATTGCGGTGGGAACAAGTTTCAGTTCGCACCGACTACCGCGGCCGCAGCTGAATCGTTCGACGGGGACGCCACCGCTGGATCGGCCGAGTCCGTCACCGGTGTCGAATCCGCCGGTGTCGCCGATTCGGCCGACGGTCCCGGCACGGCGGACTCGTCCACCGAATCCGACAGCGTCACGACGCGCGCCGCGGAGACGGTTCGCGATTGGATGCCCGGTGGCTCCTCGGACTCGTTGGACTCCGCGGAGTCGTCGCCGGGAGCGGACGCCGTTCCGGGCGTCCGCTCTTCACCCGATACTCCATCGGAATCTCTACCCGACAGTCCATCGGAGTCTCCATCCGGTGATTCGGATACATCCTCGAAGTCGGACAAATCCTGGCCCTCGAGCGGGCGACCCGACACCACCGAACCGGACGCCTCGGCGGAAGGAGAGTTCGCCGACTGGCCGGAGACGGCGCGGCGACCCGAGGATCGATCCGGCGCATCGAGCGAGCCGCCGGACGAGGAGTCCGTCGACGTCGAGGACTCGAGTGAGCGACCGGTCGGTCCAACCACGACGATCGCGGACGACGAGAACTCGGCGCAGGCAGACGCCCGTAGCGAGGTCGTTCGCTCGGACGATCTTCCCGCTCACTCCGACGGCTTTGATCCGGCCGAGACCGAGCGAGACACTGTTACAGGCGGTGCAGTTGATGCCCCGCCGACCGAACGTGACGACGTTCCGCCGGAACACGGCCGCGTCGTCAGCGAACCCAGCGGGGATCGTCCGTCGATCGAAGATCTCCGAGAAGAACTCAACGAACAGTTCGAGAGCATCAAGATCGTTCGCCCGGGCCAGTACGAACTCAACCTGATGGAACTCTACAATCGAGACGAGTACATCATCTCCCTGCAGGAGGACGGTCGGTACGTCATCGACGTCCCGGATTCGTGGCGCGAGGGCGACGACAGCGATGATTGAGTGAATCGAACGCCAACATCGCTGATCGATGTCGTCGAAAATCGTGCGTTCGGCAACGGACCCCCCTCGAAATAACACCGGATCGTTTCTACTGCAGAACCATTATATTCTCCGATAAAAGCTATTCTCTCGACAGATCTGTGTCCACTCGAACTGTTGGTCTCAAACGATACGATGACTTCCAGCTGATAGCTAATTCTCCGGACACCCCGCGAATTCGCAGCATTTTCTGTCGAGCCGTCGGCTCGACGAGAAACGATGGGTGTTCCACGAAAAGCAGGAGGTGTCGGCACGGTGGTGATCGGTCGCTGGACTCCCTCGAGCCAATTCGGGTTCGAAGCGACCGTCGGTAAAGAGAGCGTCCGAAGCGAGGGGGAGCGAGCCGAGACAGATGGATTTAAGCGAGACGGAACCGACGCCTCGAGTATGAGCACCGCAACCAAGGTCGTTCTCACGACGGTCGCCGCATCGGCACTGCTGTCGATCCTGCTCGTTTTCCAGACCGCATTCGCCTGATGTTCGAGGCGCGTTCACTCTCGGATCGGGTCGAGGCCGTCCGCGAGGAGTGCGCGCCTGACGTTCGGGTCCTCGACTGTGAGCGGGACTTCGAAACGCTGAATCCGGCCGTCGCAGAGGACCTCGGCCTGCTCGTCGACGCCCTCGAGCCCGCGAGATATCCGGCTGACTGGCTTCCTGACGATGCGCCGACGCTGCTCGCTCGATACGCGAGTTCGGATCTCACCATCGGGATGCCGGGCGACGGTAGCGTCGCCTGGACCCGTCAGACCGAGCCGCCGATCGTCATCGTCAAACCGCGGGTCGAGGGCTCACCCGACGCGTTTGTCGACTTTCTGATCGCAGAGGCGCTCGTCCAGGTCGATCTCGAGGTCCCCGAGCACTTCATCGGCTTCTTCGAGGAGTCGTATCGCGATCTCGATCAAGCCGTACCACTCGACCCGAACGACACCTATCAGGTCGCCGCGGCGCTGTCCGACGGCTGGGTCGGTCTGCAGACTCGCGAGGTCTTCGCGGACTGGCCCGACGAACATTCCGAACTCGCCGACGCCTGGCAGGACGCGGGAACGCGACTCGAGGACCGCGTTTCGGGGCTGTCGCGTGCGGTCGCCCGTGGTGATACCGACTTCGCGGACGCGACCGAACTCGCGTGTGCGGCGATCAAGCACGCGATCGAACTGCCGGCTCCCTTCGCCGCGCTGGACACTGACGCTTATCTGGATCACGGGCCGGCGTACGCGATCCAGTGGGCCGAGAAGACGTTCGACTCGCTCGAGGACTGATCGCTTTCGTCCGTCGTTTCGAGGATACTCCCGGGGAGGAGTCGGTGAAAACGGACGGCAGCGGTGAAAACGGACGACTCCGGAAAAAACGTCGGAGCGTGTTGTCGATCGCCCTTTAGAACTCGGCGTCGACGCTGCCGTCCTCATCGAGGTCGATGATGCCGTCGAACAGCCCGCGGAACTGATCGACGAGCGCCTCGTCGTGGGGATCCTCCGAGAGGTGGAAGAGGCCGACCGCGTCGTGCTCCGCGAGCAGTTCGAGGATCCGCTCGACCGCCTCGAGAGCCTGATCGTCGCCGGCGTAGTAGGCGAGTTCGGTGACGGAGTCGAAACTGATGCGGAGTTTGCCGTCGTGATCGTCGAGGAAGCCGTCGATGTGTTCGACGATGCCGTCGACGTCGTCGGGGGCGGCGACGTAGTGGACGGTGTCGCTCGAGCGCCGCGAGTAGCCGCGTTCGATGCTGAGCGTGTCGAGGATCTCGGCGCATTCCTCGTCGACGTCGTAGTACTCGAGTTTCTGTCTGACCTCGCGGGCGGTGGTTCGCGTGGAGACGACGAGGAAGTTGTCGGTGTCGGTTTTGAGGAAATCGGTGTCGATGCGATCCGTTTCGCCGGTACTCGGATGCAAGAGGAGTACCCCGGTCCCGCCCGGGATCGTCTCCGGTGTCCCGTCTATTTCGAGCGCATAATCCATATTGACGTGAACAACTTTCGGCACTCCCTTAAGATTGCGGATGTATCTTCCACGGCGGGGATACGTCCGAAAACGGCGGAAGGGTCTCGCAAACTGGCGAGGTGGGACAGAGCGACTCACCGAGCGTCGAACTCGAAATCCGGATGCCCACGGATTTCGGTCACTGACGACCCTTCGACCCTATAGTTTAGGTCTACCTAAAAAAACCTGTCGGTGATTCTCGTGCCGGTGAGAACGATGCCGGCGTTGTCGGGAGTCACTGCGAACCGAGCGTTACCTACGAAACAAACGGGCACTACGAAGTGACTACGAAGTGAGTTATAGCAGTCAGAACTGCAACCGGAGACTACCGGTGGCCATGCGAACGACAATGTAAACGACCAGTGGCCATGCGAACGAGTTTATTCGTGCGTCTCCCATCGGCCGCATATGAGCGTCCGCGAGGAGTTCGACGAGTGGGCAACGAGCGGTCGAGACAGGGGGATGGAGGATCGCCACTGGCACACCGCGAAGCACGCCCTCGCACGAATGCCCGTGGAGTCAGGCGAGACGATTCTCGATCTCGGCTGTGGAAGCGGGTACGCCGGCCGAGCGCTCCGAGACACCAAAGACGCCGGTCGGGTCTACGGCCTCGACGGCGCACCGGAGATGGCCCGCAACGCGGCCGGTTATACGGACGACGAGGACGTCGGCTACGTCGTCGGGGACTTCGACGCGCTCCCCTTCGCCGACGACTCGATCGACCACGTCTGGAGTATGGAGGCGTTCTACTACGCGGCGGACCCGCACCACACCCTCGAGGAAATCGCGCGCGTCCTCCGACCCGGTGGCACCGTCTACTGTGCCGTCAACTACTACGAGGAGAACGTCCACTCCCACGAGTGGCAGGAGTTCATCGCCATCGAGATGACGCGCTGGGATCGCGAGCAGTACCGCGAGGCGTTTCGCGATGCGGGACTGTACATCGCCGAACAGGACACGATTCCCGACCGCGAGATCACGATCCCCGACGAGAGCGAGTTTCCGCTCGAGGACTGGGACACTCGTGAGGACATGGTCGAGCGCTACCGCGAGTTCGGGACGCTGCTGACCGTCGGCGTCGCTCCCTGAACGCCGGATATAGTAGCCACTGAAACGAATTACGCACTGATCACGACGCTGTCGTGTGATCAGATGTGCATTGACTTTCAGTGGCTACTATAGGAATATCCGACGCGGGGTAACTGTCCGACGCGGATCCTCTCCCTTCTCTTCTTCCCCATCCGTTCGTCGGATCCGTCCCGCATCGGCGGCTGAACCCCCTGATTTCCACTCGAGATTCCCATTCTTCCGCGACAGCCCCCAATACGCCCGGTGGCTCGAGTCGAAACGTACCCGTAGTGGGGTTGAAAGTCGTATTGACTGCTATATCGACTCCTCGAGAGCTACCGAATTCGACCCTGTCCGTGACTACCGGGCCGAGAGATCGGGTGGGAGAGACCGCGACGACGCGCGAGCTACTCGTCCCGCTCGCCCGCCGGAATCGCGACTTCGAGCCAGTTCTCCTCGGGCGGAAGCGGGCAGTCGAACGTTTCGCTGTAGGCGCAAAACGGCGAGTACGCGAGGTTGAAGTCCACGACGATCTCGTCGCCGGTCGTCAGGTCCCGTTCCGACTCGAGTTCCATGTACCGACCGCCGTCGTAGGTCTGCTGGCCGGTCGTCTTGTCCCGGAACGGGACGAACAGGGGCTCCTCGTTCGGACTCTCCTGCTGGTATGCCGCGAGTTCGAACGTGCCGTCTTCCAGGTCGTCGTCCTCGCGGTCGAGTTCGAACTCCAGGGTCACGGTTCGGTGGTAGCGCATCTCGCGGCCCGCGGTGGTGTCCATCAACACGACCTCGGGGTCGTCGTGGACCGTCGCGGTCGCGCTCACGCGGTAGATCGGGTCCGGATCGAAGTAGTCGAGCCCGTCGAACTCGTCCCGTTCCTCCGGCGGAATCGGCGACTGGGGGTGGTCGGCGAAGAACTCGTCTTTCTCGGCGCGTTTCGACTCGAGTTCGTCGCGCCAGCGGTCGACGTCGATGGAATCGGTGTCGCTCATGTCCGATCTAGGTGGTCGGGACTGGAAGGCGTTACGTTCCGCTCGGCCGTCCGCTTTTATTCACCTGACATTCATATACCATCGCGCGGCCAATCCACTCCGTCAACGCTATGGACGACCGACGATGAGTACGGCAAGAATGACGAACTGGCGGACGGTGTTCGGCCACCCCCAACCCTACGAGCCCCAGGTCGACGGTATCGAGACGGCCATCGAGACCGGGCGGGATGGCGGCTATTCCGTCATCGAAGGGGCCTGTGGGACCGGGAAGACGATGATCGCGCTCACGGCGGGGATCGACCTCGTTCGCGACCCGGACACCGACTACGAACGGGTGCTCGTGCTTACGAGCGTCAAACAGCAACTGCGGCAGTTCGAGGACGACCTCGAGACGATCAACGAGAACCTGCCGGCCGACTGGGACCCGATTTCAGGGCTCACGCTGGTCGGGAAGGCCGATGTCTGTCCGTACAACCGCGAGAGAGCGGCGGGGTTCGACGACGGCAACGTCTACGACCGGTGTGAGACCTTGCGGGACCGCACCCGCGACCTCACCGGCGAGGGCGGCGAGACGACCGCAGGGAACTTGGCGGCCCGCGCCCGAAGCCAACAGATCGGTCTCGCCGACAGCGGGACCCAGTCGAAAAACACGTTCCTCGAGACCGCGGGCGAGCCGACGTCGTACCCGCCGGCGCTCCCCGAGTACGGCGATGGCGGGCCCGTCGGGGCCGAAACCGAGTACTGCCCGTTCTACGCGCAGTACCTCGAGGATCTGCCGGACGACGAGGAGAACGGATCGGCCGCGGAGGCGGTTCCGTACGACTTCACCGACGCCGGGATGGTCACCCCGGAGGAGCTGGTCGCCCGCTCGGTGACACACGGCACCTGTCCCCACTCCGTGATGGGGGCCGCCCTCGGCGAGGTCGAGGTCGTGATCGGCAACTACTACCACGCGTTCGACCCCCGAACCGTCGGCTCATTTACGGGCGCGTTACTCGACGAGTCGACGTACGTCGTCTGCGACGAGGCCCACATGCTGGAACCGCGCGTCCGCGATCTGGTCAGCGAGGGCGTCGCCGACAGCACGCTCCGGGACGCCGAAACCGAACTCTCGCGAGTCATCCAACCGATCAAGTTCGAGCGCGAAGGGAGGCAGGCCGAGGGCGGCTCCAAGACCGCCGACGCGGACCTCGTTCGCGCGGAACTCAACGACAGCGACGTCTCTTACGAGGAACTCAATCGGACACTCGAGTTCGTCCGGGATCTCCGCGAGGAACTCGACCGCCGGGTTACCGCCCATCTCGATCGGAACCACCGGGGCTGGCAGTCGGATCTGAACGATCTTCCCGACGAGGAGATTCCCCTCCGCGATCCGGCCGTGCCGGCCGATGACGAACTCAGCGAGTGGGCGGCGGACGCGGGGTACGGCGACGCCGACTGGGTCCGCGCCGAGTCCGTCGGTGCGGTCGTCGCGCGGATCCTCAACGAGGCCGAGGACGAGGACCGAACCCGTGCCGCACCCGCCGTCGGTCGGGTCCTCGGCGAGTGGTATCGACGGGGCCACACCGATTACTTCCGGGAGATCGAACTCGAGCGAACCTGGGACGATACCGAGCCTGCGGACTCGTGGCGGCGAGCCTACAACGCCCGACTGGCCCTGCACAACTGCGTCCCCAGCGACGCCATCGGCGACCGTCTCGCCATGTTCGGTGGCGGAATTCTAATGAGCGCGACCCTCGAACCGATGGACGCCTTCACCGAGGTAACGGGACTCCAGTACCTCGCGCGCGAGGAAGATCGACCGGTCGTCGAGCGGCGGTACGGACTCCACTTCCCCGCCGAGAACCGCGAGAGCTTCGCGGTCGCCGCACCGAAATACACATACGATAACCGCGGCAGTCCGGGAGAAAACAATCCGACGCGGCGATCCTACGCCGACGCGATCGCGAAGGTCGCGCAGCTCTCCGGCAACGTCCTCGTCGGGATGCCCAGTTACGCCGAGGCCGAGTGGGCCGCCGGCACCCTTGAGGATCGGGTCGAAAAGCCGATCCTGCTCGACGCCGCGAGCGACGACGAGACCACGCAGTCGCTCAAAGACGAGTTCTTCGCGGGCGACGGGAAGGTGCTCGTCACGAGCCTGCGGGGGACGCTGACCGAGGGCGTCGACTACAGCGGTGACCGCCTCGCCGCGGCGGTCGTCTGCGGCGTTCCGATCGTCAACACCTCGAGCCCGCGAACGAAGGCCGTCCGCCGGGCCTACGACGATGAGTTCGGCGACGGCTTCACCTACGCGCTGACGATTCCCGCAGTTCGAAAGGCCAGACAGGCCATCGGCCGCGTCATCCGCAGTCCCGATGACGTCGGCGTTCGCGTCCTGCTCGACGAGCGCTACGCCCGCGATAGCTGGGACTCGGTTCGGCCCTATTTGCCCGATACCGACGAATTCCAGCCCGTCAGCCCCGACATGCTCGATGTCGGCCTCGAGCGATTTCGGTCGCGGCTCGCATCGCAGTAGCGAGCGATCGAGTCGATCGGCCGTCAGTAGGGGCCTCGAGGAAATTCGCAGCGAATCGGGGCCTTCAAGCGCCAGCGTCAGAGAAGTGCGACCGTCAACTGTGACCGGACTGCTTCCGCTCGAGACTGGCATCGCCCCGCTGGCTGCCGACTCGAGTTCGCTTACAGTGACGCCCGAGATGGTGGTCGTCTTCGGGATCATCGGTCTCGCGCTCGTGTTGTTCGTCACTGAACTGCTCCCGGTCGACGTGACCGCCATCCTGATTATGGTGTTGCTGATGGTGCTGGGAGCCGACGGCGTCGTGAACTTCACCGAAATATCGACGGAAGAGGGGACGTCGGGCTTTTCGAACTCGGCGACGATCACCGTTCTGGCGATGCTCATTCTCAGTTCGGGGATCAGTCAGACGGGGGTCGTCCAGATACTCGGGCGGAAGATGTCCGCGTTCGCGGGCGACGACCTCAATAAACAACTGCTCGCGACGATCGGCGTCAGCGGCCCGATCTCCGGCTTCATTAACAACACGCCGGTCGTCGCCATCCTCGTTCCCGTCATCTCCGACATCGCTCACAAGGGAAAGACGTCGCCCTCGAAGCTCCTGATTCCGCTGTCGTACGCATCGATGTTCGGCGGGATGCTCACGCTCATCGGTACCTCGACGAACATCCTCGCGAGCGACGTTTCCGAACGGCTGCTCGGACAGCCGTTCTCGATGTTCGAGTTCACCAAACTCGGGATTATCGTCCTGCTCGTCGGTAGCATCTATCTCCTCACCGTCGGCCACCGACTGTTGCCCGAGCGCGTCCCCGTCGAGGAGGACTACGTCCAGGAATACGCCATCGAGGAATACCTGACCGAAGTCGTCGTCGACGAGGAGTCGCCCCTGATCGGCACGACCGTCGCCGACGCCATCGACCACGTCGAGTTCGACGCGGACATCCTGCAGGTCGTCCGCGACGACGAGGAGTTTATCGAACCGATCGGTCAGAAGACGCTCCGTCCGGGCGATCTACTCCGGCTACGGGCCGACCGACCGACCGTTCAGCAACTCGTCGATCGGGGGACGCTGACGCTCGCCGGCAGCCCCGAGACCGCCGACGACTTAGAGCCCGAGACGGTCCCCGACCGGACCCTCGTCGAGATCGTCGTTCCGCGGGGCTCGTTCCTCGTCGGCGAATCGCTCGAGAGCTCGACGTTTCGCCAACGCTACGACGCGACCGTGTTGGCCTTCCGCAGCCGGGGCGAGACGGTGCGGAGCGACATGGACGAGCGCCGGATCCGCGTGGGCGACACGCTATTGGTTCAGGCGGCCCCGGACAGCATCGATCGACTGTCACAGAACGACGACTTCATCGTCGCACACGAACCCGAGGAACCCGATTACCGGACCGAGAAGATTCCCCACGCGGCGGCGATTATGGCGGGCGTCGTCGGCTTCGTCGCCATGCCGTGGGAGTCAGTCGGTACTTCCCTCGCTGGCGCGACCGGTGTCGGCGCGTTCGAGGGGCTCGCCGCCTTTTCCTTGCCGATCCTCGTAACCGCGCTCGCGGGGGTCGTCGCGATGGTCGCGACGGGAGTCCTCAAACCGACCGAGATCTACGACGCCGTCGAGTGGGACGTGATCTTCCTGCTGGCCGGGATCATCCCGCTCGGGATCGCTCTGGAGCAGACCGGCGGGGCGGATCTTCTGGGCACCCTCGTCGCCTCGACCGGTGCCTACCTCCCGGCCATCGGCGTGTTGTGGGTGTTCTATCTCGCGACGGGGCTCATCACGGGCGTTATCTCCAACAACGCGAGCGTCGTGTTGATGCTCCCGGTGGCCGTCGAGACCGCGACCCAGATCGGCGCGAACCCGTTCGCGTTCGTGCTCGCGGTGACGTTTGCGGCCTCGACCGCGTTCCTCACGCCCGTCGGGTACCAGACGAACCTCTTCGTCTACGGGCCGGGCGGCTACAAGTTCATGGACTTCGTCCGGGTCGGCGCACCGCTTCAGTTGTTACTCTCCGTCGTGACCGTCTTCGGAATTGCGTTCTTCTGGGGCCTTACGTAGGGGGCCCTACTCGTCCGTTTCGCCGCTTTCCTCGGTCGGCTCTTCGTCGTCTAGTTCGGAATCGTCCACTTCGGCTTCGTCCTCGTCCGTCGGTTCGTCCTCGTCGTTTCGCTCGAGCGCCTCATCGAGTTCCCGCTCGCGCTGGCGTTCCTCCTCGTCGTCGGCCTGCTTGTCTCGACTGTCTTTAGAGTCTGCCATCGGATCGGGTACGGCCGCAGGCGGGATAACACTGTGGCAGTCGATACCGTCCCTCTGCAGACGAGACCGCTCACGGAGCCGTCACCGATAGCTCGTGGGGCGATACGGACGGAGTGCGGCCGCGTTCGGCACCACTCGAACGAGCGACGAGGCTGGCTTGTACGCCACGCGCTCGCTCGGCGATTTCGCCGCGGTGAGCTTCCAGAACCCGGGCGAGTCGAGCTGCAGTCGACACAGGCCCCGCTCGTCGGTCCGCACCGATTTCGTGTCGGTCGAAACGACGGCTCCCTCGACGGCGTGTCGTCGATTATCGCGCACGCGGACCGTAATCTCGGTCCCGACCGCTATCTCTCTCCGCTCGAGGTCGATCCGGAGCTGTCGAGTGACTCTCATGCGTGATGGTACCACGGCTATCGTGAAAGACAGCAACTTGCGCATTCCGGGGCGGTCGAGACGACCGACGACGACTTTCAGTCCGAAACGACGACGTGTGCGTCGTCGGGGTCGAATCCGACCGTTAGTTCGTCCCGTTCGGGAACCGCGGGGAGCCGGAGGACGATCCGCGCACCGTTCCATCGACCGTTGACGCGGACGGTTTCGCCGAGAAATTCGCTGGTCTCGACGCTCACCGTCAGCTGATTGCGTTCCACGGACTGTGAGAGCGCACCCGGCCGCACGCAGAAGGCGAGCCGATCGGTTCCGTCGGACGCGGGCAGCGTGAACCGTTCGCCATCGACTTCGACCCGCGCGTACTCGCCCTCGCGGCTCCGAACCTCGCCGTCGAAGACGTTGTTGTCGCCGACGAACTCCGCGACGAACCGCGTCGCGGGCTCGCGATAGATCTCCTGCGGACGGCCGACCTGCTCGACGCGGCCGCCGTTCATGACCGCGAGCCGATCCGAAATCGCCAGCGCCTCCGCCTGATCGTGGGTGACGTAGACGGTCGTGATCTCGAGGGCGGACTGAATCCGTTTGATCTGCCTGCGCAGCGATTCTCGAAGCTGCGCGTCGAGCGCGCTCATCGGCTCGTCGAGCACGAGCAGGTCCGGAGCCGGCGCGAGCGCTCGAGCCAGCGCCACCCGCTGTTGCTGGCCGCCGGACAGCTGGTCGGGGCTTCGGTCGCCCATCCCCTCGAGGTCGACCGACTCGAGCAGGTCGGCGACGCGTTCGTCGACCGACAGCCCGTCCGGCGGCTCACGAAACTGGAGGCCGTAGCCGATATTCTCGGCGACGCTCATGTGCGGAAACAGCGCGTAGCTCTGGAAGACGACCCCGACGCCCCGACGCTCGGGTGGGACGCCGGCCATCTCGCGCCCGTCGAAGCGGACGGCTCCCTCGGTCGGCTTTTCGAATCCGGCAATCGTTCGCAGCGTGGTCGTCTTTCCGCACCCGGAGGGACCGACGAGGGTGAAGAACTCCCCGTCGCGGATCGTCAGATCCACGCCCTCGAGCGCGACCGTTCCGGTGTCGTCCGCACCGTAGACTTTCGATAGGTCCTCGAGGCTGAGCCGGGTCATCGCTCGAACCTCCCGCCGACGCGGTCGACGACGACGAAGCTCGCGGCCGTGACGCCCAACAGCACCGTTCCCATGGCGATTGCGGGACCGGAGCGACGGCCGAGATAGCGCTCGACGGCGACGGGCATGGTGTACGTCTGACTACCGCTGGCCAAAATCACCGTCGAAGAGAACTCGCCGATCGAGATGGCGAAGGCGAAGGCGGCACCGGCGACGATGCCACTGGCCACCAGCGGGAGTTCGATGTCCCGGAGCGCACGATATCGGGAGGCTCCGAGCGCTCGAGCGGATTCGATCATCGCCGGATCGAGATTCGACAGGAGCGGCGAAACGTTGCGCGTGACGAAGGGGTAGGCCGCGACGGCGTGGGCGGCGACGATCGCGACCGCGCCCGTCACCTGAAATCGCCAGCCGCCGGGCAGCGGGATGCCGAAGACGAGTCCCTGCAGCAGGCCGATTCCGAAAACGACGCCGCTGACCGCCAGGGGAAGCATCGCGAGCGTGTCGACGATGGCCCCGCCCCGGCCCGCGCGGACCGTCACCACCGAGACGACCACGCCCATCGGCACGGCGACGACCAGCGTCGCGACCCCGAACAGGAGCGAGTTTCGGATCGCGATCCACGGCAGCGTCTGGTAGTCGGCCCCCTCGAGCTGGCGCTCGAGCAGGAACGCGTAGTGACGCAGCGTGAACCCGCTTCCGTCGGTAACGCTCCCCGCGACGAGGCTCGCCATCGGACCGACGAAGACGACGACGGCGATGAGCCCGTAGCCGACGATCGCCAGTCTGTGGGGCGAGAGCGCCGTCCGGAGATCCGGAAAGAGCGGTTCTCGAGACGGTGCAGTGGCCGCTCGAGCCAGCCCGGAGTGGGCGGACTCGTATCGGAGATAGGCGTAGGTCAGTGCGAGCGAGAGCATCGTCTCGAGGATCGCGAGCGTCGCGGCCTCGGCGTAGGCGAGCTGCCGGACCCGATCGTAGATCCAGACCTCGACGGTCGCGAGCTGGAGACCGCCCAGCGCGAGGACGATGGGGAACGTCATGAACGTGAAGATGAAGGTCAACAGCGCGCCGGTGAGGACGGCCGGCAGGAGCTGTGGGACGACCACGTCGCGAAACGCCCGGCGGGGACTCGCTCCGAGACTGCGGGCGGTTTCGACGGTCCGGACGTCGACGGACTCCCAGGCGGCGACGGTAACGCGGGCCACCAGCGGCGCGTTGTAGAACGCGTGGGCGACGATCACGATGGCGAGCGGGTTCCACTCGATGAACGGGAACGGGCCGAGTCCGCCGATCGCGAGGAGGCGGTTGAGCGTCCCCGCCCGCCCGAACATCGCGTAGAAGCCGACGGCGACCATGATCCCCGGCAGGACGAAGGGCAGGATCGTCAGCGATCGCAGCGTTCGTCGGCCCCGGAACTCGTAGTTCGCGAGGACGGACGCGGCGGGCAGTCCCAGCGCGACGCTCGCAACCGTCGATAGCGCGGCCTGATAGGCCGTAAAGCCAAACAGTCCTTTCCGAAACGCCGGTAACTCGAGACTCGGCCACGGTACCGGCAGCGGAACGCCGGGGAGCGGGTACTCGAGCGAGACCGAAATCGAGACGGCCGCGAGCCAGCCGACGAGCGACTCGAGGTGCGTTCCCACTGCCAGCGGCTCCGCGAAGACGTCCGCGAGGACCCCGACGTAGAACGGGTCGGTGAGGACCGCACGGAAGAACGCGAGCGTCGCCACGCCGTCGTCGAAGATGGCGTTGACGAAGACGACGGCGACCGGCAGGTAGAGCATGACGGCAAGGATGAGAGCCGTCGCGAGCGCCGTCAGGGCGAGCGCGCGGCGCTCGAGCCAGCGGCGAGCGGCGACTGGTCGATGCCAGCGTCGGCCGAAACGGCTGGATCCTCCCGATCGGGACACGGGCCTACTGACTGGCGAATTCGCGCGCCCACTCTTCGACCCAGCCGTCGAGGTTGCCCCGGAGGGCGTCGTAGCCGATCGTCACCGCCTCCGGCGGCACGTGTGCGTACCGGTCGAACTCCTCGTCGAGGTCGACGTGCTCCGATTCGACGGCCGGGAACTGCACGTTGCGCTGGGCGATGACCGCCTGGGCCTCGCTCGAGAGGGCGAAATCGAGGAACTCGTAGGCGAGATCGAGTTCGGCGGCTCCCTCGAAGATCCCCATCCCCTCGGGGTTGGCGTACCCCTGATCGTTCGGGAACGCGATCTGGTGCCGACTCATGTCGTTGCCCGCGTCGGCGGCGAACACCTGATCGGTCGAGTAGGAGACGACCATCGGCCGTTCTCCGTTCATGTACGCGCCGGAATAGGATTCGCTCCAGTCATCGAGAATGCGAACGCCGTTGTCCTCGAGGTCGCGCCAGTAGTCGAGATAGTCGTCCTCGCCGTAGGCGTCGATCGTCCACAGCAGGAACGCCTTACCCGGATCGGAACGCTGGGCGTTCTGGGCGAGCAGCGCGTCCTCGTAGGCCGGTTCGGTCAGATCATCGAGCGTCTGGGGTTCGTCGACGACGGTTTCGTCGTAGACCAGACAGATGTACCCCGTATCGTAAGCGAGCACTCGGTCGTGGGGGTCGCCCATGTCGAGTCCGTCGCGGATCCGCTCGGCGTTGTCGATCCGGTCGACGTCGAGTTCTTGGAAGAGACCGCCCTCCTCGAGGTTGTCGTCGACTTGGACGAGGTCGTCGATATTCACCCCGAGGTAGACGTCGACATCGATCTCGGCGTTCTGCCGTTCGCGATCGATGTAGTCATTGATTGCGTTGTTCGGAACGGTCCACTCCAGCGTGGTGTCGGGATATTCTTCTTCAAACGCTTCCTTGAGCCACGTCCCGGCCGGGTTCTCGCCGTCGACCATCGACTCGTAGGTCGCGATTCGAAGGATCCCGTCGCTATCGTCCCCCTCGTCGTTCCCGTTGCGCGTCAAACAGCCGGCGATGCCCGCGACGGCACTCCCACCGACTGCACCGACGAACGCTCGTCGCTTCATTACCCGGTGGTTGCACTGGGTTGTCTTAAGACTCTTGATCGGTCGACGGTCCGCTCCGAAGGTGTCGCTCGAGCCGAAAGACTTTGTCCACTGGGTGATAGTCACGGATGTGACAGGAATATCGACACAGAACGCACGCGCGGACAGACACCGTCGGTACGTCCTCGCGGGAATCGTCGGCTCGATCGGCGTCGTGACCGGCGCGATTTTGCTCGAGGTGCTCGGGACGATCCTCTTTGCGCTCACTGTGGCGTACGTCCTCATGCCAGTCCAGCGATGGCTCGTCAGGCGCGGGCTCACCGAGTGGACCGGCGCGCTCGCGGCGACCCTCATCGGCTTCGTGAGTGCAGTCGCCGTCTTCTCACCGCTGGTCGTCGCGCTCTACTTTCGGCTCGAGCAGGTCGTCGACCTCGTTGCGTCGCTGCCCCGGGAGTTTTCGGTCTCGATCTTCGGAATGACGTATGCGATCGAAGCGGGTCAGATACAGGCCTCCGCTCTCGACTTCCTCAGCGGGGCCGCGACCTCGTTCGCGCTCGCGCTGCCGGTGCTCGGGATAAAGTTCGCGCTGTTCGTTGTGCTTCTGTTCGGACTGCTACTCAAGGGCAATGAGGCGGGCCGGGCCGCCATCGCACCGGTTCCACACGACTATCGGGATATCGTCTACGCGCTCGCTCGACGAGCCCGCGAGACGCTGTACGCCATCTACGTCCTGCAGCTGGCGACATCGCTCGCGACGCTCGCCGTCGCATACCCGTTGTTCTGGGCGCTGGGCTACGAGGCGGCGATGACGCTGGCGATCGCCGCCGCGGTCTTGCAGTTCGTTCCGATCATCGGCCCGAGCATGCTCATCGTTCCGATCACGCTCTATCACGTCGCCGTCGGCGACCTCGTCGCGGCGACGCTGATCGGCATCCTCGGCCTCGGCCTCATCGCCTGGCTGCCCGACGTCGCCGTCCGTCCGCGACTCGCCAGACGGTCGGCCGGCTTTTCCGGAAGCCTCTACTTCGTCGGGTTCACCGGTGGGCTGTTCACTCTCGGCGCGATCGGCGTCGTCGTCGGCCCGCTGATCGTCGCCGTCTTCGTGGAAGCCGTCGACCTGCTCGCCGACGAGGTCAACAGCGACGCCACGTTCACCGAACTCATCGAAGACGACCCCGAGGAGCCGCCGAGCGACCCCGGCGGGACGGAGACGACATTCGAGGAGTCGAGTTCACGGATCGCCAACGACTGATACGGGCGGCTGTACGGCATTTCGGCACCCCCGCGACCCCGCATTCGGGCGTGCCGGGACACGGTGACAGCAGACCGTCTGAGTCCCGTTCCGTTCGAACCGACCGCTCGAGCGCACCGACGGTAGACACCGTTCGACCACCGACACTTTTCTCTCTGCTACCCTTTGGTTCGGTATGGTTCGGAGCCGAACGATCGTCAACGCGGGCATCGGCGCTATCATCGGCGTCGTCCTCGGTTTTATCCCGTTCTCGCCGGTCCTTGGCGGCGCTGTGGCGGGATTTCTCGAGGGACCGGACGAACGAGCGGGAGCGGTCGCGGGCGCGCTAGCCGGAGCGATCGCGTTCCTCCCCATCGCGGGGATCGGGTTCCTCCTCTTTGGCTTTCTGAGCCTCGGACTCGCCGGTGGCGTCCCCGTCGAAGGGGTCGCCCTGTTCGCGCTCGTGATCCTCGGCGTCGGCGCCGTCGTCCTCCTCTACACCGTCGGGCTGTCCCTGCTCGGTGGCTATCTGGGGGCGTACCTCGCGCGGGAGTATCCGGACAGCCACCGCCGAACCCGGGAAACGGTCGAATTCGAGACTGATTCGGCGGACGATTCCCGCGCGTCCGGTTCGACATCGACTCGAGACCGCGAGTTCGGCCGCGAATCCGACTCCGCGCTCGAGGGTGGCGACTCGAGCGGACGCCGGAACGATCGATACGCGGACGGAGATCGCAACCGTGGCTCCGAGCGAGAGCCGAAATAAATCCCTCGAGCCCCGTTCTTCACTCGTATCTCAGCGCGTCGATCGGATCCGTCCGCGCGGCCCGCCAGGCCGGATACAGCCCGGCGAGAACCCCGACGAGTATCCCCACGGCGATGGCGATCGCGACGTACTCGATCGGGTAGACCAGCGGGAGATCGACGTACTGCGCCCCGAGATAGCCGCCGACGAGCCCCAGCCCCGTCCCCAGGATCGCGCCGATCACACCCAGAATCACCGATTCGGTCAGGAACAGGCCGAGCACGTCGCGGTTTTGCGCGCCGACGGCTTTCATGATCCCGATCTCGCGGGTCCGCTCGGTGACGCTGACGAGCATGATGTTCGCGATGCCGATCGACCCGACGAGCAGGGAGATGGCCGCGATCCCGACGATGAAGTTCCGCAGGAGATCCAGCACGTCCTGAAGCTGGCCCAGTAGCTCCGTACTCGTCCGAAACTGTACCTCGAGATCGTCGCCCAGAAGCTCGCTCGCGTCGGATCGATCGCTCTCGAGGTAGCTCGTCGCGCTCTCGCGGGCGGCATCGATATCGGACTGGTCGGTCGATTCGGCCTCGATGATGATCGCCAGAAACCGAGCGTCGGTGCCCGTGTCGGCCCCGTTGCCACCGCTTCCGTTACTGGCGCTTTCGTTGGTGACATTCTCGTTTCCACCGCTCCCGTTGCCGTCGCTCTCGGTTCCGCCGTCGCCGTTACTCTCACCGTCACCCCCGAACCCCAGCCCGGCCGCCTGTTCCGCGTAGTAGGGATCCGTCGGCACGTAGATTCGCGGCGAGGACTCGAACCCCTCGAACGGGCTCAGTCCCTCGCTGGTATCGGTGATGCCGACCACCTCGAGGGTCGTTTCTTGGCCGCCCAGTATCGTCACGGTCAGGTTGTCGCCGACGCTGACGTTCTCCTCGAACTGGCCCGCCGCCGCGGGGTTGATCACCGCCTCGCGCTCGCCCATCTCGAACTGCCTGCCCTCGACCAGCCGCTCCTCGCGGATGTACGACGGCCCCGACGCGATCAATCCGTTGCCCTGTGCGACCTGCTCCTCGCCGTTCGAGATCGCCTGCGTCTGAATCGTCGCGTAGCCGTAGGCCGCCTCGACCGCCTCGAGGTCCTCGACCGCCGCGAGGTCGTCCGGCGTGAAGACTGGCTGGGCACCCGCTAGCGGGCCGCCCTCGGTATCGGGTTCGGCGGCCCAGCCGTAGACGTTGCGCTGATCGTCGGGACTGATGTCACCGATCACGCCGGCCTGCAGGCTCGCACCCAGCGTGACGAACGTGATCACCGCGGCGATGCCGATCACGATTCCCAGCGTCGTCAGCGCCGAGCGGAGCCGATGGCCGCGGATCGACCGCCACGCGAGCCGGAGGCTCTCGAGCGGGTTCATTCGGCGTCGCCTCCACCGTTCCGCCGTCCTTCGCGTCCCGATCCGCGGTCCGTCGTCGGTCCCGTCCGCGACTCGCCGCTTTCCTCGAGTTCCTCGATCCGCTCGATTCGTCCGTCGAGCAGGTGGACGATCCGATCGGCTCGCTCGGCGACGTGGCGCTCGTGCGTGACGACGAGCATCGTCGTCCCGCCGCCGTGGAACTCGTCGAAGAGGTCCAGAATATCCGCCTCGGTTTCGGTGTCGAGGTTCCCCGACGGCTCGTCGGCCAGCACGATCGCCGGGTCGTTGACCAGCGCCCGAGCGAGCGCCACCCGCTGGCGCTGGCCGCCCGACAGTTCGTTCGGCAGGTGGTCCGCTCGATCGGACAGGCCGACGCGCTCGAGCAGGTCTCGCGCACGCTCGCGGCGCTCGGACCGGCCGACGTTCTGGAACAGTTGGGGCAACGCCACGTTCTCGACGGCGTTCAGCCGCGGCATCAGGTTGAACGTCTGGAAGACGAAGCCGACTTCGGTCCCCCGTAAGCGGGTCCGTTCGCGATCGCCGAGCGCCCCGACTTCCCGACCCCCCACGACGACCGTGCCCTCGGTCGGCGTATCGAGACAGCCGACGAGGTTCATCAGCGTCGACTTTCCGGAGCCGCTCGGTCCCATGATCGCGGTGTAGGATCCCCGTGGGACCTCGAGGGAGACGCCGTCGAGCGCGTGGACCGGCTCGCCGATCCGATAAGTTTTGCGGACGTTCGAGAGGGAGACGGCCGTGCCCGAAGTCGCCATGTGCGTCCGACCACGGACGGTCCAAAAAAGGTTCGGCGCGACGGCGACCCACAAGCGGTCACTGACCGCGAATTGCGGGCGACTTCCCTACCACTCGCTACTGACAGCACCGTCCTGTGACGGTTCCGAACTCGTCACGTCACTGCGGATAACGACGTAGATTATGAGGGCGATAATCCCCAGCGGTGGAAAGAGGAAGAGGAGTCCGGCAACGCCGATCGTCCACAAGAGTTCGTTGTTTTCGCGTTTCGAGGCGTCCTTGTAAACCCAGTAGGCGATGCCGATCGTGATGAGGAGAAGGACCAACGTCCCGATGAGAAAGTACATCATCAGGTCGCCTGTGTCGGTCTGTAAGGGGTAGAGGGCGTGCTCCAGCATTATCTCACCTGCCTCGAGCGGCCGATCGTTTGGATGCGGGACCATCGGTGTCGGTCGATACCCGCTCGACCGACGGGACGTGGAGTGCGTTCGTTCATTGTGTCACTCTCCACGTGATATACAATAAACACTAATTAAAGGTCTTTCCATTGACAGCACGACGGGCCGCTACGATACCAACGGCGAGTACGGCCGGTCGTCCGTCGTATCGCCGTTCACCGAAGGCCGAGGGTGCAGGCTGTTCCGTCCCCCTCGTTTCGCCGCTTCCCGGGCCGATGAGGCAATCTATTTGTATCTAGGAAAACTTTGATACTTAAACAGTGCCCTCTATCGACATCTCGAACGTGACGAAGCGGTACGGTACCGAAACGGCCCTCGAAGGGCTGGATCTCACCGTCGAACGCGGCGAGATCTACGGCTTCCTCGGCCCGAACGGCGCGGGCAAGTCGACGACGATCAACCTCGTACTCGACTTCATTCGGCCGACCGAGGGCGAGGTACGCGTCTTCGATCTGGACGCCCAGTCGGACAGCCTCGAGATCCGCAAGCGGACCGGCATCCTCCCCGAAGGGGCCGAACTGTACGACCGGCTGACCGGCCGTCAGCACGTTAAATTCGCGATCGAGTCGAAACGAGCCGACGACGACCCCGACGAACTCATCGAACGGGTCGGGCTCTCGGCCGACGCGGCCGAGAAGAAAGCCGGCGGTTACTCGAAGGGGATGGCCCAGCGGCTGATGCTCGCGACGGCGCTGGTCGGCGACCCCGACCTGCTGATCCTCGACGAACCGTCGACCGGCCTCGATCCGAACGGCGCTCGACAGATGCGCGAAATCATCCGCGAGGAGAACGCCCGTGGCGCGACCGTCTTCTTCTCCTCGCACGTCCTCGGCCAGGTCGAAGCGGTCTGCGACCGCGTCGGTATCCTGCGTGACGGCGACCTGATCGCCGAAGACACCGTCGACGGGCTTCGCGACGCCATGCCGAACGAGACCCGGCTTCGCGTGATCCTCGACCGCGTCCCGGACGACTCTTCGGCCGCGCTCGAGGCGGTCGAATCGGTCGACGGCGTCTCGTCGGTGACGCCCGAGGGCCGAACCATCATCGTCACCTGCGAAGACCGGGCGAAGACGACCGTGTTGCACACCATCGAGGAGTACGGCGTGACCGTCGAGGACTTCGAAACCGACGAATCCTCGCTCGAGGACCTGTTCATGGCCTACACGTCTGATTCGGCCAGTAGTACGGGGGTGGTACAGTGAGTTCGATCATCGTCGCGAAGAAGGATTTCCGCGACGCCATGCGATCCCGCGTGCTGCTCGGCCTGATCGCTCTGTTCTCACTGTTTACCGTCGGCGGCGCGTTCCTCGCGTCGCGGCTATCGGAGCTGTTCGACTCGGGCGGCGGCGACACGACGATGGATTTGATCCTCGCGTTGCAGACGCCCGCGGGCTTTCTCGTGCCCGTTATCGCCCTGGTCGTCGGCTACGGCGCGATCGCCGGCGAGCGAGAGAGCGGGAGTCTGAAGTTCCTCCTCGGACTGCCACACCGTCGCCGTGACGTCGTATTGGGGAAGGTTCTCGGCCGAACGGCGGTGGTAGCCGTCTCGATCCTGATCGGCTTCGGCGTCGGTCTGATCGGACTCGTCGCCTTCATCGGTACGGTCTCGATCGTCGACTACGTTGCCTTCACGCTGGTGACGGTACTGTTCGGGTTCGTCTACGTCTGTATCGGCGTCGGTCTCTCATCGATGACGCGGTCGACGACCAAAGCCGCGGTCGGTGCGTTCGGACTGGTCGTGCTGTTCTGGTTCCTCTGGAGCTTCCTCGCACAGGCGCTGCTCTACGTCATCGAAGGCGAGTTCTTCCCCGACACGTTCCCCGACTGGTTCCTCGCGATGAACTCGTTGACGCCCGACGCCGCCTACGGCTCCGCGATCGCTGCCGTGCTCAGTGACAATCAGTTCACGGTTGCCAGCACGTACGAGTCCATGGGCCTGACCGACGGAACGCTTCCGTTCGTCGCCGAGCCGTGGTTCGGTTTCGTCCTGCTGGCCGTGTGGGCCCTCGCCCCGCTCGGATTCGGGCTCTGGCGGTTCGATCGCGTCGACCTCTGACCGACGCCGCCGAGCTACAACGTTTTTCCCGTCGCCGCTCGCTTGCATAGCCATGAAGACGGAGGGTGGCTCCACCGCAGCGAAACGACGCGCCGGCGAACGTGCGGTCGAGGAAGTCGAAGACGGATCCGTCGTCGGGCTCGGCACCGGCTCGACGACCGCCCACGCGATCCGGGCCCTCGGCCGCGCCGTCGACGACGGTCTCGAGATCCGCGGGATTCCGACTTCCTTCCAGTCCCGCGAACTGGCCCTCGAGGTCGGAATTCCGCTGACGGAACTCGACGCGGTCGACGGCGTCGACCTCGCGATCGACGGCGCGGATCAGGTGGTCGACGACCGCGACGCGACGGCTCACGGCGCACTCATCAAGGGCGGCGGCGCGGCTCACGCGCGCGAGAAACTCGTCGATGCAGCCGCGGACCGGTTCGTCGTCGTCGCGGATCCCTCGAAGTTGACCGACCGCCTCGAGCGGCCGGTCCCACTCGAAGTCCGTCCCGACGCCCACACGGTTGTCGCCGAGCGGATTCGGGACCTGGACGGCGAGCCGACGCTCCGGGACGCCGAGCGAAAGGACGGCCCGGTCGTGACCGACAATGGAAATCTGGTGCTCGACTGCGCGTTCGGCCCGATCGACGATCCCGACGCGCTGGCGACGCGGCTCTCGGGGATTTCGGGCGTCGTGGAACACGGCCTGTTCGTCGGGCTGGCCGACGCGACCTACGTCGGGACCGACGAGGGTTGCGAGGTGCGGCGCTACTGATGCGGGGGCTACTGAACCGTCTTTCACTCCGTCGTCTCCCGGCGGTCGCCAGCCGCGTTGCGCGGCGCGTTGACCGGCCGCGAGAACAGCCCGGCGATCAGGTAGACAGCCCCGAGTAGGCGAGTCACTGGTATCACCCATCGCTTCAGCTCGAGCTCGTCGGCGTTCTCGTAGGCCGCTCCGAGACCCCATTCGGCGACCGTTCGCGGGAGTAACGCCATGAGACAGCCGCCGATGACGATTCCCGTCTCGAGCCCTTCCGGTAGCCCATCGTCACGGGAGAGTAGCCAGACGAACGCCAGCCCCTCGAGTCGTGCGATCGGGATCGTCCATTGTCGTAACTGACCCCGATCGGGGTTTTCGAACGCGAGTCGTTCGCCGAAATCGATGAGCAGGTCGGGCGCGATCACCTCGAGCAGGCCGAACCCGATCGCCAGTGTTCGTTTCGTGTCTCGCATTGGTTCTCTGTCGGTAGTGCGGTTCGTGGTCGGTGGTGCGGTACGTCGGCGGTGCCGTCTCTGTACCGTCGGCGTGTTCGCTTGTCAGTGTCTCGGGTCAACTCGAGCGGAGGCGGAGTCGGGGCCGAGGTGACACCCGGTCCGATTCGTCGTGCGTCTCGTCGGTCGTCGTTCCCTCGTCGGTGCTTCGGGAGAGCAGCGAGACGGTCAGGTAGAGCACGCCAAGCAGGCGCGCCGCGGGCTCCACCCAGGGCCGTAACTCGAGTTCGTCGGTATTGACGTACACGAGGTGCTGACTGAGCGTGATGATCGGCCGCGGGACGAGTACGAGCGCCAGCCCGGCGAGTCCGAGTCCGGCGGTGACCAGCGTGGATCCCTCGCGCCCGCGGACGAGCAGCCAGACGAAGAGCAGTCCCTCGAGTCGAGCGCCCGTCAGCGCCAGCGGTCGCCGCTGGGTCGCGGCGGGGTTTCGCAGGCCGATACGCTCGCAGATCTCGATGACCGGCTCCGGGACGATGATCTCGACGAGGCCGAAGGCGATCAGGAGTCTCCGTAACATGTCCTGCTCGTACCACGGCGGGAGGCAAAAAACTCGAGCCAACGATCCGGGGGCCACCGAACGGGGACCAGCCCGGCGATCGGTTCAGTGGCTACGCTAGTCGGCTTGCGTCCGCAAAAAATCGCTCAGATAGCGAGCCTTACAGGTCGCGGGGCTGGACCGTCTTCCGGTCGTTAGCCTCTGCGCGGCGGGCGGCGTCGTCGAGCAGTTCCGAAACTTCCTCGTCGAGTGCGTCGTAGAAATCCGAGGCGACGTTTTTGTCATCGAGCGCTTCCTTAACAGCGGCTTTGACGATAAGGTCTGCCATACGATGTATTCGTTTCGCGTTACCCCATATAAGGATTCTGCTTAGAGACGGAAATACGGGGGTTGCAGCGGTTGATTCGCCCGTTTCGACGACCCGAATCACCGGAAAGTATATGTTCGATGAGTGGCGGACTCGATTTTCGACGCTATCGAACCGGTTGATCCGGCTCGCGCGCGGCCCTCCGGGGCTCGCGCGCACGTTCAGCGACTGGGGGACCGCCGGTCCCGGTTCGTCTCGAAATCGGGTCGACGGATTCGAGTACGTCGGTCGCGGAGGACGAGTATGCGCGAACTGCTCGAAGCCGTCGCCGACGGCTCGCTGTCGCCGGCGGCAGCCGAAGCCGAACTCAGAGGCTACGTCACTGGCGAGGCGGGCCGGTTCGATGCTGCCCGCGACCGACGTCGCGGGGTCCCGGAGGCGATTTTCGCTGAGGGGAAGACCACCCCACAGATCGTCGCACTGGCCGAGACCGCGCTCGAGACGACGGGGCGGGCGCTGCTCACGCGCGTCTCCGACGAACAGTTCGAGCGACTCGAGGCCCACCTCGACGAGACGGCTCCGGCGGCGACTATCGACCGACGAAGCGGGTCAGTTCGGGTAACGACGCCGGCGTACGACCCGCCGTCGCTCGACGCAACGGTCGGGATCGCAACCGGTGGGACCGTCGACGGACCGGTCGCCGACGAGGCGGAACTCGTCTGTCTGGACGCCGGTGCGACGGTCGACCGGGTCGATGATATCGGCGTCGCGGCGCTTTCCCGGATGCTCGACCAGCTCGATCGATTCCGCGCGGCGGACGTGTTGCTCGTCGCCGCCGGCCGGGAGGGGGCGCTACCGACCGTCGTCGCCGGCCTCGTCGACACCCCGGTCATCGGCGTTCCGGTCTCGAGCGGTTACGGCCACGCCGGGGACGGCGAGGCGGCACTCGCCGGGATGCTCCAGTCCTGTACCGTGCTGTCGGTCGTCAACATCGACGCGGGGTTCGTCGCCGGGGCCCAGGCGATCCTGATTGCCCGGGCGATCGATGCCGCTCGTGACTGACATGCACACCTAGTTACGGAAAAATAGTTTTCACTATCGAAAACTCACACAGTGTTTGGGGAAGGATATTTAACCGTTCACCCGGTACGTTCGAGTACCGGCTTCGGCCGGTGTGACCAATGCCCAAGTGTGACCACTGCGGCGCGCACGTCTCCGAACGGTTCGCACGCGTCTTCGCTGACGAACACGGCGAGATCCACGCGTGTGTTAGCTGTTCGGCCAACGCCGGAATCGCGGAAGCCGCGAAAGAGCGCGCTCGCGGCACCTGACCATCGCGATCGACGACCACACGAGTAACAACCACGCGCCCCCACCGAACCGGACGCTTTTTGCGCTTCCCCACCTGGCCACGAGCGATGGCCGATCACGTCGTCTACGTACTCGAGTGCGCCGACGGATCGCTCTACACCGGCTACACGACCGACCTCGAGCGCCGCGTCGCCGAACACGATGCCGGCGAAGGAGCGAAGTACACTCGCGGACGAACGCCGGTCGAGCTCCGATACCACGAGCGGTTCGACTCGAAGTCGACCGCGATGTCCCGCGAGTACGAGATCAAGCAACTGCGCCGCGCGGCGAAGGAACGGCTCGTCGGCCTCGACTGAAACCCGACCGCGATCGCGGTCGGTAGCCAGCGGTTCGTTGCTCTTTCGGTATCCGGCGATTCGTTGCTCTTTCGGTCGCCGGTCAACGCTCCGGCGCTCCCGACGCCGTGAGCGAGTCTCGTCGTCGTCACTATTATCTCGAACACATCGTCCGAAAAATAGATGAGTCAAGAGAATAATCGTTCTCTCGAGATGCAAATCGATGTCGTCGACGACCTCAGACAGCCCGAATACACCGGTGAGAACCGATGCGAACCGTGTACCGTCCTGAATCTGGGTATCGCGGCGGTACTCGGCTCCGTCATCGCGCGGAAATCCCGCCTCGGCGGTCTCATCGCCGTCGGCATTTCGGTGGGATTGATCTATCTCCGGGGATATCTCGTCCCCGGAACGCCGACGCTTACCAAGCGATATCTCCCGCCCGAAGTCCTGCGCTGGTTCGGCAAGGAACCCGAACCGGACGTGGCTAGCGGTCTCGGGGGCGTCGACCCCGCAGCCGACACCGGGGACGTGACCAGCTTCGACGAGACCGAGGCGCTCGACACCGACGACGCTGGCACCACCGCCGGCGAATCGACTGCACCCGAGGAGGAACCGGCCCCCGTCGATCTCGAGACGCTGTTCCTCGAGCACGATATCCTCGAGCCCTGCGACGATCGGGATGACCTCTGTCTCACCGCCGACTTCGAGGCGGACTGGTTCGACGAGATCGATGCCCTCGACGAGTCGGGCATCGACGCCGCGGCGGCCGTCGATGCGTTCGGATTCGACGCCGATCCCGACGAGTTCGAACTCAACGAACGAGGCGAGTCCTGGTCGCTCCTCTCCCGGTCCGGTGCCGCGGGCCGCTGGCCCTCGCGGGCCGCCTTGCTGGCCGATATCGCGGCGAGCCGCGCCCTTGAGCCGTGGGTTCCCGACTGGTCTGCCTACCCCCCCGAGACGAGAGGCGAGGTACTCAACGGCCTCCGGATGTTCCTCGAGACCTGTCCGTCCGGCGGCGACGTGCGGATGGGTGAGGAGGTCGTCGAATCCTGCTGTACGTCACACCAGGTCGTCGCGGTCACCTGCGAGGAGACCGGCGAACGGCTCTTCGAACAGCGCCTCGCCGACGTCGACGCCTGACCCGGCCCCCTCGTTCGATTCCGGCCGTCGCGAGTCGCGCTCGCCGGTCCGTGCCGTCGCTTTTTTCGCACCGGCTGTCGACCACCGCACCATGGAGACGATCAGTTTCGGCACCGACGGCTGGCGGGCGACGCTCGAGGAGTTCACGGCCCCGCGGGTTCGGATGGTGGGGCAGGCGGTCGCCACCTATCTGACCGACGAGGGGATAGCGGGGCCGGTCGCGGTCGGGTACGACGCCCGGGAAACCTCGCGCGGGTTTGCCGAGGAGTTGTCGCGAGTGCTGTGTGCGAACGGGTTCGACGTGTTGCTCGCGGATCGGGATCGGCCGACGCCGCTGGTCGCCTACGCGATCGTCGACCGCGACCTCGCGGGCGGGCTGGTCATTACAGCCTCGCACAACCCGCCGGAATACAACGGCGTCAAGTTCATCCCCGAGGACGGCGCGCCGGCCCTGCCCGCCGTCACGGACGCCATCGCGGATCGTCTCGCCGACCCCGACCCGCTCCCCGAGGGCGAGCACGGGACGACACGCGAGGTCGACTTCGCGGAGCCCCACGCGGACGCCGCCCTCGAGCTGGTCGAGTCGATCACCGGCAGCGCCGACCTCTCGGGGCTGACCGTCGCCTACGACGCGATGCACGGCAGCGGGCGCGACACGACCGATGCGCTCCTCGAGCGCGCCGGGGCCTCCCTCGAGCGCTCTCGCTGCGAGCGCGACCCCGAGTTCGGCGGTGGCTCGCCCGAACCCGCCGCGGAGAACCTCGCGGACCTGATCGCGGCCGTGACGGACGACGAGAGCGACGTCGACCTCGGGATCGCCAACGACGGCGACGCCGATCGTATCGCCGTCGTCACGCCCGGACGCGGCTATCTCGACGAGAACCTGTTTTTCGCCGCGCTCTACGATTACCTGCTCGAGACGGAGTCGGGCTCGGTCGTCCGGACCGTCTCGACGACCTACCTGATCGACCGGGTCGCGGAGGCCCACGGCGAGACCGTCCACGAGGTCCCGGTCGGCTTCAAGTGGGTCGCCGAGGCGATGGGCGAACACGACGCCCTCGTCGGGGGCGAGGAGTCCGGCGGGTTCACCGTCCGCGGGCACGTCCGCGAGAAGGATGGCGTCCTCATGGCGCTGCTCGCGAGTGCGATGCACGCCGCGGAACCGCTGGACGAGCGGGTCGATCGGCTGCTCTCCGAACACGGCACCGTCGTGCAGGACAAGATCAGCGTCGACTGTCCCGACGAGGAGAAAGCGCGGGTGCTCGCGGACCTCGAGGACGAGATCCCCGAGACCGTGGCGGGAACGGCAGTTGAGGACGTGAACACCGCCGACGGGTTCAAACTGCTGTTGGCCGACGGTTCGTGGTTGCTGGTTCGACCCAGTGGAACGGAGCCCGTGTTGCGGGTCTACGCCGAGGCTGCGGACGAGGATCGGGTCGGGAAGTTGCTCGAGGCGGGTGAAGGGTTGCTCGAGCCGCTCGTGTAAGTATTCGAGTCTCTGTAGAATCCGTTCTATCGTCTCGATTACGACCGATAGAACGTGACTCGACTACCTCGTCGACGTGTGAACTAGTCGCTAACGTTTCTGCCAGTTCCGATAGATGTCTTGGTAGCCGTGTAAGACACGGGGCACATATTTCACGCGGCCAGTCGTTGCGAATCCGTCGTTACCGGTTGCCGAATCGGTAATCGTATCTCGGCACGATCCGATATGCACCGTTGGTTTCTCGGCACGATCCGATATGCACCGTTGGTTTCTCGGCACGATCCGATACGCACCGCTGGTTTCGTTCATCAGTTTTCGTAACTGACGATGGAACGGAACCCGCCGTACGACATGCGTTCCGTGTCGAAGGGCATCTCCTCCTCGAAGTTGTCCGGATCCATCGCGGGGTCCTCCATCACCTTCGCGTTCACCTCGTCGCGGTGATCCCGCGACTCGAACACGATAAACGAGAACACGACCGTCTCGTCGTCTCCGGTATCTGCGAGTTGTGGGAAGGTCACCATCGACATCCCGTCCATGTCGGGTTCCATGTCGTCTCCGACCCCTTCGAAGTACTCGAGAGCACCGTGTTCGATCCAGAGTTTTCCGGCCTCGTCGGCCATTTCGCGGTACGCATCGAGTTTATCGTCCGGAATCGGGATAACGAAGCCATCGACGTAGCGTTCCATAACCTTCGTCACTAGGACGCGACGGAAATTGAATCTTTTCTCACACCAACAGATATCTCTCTCACCGGTAGATATCGGTCCGTTGAATATCTGCTCCGTATTTACCAGTCCGTGGTTGACGACATTCGGAGAAGATGTGATTCCTTCGGCAACCGAACAACCTGTACTGGGCGTTCAACGGATATTAAAGGAATCTAAACAGTTCTTTGCGCTCCGTTGTCCCTAGTCCACTCGCTCCGCGGGAACGCCGACGACAGTCGCGCCCGGCTCGACGTCGTTCGTGACGACCGAGCCGGCGCCGACGGCCGCGTTTTCGCCGATCGTTATATCTCCCAGCAGCGTCGCGTTGGCACCGAGCTGTGCGCCCTCCTCGACCGTCGGATGGCGCTTGACCGGCTCGTTCGTGTCGCCGCCGAGCGTGACACCGTGGTACATGTGGACGTCGTCGCCGATTTCGGCGGTCTCGCCGATGACGATGCCCATTCCGTGATCGATCGTGACTCGCCGGCCGATCTCCGCACCCGGGTGGATTTCGACGCCGGTTAGCAGTCGGACGACGTTGGACAGCAGCCGTGCAGTGAGTTGAAAACCGGCGTTCCAGAGCCGATGAAGCAGCAGGTGCGCCCAGACGGCGTGCAGCCCGGGATAACACAGCAGGACCTCGAGGTAGCCCGTCGCGGCCGGGTCGCGCGTGGCCATCGCGCGAACGTCCTCACGAATTCGTCGGACCATCGCTCACCTCGAGAGCCGACGGAGCGGTCGCGACACGACGCCGTCGAACCGCGCTCAGACGGGGTGAGCGACAACACCGGCCTGCGGCGCGCTGAGGATGGTTCCGCTCGGTACGCACGGGTGGGCCGGTGGATACCATATCCGATCGTAGCTGTGGGAACAGTGTAAAAGGATTCGTTTCCGTCCCTTCTCGGCTCACTCGCCGCGAGCCAGCCGCGTTCCGATTCGATCGGGCAATCCGGCTTCGTCGACTGCCTCCTGTACCGCATCGATATCGTACTCGACGCGGTGGGTCTCGACGGTCAGCGCGTCGAGGTCGAGCACTGCGTAGCCCGCCCGCGGATCGCCGTCGCGGGGCTGGCCGACGCTGCCGGGGTTGACGACGATACCCTCCGCGAATCGTTCGACGCCCTGCACGTGGGTATGGCCGAGCACCAGGACGTCCTCGTCGCCGAGCAGCCGCGGCGAGAAGTCCCTCGGATACGTGTATCGCGTGTACCGGTCGGGATCGTCCGGATGTCCGTGGACGAGTTTCACTCGCCCGTCGCATGCGAGGCGCTCCGCCGGAAGGTCGGCGAGCCACTCGAGTTGCTCGTCCGACAGCTCCCGTTTGGCGTATTCGACGCCCGCACGGGCCATCCCGTTGAACCGAAAGGGTGCATCTCCGGCGACGGCAGCGTCGTGATTTCCCATCACCGTCGGCACGTCCCGCGCTCGCATTTCGTCGACGCAGTCGGCCGGCCAGGGGTTGTAGCCGACGACATCACCTGCACAGAGGAGTTCGTCGACCGGCGGCATGTCCTCGAGGACGGCCTCCAGTGCGACCCGGTTGCCGTGGACGTCCGAGATGAGTCCGACCTTCATGTCCGGACGTAACAATCGCGAGGTGTTTGTAGGTTGGCAGGGAGGGGACGCAGAAACTGTTCAATGGAGGGAAGCAACGTATCGCTCCAGACCAGCCAACCAGCGTGCGGTGGCGCGCGCTTGAAGCCGACCGAACGAGAGTGAGGGCGGCTGACGACACTGCGCGAGGGATGAGCGAGTGCAACGAGCGAATCGGCTGGGGAGGGCGTGGCGATCCCCTGTTGCCACGATAGCAGGTCACTTCTTCATATATATTCCCATCAGAACCCACTGCACCATTCACACGTCTATTGAACGATCGCAATCGACCCTCGAGCAATTCCGCGTCGATCAGTCGCCGTTCTCGATCGCCGTCTCGAACCCGTCCTCGGTCCGAGCCACGCCGGCCGCACAGACCGCGTGTTCGAACTCGAGGCCGTACGCCTCGCTCGCTGCCTCCGAAGCCCCGTCGGCCTCGAACTCGAATGCTTCGGGGTCATTCTTCTCGTAGGTCGCGACCAGCGTCGGCTCGTCGACGGTCTCGACGAGCAGCGCGTCCTTCCGAACCGTCCCGATCAGCGCCTCGCCGTCGCCACCGATTGTCGCCGCGATCCGGGGCGTATCGTAGTCGTCCTTCTCGTAATCAAGCGCCAGCAGGCTCTCCGCCAGCGCGTCGCGGGCGGGGTAGCCCAGCTCGAGTTTCTCCGCGATCGGATCGACGTGCGAGCCGTTGCCGAAGGCGGCCGTCTCGCCCGTCGGCGTCTCGACCACCCGCAGGCAGTTGTAGGAGACGTAGGGGTTGTCCGTTTCCGGCGCGTCGTCGGTGGGACCGACGGTGAGCGCCTCGTCTCGAGCGGTGATTTCGCGATTCGGGAACGACCGTGATGAGACGCGATACGCGCCCACCTCGGGGCCGACGATGACGAACCGTCCGATGTACATACTCGCAGGTGCGCGAGAGAGGGGAAAAGGGATGTCGGTTCGTGCTCGTAGCTCGTCTTCGTCGGTGCCGTTTCCGAACGCGCTCGCGAGAGTTTATATCGGAAGGCGCGGCGAACGGCGGTGTGACGACGGAAGCGGAGTGCCTTGAAGCGCTGCAGCGGGCCGCAGAACAACTTGGCGAGTCTCCAACGAAGGCGCAATATGAGGAGTTGGGGTTGACGCCGGTTTCTGCGACGATTATGAAAATACTGGACGGGTGGAACGCGGCGAAAGAGCGTGCAGGATTAGAAACGTTTGATCCGTGTGTGACGGGCGGACAACCCGTCCAGCCGAAACCGGATTGGATCGATATTCCCGATGACGTCGGGTGGCATGAACTCACGGGCCAACAGCGCTGGTATTACAAAAACCGAAAGGAACGCATCGAGCGAAAGGATCGTCGCCGGGCGGAGATCCGTCAGTGGCTCTATTCGTACAAGAACCGGCACTGCGAGTGTGTCCGGTGCGATGAAGATAGACCGCCTTGCTTGGATTTTCATCACCCAGACGAGAAGGAACACAGTATCGCGACGATGGTTGCCAATGGCTACTCGAAGGCGAGTATTCGCGAGGAAATCGAGTGCTGTATCGTCCTCTGTGCGAATTGTCATCGACTGGAATACCACGACTCAGAGCTGACCACCTGAGTTCGTAACACTCTAATACGGAAGCCGACTATGCTGTAATACCTCGTCGAAAGCCGACCCGACGAAACATGTCAAGTCCATTAGGGTAGTGGCCAATCCTGAAGCCTTCTGGGGGCTTCGACGCTGGTTCGAATCCAGCATGGACTACTTCTCTCTCGTTTCGCCTCGAGCACTTCCGTACCCCTGTCTCCCGTTTTCCAGTTGAAACGAAGGGGTCTCGCGGTAACTGTTGCGTCACCAGAAGCCATATCTCTCTGTCCTCGCTATCTATTCAGTATGAACCGACGGACGTTCCTCGCTGTTGGCGGGACAGCAGCGATCGGCGGAGTGGCTGGTTGTCTCGGCGGCGATGGTGGTAGTGACGGAGATGGGTATGGTCCGGAGCCGGAGACGATGCCTGAAGAACGATCGATCGATACCAGCACCTATCAGACAAAGGAGTACGAGGGTGTTGACGTACCGCTGGCACCGATCGCCGACGTCTTCTACTGGTACCAGCGACAGGAGGCTCGGGTGGCCGATGCGCGCCAATCGAGTCAGTACGAGAAGGCACATATTGCCGGTGCACCGCTGAGTCCCGCTCCGGACGGCAACTCGGACGACCCGGTTTCGGATTGGTCCAAAGACGATCGCATCGTGACGTACTGTGGTTGCCCCCACCACCTTTCCGGATTGCGCGCTGCGTGGCTGCTCGACAACGGCTACGAGGAGGTGTACGCGCTCGACGAGGGATTTCAGGCGTGGATAAACGCCGGCTATCCGCTCAGGGGATCGGACGTCTCTGAAGATCGGGCGACATACAGCATTCACGGCCAGTCCGACGCCGCCTACGCCGGCGAGATGGTCATGCTCGAGCAACTCGACGCCGAGCGCGCTGAAGCAGCACCGATCGCCGACGACGGCTCGTACACGTTGCAACTCCACTACGCGGGCTCGACCGACTCTCGATTCAGAGTCGAAGCGCCCGACTACACGACCGAGGGAACGCTCGAGGAACTGACGAGCGCTACTGTTACGGCCTGAGACTACGATTCTGGTCGCTCGTAGGCACCCTCCCGCTCGAGTTCGCCACGTCTCCGAACCACATCGGGCGTCCGGCAGAGCCCCGGGGCACCCGTCACCTGCGGTACCGTACAGTTGTTGCAACTCTCACAGAGCACGCGCGGCCCCTCGTCTCCCGACTCGGCCTCGAGCAGCCGCGCCCCTAACCGCGGTTCGGCGTAGAAGGGACGGGCCATGCCGACCATGTCGCAGGCGGGCGGTGTGTCGTTCGCGTTTGTGCCTTCTGCCCCGCCCCGCTCGCTCGAGCCGAGCAATCGATCCATCTCCGCCCGTCCCCGAATCCCGCCCTCCGCGAGCACGGGAATCGACACCTGCTCGCGTACGCGCCGACAGAAGTCCTCGTTCCACGCGGGCTCGAAATCGTACTGGAACGACTGCACGCGGTTCGCCAGGGCGACGAGCCGCCGTCGCGCCGACCCGCCGAAGGCCGCGTCGTACTTCTCGCGCAGCGCCTCGTTGTTCCACGCCCGATCAGGATACGCCCCGCGGACGATGCTCATGTCCCAGACGACCGACGTCTGGACCGGCACGACCGCGTCGTAGCCGATCCGCTCGAGTCGACGAGCGATTTCGATCCCGTCTGCGAGCGAGAGTTTCCGGCGAACGAGCGGCGACGGCGGCGCGGGCGTCTCGGCCGGCACCTTCGTCATCAGGGGGATGTCCCCCGCCCGTTCGCGGATCTCGTCGTGGACGACCGCGAGAAACTCGAGGCGGGCCTCCGGCGAGCCGCCGAACTCGTCGTCTCGCCGGTTGTAGAAGGGAGAGAGAAACTGCTGGACGATCCCCATGTTCGCGCCGGCGAGGTGGATCCCGTCGTAGCCGGCGTCGACGGCTCGAGCGGCCGCGCGGCCGAAATCAGCCGCGAGATCGTACACGTCCGCAGTCGTGAGGACGTGCGGATCGTACTCGAGGAATCCGAGTCGATCGAGCAGCCGCAACTGCCACGGCGGTTCCGAGACGGCGAGTTGCTCGAGGTCGGAATGCTCCCGACGATACTCGGCGTGCCAGGTCTCCATACTTCGAAGCCCGCCGTGCTCGAGCTGGACGAAGACCCGACTCCCGTGGTCGTGGATCCGATCGGTCAGTCGCAACAGCCTCTCGACGAAATCAGCGTCGTGGACGCGGGTCATCCCCGGCGCGGCACAGCCGCCCTCGCCCCGAACGATCGTCGCTCCCTGACAGATGAGCCCGACGCCCGACGCCGCGGCGGGCTCGAGGTCGTCGATCAACGTCTCGACCGCATCGGGGCCGTTGCCCGCACACTCGAGCAGTGGCGCGCGGTAGAGCCGGTTGGGGATCGTGAGATCGCCGATCTCGATGGGGTCCTCGAGGGTGGCCATGGCCTAGATGTCGGTCGGATCGCACAAGAGCGTGGCGTCGACTCCCGTCTGACGGCCGGTTGCCGCCTCGTCTTCCGCCGTCTCATCTTCCGCCACCTCGCCTTTCACCGGTTCACTTCTCGACCTCGAGCAGGGCGACCCGTTCGCCGACCAGCGCCGACAGCGACGCGTCGGTGGCCCCGCGTTCGGCATCGGTGATCTCGAAGAACTCGCAGAGCGTCTCCTCGTCTTGCGACTCGAGCGTCGGCTCCCGTTCGACGAACGCGTTCAGTTCTTCGAGATCCTCAAGCGCGGCCGCTTCCGTATCGCCGGTATCGCCGTCGACGAGTACGACTGCCCGATTGTCTCCCTCGCCGACGCCCATCTCGAGCGCCCGATCGATCTGTCGCCGGCCGGCGGCGTACAGCAGCATCTCGACGGCGCGATCACGGGCGACGTTCTCGCCGCGCTCGATGGCGCGATCGGCCAGTTTGACGGCCCGCTCGAGGTGGGGACGGTCGGCGACGTACCGCGAATCGAACGCCTGAATCGTCACGCCGTGGCGGTCCCCGACCTCGCCGATTTCGGCCACGAACGAGTCCAGATCGTCGATCGCGAGCCGACATTCGAGTAGCTCCATCAGAAATCACCCAGGCTCGCCTGACTGTCGTCCGGGTCCGTCGACTCCGCCGTCGTCGCGTCGCTCTCTGCATCGTCGCTCGAGTCTCCGATCGGCGCTCCACCTCCCGACTCGGACGGTTCGACGCCGTCCATCGAGGGATCCTCGCGGCCGGCGTTCTCGAGGATGGTTTCGGCCGTCTTCTCCCCCTTGAGCACGCTGAGAACGACGCCCTTGTCCGCGGTCCGCAGGTCCGCAGGCTCCTCGATTCCCGCGTCGTAGAGTCGGCGAGCGCGCTTCCGGCCGACGCCGCCGACCGAGACGAGTTCGAGGAGTTCCTCACCGACGCCGTGTTCGACGCGGGCGCGGGCCTCTCGGACGGCGACGGTCCACTCGCTGTCGATCTCCGCGGCGAGCGACTCGGCCGCACCGAGCAGCCACTCGGCGGTGTCGACCTTCCCGCGGAGGTCGCCCGGGCCGATCTTGTATCGGTCGGTCAGCTGCTCCTCGTCGGTCTCCGCGGCCCAGTCCTCGAGCAGTTTGCCCGTCTTGAGCGCGGAGAGCCAGTCCTCGAAGCGCTCCTCCTCGAACTCGCTGGGTGCGTCGCCCAGCAGCTCGGCCTCGCGCTCGTAGTAGAGTTCGCCGAATTTCTCGTCCTCGCCCGATCGGAGGTAGAGCTCGTACATGTCGGGCGTCCGCGAGACGAGCTGGTAGAGTCCCAGCGCGGTCGGGCGCTCGTCCGCCCGCTCGAGCCCGTGGACGATCGTCGCGGCGCTCATCGGATCCAGGTAGAGTCGGGAGACGGTGTGGCCGAGGCTGGTGGCCTCGAGCGACTCGTCTCGACCGGTATCGTCAGCGAGGTCGGCAGCCGAGGTGAACGCGCCGCTGGTCGCTTCGTCGCCGCTCTCGTCACCGCTATCGCGCTCGATAAAGTCGTTCGACTCGAGGTACTGCAAGACCGTATCGGTCACCGTCTCGAGCCGGCCGGCTTCGGTCGACTGGCTGGCGTAGAGGGTGGCCTCGAGGAACTCGAGGAGCCCACCTCGCGTTCGAGCGAAGCCGGAGGCGATGGTTGCGAGTACGTGGGTTCGTAGCGCGGGCTCGGCTGCCAGCTTCGAGCGCACCGGTTCGGGATCGGCCCAGACGTAGCGGTCGAACAGCTCCTCGCTTTCCTCGTGGCTCTTGGCGAGCAACACGGCCTCGCCGTAGGGGTCGAGCCCCGGCCGACCCGCCCGTCCCATCATCTGGTGGACCTCGAGGACGTCCAGAGGTGCCATCCCGCCGGCGCTGGGATCGAAGCGCCGCCAGTCGCGGACGATCACGCGGCGGGCCGGGGTATTGACTCCCGCTGCGAGCGTCGGTGTGGCCGAGATCACCTTCAGGAGTCGGTCGCGAAAGGCGTCCTCGACGATGCTCCGCTGGGTGCTCGAGAGGCCGGCGTGGTGAAACGCCGAGCCGCGTTCGACGGCCTCGGCAAGGTCCTTGCTGGTCTCGGTGTCGCTATCGTCGCGGATGTCGTCGGCCAGCTCGGCCAGTTCCGTCTGTTCCTCGGCGGTCAGTTCGTTCCGCGAGACTCCGCCCAACCGTCTCGCAGCGGCCTCGGCGTTCCGACGGGAGTTGACGAACACGAGCGAGGAGCCCCCCTCCTGGAGGATGTCGCGAACGAGCGCGGCCTCCTGCTTCTCGCTACCTTCCACCGGAACCTCGCGGGTCGAGCCGTCGTCGAAGTTCAGCGCGTTGCCGTAGTGGACGCCCATCTGGAGGTCGATCGGTCGCCAGTCGGTGTCCACGAGTGCGGCGTCGAGCCAGTCGGCGATCTCGTCGGCGTTGCCGACCGTCGCCGAGAGCGCGACGACCTGCATGCGGGGGTTGAGCTTGCGGAGTTTCGCGAGGGTCACCTCGAGCGTCGGCCCCCGGTTCCGGTCGTCGATGAGGTGGACCTCGTCGCTGACGACGCAGGTCAGATCCGAGAGCCAGTCGGCCCCGTTTCGCACGAGTGAGTCGACCTTCTCGCTGGTGGCGACGACGATGTCCTTCGTCGAGAGCCAGTCGCTGGTGCTCTCGTAGTTGCCGGTCGTCACGCCCGTCGTCACGCCGAAGCGCTCGTAGGCTTCGAACTCCTCCTTTTTCTCGCTGGCGAGCGCTCGCAGCGGGACGATGTACAGCGCCTTCCCGCCGCGCTCGACCGCCGACAGCATCGAGAGCGCGGCGATCATCGTCTTCCCGCTGGCGGTGGGGACCGCGGCGACGAGGCTCTCGCCGTCGGTCGCGCCGGCCTCGACCGCCTCGGCCTGTGGCGGGTAGAGCTCCTCGATGCCGTCGCTCCGGAAGTGGTCGACGGCACCGGCCGGGAGCCCCGTCAGCTCCTCGATATTCATTACCCGTCCTTGGCGCGTCCCGCGGTTTAAAGTATCGTCTCGAGGGCCGTGGGCTCGGATCCTCGAGCAATGCGTTCGTCCGCCCCCGATCCGTGTCGATCGCTGGCGGCTCCGTGCTTCCTTCGAGCGTTCAACAGAGGGGAGTAACGTATTGCTCCAGACCGACCATCCGGCATGCTGTGGCGCGCGCTGTACCGCGGCGAACCCGATGGGTGAGCCGCGGCCCGAAACTGCGCGAGGGATGAGTGAGCGCCACGAGGCGCGAACGAATCGGCTGGGGAGGGCGTGGTGAATCCCTGTTGCCACGATAGCAGAACTCGTTGTCATACTCATTCCCACCAGAACCCACTCCATTCACACAACGGAGTGAGCGATTCGTTGGCGGCGATAGACCGATAGGACCGGCGACCGAAGACGACTCTATGGCCGACTCTACTCACGTCCTCGTCCCGACGCTCGGCCGTCCGCGGGAAGACGAGGCGCTCGCGTACGCCCTCGAGACGTTCCCCGACGCCGACATCACGCTGCTCGCTGCCGTGACGCCGCTGGACGCACCGCTTAGCGAAGGTGGTGTCCTCGAGCGAAGCGAGGAACGGACGACGGCGGCCCGGGCCGGCGCCGAGGAGCTGCTCGAGTCGGTCACCGATTCCACGGATTCCACCGATCCCGCGCCGGTGGACCGCGTTCGGATCGAGACGGCCGAGGGACGACCCGGCACCGTCGTCCCGCAGTACGCGTCCGAGGAGGGGGTCGATCACGTCGTCATCTACGGCTCCCGAAGCGGGTCGACGGGATTTCTCAGGCGGTTTCTCGGCCGCGGCATCGCCGCCACGGTGGTCGAACGCACTGCGCGGCCGGTGACGGTGCTTTAGTCCCAATTACAACTATTTGATGAACGACGAGTTCCGCTGTTCCTCGAGTTGCCACCGCTGTTAGGGATTCAACCCCCGATGGCCCACGCGAACAGTTGATAGAGTCCGTACCCGACGATAACCGAACTCCCGAGCGTCACCAGCCAGAAAGTTATCGTGACGCCGATCTTGCGTCGGGAGACGCCGGCCGAGCCACCGGCCAGCCCGCCGCCGATGACCCCCGAGAGGATGATGTTGTTCAGCGAGATGGGGATCCCGAGCGCGATCGCCAGTTGGGCGATGATGAACCCCGGCACCAGCGCCGCGATCGATCGGCGCACGCCGAGCTGGGCGTACTCCCGGGAGGTCGCCTGCAACAGCCGCGGAGCGCCCATCCAGGCTCCGGCGAGGATGCCGACCGCACCGATCGCGAGCAGGAAGATCCCCGGCAGGCCGAGTTCGGCTCGAAAGAGGTTCTCGAGCGGGCCGGTCGCGAGCCCGACCTGCGAACCGCCCGAGGAGAAGGCGACGATGCCGCCGAGAACCAGCAGGAACGAGCGGATACCGCTCTCGACGGAGGCGCGGACGCGCTCGCGGACCAAGTAGAACGCGAGGACTCCGGCACCGATCGTCACCAGAACCGTTCCGAGATCGATCCCGGCGGCGAGCGTCGGCCCGCCGCCGAACGGTCGGGAAACGAAGCCGGCCAGCGTGCCCTGATCCGCCGACGGATCCGGAATCACCCCGAGGCGGATATTGGCGACGATCGCGCCGACGATTCCCGCGAGCAGCGGGACACCGACGGTCTCGGGGATGTCGTCGCGGCGGAGGATCGTCGCCGTCGCGTACGCTAACCCGCCGGACATGATCGGGACGAGCAGCCAGAAGGTCCCTAACCGGCGGTAGGTCGCCATCGCCGGGTCGCCGCCCAGCGAGAGGCCGACGCCGACCATCGCGCCCGTCGTCGCGAACGCCGCTGGGATCGGGTATCGGGTATAGATACCGATCGCCATGAAGCCCGCCGCGGTCAGCAGGCCCGCGGTGGCCGCCAGCGGCGTGATCGTGACGCCATCGATTAGATCCCCACCGATGGTCTCGGAGATGCTGCCGCCCTGCATGAGCGCCCCCGCGGCCGCGAGCAGGCCGATGACGAACGCCGCTTGCATCGTCGAAATCGCGTTTGCGCCGATCGCCGGAGCGAACGGCGGCGAGTTGCTGTTCGCCCCGAGCACCCACGCCATGAACAGACAGGTCAAGATGGCGGTCCCGACTAGAACGGCAAAGGACAGTGCAACCATTCCGTCGGTCGAGGTTCCACGACGGAGCGGAAAAGGGTTCCTCCGGGTTCCGTGCATCCGTCCCGCACCCCGCTCTCGAGGGTCATCGATCGCTGAATGAGTCGCGGACCCGTCTCTCCTCGACTACTGATTTCCATCGCAACTTACCAATCAATAATACAAACAATAATGGGCGATGTCGTGGAGAATCCGCACGCACTATGCGACGACGACAGTTCGTTACGGCCCTGGGTGCGACTGGACTGCTCGGTGCAACTGGCTCGGCCGGCGCACACTCCGACGCCGCCGCCAGCCGTCTCGGCGGAGGCGTCGAGAACGTGATCGTCCTGATCGGCGACGGCATGGGATTCGATCCGATCGAAGTCACGTCGGTCGTCCACGGGGACCTCTCGCTGCAGTCGATGACCGGCGTCGGCTACACGCGGACCAGCTCCCGGAGCGGCGAGGTGACCGACTCGGCGGCCGCCGGAACCGCGCTCGCGACCGGTCACAAGGCGTACAACGGGCAGCTGTCGGTCCGCGGCGACGCCGACGACGACGATCCGACGCCGCTGTTGACCCAGCTCGAGCTCGCACAGGCGCGGGGCAAAGCGACCGGACTCGTATCGACGACTCGGATCACCCACGCGACGCCGGCCGCCTACGCCTCGCACGTCCCCGACCGCGACATGGAGGAGGCGATCGCGGCACAGTACGCCGAGAGCGACGTCGACGTGCTCATGGGCGGCGGCCGTCGCGAGTTCGACGACGCGCTGCTTGAGCGGATGCGAGAGTCGGGCTACGAGGTCCTGTTCGACGCCGCCGACCTCGAGTCGGCGAGCGGAGACAGGCTGCTCGGGCTATTCGACGACAGCCACGTCACCTACACGCTCGACCGCGACGAGTCGATCCCGTCGCTGCCCGAGATGACTGCGACCGCCGTCGATCGGCTCGAGGAGGACGACGACGGCTTTTTCCTGTTGGTCGAGGGCGGGCGCATCGACCACGCCGAGCACGGGAACGACGTTCAGACGACGGTTGCCGAGACCGAAGAGTTCGACGCGGTCGTCGACTGGGCGCTCGAGTACGCCGAGAACCGAGACGACACGCTGGTCGTCGTCACGTCCGACCACGAGACTGGCGGTCTGGCGACCGGCAGCGGCTACGGGTCGCCGATCGAGGCCGAGGCGATCCGGAACGCGGAGGCGAGCAACGCGGCCATCGCTGCGGCCATCGAGGCCGGCACCCCGATCCGCGAGGCGGTCGACGGACGCGTCGACGTCGATCTCACCGACGAGGATGTCGAACGGATCGCGGACGCCAGAGGCGCCGAGGGCCCATACGCCCTCTCCAACGAACTCGGCGCGGTCCTCTCCGACCACCTCGGCGTCTCGTGGGCCTCGAACGTTCACACGGGTCCGGCGCAGACGGTGATGGCCGCCGGTCCCCACGTCGACCCGTTCAACGGCTGGATCCACCACACCGACCTCTCGGTGACCGTCGCCGCCCTGTTGCTGTTCGGCCGACTTCCCCGCGTCTCCGACGCCCGGCGTGACTCCTGGGAGCGAAGGATCGCCCGAACGGGACCATCGAGCCGGCTCGACGCCTGGCTCGCCCTCGAGTACGTCGGCCCCGTCACCGACGACGTGACCGACGCACTCGACGTCGACGGCAACGGCGTGGTCGACTACCGGGACGTCCTCCTGATCCTCGAGAACCGGGAGGACATCCCCGCGCCGTCGTCGGAAGCCGGCCGCCGCCGCGAGTCGATCAGCTCGGTCCACGACTTCTGAACGCGTCCCCCATCGCTCGCCGGTATCTGCCCCGATTTTCGCGTCTACCCCGGGACCGTCTCGCTACCGATGCGGTTTCGGATCCGATTTCGCCAGAACCGCTCTGTAGTGGGCCTCCGATCGCAGAACGTCGGTCACGGCCCACGGCGTCCCCGTCGTCGCCTCGCGGAACCGGGCGGACGAGCACAGCAGGAACTGCAGCGTCCGCCCGACCTCGCGGAATCGTTCGCCGTCCGCCCGCTCGCCCTCGAACTCGAGGTGGAAACACCGGTGAGCGACTCCCTCGCGAGGGTCGGATCGGTAGCCGAAGAACTCCGCGTCCAGCCGCGTCGGATCGTAGTTATCGACGACCGCGACCCCGCCGTCGTCGGTGACGCGATCGAACTCGGCGAGCAGTTCGCGGACGCCGGCCAGCGAGCGGCCGAGGCCGATCTGCGTGCCGACGGCGTGGACGGCTCCGAACGCGTCCGTCGGCACCGGCAGATCGAACATGTCGCCGACGAGAACGTCCTCGAGTCCGCGCTCCGCGGCTTCGCCGCTCCGCCTCGAGGTCCTGCGGACCTCGCACCGCTCGCGGGCGGCCAAGACCGCATTTGGACTCGCGTCAACGCCGACCGCGTCGACGCCCCGATCGGCCCACCACAGGAGGTGGTTCCCCGCGTCACACCCCACGTCGAGGACCGGCTCGGCGTCGGCGAGGCGCTCGAGCGCGGCGATCGTCTCCCGGTCCCACGACTCGGGACTCGAGAAGTAGAACTCGGCGACGTTACCGTCCCGTACGTCCGCCCCGTCGCGATAGATGAGCCGTCCCGGTTCGTCGCGGTAGTGAGCGAGCATCGCTCGGCCGAGCGGGTCCGCTCCGTCGTTCGCCTCGAGCGGTCCGAACCGGTCCGGGACCATGCTCGAGCCGACGACCCGCCCAGTAATAACTCTACGATGACATGTGGTTTCTGATATCGCGGACCACGGATGCCGACCGCTACCGATTTACGCCGATCGACCCAACGGTCGCGCATGAAGGTCGAATTCGACGAGGACGTCTGTATCGGGATGTTCCAGTGCGTCGCCGAGTGGGACGCGTTCGAGAAGGACAAATCGCGTGGGAAGGCGATCCTCGCCGACAGCGAGGAGACCGAAGACGGAATCTTCGTCCGCGAGGTGCCCGACGACGCGGAACTCGACGCGAAGTTCGCCGCCCGGTCCTGTCCCGTCGACGCGATCACGATCTACGACGACGACGGCGAGCAGCTGATTCCCTGAGACGGACTACTAGCAGTTATCTCCCGGCGTACCCGCGACCCGCCATGCGGGTGCGCCGGGACACAGTGACAGCAAGACCGTATGACGCCGGCTCGAGCGGCGAACGCGAAAAAGCCGCTCGAGAGACCGTCGATTATGAGATCTCGTCGTACTGCTCCGAGAGCTTCTCGGCGGCCTCGCCGAGCTGGTTGCGCTCGTACTCGGTGAGGTCCCACTCGACGATCTCCTCGACGCCGCCGGACCCGAGCTTGATGGGAACGCCGAACGCGGTGTCCTCGTGGCCGTACTCGCCCTCGAGCGCGACGCTTCCAGGGAGCACCTCGCCGGTGTCGCGCAGGATGGCCTCGACCATGTGGCCGACGCCGGACGCCGGGCCCCACTCGGTCGCGCCCTTCTTCTCGATGACGTTCATCGCCGAAGCCTGGAGCTCCTCGAGCAGGTCTTCCTTCTCGTCCTCGTCGAACTCGGGGTCCCGGCCGTCGACGCGGACCTTCGAAAAGACGGGGACCTGGGCGTCGCCGTGCTCGCCGAGGATCGTCGCCTCGACGTTCTGGACGGGCGCGTCGAAGCGCTGAGAGATCACGTACCGGAAGCGGGCGGAGTCGAGCCGGCCGCCGAAGCCGATCACCTTCTCGCGGGCGCGGTCGCCCGTCTCGTAGAGGTGGCGGTTGAGCAGGTCGACCGGGTTCGACGTGGTGACGGTGATGAAGTCGTCGTTGTGTTCGGCCAGCGAGGAGCCGATGTCCTCCATGATGGGCGCATTGTCGCCCGCGAGATCGATCCGCGTCTGTCCCGGCTGTCGCGGGATACCCGCCGTGATGACGACGACGTCCGAGCCGGCGGTGTCCTCGTAGCCGCCCTGTCGGATCGTCGTGTTCGAGTCGTAGGCCGCGCCGTGATTGGCGTCCGCGGCCTGTCCGATCGTGTCGTCCTCCTTGTCCGGAATGTCGACGAGAACGAGCTCGTCCGCGACGTCCCGAAGCGCGATGTTGTAGCCCGCGGCGGCCCCGACCGTCCCGGCCGCGCCGACCACGCTAACTTTCGTCATGTCGCGTATTGCTTCCACATCCCACACGTTAAATCCGTCGACAGATGGACTTCGAACGGTTGTACCGATCTAACTCTCGACAGCTGTCGTCTCATCTACTCACCTCGCAGCTCCCGCCGAGCGAACCGGCCAGTCCGGTGAAACCCACCGCGGTTTCCCCGAAACCCGCCGATCGATCGGTATCCGCTCGAGCCGCGATCACGTCGAGACCGAACCGGTCATGCCCGTCGCTCGCGGAACGCACGTATGCGCGTCAGCGTCATCGGCGGCGGAACGATCACGGACGAACAGGCGACTCGGGCGGAAGCGGTCGGACGCGAACTCGCCGCCCGCGGCCATACGGTCGTCTGTGGCGGCCGCGGCGGCACGATGGAAGCGGTCTGTCGCGGCGCGAAAGCCGCGGGCGGCACGACGATCGGGATCCTTCCCGGCGAGCGTCCCGAGGCGGCGAACGACTCCGTCGATCACCCGATCGCAACCGGTCTCGGCCACGCGCGGAACGCGCTCGTCCCGCTGAACGGCGACGCGGTCATCGCGCTCACTGGCGGCGTCGGCACCCTCTCGGAGATCGGTTTCGCCGGTATCTACGACCGCCCTATCGTCGGCCTCGAGACCCACGACGTATCCGATTTCGGGATGGCTCTCGAGACGGTCGAGTCGCCCGAAGCGGCCGTCGACGCGGTCGAATCCGCCCTCGAGCGGTGACCCAACCCGTCGCGCTGCGCTGACTGTCGGGTGTCGCAGCTTTTTCGACGCTCGGACACGTCTCAACGGATATGAGCGACTTCGACAAGGAAGCCGAGCGCGAGAAACTTCGAGAGAAGTACGAGCAGGACAAAGAAGAGCGCAAGGCGACCCAACGGATGAGCGATCTGCTGCTCAAGGGCGCGACGATGACGAACGCCCACTGTGGCACCTGCGGCGACCCGCTTTTCCAGCACGAGGGCACCACGTTCTGCCCCAGCTGTCACGGCAATCCCGACGCCGTCGAGGGGACGGGACTCGAGGCGCAATCGGCCGACGAACAGTCGACTGCGGGACAACCCGCGACGGAACGGTCGACTGCGGAGCAGCCCACTACGGGACAGTCCGCTGCAGAACAGCCCGCTGCAGGGCAGCCTGCGACGGAACAACCGGCCGACGACGGTCGCGACCGTCCTGCGATGGCCGACGCGACGACCGCGGACACGGTCGACGCTGCCGACTCCGAGGCTGGCCGTGCGGCCGACGCCGACGGGGAACCGATCGCTGCCGGCCGGCGGCGAGCCGACGAGGGGGTCCGTCAGCCGCGATCCCAGCCGTCCGATTCGAGCGGTGAGTCGCGATCGCAGTCGACAGTGACCCCGCCGTCGGTCGACGCCGACCTCGAGACCGCACGCGACGCGCTCGTCCGCACGCTCGAGAAGTTCGCCGCGGAGGCCGCCGCCGCGGACGACCCCCGGTACGCCCGGGACTGTCTCGAGGCGGCTCGTGAGGCCGGCGAAACGCTGTCGACCCTCCGCTGATGACGCTGGACGGTACTGCCGGCTCCGAGCTGACGGCTCTCGACTGGCGGTACTATCGACCGGATTTCACTTTTCGGTCCTCCCCGGGGTGTCGTCGCGTCCCGTACCAGTGTGAGAGTCGATCCGGACCTGGATCTGTACATCAATAGATATATATTTAGCAAAAAACGTATACTCTGATGACACTCATCGACGGGCCTGATCGGTCGCTCGCGTGCGTCGCGTTTCAGGTAGCCATTTCCCTCCGCCCTCCGTGCTACCGGCCCGCAGACCGAAGTCACCCGTCGAACCACGAACTTACGAGAAACTAACGATGGCACTTGGATTCGTCGTCATGCTCACGGTACTCGTCGTTTGCATCGGACTCATAGGGACCTGTGCGATCTGTCTCGATCGGACAGCGATCAGTCGGACGGCGGCTGAACTCGATGACCGACTCCTCGAGGTCGCGCCGTATCTCGGCGCGGCGGCCCTGTTCTTCCTGGCGAAGCGGGCGACGACCGGCCATAGCGAACGGATCTCGCACGCTCTCGATTGGGATATCACTGCGGAGATATACGCAATCGAGGGGGAGTTCGTAGCGTTTCTCCAGGATATCGTCCCCCAGGCCACGCTGGAGTTCTTCTCGGCGATGTACATGTTCGGGTTCCCGTATCTACTGGTAACCGCACCGATCCTCTACTTCGTGTTACCGTCCCAGCGCCACCTCAAGGAACTCCTCATCGCGTACCTGTTGAATTACCTGATCGGGACGATCTTCTACACGCTGTTTATCGCGTACGGACCGCGGAACCACCTGTCGTCCGTCTCCGGGCTGATGTACGACTTCTATCCGCAGGCCCAGACGATGACGGCAGCGGTGTCGTCGAACACGAACGTGTTCCCCTCGTTGCACACGTCGCTTGCGGTCGTCGTCTTGGTGTTCGCCTGGCGGTCGCGCAGCGAATACCCGCGGTGGTTTCAGCTCGCGTCGTTCGTGGTGAGTTGCGTCGTCTTCTCGACGATGTACCTCGGGATCCACTGGCTGATCGACGTCATCGCGGGCATCGTCCTCGGCGTCGGAGCCGTCTGGATCGCCGACTGGATCGTCACCCGCGTGGAGGGGAGACCGGGTCCCGTTCCCATCGGCGACGAGAGCGAGGACGGGATCTCCTCCGAAGCGAGCGACTGAGCCGCGAGTCGAGTCGGACTCAGCCGGTGTAGTCGCTACCGATAACCTCTCGAATCCGCTCGGCGGTGACCGTTCCGACGCCGTCAGCGTCCTGCAACTCGTCCTCGGTCGCGATCATTACGCCTTCGACCGTGCCGAACTCCTCGAGCAGCGAGCGCGCGGTGACGGGACCGATCTCGGCGATCGAGGCGACGACGTACTCCTGTTGCTCGCTCAGGGTCTTGGTCCCCTTCTCGCCGTGGACCGACACCTCCCGGTCGGCGGTCGACTGTTCCCGGCCGGCGATCACCGCGAGCAGTTCGGTCGTGTCGTCCTCGCTTTCGGTCCGCAGCACGCTCGCACCGAAGTCGACGGCGAGACTCGAGAGCGCCCCCCGGATCGCGTTCGGGTGGACGTCCCGCTGTTCGTACAGCCCCTCGCCCTCGACGACGACGATCGGCCGCGAGTAGTGGCGAGCCATCGCGCCGACCTGCTCGAAGACCGATCGGTCGCCGCCGACCAGCGAGTCGACGAAGTCCGCGACGGACTTGCGCTCGACGACGACCCGGTCGGAGAGGACGTAGTCGCCGACGTCGAGCGTCTCGAGGCTGATCTCGTACTCCTCACGCCGCGAGAGGTCGCGGGCGATGTTCGCGTCCATCTCGCGCTGGTCGGCGACGACCGCGACCGTCTCGCCCTCGGCGTGCGGTTCGTGGGTTTCGACCTCGTCGGAGTCGTCTCCGGCGTCGTCACCGTTACTCGCTTCCGAGTTCTCGGGGCCAAATTCCTGTAATCCGGGCTGCCCCGCAACCCCCTCGCTTCCGCTGGAAGACCCACCGACTGCGTCGGGGTCCGCTTCGCTGTCGTCCACTTCCGCTTCGCTCTCGCCGGCCGCCTCGAAATCGGCCAGCGATTGCTGGGAGTCGTCGAGTTCGGCCGCGAGGTCGTCGGCCATCCCCTTCAGCTCGCGCAGCTCCGACTCCATCTCCTTCTCGCGGCGCCGCGAGATCCAGAAGTAGGCCTCGTCGCGGGTGTCCTCGGCCATGAGGACGACGACGCGCCCCTCGGACTGGCGACCGGTCCGTCCTTTCCGCTGAATCGACCGGATCGCGGTCGGGACGGGTTCGTAGAAGAGCACGAGGTCGACCTCCGGGACGTCCAGCCCCTCCTCGGCGACCGAGGTGGAGACGAGCACCTCGAACTCGCCCGCTCGGAACTCGTCCAGTACTTCCTGTTGCTGTTTCTGGGTCATCCCGTCGGAGCCCTCGCGGTCGCCCTGTCCGACGAACCGCTTCGCGTCGAAGCTCTCGCACAGGAATTCGGTGAGCGCCTCGGCCGTGTCGCGGGACTCGGTGAAGACGATCACCCGCTCGCCGCCCTCGAGCCCCAGCGTTTCGGCCAGCAGCATACGGGTTTTGCTGTACTTGGGGTGGATCTCGTCGAAGCTCTCGGCTTTCCGCATGGCCTCGCGCACACGCGGGTCCGAGACCATTCGCTGGCTCGCCTTCGACGCCCCGGACGACCGAGCCTGATTGCGCTGGCGATCGAAATACCGACAGAGGGCCTCGACGCTCTGGGTCTCCACGAGGGTGACGGCCTGCCGGAGTTTCATCACTTCCGCATGAATGGACATCCCCTCGAACCCCTCCGACTGGTCGTTGTTGATCAGCTCCTGTAACTCCGCTCGCATCCGATTCAGGTCCTTCTGGGACTGGTCGGGCTGGGTCGAACTCGCGACGCCCAGTTCCTTGAGCTTCTCGAGGCGCTCTTTGATCACCTCGTTCAACGCGTCCCGAATCTCGAGGACCTCGTCGGGGAGGTCGATGCGTTCCCACTCGACCTCGGTGTCGTGGGTGAATTCCTCGACGTCGGCGTCCTCCTCCGTCATCACCTCGACTTCGTCCAGCCCGAGGTTCTCACAGACCTCGAGGATGGCCTCCTCGTCGCCGCCGGGCGACGCCGACATCCCGGTAACGAGCGGTTGCTTCGCGTCTGCGTGGTAGCGCTCGGCGATGTAGTTGTAGGCGTAGTCGCCGGTCGCGCGGTGACACTCGTCGAAGGTGATGTGGGTCACGTCCGCGAGCGAAATCCGGCTGCCGACGAGGTCGTTTTCGATCACCTGCGGGGTCGCCATCACGATCGTCGCCGACTCCCACATCTCGGCGCGGTCGTCCGGGCTCACGTCGCCGGTGAACACGACGATCTCCTCGTCGGGGAGCTGGAGGGCCTCGCGGTAGAAGTCCGCGTGCTGCTGGACGAGAGGTTTCGTCGGCGCGAGCATCAGCGATTTGCCGCCGACCTCCTCGAGTCGCCGGGCCGTCACGAGCAGGCTCACCGTCGTCTTCCCCAGTCCGGTCGGGAGACAGACGAGCGTGTGGTGGTTCGCGGCCGTACCCGCGAGTTTCAGCTGGTAGAGTCGGCGCTCGAGGAAGTCGGGCTCGAGCAGCGGGTGCTCGATAGACGCGATCTCCTCGTCCGTCGTTGCCATTACCGGCCGTTCATCGCCGCCGCGAATAAGGGTTCCCGTACCGGGGTGAAAGTGGTCTCGCGAGCGTGACGGCAGTGTCGCCGGGTCGCGGCGGGTCGGCGATATAAACCTGCAGGTGACGTAGAGCGCGTATGGAGACCCGATCGATATCCCAGCGCCTCCCGGACGGGAAGTCGATTCTGACCGCCGTCGCCTTCGTCCTGCTGGTCAATCTCATCGGCGGGCTGCCGGGCGTGTTCTCCTCGCCCGCCACGCCGTGGTTTCGAAGCCTCGAGAAACCCTGGTTCTACCCGCCGGGTATCGCGTTTCCGGTCGTCTGGACGCTACTGTTTACTCTGCTAGGCGTCGCGCTGTGGCTCGTCTGGCGCAGCGACGCCGCCGGTCGGCGACTCGCACTCGGGCTGTTCGCCGGCCAAATGCTGTTCAACGTGGTCTGGACGCCCGCGTTTTTCGCGCTCGAGCTGCCACTGGTCGCACTCGGCGTCATCGGTGTACTCTGGATACTCGTCGTCGGGACGATCCTCGCGTTTCGACGGGTCGACCGTCGCGCTGCGGCCCTGCTCGTGCCGTATCTCGCGTGGGTGACGTTCGCGGCCGTGCTCAATTTCGAACTCTGGCGGTTGAACGCTTGAGGGCGTGAGAGAAATGTGACTCGAGGCCGATGCGAGCGATCACTGCTCCGACAGTTCGGGCAGCCACCAGGTCAGCACCATCGCGACAGCGACGAACCCGGCAAGTATCAGGTACGCCTCGTCGAAGAATCCCCGGTCGGCGAGCGCGCCGAACAGGACCGGACTGACCGCGCCGATGGTCATGTAGACGGTCCGCAGGAAGCCCAGTCCCGTCCCCTTCATATCCGCCGGGAACACCGAGGTCATGTACGGCAGGGTGATCGTCCCGTATCCCAAGATGCTCGAGAGGAAGACCGTGCCGACGACGATCGGCCAGAACCCCTCGAGGAACGGCAGCGCGACCAGCGAGACCACGACGACGCCCAATACGGGCGGGAGCGATTTCCGGATCCCGAACCGGTCGTACAGCTGCCCCGTCAGCGGCTGGACGAGGATCCCCATCGCGAAGAACGTGCTAAAGAGTCCGGTGGCGACGCCCTGGGAGAAACCCTTGATCTGGATCAGATAGGTCGGATAGAAGCCCGTAAAGGCCTGCCAGACGCAGTAGGTCAGGATCTGGATCGCTGTCACGGTAATGATCTCGGGTCGGTGCAGCTCCGAAAGGACGTACCGGACCGTCTCGAGGGAGACGCTGTCGACGGCGCTGGTCGCGCCGGAGGTGCGTGCGGGAACGACGAATCGGAGGCCGATCGCCACGAGTGCGAAGGCGGGGACGGCGAGGCCGAAGCCGTACTGCCAGGCGAACGCCGAGGCGATCCCGCCGGCCGCGAGCGGCAAGAGCGTGTTTCCGGCCTGTCCCGCCGCCATCGTCACGCCGATCGCGGTGCCGTCGTTGTTCGGATAGACGTCCGAGAGCGTCGTGAAACGGGCGACGCCGTACAGCGCCGTTCCGAAGCCGAACGCCCCGGTCGCGAGGTAGACGATCGGCGCGGAGCCGGCGACGGCGACGAGCCCGAGCGTCACCGCCGAAATCAGGGTACTCGCGACGAGGACGTTTCCCTCGCCGAAGCGGTCGGCGAGCAGACCGCCCGGGAGCTGCCCCAGCGCGTAACAGAGCCAGAGCGTGGTCAACAGGAGCCCGGCCGTGGTCAGGTCGAGCCCGTACGATTCTCGTAGATAGGGCAACAGGACGGGGTAGGCCAGCCGGACGCCGATCGAGAGGAACCAGCCGGCGGCGACGGCGACCAGAATATCGCCGCGGCCGTCCGTCAGGAAGGACCGCACGGTCGACAGTCGATTCCTCGTTTCCGGGGGAGACACGTATCGATTCACCCATTCGTCGGCGACGGTCTTGAGCGACCCAGAACGGTACGACCTTGCCGATATCGGAACCGGTCACTGCCGTCGCCGTCGGCAGTTCGCGCGGTTACAACGGCGCGAACTCGAGCACCAGCCACGCTAGACAGGCGGCGTAGATCGGAATCGTCAGGTTGTCGTCGATGATGTAGGTGCGGATCTCGAGGGTGACGCCGTCGGCGAGGGTCGCGCCCAGGGCGGCGACCAGCGCAACGCCGATCGGAAGGAACGGGATCGCGATAACCGTCGAGACGAGGAACATCGTGATGAGCACCTTCGGCGGCTTGACCCGCTGAAGGGTGTTGTCCGAGACGGCTCCGCTGATCGGATCGCCGAGCGAGAGCATCAACATCGCGGGGAGGGCGATATCCTGCTGGAAGACCACCACGACGATCGCCATACTGATCATGTACAGGGCGTAGCCGGCGGGGTTGTCCTGCTCGTACTCGCGAGTCAGCACGTCGTAGAGTTGCCAGTCGAGTCCGATCCGAAGCCGCAGGAACTCGAGGACGAGCGCGCCGGTCGCGAGGGCGATCATCAGGAGCCGAAAGCGGGGCCACGTGAGCCCGGCCTCGAGATAGTCGGCGAGCAAGTAGAGGGCGACCAACCCGGAGCCACTGGCGTGGACGAGTCGCCGCTTCAGTTCGTCAGCCATCACTTCGTGCCTCGGGGGAGGTGACCTTCAGTCCGTCGATCAGTTCCAACCTTTTACGCTGCGCTCACTCGCTTCGCTCGTTCGCTCGGTAAAGGGTTGATCAAAAGCCTCCTCCCTCCGTTCCCGGCGCTCGAGAGCGCCGTCCACATCGGTCGTCGGCCCGCTCGCTCGTTTCACTCGCTCGCGGGTGCAATAGGAAGGCCGCCAGCCTCGGCGATGCGACCCCTACAACTCCTCGAACTCGAGGTCGCCGGCGCGGATCGCCGACAGCGTCTCGGGCAGGTCGTCGATCGGGAGCCGCTTCTGATCGGTCGAGTCGCGCTCGCGGACCGTCACGCCCCCGTCTTCCTGTTCGATGCTCTCGTAGTCCACCGTCACGCAAAACGGCGTGCCGACTTCGTCCTGGCGGCGGTAGCGCCGTCCGATGTTCCCGGAGTCGTCGTAGGTGACCGACAGCCCCGCCTCGCGCAGGGCCGCGGCGATCCCTTCGGCTTCGGACTCGAGTTCGTCGTCGCTCTGGAGCGGGAAGACGCCGACGAACGTGGGTGCGACCTCCGGCTCGAGCTCGAGGAAGGTGCGTTCCTCGTCGGCGACCTCGTCCTCGCGATAGGCGTGGTGGAGGACGGTGTAAACGGTCCGGTCGACGCCGAAGGATGGTTCGACGACGTGGGGGGTGACGTGCTCGCCCGCTTCGGTCTGCTCCTCGACCGAGAAGCCGGTCTTCCCGACGGGAATTTCGTGGGTCTCGCCCTCGATTTCGATCTCGACTGTATCGCCGTCGAACGCGGAGCGGTCGCGAGCCGCCAGGTCCTCGAGCGTCTGGACCACGGCCTGCGCGTTACCGCCGAACTCGGGGCCGAGGTAGCTCATGTCGGGATCGACCGTGGCGCGCTCGACGGTCTTGGGTTCGTCGTACTGCCGGAAGATCGTGAATCGGTCGCCGGAGTGTTCGGCGTGCTTCGAGAGGTCGTAGTTCCCCCGGTGGGCGAAGCCGGCCATCTCGATCCAGTAACCGGAAGACGGCTCCGCCGACTTCCGTTGTTCGGAATCTTGCGATTCCTCACTCCCGTCGATCAACGCTTCGGCGTCCCAGCAGTCGCTGGCGTAGTGGGCCCGCTCGCCCGCGAGGTGCTGACGGTAGCGAAAGCGATCCATGTCGACGCCGACCGACTCGTACCACGGCTTCGCGACGCCGAGGAAGTAGGCGACCCACTGGTCGGTGATGATGTCCTCTTCGACAGCCTCGCCGATCGTCGTCTCGAACGCCTCGCCGTCCTCATCGTTCTGCTCGCTGGCCGGGTAGAGCGTGACCTCGACGTCTTCGACGCTCGAGAGGTCCGGTTCGTCGGCCTCGGGGTCGATGAAGTACTCGAGTTCGGCCTGCGTGAACTCCCGCGTGCGGATGATCGAGCGCCGGGGGCTGATCTCGTTGCGGTAGGCGCGGCCGATCTGGGTCACGCCGAAGGGAAGCTGGTTGCGCGCGTACTCCTTGAGGCGGGGAAACTCGACGAAGATCCCTTGCGCCGTTTCGGGGCGCAGATAGCCGGGGTCGGAGTCGCCGGGACCGATGTTCGTCGCGAACATGAGATTGAACGAGTCGACGGCCTGACCCGCCAGCCCGGCGCCGCAGTTCGGGCAGACGAGTTCGTACTCGGCGATGACGTCCTCGACTTCGGGGATCGGGAGGCTCTCGGCGTCCTCGTACTCCGTCTCGTCCTCGACGACGTGATCCGCGCGGTGGCTCTCGCCGCACTCGGGACACTCGACGAGCATGTCGTCGAACCCCTCGAGGTGACCCGACGCCTCGAAGACGGGTTCGGGCATGATCGTCGGCGCGTCGATCTCCATGTTACCCTCCGCGAGCGCGAAGCGATCGCGCCAGGCGTCCTCGACGTTACCCTTCAGTGCCGCGCCCTGCGGGCCGAAGGTGTAGAAGCCGCCGACGCCGCCGTACGCGCCCGAGGACTGGAAGAAGTAGCCTCGCCGTTTGGCCAGTTCGACCAGTTTTTCGCTCGTCGGTTCCTCTGCGCTTTCGTCCGCGCCTTCCTGGTCACTCATACAGCGCCTCCAGGAGATCGACGTCGCAGACGATGCCGGCGAGATCTTCGCCCGTGACCATCGGAATCTGTTCGATGTCGTTGCTGATCATCCGCTGTGCGGCCTCCTGAATCGTCGTCTGGCTCGAGACCGTCACGATGTCGTCGCTCATGAACCCTCGAACTGGCCCCGTCGGAATCTCGATGTCCCGCGTGGGGAGATAGCGGCTGCCGACGGCCTTGATCCCCTCCCAGGACCAGTCGTCGTCCTGATCGCCGAAGTTGTCGCCCGTCTCCTCCTCGCCCTCGACGATCCGGGCGACGTCGATGATGTCTACTTCCGTGAGGACGCCGTTCATCCGGCCTTCGTCGTCCAACGCGACTGTGTAGGGGACGTTCGCGTAGGAGAGTTCCCGCTCGGCGACGGGGAGGGGCGCACCCTCGTAGGTCGTGTTCACGTTCTCGCTGGCGTGGGACTCGACGGTGCCGTCGGTCGGCTGGTCGCCCGTCGCGACCGCGTGAATGATGTCCGTCACCGTGATGATCCCCTCGAACTCGCCGTCAACGACCGGGACGCGGCGCGCGCCCGCCTCGACCATCGTCCGCGCGATGTCCTCGAGGCTCGTCTCGGCGGTCGTCGTCGGCACGTCCTCGTTCATCAGGATGACCAGCTGGTCCTCGTCCGGCCGTTCGATCAGCGTCTCCCGCGAGATCAGACCCCGGTACTCGAGTCCGTCATCGGTCTCTTCGACGACCGGTACGGACGAGAACGACCGTTCTTGCAGGTACTCGAGCACGTCGGTTCGGGTACCCGGCAGGTCGACGGTTACCACGTCCTCGCCGGGCGTCATCGCGTCGGCTACGTTCATATCTCTCCGGTACGGCGAAAATGAGTATAAACCCAGTGTTTCAGACGTCGGAAGTCGCCCCGTTTCCGATTAGTATCGTGAACGGACAGTCAGATTCGATGAGTTTATATGTCGGTGGTTGTCACTCACTAACATGGCGACGAACCCCCACGCCATGACGTCCGACGACACCATCGTCGGTTCGATCGATTCGACGGCCGCGAGCGACGAGTACGTCATTGCGGATATCTCCGCGGACGGTGCCTGGCTTTCCATGCAGGCGGACGACGCACCGACGCTGCCGGCCTGGCGATAACTGGGGAGGGAAATGGGATTATTCGTCGACGAGACCGGTCGCGACTCCCGTCGCGGCCGATATCGGCAGACCGACGGTTGCGACCGGCGTCTGGGCTGCCCACTGTTCGTACGCGCTCCGAGTCGGAAACGCAGTAACTACTGGACAGATCGAAGTATAGGCGTCCTCGAGCGTCGGTCCGCCGTTCATCGCGGCCGAGCCGTCGGTCGCGACGCCGAAGGAGACGACCGCCGTCGTCGGCGTCGCTGTCACGTCGCCGTCGCCGGTCGCTCGAGCCTCGATGACCGTCCCGTCCGGGCTCTCCGTGCGAACCTCGACCGATTTCGACGACAGTTCGGCGAGCGCGACCGCGTCGTAGAAACACTGGAAGTCGTAGCGGGTGCCGTCCAGTTCGCCCCAGTGGCCCGTCTCCTCGTCGGCGTGACAGAGGTCGTCGATTTCGATCGAGCCGCCGCCGATTCGATCTCGAAGTTCGGTGACCCACTCCGCGAGGGTGGTGATCGACACGTCGCCGAAGAACCGTTCCATCGCCGTTTGAACGTCCTCGGGTAACGGTGTCTCCATCACGGCCGTCTCGCCGAGCCAGCGGTCGACCGACGGGCCGTCCTCGACCGCCGTCGTCGCGCTCTCGCGGTCGCTCTCGCTCTCCGACACTGCTGACTGCCGCTCGAGTGGTTCGCAACACTCGCAAGTTTGCTCCGTCATACACTATTACTTCGATCCGCGAAGTACTTGTACTGCCGAGTCCGAAGTAACGGAGTAACTGCGGTGATCGAAAGCTATGGCCGAGACCGTTGACGACCGACTCGAACCGTCCGATTCGCCCTGTGAGATCGACTGTTACTGCCGACTCGACGGGTTAATGGAACTGCTCAGCCGTCGGTACGCGATGCAGCTGATCTGCGTCGTCGGCGCGATCGGACCGGCGCGGTACGGCGAGATCGAGGACGCGTTTGACGACGTGAGCAGTTCGACGCTCTCGAGCCGGCTCGACGAGCTGGTCGACGCCGGCTACCTCGACCGGGAGCAGTACGCCGAGATTCCCCCGCGCGTCGAGTACGACCTCACCGACGACGGCGACGAACTCTGCCGGCGACTCCAGCCGCTCCTCGAGTGGGCCGCCGACGGGGAACGGTAGACTCCGCTATAGTAGCCGCTGAAACGATTCACATACTGATCGCAACGCAGTCGTGCGATCAGGTGTGCAGTGACTTTCAGTGGCTACTATAGTATCCCGCGTGGCCAGTTGCACACCGGTAACAGTTTCACCCTCTGTGACATACGTTCGCATATGTCGATCGAGCAGGTGTTCGCGCAGCTTCCGGCCCCCGATTCGCACACGTTTCCCGACTACTCGCTCCCGCGCGGCGAGCCGGTCATGCCGATTGCAGTTACCCGAGACGAGCTCTCGCGGACGCTCGCGCTGTACGAGACGTTTCAGGCCGTCGACCCGACCGGGTGGGACTCGAACTCGGTTCTCGAGGCGGCGACGACGTACATGCAACGGACGTTCGGGTTCCCCCAGTATCGGCCGGACGAGCAGTTGCAGGACGATATCGCGGCGATGCTCAACGACTTTTCGGACGATCTGGGCGGCCGATCGCTGGGCGTCGTCGACGCGACGCCCGATCATCATCGGACGCTGTACTTCTTCCTCGTCAGTTGTCGCGGCTATTACGCTGCTCCACACGTTCGGTTCGACCCCGACGAGGCGGCGGTCGAGACGCTCTACGAACTCTACCGGCGGGTGACAGAACAGGATCTCTATGTCGAGCATCCGTCGTCGGCGTTCGACTGAGTCGGGTGATCGCCCGCAAGATCGTCGGTCTCGGAGGGGGAACTCCCAATTGTTTCGGTGTCGGATCCACACACCGGTATCCGTACTGAGAGATCGCTACCGGTTGTCGGGACTATCCCGTTAGGAACCCGCCCGGCGAGACCTGCGTCTCGGGACGGCCGTTCTCGCTCGTCTGGACGCCCGAGAACGCGGGCGAGTGTTCGATCGTTCGCTGTACCTTCGCGCCAGCTTTCGTGTGCGTTGCCAGAATGGCGAGTATCTTACTCATACACGAGTTAATAGTTGCGACAACCCTTTAAGCATTATTGCGATGATCGACCGTGTTGGATGATCGGCGCTCGAACTATTAGTGAACGACTCTCACAGTTGCGTTGCGTCTCGAGACTCGTCGCCGAACGGCCGATAGAACCGTTCGGAGACACGAATCTCGAGCGGGTCCCGGCCGTCACCGATGCAGGTGACAGGCCGCCAGATGCTCCCCGTCGCCGTACTCGGCCTCGAGTTCGTACGCCGGCCGCTCGCGGGCGCAGATGCTCTGCTCGGCGAAGGACTCGAGCAACAGGTTTGTCGCCGCCGCCCATCGATCGTATTGGTCGTCACCATCGTCACCCGCTTCGCCTCCCCCGCTCCGTTCGCTATCAGTGGCGATGAGCTCGATTGCGTCACTAACGATCGCTCCTGCCTCGCCACGCGGGGGATTCCCGCCGAAGAACTCGGCCTCGATCCGGGCGGCCGGCATCGGTTCGAACGTTCGTCGCTTGACCGCCCGCATGAACGCTCGCGTCCGTTCCCACTCCCCGTCGGCCCAGTCGTACTCGTCGGGCGCGATCAGGCGCGGACAGCGCGTGCGGAACCGGCAGCCGGAGGGCGGATCGACCGGACTCGGCACCTCGCCCTCGAGCACGCCGCGCGCACCGTTCTCCCGCGGATCGGGGACGGGAATGGACTCGAGCAACGCGCGGGTGTAGGGATGCTGGGGGTTCTCGAACAGTTCCTCTTTCTCCGCCAACTCGACGATGTGGCCGAGGTACATCACCGCGACGCGGTCGGAGATGTGACGGATCACCGAGAGATCGTGGGCGATGAAGAGGAAGGTGAGGCCGAACTCCTCCTGGAGTTGCTCCATCGTGTTCAGCACCTGCGCCTGAATGGAGACGTCCAGCGCGGAGACGGGCTCGTCGCAGACGACGAAATCGGGGTCGACCGACAGCGCTCGCGCGAGGTTGATGCGCTGGCGCTGGCCGCCGGAGAACGCGTGGGGAAACCGGTTGTAGTGGCGCGGATCGAGCCCGACCTTCTCGAGGAGGTCCTTCGCCCGCGCTTCCCGCCCTTCGTCGTCCAACATGTCGTGGGCCCCCATCGGCTCCTCGATTATCTGGCCGACCTTCATCCGCGGGTCGAGCGAGGACTGGGGGTCCTGGAAGATCATCTGCATATCCGAACGCATCCGCCGGAGTTCCTCGCCGCCGAGGTCGGCCAGGTTCTCCCCCTTGAAGTAGATGTCTCCGTCGGTCGGCTCGAGCAGGCGCAAGACCGTCCGCCCGAGCGTGCTCTTGCCGCAGCCGGACTCGCCGACGAGCCCGAGCGTCTCTCCGGGCTGGATCTCGAGGGAGACGTCGTCGACCGCCTTCACGCGGTCCCGGTCGACGCTGATCGGCGGAAACTGGCTCGGATCGAACTGCACGCCCGCCAGCAGTCCCGACTCCTGTGCGAAGTACTTCGAGACGCCCTCGAGTTCGAGCAGCGCGTCGTCGCTGTCGTAGCCGCTCTCCTCGTCCATCCGAATGCCACTACTCACGGCCCTCACCTCCGCTCTCGTCGCTGGCCGGATTCGGTGCGATCGATTCCGGCTCGTCGACGTCTCCGGCTGCCGCCGTCCGATCGATCCCCGCTGCCCCCTCGAGCGGTCGGCTTTCGACGTAGCCGACGTCGAAGGCGTCGTATTTCACGCAGGCCGCCCGATGCGGTTCGCCGTCGGCGTCGTCGACGGTTTTTGCGTCGGGGTGGACCCGCTTGCACACCTCGCGGGCGTCGGGACAGCGCGGGTGGAACCGACAGCCCGACGGCGGATCGATCGCTTCGGGCATGACTCCCTCGATCGCCTCGAGTTCGCTCACAGTTCGATCGGGACGAGGGATCGAGTTCAGCAGTGCGTTCGTATAGGGGTGTTTCGTGTCGTAAAACAGCTCGTCGACCGGCGCTTGCTCGACGATCTCGCCGAGGTACATGACGTTCACTCGGTCGCAGATCTCGGCGACGACGCCGAGGTCGTGGGTGACCCAGAGGAAGCTCGTCCCGTACTTCGCTTGGAGGTCGTCGACGAGATCGATGATCTGTCCCTCGACGGTGACGTCCAGGGCCGTCGTCGGCTCGTCGGCGATGATGAGGCTCGGTTCGCAGGCCAGCGCCATCGCGATCAGCACGCGCTGGCGCATCCCCCCGGAGAACTGGTGGGGGTACTCCTCGTAGCGCTGTTCGGGGTCGGGGATGCCGACCTCCCGGAGCATGTCGATCGCCTCGGCTTTCGCCTCGTCTTCGGAAAGCCCGCGGTTGAGTTCGATGAACTCCCGCAGTTGGCCGCCGACGGTGAAGACGGGATTGAGCGACTCCATCGGATCCTGGAAGATCACCGCGATCTCGTTGCCCCGGATCCGGGTCCGGATCTCCTCGTTCGAGAGCATCTCGTCGCGCTCTCGACGCTCCCCGTCGGGCCCCTCTTCGAAGCCCACGATGGTCTCGCCCTTGTAGGTGATTTCGCCGCCGACGATCTCGCCGGGTCTCTCGACGAGCCGCAAGAGGCTCATCGAGGCGACCGATTTGCCGGCGCCGCTCTCGCCGACGAGGCCGACGATCTCGCCCTCGCGGATCTCGAAGGAGATGCCGTCGACGGCGCGTACTGTCCCTGCGTCCGTGAAGAACTGCGTCTCGAGGTTCTCGACGCGAAGTAGTGGTTCGGTGCTCATTGTCAGTCGTCAATCCGCGGGTCGAGGGCGTCCTGCAGGCCGTCGCCGAACAGGTTGAAGCCCATAATCGTGATCATAATCGCCAGTCCCGGCCAGATCGAGAGCCAGATGTTCGAGTGCATGTAGTTGTTGTGTGCGACGTTGAGCATCTGCCCCCAGTCCGGGGTCGGCGGCTGTGCGCCGTAGCCGAGGAAGGAGAGCCCGGCGACGATGAGGATCGTGACGCCGATCTGCAGCGTCGCGTACACCAGCACCGGCGCGAAACTGTTCGGAACGACGTGTCGCAGGATGATGTTTCGATCCTTGACGCCGGCCGCCTGCGCCGCCTCGATGTAGTCCATCTCGCGGATGCTCAGGACGCGGCTGCGGATGATGCGGGCGAAAACGGGGATGAAGGCGATGCCGACGCCGATCACCGCGTACCAGATGTTCGCGCCGCCGACGAACACGGTGAAGACGATGATGAGGATCAGCGGCGGGATCGCGTACACCGTCTCGACCAGCCGCATCAGGAGGTCGTCGACCTTGCCGCCGTAGTAGCCCGCGACGGCACCGATGAGCGTCCCGCCGGTGAGGCCGATGAACGTCGAGACCAGCCCGACGAACACCGACACCTGCGTGCCGTAGACGACTCTGGTGAAGTAGTCCCGACCGGCGGGGTCAGTGCCGAGCGGATACTCGGGCATGCCGCCCGCCGGCAGCGGGTTCCACGACTGCTCCGCGAGCGGGAAGTACGGAGGTACGTTCTGTTGTCCTTCGCCCGGCGGCGGGAGGTGCGTAGGGTGATCGAAGAACGGCAGTAGCTCCGCGAACGTGTAGTCCGATACCACTCCGAAGGTGAGCCGCGAGAGGTTACTGTCGACGAGGGCGTATACCGCGACGAACAACACGAACGCCACGATGTACAGTCCCCACCGGGCCGTCGTGTCCCGTTTGACCCGCGCGAGGGTGTACCGCCAGCCCACGCGGGTTTCGACCTCGTCTTCGGCCATCGATTCCGAACCGGCCTCGAATTCTGATTCGCCGATTGCCATGGTTACTCACTCTCCCCGTAGGTGACTCGCGGATCGATGTAGGCGTACGAGATGTCCGTGATGATGACGCCGATCACGAACAGGACGCCGAGCATCATGGTGACGCCCATCACGAGTTGGTAGTCGTTCTGCTGGATCGCGTCGATGAACAGTTTCCCCATCCCGTTGATGCTGAACACCTCCTCGATCAGAACTGCACCGCCAAGCGCCGTCGATAGGTTGAGGCCGACGAGGGTGATGATCGGGAGTTGAGCGACCTGGAAGGCGTGTTTTCGCAGGATCGTCCGTTCCGGTACGCCGTACGCACGCGCCAGCTTGACGTACTCGCCCTGCAGCGACTCGATCATCTGCGTGCGCTCGACGCGCATGATCGTCGCCATCTGTAACGTCCCGAGTGCGATCATCGGTAACAGCAGGTGTCTGATCGTCTGGTAGTACAACTCGAGATGGCCGTCGATACTCCGATAGGAACTCGGCGGTCGCCACGGATAGATGAGCCCGTTCGTGGGAAGTGGCAGTCCGGGTATCACCCGCAGTGGCCACGGTGCCAAGACGGCGAAGACGAGGATCAGCACGATCCCGATCCAGAACGACGGGGTGCTGACGCCGAAGAGGGCGACGATTCTGGAGACGTGATCGGTCGGTTCGTTCCGCCGGTCGGCGGCGATGATCCCGAGGGGAATCGCCGTGATGAGCGCGAACGCGTACGCGGAGAGGACCAGCAGGAGCGTCGGCCCGACCCGTTCCAGTATCAGGCCGGACACCGGCCGCCTGTAGTAAAAACTCTGCCCGAAATCGCCCTGTAGTAGCCCGGCCATATACGACAGGTAGCGCTCGTGTAGCGGCCTGTCGAGCCCGTACTGCCGTTCGATCGACCGGATCAGTTCCTCGTTGGTTTCCTGTCCCTGAAGCATGAGGCTGACGGGATCGCCCGGCCCCAGGTTCGCGAGCAGGAACGTGATGACGGAGATCCCGATCAGGACGGGGATCGACTGTAGCAGCCTGTATGTCGTGTATCTGAGTAGTTTCATCGGTCAGCGAATCGGTCGGTGTTCTCGTCGTTGTGGTCCGTACTCGGGCGGCGTCGGCGTTCGGTGCCGTCGGCGGACGAGCTCGACCGCCGCCGGACCGAACGCGGTCTCGCGCCGCGTTCACTCCATCGACACGTTCGTGTAGTCCGCGACGAGGGTCGGATTCCGCGTGACCTCCGGATGGGCCTGCAGACCTTGCACATAGTCGCGAGAGGCCATCGTATTGTCCTGCGTGAACGCGGGGAGCACGGGGAGTTGCTCGACGATTTCTCGGATAACCGGTTCGTAGACGTCGTACCGTTCCTCCTGGCCCGCCATGTTGCGCGCCCTGGCGATGTCGTCGTGGAAATCCTCACTTCCCTCGTAGTAGTGACCCTGATTGCCGTTTTCCCCGGTCTGACTCTCGTGGAACAGCGGATAGAGGTAGTAGTCGGGGTCGGGGCCGCCGGTCCAGCCCAGCAGGTACATGTGGTAGTCATCGGTGCTACCCGTGTGATACCTGTCGACCAGGGTCGCGAAGTCGAGCTGCTCGACCTCGGCACCGTAGCCGATCTCGTCGAGCCGAGTGGCGATCCGCTCGGCGAGTCGCGCCCGAAGTCCGGCCGGCGTGATGATCGTCGGCTCGAAGTCGTCGGGCGCGTGTTCGTCGAGAAGCGACTGCGCCCGATCGGGGTCGTATTCCGGCAACATGTCCTGATATTCGTCTTCCGGGAACCCCCAGACTTCGTTGACGACCGGCGGAACCGGACTGTACATCGGCGAGGTCACGTTCCCGGCGCTGGACTCGATGAAGTCCGACATCGAGAACGAGTGGGCGATCCCCCGTCGCACCTCGGGATTCGTCGTCGGCCCCTCGTTGCAGTTAAAGGCCATATACATAAACGTCGGACTCTCGGCAGAGTGGAGGTTCACCCCGTTCTCGTTCTCGAGGACGTCCCAGTCCGCGTTCGGAATGCCCGCGATGGCGTCGGTATCCTCCCCTCTGATGGCGGACACGCGGCCCGCATTGTCCTCGTGGGACTCGAAACGGACTCGCTCGAGGTTCGGCTCGAGGTCGTCCCAGTAGTCGTCCCACCGTTCGATCTCGACGTAATCGCTCCCGAGTTCGGCGAACTGGAACGGACCGGAGCCGACCGGGTCCGTGTTGAACGCTTCACGGTCGTCTGTGCGGACGCTCTCGGGCACGACCGTCACACCCATCGTCGCCAGTTCGAACGGGCCGTACGGCTCGTCGCCGAGGTCGACCTGCAGCTGGTAGTCGTCGATGACCTCGGTGCTCTCGATCATATTGTATTCCGCGGCGTTCTCGGTCTCCTCCTCGACCGGGGCGGTAAACGAGTGCGCCACGTCAGCGGCGGTCACGTCGTCGCCGTTGTGGAACTCGGCCGCCTCCTCGATCTCGAAGATATAGCGCGTTCCGTCGCGTTCGACGGTCGGTTCGCCAGTCGCGAGTTTCGGCTGCAGCTGGAGGCCCTCGTCGTACTCGTAGAGCCCGTCGAAGACGAGCTGAATCACCTGGAAACTGTACGCATCGTTCGAGACGACGGGATCGAACTGATCTTCCCGCGCTTGCTCCTGCGTGAAGAGGAACGTGTTGTCGTTTCCGTTGCCACTCCCACCGATGCACCCTGCGATCGCTGCCGCAGAAACGGCAGCTCCCGACGTGAGCAGCTGCCGTTTGGTAACCTTTGGCGTGTCTCGTGCCATACTGTGACAAGTGCCGGTACCCGACTATTATATCTTTTGGTGTCTGACGAATTATTCCGATATTATCCCATCATAAATCGCGAAAAAATACCATATCCTCCATAATTGGTGATCTATGTTCGGTTCTGATCGCTGTTTAACACATCTGGCCAGTAGATAGTCCCTACCGCTATTAGCAATACTATCGTAGACGCCTGCGCCCCTTTGCGTCGAGCACGAAAGCGGCCCCGTTTCGGAGTTCGTCGGATGTTCGATCCGTATCGTCCGTAACCGACCGGAGGGCTTTTTCTCCCGGCCGTCACAGTAGTCGCGTATGAACTATCGCGCCGTCGAGACCACGGACGAGTACGTCGCCCGCCTCGAGACGGGTGCCGACTGGCGGGCCGAGATCGAGTCGCTCGCGGACGCGGTCGACGCCGACGCCGGCTGGTTTAGCGCGCTCGGCGCGGTCCAGGACGCCGAACTCTGGTTTTACGATCAGGACGAGTGCGAGTACTATCCGATCGCGTTCGACGAACCGCTCGAGGTCGCCACCTGCGTCGGGAACGTATCCTGGTTAGACGACGAACGGTTCGCCCACACCCACGCGGTCCTCTCGGACGACGAGGGAACCGCCTACGCCGGCCACCTGAACGAGGCGACCGTCTGGGCCGGCGAGGTCCACCTGCGCGTCTTCGAGGAGCCCCTCGAGCGCGAGTACGACGAGACCACCGAACTGGACCTCTGGCTCTGAGATGCGCGGGGAAGACGAACGGTACTTTCAGGGGCTCGAGGACCAGCTCGAGGACGCCATCGATGTCGCCGAGCGGGCCAAGGAACGGGGCGGCGATCCGAAACCCGAGGTCGAGATCCCGGTCGCCAAGGACATGGCAGACCGCGTCGAGAACATCCTCGGGATCGACGGCGTCGCCGAACGCGTCCGCGAACTCGAGGGGCAGATGAGCAGGGAGGAGGCCGCCCTCGAACTCGCAGAGGACTTCGCCGAGGGACGCGTCGGTGACTACGAGACGAACGCCGGCAAGATCGAGGGGGCGGTCCGCACCGCGGTTGCGCTCCTGACGGAGGGTGTCGTCGCCGCACCCATCGAGGGGATCGACAGGGTCGAGATTCTCACTAACGACGACGGGACGGAGTTCGTCAACGTCTACTACGCCGGGCCGATTCGCTCCGCGGGCGGAACGGCGCAGGCCCTCTCGGTGCTCGTCGCCGACTACACGCGCGCACTCGTGGGCATCGAACAGTACGACGCCCGCCAGGAGGAGGTCGAACGCTACGCCGAGGAACTCGGCCTCTACGACAAGGAGACGGGACTGCAGTACTCCCCGAAAGACTCGGAGGCCAAATTCATCGCGAAGAACCTCCCGATCATGCTCGACGGGGAGGCGACCGGCGACGAGGAGGTCTCGGGCTTTCGCGACTTAGAGCGGGTCGACACCAACAGCGCCCGCGGCGGGATGTGTCTCGTTCTCGCCGAGGGGATCGCGCTGAAAGCGCCGAAGATCCAGCGCTACACCCGCAACCTCGACGAAGTCGACTGGCCGTGGCTGCAGGATCTCATCGACGGCAACTACTACGAAGATGACGGTGAGGGATCGGACGCCGCGGACGACGAACCCGGCGGTGAGGGCGACGAGGGCGCTGACGAGGAGTCGGCCGAGACCGACGCGAACGAACCGGACGACGGCGGCGACACTCCCGACGACTCGGAGGGGCCCCCGCGCGTGGAGACCTCAGAGAAGTTCCTTCGGGATCTGATCGCCGGCCGGCCGGTCTTCTCCCATCCGTGTGCGAAGGGGGGCTTTCGGCTGCGCTACGGTCGGGCGCGCAACCACGGCTTCGCGACCGCCGGCGTCCACCCCGCCGCGATGCACCTCGTCGACGACTTCCTCGCGACCGGTACCCAGATCAAGACCGAACGTCCCGGGAAGGCCGCCGGCGTCGTCCCCGTCGACTCGCTGGAGGGACCGACGGTCAAACTCGCCAACGGCGACGTCTGGCGGATCGACGACCCCGAGGACGCCCTCGAGATCAGAAACGGCGTCGAGGCGATCCTCGACCTCGGCGAGTACCTCGTCAACTACGGCGAGTTCGTCGAGAACAACCACCCGCTCGCCCCCGCCTCCTACACCTACGAGTGGTGGGTACAGGACCTCGCAGCCGCCGGCGCGAACGTACAGGCGCTCGAGGACGACCCCCGAATCGACCTCGAGTTCCCCGACGCCGGCGAAGCGCTGGAGTGGGCCGTCGAGTACGACGCGCCGCTCCATCCCGAGTACACCTACCTCTGGCACGACATCTCGGTCGACGCTTTCCGTACCCTCGCCGAGGCCGTCGCGGACGGCAGAGTCGAGGGCGACGCCGATGGTGACGCGACGCTCGTGCTCGAGTACACCGAACCCGTCCGGGAGGCGCTCGAGACGATCGTCTTCGAGCACCGCCAGCGCCCGGACGAGGACCGCCTCGAGATCGACGGCTGGCGGCCGTTCGTCCGCACGCTGGGTTGTGAGCCGCGACGGGCGGTCGCCGACGGTTCGGCGCTCGAGGCCGAATCCGGGAACGACGCGCAGGAGCCGATCGTCGACCTCGAGCGAACGTGGTCCGACGACGACCTCTCGGAACGAGCGCGAACGTGGGGCCACGAGACCGAGGGCGACAACGCCATCGAGGCGGTCAACGAAGTCGCTCCGTTCCGGGTCCGCGAGCGGGCCCCGACCCGGATCGGTAACCGGATGGGCCGGCCGGAGAAATCCGAGAGCCGCGATCTGAGCCCGGCGGTCCACACCCTGTTCCCGATCGGCGAGGCCGGCGGCACGCAGCGCAACGTCGCCGACGCCGCCAAACACGCCGAGACGATGTCGGACACCCCCGGCGTCGTCGACGTCCAGATCGGTCGCCAGCGCTGTGAGTCCTGCGGGACGGAGACGTTCAAGAACCGCTGTCCGGACTGCAACGCCCGCACGATGCCGGACTACCGCTGTTACGACTGCGACGTTCAGGTCGACCCCGACGAGGCCGGCCGCGTCGAGTGCCCCCGCTGCGAGCGCCAGGCGACCTGTGTGGACACCCGCGAGATCGATATCCACGAGGAGTACCGCGACGCCCTCGAGTCGGTCGGCGAGCGCGAGAACGCCTTCGAGATCCTCAAGGGCGTCAAGGGACTCTCCTCGCAGACCAAAGTCCCCGAACCGATCGAGAAGGGGATCCTGCGCGCGAAACACGACGTCTCCACGTTCAAGGACGGCACCGTCCGTTACGACATGACCGACCTGCCGGTGACGGCCGTCCGCGCGAGCGAACTCGACGTCGACGTCGGCCAGCTGCAGGCGCTGGACTACGAGGAGGACATCCACGGCGAACCGCTCACCCACGAGGACCAGCTGGTCGAACTCCGCGTGCAGGACATCGTCCTCTCGGACGGCGCAGCCGAGCACATGTTGCAAACCGCCGACTTCATCGACGACCTGCTCGAGCAGTACTACGGCCTCGAGCCCTACTACGAGTTCGAGGACCGTCAGGATCTCGTGGGGGAACTCGTCTTCGGGATGGCACCCCACACCTCCGCGGCGACTGTCGGAAGAGTGATTGGATTCACGAGCGCTGCCGTGGGATACGCTCATCCGTACTTCCACGCCGCAAAACGTCGCAATTGCGATGGTGACGAAGACTGCGTAATGCTGCTACTTGACGGACTGCTTAACTTCAGCAAGTCCTTCTTGCCGGACCAACGAGGGGGGAAGATGGACGCACCCCTCGTCATGTCCTCGAGAATCGACCCCTCCGAGATCGACGACGAGGCCCACAACATGGACGTCGTCAGGCAGTACCCCCGCGACTTTTACCTCGCCACCCTCGAGCAGGCGGACCCGGAGGACGTCGACGTCGAGATCGCCGAGGACACCCTCGGTACCGATACCGAGTACACCGGCTTCGACCACACGCACGACACCACCAACATCGCGATGGGCCCCGATCTTTCGGCGTACAAGACGCTGGGCTCGATGATGGACAAGATGGACGCCCAACTCGAGCTTTCGCGCAAGCTCGCGGCCGTCGACGAGACGGACGTCGCCGAGCGGGTCATCGAGTACCACTTCCTGCCGGATCTGATCGGGAACCTCCGGGCGTTCTCCCGGCAGGAAACCCGCTGTCTCGACTGCGGCGAGAAGTTCCGCCGGATGCCCCTGACCGGCGACTGCCGGGAGTGTGGCGGCCGCGTCAACCTCACCGTTCACAAGGGCTCGGTGAACAAGTACATGCAGACGGCCATCCAGGTCGCCGACGAGTACGACTGTCGCCCCTACACGAAACAGCGGTTAGAAGTGCTCGAGAAATCCCTCGAGAGCGTCTTCGAGAATGACAAAAATAAGCAGAGCGGGATCGAGGATTTCATGTAGCGAAATTTTACTCTGCGGTCTATCGCGCTGGCGGCTTCGCCGCACAGCGCGATGTCCCTCGGTAAAATTTCGATCAAAAGCACTCCTCCTTCCTCTCCGTTCGCGCTGCTCACTTCGAGTCAGTCGTCGGCCCGCTCGCTCACCCCGTCTCACGGCCTTCGGCCGTTCGACTGTTCGCGGCGCGTAGCGCCGCGCACGGCTTCGCTCGCGGTCGGTGTTCGGGCAACGGCCTGCCCTCCCCCGGGTCGTACGGCTCTCGCGTCGCTCGAGCCGTACTCCCGGCCAGATGGTGACTGATAACGGAGAACGAACGAGACGGTCCTAATCGCTGCTGACTCGAGTGACGCCGGGCATCCCCGCCTTGGTGTACTGCGGGGTTGGCACCCGCTGTGGGTCCGGCAGCCAGTTTCGAAGGCTCTCGTTGAACCGATCGGGCCGCTCTCGAGGTGTCCAGTGACCGCAGTCCTCGATCACGTCGAGTTCCGCGTTCGGAATCCGCTCCGCCGCTCGCTCCGACCACTCGAGGGGCACCAGCGGGTCATCCTCACCGTGGGCGAGCAGCGTCGGCACCGACAGCGACTCGAGGTCGTCGACGAAGTTCGTCGCGACGCGGCCGCTGAAGGAGAGTTCGTTGTTCTGGAACTCCGTGAACGCCCGTATCGAGCCCGGTTCCATCAGTTTCTCCCTGACGTCGTCGACGAAGGGCTCGGGCAGTGCGTCGGCGTCCGCGACGAGTGAGCCGAGAACCCTGCGAACGCTCCGCGTACTCGTACTGGCGGCGATTTTCCCGAACTCGGTCATCCCGGGAATCTGCGAGAGGAACTTCCACTGGAGGGCGCTGGGGAGTCGGCCACCGAGCCCGTAGCTGTCGACGAGTGCGAGGCGGTCGACCCGGTCGGGGTTGTCGAGCGCGTAGCCGAGTGCGACACCGCCGCCCATCGAGATCCCGACGAGCGAGACGCGCTCGAAGGGGAGCGTCTCGAGGAAGCCCTCGAGGATATCGACGTACGTTTCGACGGTGTGCTCGACGTCCCCGGAACTGTTCCCGTACTCCGGCCAGTCGAGCGCGTAGACGCGGTAGTCGTCCGCGAGGGCGTCGATCGCGTGTCGCCACGAGACGGTCGCGTCGTCGATTCCCGCGCCGTGGCAGAGGACGACGGGCGGGCCGCTCGTCCCCGCGCGCCGGTAAGCGATCCGACAGTCACCGATCGTCGTGACGCCGGTCCCGCTCATGATCGGATCACAGTATCCGTTCCAGGGCCTGCGACCGTATGAGGGACCGGACTGCACCTGAGGGGTGCGTCCGCCGACCGCAGCGGATTCGGAGCGACTGACCGTACAGGGCTTCCGTTATCGATCGATGCGATAGGACCCGGTGTTTTCCCCGATCCGCGTGACTCGAGGTCGTGTGAGCCGACGGCAACGCCACCGTCACAAAAACCAGATGTGAGACAAACTATCATATCACGTGTCTCTGTTCGGATGGTGTATATTGTTTTCTATTACCGTGGATACAGCTCACACGATTTGCTGTGATCTCGACGTCCCGATATCGTCCGTTTCACTCCCTCGAGCGGCTACTCGCATAATGCGTGCTGTGACTTTATCGCCGTCGCCGGTAAGAATTGTCTATGGTCGAAACTGGCGAGACACCGACGAAGGAAGGCGACGAGGAGGCCCTCGAGGAGGTACGGGAACTCGACTTCGGGCAGACGGTCTACGACGAGGACGGCGACGAAATCGGCCGCATTCGGGGCTTCGAACGGAGCGGCTTCTTCGTCACCACCCGTGAGGGTGTCGAGGCGATGAGCGTCGAGCACGCCCGGTCGGGACAGTCGTTCGGCGAGGCGGAGCTCATGTGGCGCTGCATGGAATGTGGCGAGATGGGCGATATCGAGGGAGGGCTCCCTGACGAGTGTCCGAACTGCGGCACCGAACGCGAGGATCTGATGTACTGGACCGAGGACTGAATCGTCGGGAGCGTCGATCGGACGTCGTAGCGGTCCCGGACCCATTTCATATAGCATGTAGGGATTTATCACCGCTTACAGCGTAGATTCATGTGGGTGGTTAACATGGCAAAAGAACGAACACGACTGGGGTTCGGAACGATGGTATACACCGAAGACGGGACGGAGATTGGCCGAGTTCGCGGGGTCGACGAGAACGGAGTCTACATCACGCTTCGAGAGGGAATCGAGGGGCTGAGCGTCGAACACGTTCGATCGGGGCAGAAATTCGGGGAAGCCGAGCTCATGTGGCGCTGCTGGGAGTGTGGCGAACTGGGACGGCTCGACCGCGACGTGCCCGACGAGTGTCCGAACTGCGGTGCCGACCGCGAGGATCTCTACTACTGGACTGAGGACTGAGCGCGGCTTCCGGAACCGCGAGCCCAGACCGACCATCGGACGACATCGTTTTCACCCCACTCGTTCCACCTCGAGTCATGGAAATCGTCGTCTTCGGGGCCGGCAGCCTCGGCAGCCTCGTCGGCGGACTGCTCGCGCGCGAAAACGACGTGACCCTCGTTGCGCGCGAGGACCACGCTCGCGCCGTCCGCGAGTCGGGACTGCGGCTCGAGGGCGCGATAGACGGCGGTCCCTCCCGCGTCTTCCCCGCTGCGACGACCGACGGGGCCGGCCTCGAGGCCGATCTCGCCGTCGTGACTGTCAAATCCTTCGACACCGAATCAGCCGCCGAAACGCTCGCGACGGGCGCTGTCGACGCGATACTCTCGCTGCAAAACGGCATGGGGAACGAAGCGACGCTCGCGGCGCGACTCGAGGCCCCGGTACTCGCCGGGACGGCGACCTACGGCGCGATCCTGCGGGAGCCGGGCGTCGTCGAGTGCACGGGCCGGGGCGACGTCGTTCTGGGCGCTCGAGCCGGCGGGCCCTCGGCGCTCGCGGACCGGGTCGGCGAGGCCTTCGCCGCGGCCGGCCTCGAACCGATCGTCGCCGAGGACATGCCCCGTCGTCTGTGGGAGAAGCTCGCGGTCAACGCCGGGATCAATGCCGTCACGGCGCTGGCGGATATCGACAACGGGGCCGTCCTCGAGGCGTCCGCCGACAGCCTCGCCCGGGCGGCCGCTCGCGAGACGGCGCGGGTCGCCCGCTCTTTCGATGTCGACCTGTCGAACCGCGCGGCACTGGCCGCACTCGAGTCCGTCGCGACCGATACGGCCGCGAACACGTCCTCGATGCGCCAGGACGTCCTCGGGGAGCGACGGACCGAAATCGACGCGATCAACGGCTACGTGGTCGATCGAGCGGCCGAGCGAGGGCTCGAGGTACCGACGAACCGGACGCTCACGACGCTGGTTCGAACGTGGGAGCGCGGACGCGACCTTCGGTGAGCCGACATCGGTCGCACGCACCGATCGCCGCGGAACTCGGCGTCGGTCGGCGTGCGAACGAGTCATCGTTCGCGATTCCGAGACCGTCCGGTAGCTCTCGCGTCGAAAATAGCAAAATATCAGTTCGAATCCGCGCGGACGACCGGCTCAGAACGGTGCTTCCGGCCCTTCGTCGACCTCGCCGTCGTCGTCGACGGTCTCGCCGGGGAAGGACGGGCTCATGCCGCCCATCTCTTCTTCGCCCCCGTCCATACCGGTGGAGGCGTTGACTTTCTCGATTTCGGGAATCTCCTTGACCATCCGGCTCTTGATCGCCTGAATCGTCATCGGCGAGATTCCGCAGCCGCTGCAGGCGCCACCGAGAGCGATGCTGACCTCGCCGCTCTCGCGATCGATGTCCTGAATCGCCGCGCTGCCGCCGTGCATCTGGATCTGCGGGAAGTTTCGTCGCAGGAAATTCGTCACGCGCTCCTCGAGGTCGTCCCCGTCGTTCTGGGTCTCGGTGCTCATAGAATTCCCTTGGGTATCAGCCCCCCTAAACCTTCCGTCCTTCATGTTCGGCTGCCGGTGTCGGCGATGTCTGTACCTCTCCTCAGACGAACCCGAAGACGCGCTGCAGTTCGGTTTCGATCTCTTCGATGTGGGCCTCGAGCACGGTTTCGAACCGCTCCTCCTCGACGACTACGTCGGAGAGCCGATCGTAGGGATCCTCGGGGAGTTCGATACGGAACTCGCCGTCGCCCTCGTAGAACGGTTCGCTCTCGTTCAACACCTGTTGGTCGATCGCGTGGACGAGCTGGGAGTCGTAGCGGTCGTTCATCCGGTTAAACGCGTTCTTGTACGCCTGCTGAAGCTCGGGGAAGTAGTTGGCGTACTTGTCCTCGAACTTCTCGGGATCGAAGTCGGCCATATCCGAACCGAGGGGAAGCGGCGACAAAAGTCGGACGATCATCCCCTTTGAAGCCGGTCCGTCGCCCTGGGGTCGTTACGTCTCACTGCCCAGCTCGAACTGGTCCGTGAGAGAGGCCGCAGCTCGAGCCGTGTTCAACCCGCCGGACCCGGTAACGGGTTCGTATACCAGAACACTGACACTGTAGGGGCACCCTATATAGGAGCAAGCGCTCGCAGGCGGAACGGACACTCCCGCTCTCGGCGACTCCGAGAGCATGATCACTGACCAGGACCCCATTCCTCCCGAAGCGTTACCACCGAGGTGGGGGCTGGCGGAGCTCTGTGACGATCAGTTCGTCTACCGGCACAGCCGGCCACCGATCGAACTGATCGCGGATTGCACCCTCGCCGATCGATCCCATCCGGGACTCGGCCTCTGTCGGTGTTGGGAGCTTCGCTACCGGTACTTTCTCACGGATCGCACGATCTGCCGATCGATCGGCCGCGTCTCGACCCGCCGAGCTGCCGTCGATGGCCTGCTCGAGTGCATGCGCAGTATCCACGAAACCGTCTCGGGGGCCGACGATCCGGTCGCGGTCGGACAGGTGCTCGAGCGCGTCTCTCTCTCCGGTCTCATCCCGGACGGGTTCTCTCGGTCGTCCGCGTCGCCGTGACACCTCGCAGTTCCCGCGTCTAAACACGCCGCGTCAGCTGCGAGCGCACCGCCCGCTGACACCCCTCGCAGATGCCGTACAGTCGCGTTACGGTCGACAGCAGCGGATACCGAACGGAGAGATCCGAATAAATCGACGTGACTACCGATCGGTATCGGGTTCCGCCCGGTCCATAGCGATTGGTCGACTCGGTAAACTGCGCTTGTCGTCGGTCGATGCGCGCCTCGAGCCGGTCCCGGTACGCCTCGAGCCGCTCGTGTTTCGCCTGCAACGCGTCGAAGTCACACTGCAGGAGCGATTCGTCGGCCGTCGCCCGCAGCCAGTCGACGATCTCGTCGATCTCGTCGATCGCCGTCTCGAGTGTGGAGCGCTCGCGCTGGAGGAGTCCCTGCAGCGATTCGACCTCGCGCCGTCTGGTCGAAACAGCCTCGAGGACGGCGGACTTGAGCGTCGGTGTCCATCCGCTTTCCGCCACGAGTGCGACGGCGATGTCTTCGGTCAACTCCGCCGCGATCGTCTCGACGACCGATTCGTCGGCGTCGCAGTCGGCGACACTGTGGGGTCGGACCGTCTCGGCGAACGCCTGACTGACAGTGACACAGCGATCGGCCGATGTCGACGGGGTCGGTCCCTGCGGAGGGGTCGCCTGCGTCGCCGTCGTCGCCATCGCCGTAACCGTTCGCCGAGGGCGGGTCGATTCGGGGTCTTTCGCCGGAACCGCTCGAACGCGCTGTGCGAACGTTTCGAATGCCGTCCCGCGGTCGCGGATTGCCTCTCGCTCCTCGTCGACGCACTCGAGCGCCCGGTGGACGGCCGTCGATCCTGTCACGGCTCACCTCGCGTACAGACGAGTCCACCCGTCGCCTCCTCGTCGTTCGTCAGGACGAACTGCCAGTCGCCGTCGCCGAGTGCGGTGACGTCCGTCACGCCGAGTTCGGCGGTCGGCGTTGCCGTCCGACGCAGGATGTCGATCCCGATCGGCAGCGTCGGAAACCGCCGCTCGCCACACTCGATGGCGTATCCCCGCAGGGAGACGGTCCAGGCGTCGCCGCCGGTCGCGTCGCTCGAGTCGCGCGTGACGCCGTACGCTCGGATCAGTGACAGCGAGTCCAGGAACTCGAGGCTCGTTGCGACCGGATCGTCTACCGGGTCGACCGGCGAGAGGTTCGCCGCTGCCGCCCGCAGTACCCGTGTTCGTTCGACCGTATTGAGGTAGCACTCGAGCTCCGACGCCATCGTCTCGAGCAACACCAGACAGAGCGTATTCCGGTTGGTCGTCGCCTCGGCCGCGGCCAGATACGTCTCCATGATCGCGCGCTCGGCGTCGTCGTGGTCGCGGGCCGAGAGGGCCTCGAAGACGGCACCGGAGACGTCGTGGCAGAAGCTGATCAGCGGGGACTCGTCTTGGCCTCGCTTCGCTCGACCAGTCGGCGACTGTGTCCCCGCGTTCGCGACTCGTCGGTTCGATTGCCGCCGACCACCGTTCGCGGTGGAATTCGCGTCCGCGTCCGCCGCTCGAGCCTGACAGACGATCGGATCGTAACACGGGAGTCGCGGATCGTACCGCCTGAGTGCGGCGCGATACTGTTCGGTCGCCTGCGCGGCGTCCGCCGCGTCCGGGCGGGTCGCGAACCGCTGGCCGGCGACCGGGACGGGACGTTCGCCGGAGCGGGCGCAGACGACGTAGTACGCTCCGTCGTCGCTGGCCAGTCGTTCGATATGCTGACGAATCTCTCTGAGTGTCGTTCCGACCATGATTTCCTCCAGTTTTCTTCGGTTTCCGTTCGGATTCCGCGCTGACCGTTCACGCCACGAGAGTCGTCCACTGGTTGGACGCTTCCGTCGAACGGCTCGCGACTGCACCGTCGGAGACCGGTCCTTGTAGTTTAGGCCAACCTAAAACATAATAAGTACATCGGATTTCGAGATTGCCTTCTTCCGTGGCGTGTCGACCAGCGATTCGCCGACTGATCGAATTTAGTATAGCGACATATGGTTTATACATCTCTACTTCCGTCTGTGGGCCCGGTATCGGAGTTTTACCGCCGCCACGGTTCCACGACGGCACCGCGGCGCTCGCTGGCCACGCACGAACGACGTGGCTGCAGGGCCATCCGCGCACTCGGTGGCTGACCTATCCCGACCCCGGCCGAACTGCTCGAGCGGGGCGACATCGTCACCGACGTCTCGCGGAGCAGGGAGATCGACGGGCCGATCACCCGATTTCGAAGCCGTCGCCGTGAACGAGGCCGACTCGAATGCGGTGGCGAAACGCACTGTCAGCCACGACGCCATCGGACCAGCGCTCGGCCGGCTGAACCCGACGATGTCGGTAGATAGGCGTCTGGCCACTGACTCATCGAGGGACGACGGCAGACGGAGGCCGACCGTCTGCTCTGGATCGGCGCTGCAAGCGGTCCCGCCGCTGGGATGGGGACGAACTGACGCCGATAGACGAATTTCCCGACGAATTCGTCGTTCTCGCGCGGCTCCATCCCGACGCGCTCGAGGACGTCCGCGGGGCTACCGGCCTCGAGTGGTCCGACCTCACCCCGACGGTCATGACCCCCGGGAGCGACGGGGCGAGTACGGGGTCGCCGAGGCCCCATCGACGGGGGCGACGACAGTGGCAGTCCCTGAGACGACGCGAGCGCGTTCGCCGACGGGTTCGAGATCTGATGTCGATCTGCGGCTCGGAAGTCGGCTCCCGACCGCCGAGGTGGGCTTCGTTCTCGTCGAAGTCGCGGTATTCCGATCCTTGTTACTCCTGACCCGGTTTTCAGCCCGTTTTCGAGCGTTTGGCTCCGTCTCACACCTTCAAGCGGCTGATTCTATCGATTGGGTAGTTCTGGGACACAAACTGCATAATGCTATATTGAATATCGAGCAACCCGCTGCTGTCGGTCGGCAGCACAGCGTTTATGCTGGGCAACGAGCTATTGGTGGTAGCGACCCCGTTACCCCTGACCCTGGAACCCTCTATGACCACGCAGATTCCGTTCGCGATCGACTTCCACGTCCACTCCGACGACTCCTACGACGGGCACGAACCGATCGAGCTGATCCTCGAGCACGCCGCAGATATCGGTCTCGACGGAGTGGTCATCACCGACCACGACGAGATCGACGAATCGCGGCGCGCCGCCGACCTCGCGCCCGAGTACGGACTGATCGGCATCCCCGGCGTCGAAGTTTCGACGCAACACGGCCACCTGCTGGCGATCGGCGTCGAGAAGCGCCCCGATCCGGGGCAGCCGTTCATGGACACCGTCGAGACCGTCCGCGACCTGGGCGGGGTGGCGATCGTTCCCCATCCCTTCCAGCGCAGTCGCCACGGCGTCCGGAAACGCCACATCGACGACGCCGACGCGATCGAGACCTACAACTCGATGGTCTTTACGGGCTACCGCAACCGGCGGGCCCGAACGTTCGCCAGTCGCCGGGACTATCCCCAGATCGGTGCCAGCGACGCTCACTACCTCCCCAACGTGGGCAAAGCCTTCACCGAGGTCGTCGTGACGCCCGACACGGCGGCCCCGACGAAGGCGGATATCGACGGCGACGAACTCATCGAGGCCATCCTCGAGGGGCGAACCCAGATCCGCGGCAAGCGCACGCCGATTCGCAAGAGCGCCGTCCAGTACGGGAAGGGTGCGGTGCGCAAGACGGCGTACATGTTCACCTCGCGCGCGCCGCTGTTGCCGACGGTGCCGGCCTCGATGGACAGATCGACCTAGTGACGGACGCCGGACAGACCGTCTAATTTCGTCGGTTTCGTCGATTTTGACGCTTTTCGGAGACGGGAAAAACTCACTGGTTCGATCGGAACGGACTCCCTGAGCGTCCTGCTATCGTGGCAATAGGGAGTCGCCACGCCCTCCCCAACCGACTCGCTCGCTGCTCACGGTTCCCGTCGGTCACCGTTCGCTTTCGAGGCCTCACTTCGTTCGGCCTCGCACCGCCCGCTCGTCCCTCGCGCGGTTTCGTGTCACGCTTCGCTGCCGCTCACCGTGATACAGCGCACGCCACCGCGTGCCAACTCATTCCTCTCGAGCGAGCGGTCGTTAGGAAAGTTGCTCGCCAACGATTTCGTCGGCGCGTTCGACGAACGTTTCCTCCTCGCCTTTCGGGACCGTCGCGCCCGCCGCGACGTCGTGGCCGCCGCCGTCGCCGCCGACGGCTCGAGAGGCCTCGCCCATCACGGCCGAGAGGTCCAGCCCCTGCCGGACAAGCGAGTGGGTGCCCCGCGAGGAGACCTTGACCTCCTCCTCGTTCTTGTCTGCGAAAGCGATGATCGGCTTCGAGCGGCTGATCCCCTGATTCCCCATCGCCATTCCCGCGACGATGCCGACGATGGTCTCGCGGATCTCGTCGCTCGCGTGGAACCACTGAACGTGTTCCTCCTGGGTCGCTCCCTCTCGAGTAACCAGATCGATACCGTTCGAGAGGTTGCGACGGTGCTCGCGCAGGAGCTGTCGGGCGCGCTCGAGCGCGCCGTCGCGATCGCCGAGACAGACGCCGAGCCCCACGCCCGCCCGCTCGTAGCGGGCGGTCGCGTTGAGCAGTGTCGAGAACTCGCTGGCGTCCCGGAGCTCGGTACCGACGGGCTCCTCGCTGAGGACGTAGGCCGTGCTCACGAGTTGATCGATCTTTTTCGCGGGGACGCCGCTCGAGACGGCCCGCCGGACGAGCGCGCTGGCGACGGTCTGCTTTTCCTCGTTCGTGAGCCCGGCCCAGCGCCGCCAGTCGCCGTCGCGTTTCAACTCGAGGTCGAGACCGTCGAGAAACCGCAGCGCGCCGTTTGCGTCGTTCGAGATGCCCGGAATGTGAACGTCGGTCGCGTACTCGAGGAGCTTGGGGAGCGGACGGGTCTGTTTCCCGTAGAGCGCGAGGTCCTTGCCCGTCTCGAGGACGCCGGCGTCGACGCCCTCTTCGACGATCGCCGCGTTCGCGCCGTGAAGTTCGCCGCCGGCGGCCTGCATGTCGCCCACGGCACCGACGACCGCGAGGGCGGCGAGGTCGCAGTTGTCGGCGCGGGCGTTCGCGGCTCCCGACGCGGTGACCGTCCCGCCGTCAGAGTGCAGCGCCGACGAGGATCTCGATTCACCGACTTGCTCACCCCCGTCCGCCGCAACCGACGGGTCCGGATCGTGGTCCGAGACGTCCGCCAACGCCCGCGCAAGGACGTAACTCGCGCCGGCCCCCGAAAGTTCGGAGGCCCCGTTGATCCCGAACAGCAGCGGGTTGAGGTGGTACTCGGTCTCCCGGTCGGCGGGCTGGTGGTGATCCGCGATCACCGGGGTGAAGTCGCCCGCCTCCTCGTGGTCGCCGATGATCTCGAGCTGGCCGCTCCCGAAGTCCGTGAAGAGGACGGTGTCGTAGTCAGTCGCCGCGATGTCGGCGACCGCGTCCTCGTCGAGTTGTTTCTCGAAGACCGTCTCGAACGGGATCGCCGCCCGCTCGAGGGCTTTCGCGGCGATCGCCGCACTGGTGAGTCCGTCGGCGTCGATGTGTGAAGCGAGCAGTACTCGGTCGGCCTCGCACAGCCGCTCGGCGCACGCTACCGCACGATCCTCGAGTTCGGGAACCGGCCCTGCCATCGAGGAATGGTGGGGCGGCTTCGCCCATAAACCCGCGGATCGTCCCGCTCGTCCGACCGGGAACGAAACGGCTCACAGGGAGACCACGAGACCGTCGCCGTCCCGTTCGTACGTCGTCTCGAACGGAGCGGACCGAGCGCGCATCGTCTCCCGGAGCCAGGCCGCCTCGTCCTCGTCGGCGCGAGAGACGCCGTCGTCGATCGCGATGGGGACGAGGCGTATCTCCTCGAGACGCCCGTCCTCGAGCGTGACCTCGAAGAGGTAGCTTCGGTCGTTACCCAGGTCACCTTTGATTCCGAAATCGTCGACGAAGTCGCCGGTGTCGTGGAGGACGATCCCGTCACCGTACCGCTCGATCGCCTGAACGACGTGGGCGCTGTGGCCGTGAACGAGGTCGACGCCCCGATCGACGAGCCAGTGGCCGAAATCGACGAGCAGCTCACTGGGACGTTCGACCCAGTTCGGCCCCCAGTGAACCGACGCGACGAGCAGATCCGGATCGGTGGCTTGCGCGCGCTCGATCGCATCTCCGACGATCCGTTGGGTGTCGGGATCCGCCGGATCGGGTTTGATATGGGCTATTCCGGGCCGGTCGTTGGTCGCGCTGTAGCCGGCGTAGCGATCCGCAAATGAGACGACGGCGACGTCGACGGCGCCGACGGAAAACGTGGCCGGCTCGCGGGCCGCCGCTTGTGACCGACCGGCGCCCGCGACGTCGATGCTCGCCGCCTCGAGCGCGTCGATCGTGTCGGTCAGCGCCACCGCTCCGTAATCCATCGCGTGATTGTTCGCCAGCGACGCGAACCGGACGTTTGCTGCACTGAGTGCGGGCACGGCCCAGCCGGGATCGCCTCGGAAGTGAAACGTCCGGCCGGGGAACGGGTCGCCCCGCGTCGACAGACAGCACTCGAGGTTACAACAGACGCCGTCGAGGGACTCGAGCCGGGGCCGGAGGTCGCCCCAGACGGACGCGGGATCGACGTCGTCTCGCCCGTAGTGCCCGTTGAGATTCCGTCCGAGCATCGTGTCGCCGGCGAACCCGATCGTCGTTTCGGTGGGCTCGCGATCGTCGGACGAATCGTGAGTATCGGGTGAGACCGGGTCGGCTTCGGGTGTGGTGCAGCTGCCGACTGCCATCGTTCCCGCGGTCGCGAGGAACGCTCGACGATGTTGACTCATCGGTTTGATGGCTGCGTGTCTGCTCTCGGCTGTAAGTCGGCGTGGTGGATTCGCTGGAGTCTCGGCAAATCCCACAACCAGTTACAGCCGAGGGTATCTGCGGCCTTTCCGGGGCCCAAGAGCGCGAGCGATTGGTTCCGCTGAACTAGATACATGTAATATTTCCAATTGGGAATATTAAAATAATTGTCTTTATCGAAGCGGTTACTAGCCGTCAGTCGACACCACCGTGCCGCGGTCCTTATTCTTCACGAACCGGTGTCGCTGTAACCGTCTCGTGTGCGAGTGCGTCGAACGTCGCCTCGTCGGGGACCACGTCGACGTCGATCCCCTGCTCCTCGGCGGTTTCCGCCGTCGGCTCGCCGATGACACCCACGGTGGCGTCCGCGAGTCCCGTAACTGCCGCCTCGCGGATGCCCTTCTCCGCGGCAGCTGCGAGGAAGTGCTCGACGGTCAGCGACGAGGTGAAACAGACGGCGTCGAGTTCGCCCTCGGCGGCCAGCTCGGCCGACTCGCCGCTACCGCCGGGCCGAACTAATCGATAGAGAACCGTTTCGTGGACGGACGCGCCCGCGTCCTCGAGTCCCTCGAGCAACACCGGACTGCCGTGATCGCTGCGGGCGACCTCGACGCGTGCGCCGTCGACTTCGCGTTCCAGTGCGGCGACCAGCCCGCTCGAGGTGAACTCCTCGGGAACGATATCGACCGCGTACCCTTCCTCTCGGAGCGCGTCGGCCGTCGCGGGACCGATCGCACAGACGGTCTCGCCGTCCGGCTCCCACCCCGCTTCGGAGACGAGTTCGGCTCCGGTCTTGCTCGTGAAGACGACGTAATCGGCGTCGGTTCGGGGCGTCGCTCCGGTCGCCGTCACCGCGAGCATCGGATCCGCGATCGGCTCCGTTCCGAGTTCCGCGAGCAGGTCGACGGCTCGCTCGAGGCGGTCGTCGTCCGGCCGGAAGACGGCGACGGTGGGTGCATTCCCCATCTCTTATCCCTCGCGTTCGGCCGTCTCGTCGGCGGCCGCGCCGTAATCGTTTTGCAGAAAGTCGACGACGGACTCGCGCGTGCCGGCGACGTCGCCGATCACCGTCACTGCGGGCGGCGAGATACCTGCCTCGTCGCGGGCGTCGACGATGGTCTCGAGGGTACCCGTCGCGACCTGCTGGCCGGGCCAAGTACCTCGTTCGACGAGTGCAACCGGCGTTTCGGGAGCCATCCCGGCCTCGAGCAACGCCGTGGTGTAGTCCGGTAACCGGCCGACGCCCATCAGGACGACGAGCGTGCCGCCGGTCGCGGCCAGCGCGTCCCAGTCGACGGCCGACTCCGCCTTGGTCGGATCCTCGTGGCCCGTGACGAAGGAGACGGAGGAGGCGTGGTCGCGGTGCGTAACGGGGATGCCGGCCACCGCTGGCGCGGCGATCGCCGACGTGACCGCGGGCACGACCTCGAAGGGAACCTCGTGGGCCGCGAGGTACTCCGCTTCCTCGCCGCCGCGGCCGAAGACGAAGGAGTCGCCGCCCTTCAGCCGGACGACGGACTTGCCCTCGCGAGCCAGTTCGACCAGTCGCTCGTTGATCTCGGACTGGGGCGTGCGTTCGCCGCCCGCCCGCTTCCCGACGTCTTCGCGGCGGTCCTCGGGGAGCGTGTCGATGATTTCGGGACCGGGAAGCTTGTCGTGGAGGACGACGTCCGCGGCCTCGAGCAGGCGGTTCGCCTTGACGGAGAGGAGGTCGGGATCGCCGGGGCCGCTGCCGACGAGGTAGACGGTGCCGGGGTCGGCGTCGATATCGGGTCCTGACATTCGATACGTCCTCGCTATTTCCCCTCGGGTTTATCTTCCTCGGAGACGCCGCCGTCGTCGCTCTCGGCGTCATCGCGGGCCGCCTCGATCAGTTCGGCTGCGCCGCGGTCCGCGAGATCCCGCGCGAACTCGCGGGCGGCCTCCGCGTGGGTCTCGACCGGCAGATCTCGGCTGCCGGCCACCGATTCCTCGCCGTCGCGGTCGAAGACGCTCACGGTCGCGTGGACGTGCTCGCCCTGGACGACCGCGTAGATTCCGATCGGCGCGATACACCCCCCGCCGAGTTCCGCCAGAATCGTTCGCTCGACGGTCGTCTCGACGCGGCTCCGCGGGAAGTCGATCGCGGTCTGGATATCGCGCGCCGTCTCGCCGTCCCGCGCGGTCACCGCGAGCGCTCCCTGTCCCGGCGCGGGAACGAACGTCGACGTCGGTAGCTCCTGATAGTCGACGTAGTGGGCGAGTCCGCTGCGCTCGAGTCCGGCCTGCGCGAGGACGATCGCGTCGTACGCCGTCTCGACCTCGCGGCCGAGTGCGCCCTTCTCGAGTTCCGAGAGGTCGTCGAACCACTCGTCGGTGGTGCGGTCGTACTCGGCCTCGAAGTCGTCGTTACCGGTATTCCCCTTCCGCTCCTTATCCGCTTCCGACCGCTCTTGATGTTCTTCCTGCAGCGCGGGCGCGAGCAGTTTCTCGAGGCGCGTATCGACGTTCCCGCGCAGGGGCTCGACCACGAGATCCTCCCGCTCCGAGAGCAGTTGCGCTCGCCGGCGCAGACTCGAGGTGCCGACGGTCGCGCCCGAGGGAAGCTCCTCGAGCGTCGCTCCGTCAGGCGTGACGAGCGCGTCGCCTGGCCGCCCTCGCTCGGGGACCGCGGCGGTCACGAGTTCCTCGGGCTGTTCGGTCGGCATGTCTTTCATCGAGTGGACCGCGCCGTCGAGATCCCCCTCGAGGACCCGTTCGTCGAGTTCGCGGACGAACGCGCCGGTCTTCCCGAGCCGGTGGATCAACTCGTCTCTGATCTGGTCGCCCGTCGTCTCCACGGTGACGAGTTCGACCTCATACCGGTGGTCTTCCAGGGCCTCTTTCACCAGCGAGGCCTGTCGCCGGGCGAGTGCGGACCCCCTCGTCGCCAGTCGCAGCGTCCCGTGCGTTCTCATAGGAGTCAGTCGGTGCCTCGAGTTGAAAAGCGCACGCTTGTCCGACGCGAGAGTGGCGTGAGCCGCCGACATCGAGGACTGCTGTCACGAACGGCGTTTCGAGGCGAGTCAGGCCGAATTCGGCGCGGAACCTTGATTGTGTGGTGATCTCTCACAATATTTTTGCGCCACACGTTCGGCATGCTGTTTATATTATTTCAGTCGGATAGATCCGACCGGATGACAAAGACCCTCTACGAGCGACTCGGCGGCGAAGACGCGATCGCGGCGGTCGTCGACGAGTTCTACGATCGCGTCATAGCGGACGAACAGGTCGCGAGCTACTTCGACGACGTCGACATGCAGAAACAGCGCGCTCATCAGGCCCAGTTCATCAGTTCGGTCACCGGCGGCCCGGTCGAGTACTCGGGCGGGGAGATGGAAACCGTCCACGCGGATATGGGTATCACCCCATCGGACTTTCAAGCGATCGCGACCCACCTCGACGACGCGCTCGCCGAGTTCGATGTCGGCGAGGACGACCGAGAGGCAGTGCTCGAGGAAATCGCGAGTTATCAGGACGCGATCGTCACGGCCGCGGACTGAGCCTGCCCGGCGGATCGATCCGTGGCGACGAGACGCGACGCTCTTTGTTTGCCTCGACTGAGAGATAACGGGTAAGCGACGGCTACGAGTTCCAATCATCTAACCGCTTCCACGAACACGTTCGCCCCCTTTTCCAGAACGTCGGAATTCACGGGCCGTTTGACGGGGCTTTCTCCGCAACCTGTCGCTGTCATGCAGATATCCAGAACGCAACTCGCTACGTTCCTCGCGACGATTTTCGTCGTGAATCTCGTCGTCATGGGCGGCGGAGCGTGGCTCTCATACGCGAACGAACCGGTGATTCCCGACACCATCGTCGGCCCGGACGGCGAAACGGTCGCGACGAGCGACGACGTCCAGTCCGGGAAGGCGGTCTTTCAGGAGAACGGCCTGATGAACCAGGGCTCGATTCTGGGCCACGGGAGTTACTACGACACCGACTACACTGCCGACGCGCTCGAGTCCAAGACCGAGTACATGCGCGAGTACTACGCGCAGGAGCGCCACGACGAGAACTACACGGCGCTGAACGCGTCGGTCCAGGCCGGAATCGATCGGGAGGTCCGCGGCGAGCTCCAGTCGAGCCAGTACGAGCCCGACCGGGTCGAGTACTCCGACGCGGAAGTCTACGCCCACCAGCAGGTTCGTGAGGACTACGTCGAGCGCTACTACGAGGGCGACCGCGAGCGCGGCGTACCCGAGGGACAGGTGCCAAGCGCCGAGGAGGCCGAGGAGTTCGCCGACTTCGCGCTGTGGACCGCTTGGATCTCCCACACCGACCGCCCCGACTCCGAGGCGTCGTTCACCAACGACTGGCCGTACTCGCCCGCCGCGGGCAACGATGCCGGCGGGCCGGTGATGACCTGGAGCGTCATCGCGATGGTCCTGCTGGTCGGCGGTGCGGGGGCCGCGATCTGGCTCTACCAGTCAGTCGAGATCCCCGAGCCCGACGCGGCCGGCGTCTCGATCCCGCATCCGAGCGAGATCGACCTGACCCCGAGCCAGCTGTTGAGCACTCGATTCATCCTGATCGGCGCGCTCCTCTTCGCCGCCCAGACGTTCCTCGGCGGCTTGCTCGCCCACTACTACGTCGAGCGCGACGGCTTCTTCGGCCTCCGCGAACTGATCGGGTTCGACATTCTCCAGTGGCTGCCCTGGTCGATCGCCCGGACCTGGCACATCGATCTCGGAATCCTCTGGATCGCCACGATGTGGCTCGGTGCGGGCCTGTTCCTCGCGCCGCTGTTGACCGGCCGCGAACCGCCGAAACAGGCGCTGTACGTCAAGGGACTGATCGGTGCGTTGCTGGTCGTCGCCGTCGGCGGGCTGGCCGGCATCTGGCTCGGCACCAACAACGTCTTCGACGGCCAGCTCTGGTGGTTGCTGGGCAACGAGGGACTCGAGTACCTCGAGATCGGTCGCGTCTGGCAGTTCGGCCTGCTGGCCGGCTTCCTCGGCTGGACCGCGCTCGTCGCCCGCGGGTTCAAGCCGCTGCTGGACCGCGAGCCCCGCTACGGGCTGGCACACATGATCGTCTACGCGGGCGGCTCGATCGGCCTGCTGTTCGTCGCTGGCTTCCTCTACACGCCCCAGACCAACATCGTCACCACCGAGTTCTGGCGCTGGTGGGTCGTCCACATGTGGGTCGAGGGCGTCTTCGAGTTCTTCATCGTCGTCGTCATCGCCCTGACGCTGGTCTCGATGAATCTCCTCACCAAGAAGTCCGCAGAGAAGGCCGTCATCTTCCAGGCCGCGCTCGTCATGGGCAGCGGAATCATCGGCGTCTCGCATCACTACTGGTGGGTCGGCCTCCCCGAAGCCTGGCTCCCCATCGGGAGCGTCTTCTCCACGCTCGAGTTCATTCCCCTCCTCTTCATCCTCTACGAGGCGCTCGGCCAGTATCGCGCGATGGACACCGCGGGGACGGACTTCCCCTACCGGATGGCCTTCTACTTCATCGTCGCCTCGAGCGTCTGGAACTTCTTCGGGGCCGGCGTGATCGGCTTCTTCATCAACCTCCCGCTGATCAGCTACTACCAGACCGGGACCTACCTCACCGTCGCCCACGCCCACGGCGCAATGTTCGGTGCCTTCGGCCTGCTCGCGATGGGGATGGCCGTCTACATCCTCCGGCTGACCACCCGCGACGCACACTGGTCCGACCGCCGGCTGCGCTGGTCGTTCTGGCTGTGTAACCTCGGGCTGGCGCTGATGATATTCATGTCCTTGCTCCCCATCGGCTTCCTCCAGCTCGAGACCGCGTTCACGCAGGGGTACGCCGCCTCGCGCAGCCTCGAGTTCTACAACGGCGGGCTGATCCAGACCCTGTACTGGCTGCGCATGCCCGGCGATACGCTACTGATCGCCGGCGCTGTTCTCTTCGCCTGGGACGTCGGCGCGAAGCTGCTCTTCCAGCGGAAGGCGACCGCGACGGAGACGAGCGATCACGTCATCGCCGACCGGCTCATCGCGGATCGCGAGTCCCTCGAGTCTGTCAGTGACGACGATTGATGCGGTCTGTTGTACCGATGTCCCGGAGCAACTGCAGGACGGTTCGCGGTTGCTCCGGAACTGACGTACAACAGTCCGTATGCGGCTCGAATCGATTTTCTTTTCAGGTCACGAACGGCCGTTACCGGTCCGTTAGCGGGGAAATGGCCGGAACTACTAACCGAGCCGATGGGTACTAACGGGGTATGCAATGGGCCGAGAACGCCAGAACGATCGCCGCGGATCGACTGCCGGCGTCTTTGACGGGATTCGGGACGGGACTGGCGTTCGTGTTACTCACCGAAATCGTTCTCCGAATGACGTTCGTCTCGGCCGCAGTTACTGAGGGTGGGTTTCTGGTCGGGGTCGGAACGACGATTCCCCTTCTCGTGGGAATCACGTACGCGGGCCGCTGGCTCCGTTCGTCCTCGCTCTCGCCGGCGCGATACCCGCGTATCGCATGGTGGTTTCTCGGCGGTCTCGCCGTGTTTCTGACCGTCAACGTCGCGCTCATGGCCGTTATTCCGACCGACTCGTGGGCCATGGTCGGGGCGTGGGCTCGGTGGGCCGTGGCGTTCGGTGCCGGAACCGGGTTGCTCATCGGCTGCATCGAAGGCCGCGCCGTCGAGCGCGCCCTGACCGCCGAACGGACGGCGCTCCGGACGGAACACCTCGAGGAGCAACGCGATTACCTCGATTACCTCAACGGAATCCTCCGCCACGAGGTGTTGAACACCGCAACGGTCATCAACGGCTACGCGTCGCGGGTCCTCGAGACGGAGTCCTCGCTGGACGATCACAGCCGTCGCTGGCTCGAGATCGTCATTGACGAGTCCGAGGACATGTCGACGGTGATCGACGACGTCCGCGTACTGCTCCAGACGACTGAAGGGAGCTACCGACCCGAGCGCGTCGACGCCGCTCGAGTACTGGCCGACGAAGTCCGAAAACTGGAGAACGAGTGGGCCCCCATCGACGTGGAGACCTCGATCCCGGACCACGTTTTCGTCCGCGCGGACGACTTACTCGCCCGTATCTTCGCCAATCTCCTCTCGAACGCGATCGAGCACAACGATGCTGCGACGCCACGCGTCCAGGTGACCGTCGAATCGGGCCCCGAAACCGTCCGGTTCGAAATCGCGGACAACGGTCCCGGAATCCCCGAATCGAAGGTCGACTCCCTCTTCGACCGCGTCGAGAGCTACGGGAGCACGCACGGACTCGGCCTCTATCTGGTCTCCCAGCTGGTCGCCCGCTACGACGGGAGCGTCGAACTCACCGAAACCGGGCCCGACGGGAGCCGTTTCACGGTCGAACTCCCAGCGGCCTCGAGCAGACGGGACGACGAACCGCTCGCGGACGCGACGACGGAAGCGCTCGTACTGGAGTGATGCCCTCTCCGCTTTCGTCGCCGTTCTGCGTCTGAGATACTGATTGAGCGGCTACAACGCGTTCTTGTACGCCTCGAGCGTGTCCTCGACGTCTTCTTCGGTGTGGCCGTAACTGACGAACTGGCACTCGAACTGGTTTTGCGAGAGGAAGACGTCCTGCTCCTTCATTTTCCCCCAGAAGATGCGTCGCCAGCGTTCAGTCTCGGCGTTTTTCACGTCGCCGGCGTTCTTCGGGGAGTAATCGTAGCGCGGACAGGTCGGGTCCTGCCGACAGCCGGCCGGGCACTGCTCCTCGAGCGAGTCCGGGCCCGGCCCCTCTCGCGTAAAGATCACCTTGAACATGCTGTCGGTGCCGGTGACGGTGTAGCTGGGTGCCTGATCGGCGACGATGTCGGTCAGCCCGCGGCGCAACCGATCCCCGAGCCCGTTGACGTGATCGTAGACATCGTTTTCCGCGGCGAATTTGAGGGTCTCGAGGCCCGCGGCCATCGTGACGGGGTGGCCCGAAAAGGTGCCCGCCTGAAAGACGTCGCCCGTCGGCGCGAAGTGCTCGATGATTTCGGCGCGACCGCCGATCGCGCCGACGGGGAAGCCGCCGCCGATGATCTTCCCGAAGGTGGTCAGATCGGGCGTGACGCCGAACTCGCTTTGCGCGCAGCCGAGGCCGCCGACCCGGAAGCCGGTGATGACTTCATCGAAGATCAGCAGCGAGCCGTGGTCGTCGGTGAGTTCCCGCAGGAATTGGTGGTACCCCTCTTCGGGGTAGACGATGCCGTAGTTGCCCAGAATCGGTTCGGTGAGGACGGCCGCGATGTCGTCGCCGTGTTCCTCGAACACCTCGCGCATCGCGTCCTCGTCGTTGAACGGCACCGGCAAGGTGTGCTCGGCGAACGACTGCGGAATCCCGGCCGAGGAGGGCCGGGAGTTCTCCGCGTCGCCCTCGACCAGCGTCGACTCCTGTGCGCCGTGGTAGCCCCCCTGCATGACGACGATCTTGTTCCGGCCGGTGTACCCCCGCGCGAGGCGCACGGCGGAGGTAGTCGCCTCTGTCCCCGAGTTGACGAACCGAATTTTCTCGACGCTCGGGACGTGCCGGACGACGAACTCCGCGAGGTCGACCTCGACCTCGGTCGGGGTACCGTACATCGGTCCCTCGCTGGCCTTGCGCTGGATACCGGCTCGCACGGGCTCGGGAAGGTCGTGACCCAACAACAGCGGCCCGAGTCCCATGACCCAGTCGATGTAGCGGTTGCCGTCGGCGTCGATAACGTGGCCGCCCTCGCCCTTTCGAACGAAGAACGGATACGGCTCGATCGCCGCGCGGACCGCGGAGTTGACGCCCCCGGGCAGCACCGACAGCGCCCGATCGTACAGTTCGCGTGAGTTATCCTCGGTCATAGGCAGGGATTGGATTTCGGGCGGGAAAGTTGTACCGAGGTCGGTCGCCGAACCGCTGCGACCAGCCGTCGAACCGCTGGCCCGCAGCCGAACCACTGACCGGCCGCCACCGAACCAGCGGTCCCGCATCGAACGCGTTCGGCTCGAGCCGGGGGCTCGAGTCTCTTCGATAGCGTACGGGATTCCGTCGGCTATCGGGGGGAGCGGATCGCGAGAAAAGCGTCGAACGCCGCGCGAATTCAGTACGGCGGTGTCCGATCGAAACCACGGCGGACTACACTGTGTCGGCCGAGAGGCGGGTGAGGCCACAGCCGACGTGACGCCCGGTTCGGACGGGCCTCGAGTCGCCGAACGTCGTTTGCCAGACACCGTGGAACGCGGGTCGCGTGAGTCACCTCACGTCGGGGTCCGTCGGCGGGCGGACCGCGATCGGTCGACCGCGTGAGCCGAGCTTAGACGGCATCACGACCGGTTTTGCCGGTGCGGATCTGGGTCGCACCCTCGACGGGCATGACGAAGATCTTGCCGTCGCCGGGTTCGCCGGTTTCGGCGCCGTCACGGATGGCATCGACGACCTCCTGGGCCGGGATGTCCGCGACGACGCACTCGATCTTGACCTTCTGGTGGAGGTCGACCGTGTACTCCTCGCCGCGCCACTGCCCCTTCTTCGCGGGCTGTGAGCCGCGGCCGGAGACGTTGGTGACGGTCAGCGAGGGCGCGCCGGCTTCGGCGAGTGACTTCTTGATCTCGCCGAGGCGGTCGGGACGAACGATCGCGGTAATCATCTTGATCTCGCCGTCGTTCGGCTCGCCGCCGTCGGAACGGAGTTCCGACGAGGATCGCGATTCACCGAATCGCTCACCGCCGTCGGCGCGGATGATCTCGTCGCTGCCGCCGTCGGTCGCGACGTCGGGCTGTCCGAACTCGGGGTAGGTGTCGACGCCGTGTTCGGAGACGTCGAGGCCGTCGCGCTCGTGTTCGGGCGAGACGCGGGCCTGGCCGATGGCCTTGAACGCGCCGAAGACGATCGCGGTCGCGGCGACCGTCCAAACGGTGATGACGACGACGCCTGCGAGCTGTGCGATGAACGCGTTGACGACGCTATCGACCATGCCCGGAGCGGCCACGAACGGGAACAGCAGCGTTCCGAGGACGCCCGCGGATCCGTGGACGGGGAAGACCGCACAGACGTCGTCGATCTTCAGGCGCTGCTCGACGAAACTGAAGACGATCGGCAGCTGTGCGCCGGCGAGCAGTCCGACGACCAGGGCCCCCCACCATGCGGTGGTGTCCGGGATCGCAGTGATGCCGACGAGCCCGGCCAGCAGGCCGTTCGCAACGTAGAGCGTATCGACTTTGCCGGTTTTCAGGAGGGCGACTGCGCCGGAGCCGATGGCACCCATCGCCATCGCTAGCGTCGTCGTCAGCACAACGCGTCCGAGGACGGCTGCGTTGAAGACCATCTCACCGGCGTCGTTCTCGACGAAGATCGAGGCCGTCCCGACGTTGAACCCGTACCAGCCGAAGGCGAGCAAGAGCGTTCCCAGCACCGCGAACGTCATCGAGTGACCGGGAATGACGTTGACGCTCCCGTCGCTGTTGTACCGGTCCATGCGCGGACCGAGTACCCACGCCGCCGTGAGCCCGGCGATGCCGCCCATGCCGTGGACGATCATCCCGCCGGCGAAGTCCTGGAAGCCGGTTCCGACGTACTCGAGAATGTACCCACCGGACCACGTGATCCCGGTGACGACCGGGTAGATGACTGCCGCCAGTAGGACGGTGTACGCTACGTACGCGCGGAGTTTCGCGCGTCCGGCGACGGCGCCGGAGACGATCGTCGCCGCCGTCATTGCGAAGACGGCCCCGTAAAACCAGCCGCTGGCCCAGGAGCCGGGATCCTCACCGGCGATCCAGGTGAAGCCGCCCCCGCCGACGAAACTGCTTACACCGGCTCCGACGAGGAAGAACGCGACGACCCCGACCGACCAGGTCAGCAGGTTCTTCGTCAGCTGGTTGGCGACGTTCTTCGAGCGAACCTGACCGGCCTCCAGCATCGCGAAGCCCGCGTGCATGAAGAAGATCAGGAAACACACCACCAGGATCCACGTGTAGTTGAGCGCATCGACGAGGACGCCAACGTCGGCGACCTCTCCGGACTGCAAGAGCGTCGGCTCCATCAGGCAGCCACCCCCGTTCCCATTGGTTCGCTATCGATACGTTGTAGACGCATGTCCATGTATGGGTCGTTCGAGCGCATGGTTGTCTTCTGAATCACGTCTGATGCCGATGGACTAGCTGCATATAAGGATTAGCGTTGATGATTGTCCAATAATTCTCGAGTAATAGGGCCAACCGAACAAATCTAAAGGTGATATAATGTGTATAAGGCAATCCGATCTTGCGGATTTTTCGAGCTGTGGTTATATATTCTCTCTTTGTAAACCCAGAAAAACTCGAGGTGATTCGGATCACCGCCATAGCGACCCAGTATACCCCCTCGAACAGCGCAACGCGTCTCGCGCGCGGTAGATATTGCCAGTTGTCCGTCATCGTTGGGCAAGGTATGGACGTTCGTTCGAATGCCACCGACTGCTCGCGCGGAGTCGGTCGGTTCGACGGTGCGCTCACCGATTCACCCTCGGCCCGGCCAAGGGCGTCCGGCTATCGACCGCCGGGCAGTCGCTCGGCGACGTCCTCCGCGAAATAGGTCAGAATCAGATCCGCACCGGCACGTTTGATCGAGAGCAGCGACTCGAGCGCCGCATCCTCGAGATCCAGCCACCCCTTCTCGGCGGCGGCCTGTAGCATGGCGTACTCGCCGGAGACGTTGTAGGCGGCGACGGGGTGGTCGAACTCTCGCCGAATTGCCGAGACGATATCGAGGTAGGGCAAGGCGGGCTTGACCATCATCACGTCGGCGCCCTGCTCGGCGTCGAGTCGGACTTCCCGCATGGCCTCCCGCGAGTTCGCGGGATCCATCTGATAGTGACGGCGGTTCCCGAAGGAGGGGGCCCCGTCCGCAGCGTCCCGGAACGGGCCGTAGAAGGCGCTCTCGTATTTCGCCGCGTAGCTCATGATCGGGACGCGTTCGAACCCCGCTTCGTCCAGCGCCGATCGGACGACGCCGACCATCCCGTCCATCATCCCGCTCGGCGCGACCATATCCGCGCCCGCGCGAGCATGCGAAGTGACGATACGCTCGAGCGCCTCGAGCGTCGCGTCGTTGTCGACGGTCAGCGTCGGTTCGCACGCGGGCCCGTCCGCCTCGACGACGCTCCCCTCCGCTCGTAGCTCCTCCTCGAGCGGCCCGCAGTGGCCGTGATCCGTGTACTCGCAGAGACAGACGTCGGTGATGACGTAGGCGTCGGTCTCGCTCGTGATCCGCCGCAGCGCCTCCTGAATGACGCCGTCCCCAGCCCAGGCGCGGCTCCCTTCGGGATCCTTCGATTCCGGGATCCCGAACAGCATGACCGCCTCGACGCCGGTCTCGAGGACCTCCTCGACGCGGGCGACGATCTCCTCGATCGGGACCCGCTCGTGACCGGGCATCGACTCGATCGGGACCCGCTCGTCGGTCGTGGCGTCGACGAACACCGGCGCGATCAGATCGCTCGGTTCGAGGCTCGTCTCGCTGACGAGGCCGCGAACCCGGTCTTGCCGGAGCCGCCGGGGGCGATGTGTGAGGTCCATAGACGTGCATTCAACGCGAGTCGCAAAAGCCATGCGTTCCGGCCGGCAGTCGGACTCGAGGCGGCGGCTGCCGGTAGCAGTATCGTCATCCGTCAGGGTCGGTGACTGCTTGATACGATCGCATCCCGGCCGTCGGGAGCTGCGACCGAAGGGTGAACTCGAGTAATGCGCTGGCGATACGAGGAGACCGTCCTCGCGATGTGCACGCTCGCTTTCCTGGCGACGATGGCCGCCAGGCTGGTGATCAGCCCGGTCGTGCCACGGATCACCGCCGAGTTCGGCGTCTCGAACTCGGTGATCGGCCTCGCGCTGACGGGGATGTGGACGGCGTACTTTTGCTCGCAGTTTCCCAGCGGCGTCTTCGGTGACCGGTTCGGCGAGCGCCGCGTCATTCTGGTCGCCGTCGGTGGGACGGCCGTCGCGAGCGCGTTCCTCGCGATCGCACCCCTGTTCCCCGTCTTCGTGGTCGGCACCATCGTACTCGGAGCCGTCGCCGGCCTCCACTACAGCGTCGCGACCTCGCTGCTGACCCGGACCTACGACGAGATCGGAACCGCGATCGGCGTCCACAACAGCGGCGGCCCCATCGCGGGACTCGTCGCGCCGCCGATCGCCGCCTGGATCGCCGTCCGATACGGCTGGCGGGCCGCGATCGCGGTCGGTGCGGTGGTCGCCGTCCCCATCTTCGTCCTGTTCGCCCGGTCGGTCCGGCCGACCGCCCCCCAGCGGCCCGACCAGCCGATGGCCGAACGGTTCGAACTCGAGCCGGTCGTCGAACTGCTCTCTCGACCGGAGATCGCCTTCACGTGCGTGCTCGCGATCCTGGGCGACTTCGTCTGGCAGGCGACGTCCTCGTTTCTGCCGACATTCCTCGTCGCCCACCGCGGCCAGTCCGCGACGACGGCGAGCCTCGTCTTCGCGGGCTACTTCGTCGTCCAGGGGATCACGCAGGTCGGCGTGGGTGCGGTCTCCGACCGCTACGGTCGCGACGTGACGACGGCGGCCTGCATGGTCCTCTCGGTCGCCGGCTTCGCGCTGTTCGTCGCGGTCCCGGGGACCGTCGCCGTCGCGACCGGCGTCGTGCTCCTCGGGATCGGCCTCGGCTGGGGTGCGGCGCTGCTGCCCCGTTTCATGGACCACCTCTCAGCGGCCGAACGCGGCGCGGGGTTCGGTCTCGTGCGGACCGTCTACGGCGTCGTCGGCGCGCTGGGTTCGGTCGTCACCGGAACCCTGGCGGATCTGTTCGGCTGGGGCGTCTCCTTCGGATTCCTCGCGGCGTTACTGACCGTCGTCTTCGTCGCGCTGGCCGTCAACTGGGCCTTCTCGTTGGGTTACTGACCCGAACTCCGTGGCTCGGATGTCGTTGTTACGGCTGGAGCACGCGACCCTGCATTCTCGTCGAACTCACAACCGGCTTATGTGTTCTCAGGGAGTAGATCGCCCCATGGCAGCAGAGTCACGGCGGAAGGGTGCAGCACGATGTACGGACTGCGGACGAGCGCTGGCAGTCTGGCTCTCTCCCGGCGAGATTCGCCCGATCGGCAGCACCGACGGCTGTCCCTGTGGGGGAAACTCCTTTCGCACGTTTTCCTGACCGTCGTATAACCGCGTGGCGGTAGAAAGCCGCGTTCTTTCGTCCGTTCTGGCTGTGTGTCAACCGTGTCGAACGCCGAGGAAGCAGTTACGACCCTCGAGGAGCTCGGGCTGACGGAGTACGAGTCTCGGTGTCTCGTGGCCCTGGTCCGAATCTCGAAGGGGACCGCCAAGGAGATCAGTCAGGTCGCGGACATCCCTCGCTCACGGGTGTACGATACCATCGAGCGCCTCGACCGGAAGGCCCTGGTCAGCGTCCAGCAGACCGAACCGCGCCAGTACAAAGCCGTCCCAGTCGATACGGCCTGTCGACGGCTTCGCGAGGATTTCGACTCGCGGATCAACGCCGCCGAGAACGCGCTCGGCCAACTCGAGGAACCCGATTCGCGGGACGATGAGGGAATGTGGGAAATCACGCAGAAGGAACACGTCACCGAGCGCGTCGTCCTCTTCCTCGAGGACGCCGAGGACACCGTCCACTACCTCGTTCCGGCGACCGAAGTCGTCGATCGGGAGATCCTGTTGGCCCTCGGGTCGACCGCCGATCGCGGCGTCGACGTCTACGTCGAAGTCCCGACCGAGGACGATCGTGAGACGTTCTCGGAGGCGGCTCCCAGCGCGGAGATCGTCGTTGCACCCGACCTCCAGACGACCAACAACGTCCAGGACGAGTGGCCGGCGCAGTTGCTCATGGTCGATCAGGAAGCGATCGTCGCGGCCGGAATCAAGGAGAGCAATCTCCCCGACGTGGTCGACGAGATGGCGGTCTGGACCTACGGCCGCGATCACGGCTTCGCCGTCTGGACGCGCGAACTCCTCGACGATCGGCTCGAGGGCCGCGAGGAGGACCGGTCGACGAGTGAGTGAATGAGTGTGTGTGTGAGCGAGTGCCCCCTTCCGCGGAGTCGGCTGCCCGCAGGAGAACGCTCTCGTCCCGATCTTCGCTCCTCGAATTCGAGGTGCCGACGGTGCAGCGAGTACTCACTTTTAAGTACGCGTCTCTCATTTAATCTGCTAGCAATGGCCATAGACCCACAGTTTCACGAGAATCGCGACCAGGTCGACGAACACGAGGGGCACTCGGTCTGGGGCCCCGTCGACGAGCCCGAAGAACTCGGCATCCACGGCACTCACGTCGCTGTCGACTTCGACATCTGCATCGCGGACGGCGCCTGCGTCGAGGACTGTCCGGTCGACGTCTTCGAGTGGATCGACACGCCCGGTCATCCGGAAAGCGAAGAGAAGGCCGACCCCGCCAAGGAAGCGCAGTGTATCGATTGTATGCTCTGCGTCGATGTCTGCCCGGTCGACGCGATCGACGTCGATGCCGGACGAACCGCATAACAGTACGCGAGACGATCTTATTCGGCGCGATCGACGTCGACTTTCTCCTTCAGGCTCTCGAGGCCGTCCGCTTCGGCGAGCTCCTGTAACCGAGTCCGGAAGTGCTCCTCGCACAGGCCGACTTTGAGTCCGTCGGACTCCGCGGCGAACGCAGCTTCGCGGTCACAGTAGTGGCAGTTCATACTCGCTCGTTAGGACTACGATGCATTGAACCCTCCGCTAGCGGTCAACGTTCGGGTTACTCGGCTGTCAGCTCGAGCCGCTCGTAGGCCCGCCGAGAGAGCCCGTCGACGCCGAGGCGCTCGTCGTGGGCGTCGCTGCCACCGGTCGGGAGCAGGTCGTTGCGCTCGATCGCTCGCTCGACGGGAGCGCGGTCGACCTCGCGGCCGTAGGGGTAGTGCAGTTCGACGGCATCGAGTTCGGCCGCGTGCGCGAGCGCGCCTTCGGGATCGCGGTACCGCAGCGGATGTGCCAGCGAAACGAGCCGACAGGACTCGGATAGCGCCGCCTGTCCCCGTTCGAACGACGGGACGTCTCGAGGGACGTAACACGGACAGCCGGACCCGATGACGCGATCGAACGCGCCCTGATAGTCGTACTCGGTCTCGGGATGTGCGTCGATCGCCCGTGCGATGTGTGGCCGTCCGAACCCGCCGTCGACGGTCACGTCGAGATCGATTCCCAACCGCGATTCAACGCAGTCGACGATCGCCCGTCCGCGCTCGATGCGGTTTTCCTGAATCCGCTCGAGGATAGCCTCGAGATCCGCGCTCGGCTCGAGGCCGTAGCCCAGCAGGTCGATCCGTTGTCCTCCCGTCTCGACGCGAAGTTCGATCCCGTGGACGAGCGTCACGCCGTCGCGTTCGACGACCGGCCCGTCGAACGGCTGTACCCGATCGTGGTCCGTCACCGCGACGACGTCGACGCCGCCGCGGCGTGCGGCGTCGGGGACCGCCTCGAGCGCGAGGCTGCCGTCCGAGCGCTTCGTGTGGACGTGCAAATCGGCATATGGCATACGGTATTCGAACGCCCCCGCTCTGAAAGGCGTTTCTCCGGGCCGGCACCCGGATTCCACAATCTCTAGGGTGATACTAGGTATATTAGGTGTACAGTGCTACTAGGAAACATAGATGGACAATGTTTATAATTATCGTTCACGGAGGATAGGGCGTAATGCTGCTCAATGGCACCGGCGAGGTCATCGACGACCACGAGTACCCAGCGACGACCGAGGAACTGATCGAGGAGTACGGCGATCGAACCCTCGAACTCCCCAACGGCAGTGAGACGGTCGGCGATGTACTCGCCCGCCTCGAGCCCGAAACCTTCGAGAATCCGGAGGAGGCGCGCTTCGCCGTCTATTCCGCCGTCAGCGACAAGGCCGTCGGCCGCGTCGGCTACAGCGACCGCGACCCGACCCCGGTCGGCAGCCCGTACGCGCCCGACGCCGTCTCGTTCTAAGGAACGAATTTTTTCACTCTCTGGTCGGCCTCCGGCCGACCGCTCGAGCAAAAAACTCGATTAAAAAAGGCCGAGCACGCCGTCGGCGCGCTCGGTACAGCCACCGCACTTTCCACAGACGGAGGGTCCACTAGTAGCACCCGCGAGCGATCGCAGGGAGCTTCGCTCCCGCTTAGCTTCGATTCGCTCAGTCACGAGAGAGCTTCGCTCTCTTGAACGACAGAGCAAAATTTAGTTGAAGCTGTCGATCACCGGAATCCCGACCGTTTCGAAGTCGGTCATCGCCTCGAGTTTGTCGCTGACGTCCTCAAGCCCGATCGTCTCGGAGACGACCTTTTCGGGCTCGAGCTTCCCCGTCGAGACCATCCGGAAGATCTCGTCGTAGCGGGTCGGCGGCATCCCGAGCGAGCCGATGAACTCGATCTCTTGCATGACCATCGCGTCGGACGGGAGGGGGATCACGCCCTGTTCGTCCTGGGTCGTGAGACCGACCTGGATGTGCTGGCCGCGAGCGTCGAGACTCGAGACGGAGTTCTGGCTGGTCGTCGCGATGCCGAGCGCGTCCATCGAGACGTGAGCGCCGCCGTCGGTGATCGCCGAGACTTCGCCGGGGACGTCGCCGACGTCCTCCGCGTTGATCGTCTCGACCGCGCCGAGGGACTCGGCCTTCTCGAGTTTCTCGTCTTTGAGGTCGACGGCGACGACGTTGGCGCCGAGTGCGTCGGCGATGTGGACCGCCGAGAGGCCGACCCCGCCGCAGCCGTGGATCGATACCCAATCGCCCGCGCCGACGTCCGCGCGGTGGGCCAGCGCGTGGAACGAGGTCATAAACCGGCAGCCGAGTCCGGCCATGTCGACGGACGAGACGCCGTCGGGTAGTTCCACGAGGTTGTGGTCGGCGACGGGGACGTGGACCTGTTCGGCGAACGCACCCTGCGCTTGCTCGATGAACCCGAGCGGCATCACGTTCTCGCAGATGTTGGAGTGGCCGCGCTGGCACCGCGGACAGGAGCCGTCGCCGAGGTTGAACGGGACGGCGACGTGGTCGCCCTCCGTGACGGTCTCGACTTCGTCGCCGACGGCGGCGACGCGGCCGGCGGGTTCGTGACCCAGGATCTGCCCCGGCTGCGTTTCGAGGCCGAGCCATCCCCAGTCGCCCTGCCAGCCGTGCCAGTCGCTCCGGCAGACGCCGCACGCTTCGAGTTCGACGACGGCCCCGTCCGGTGCCGGCTCCGGCGCGTCTACCTCTTCGATCGAGAGCGGTTCGCCGTGTTCCTCGAGGACTGCTGCGCGCATGTGTGTGGTTGACCATGGCATGCTACAAATAACTCACATTCCGTTGCAGCGACTGATCGAGAGCAGAACCGGGACGGCCGTCGTCGTCGTGTCGGCCGCGCTAGTCCAGAAACTCGAGTGCGTCGCCTAACTCGAGGGGAACCGCACCTTTTCGGTAGCCTTCGGCGTGGCCGTTCGGCCTGACGCGGTAGACGACCGCGGGGCGGTGGCGAACGTCGGGTTGTTCGCCGCGGACGGCGGACCAGGCGTCGTCGCGAAAGCTCGAGCAGTCGACGAAGAGGGTCGCGCCGCCGCCGTGTTCGGCCAGTTGGCCGCTGGTCTTGGTCTCGGCGGTGTCGCGAACGGCGGCCACGGGGCCGGACGCCGCGCGGTTCTGGGGCGGCTGGGGTCGCGTGACTTCGACGAGGACGTTGGTCTCGTCGTTTTCGGCCCGGAAGTCGAGCGAGTGTCCGGTCGTGACCTCGATCTCCGGGACCACGTCGTAGCCCGCGTCGGTGAGGAGTTTCGCCGCGATGAACTCCGCCATCGCGGCGCTCATTCGGACGCGGTCGACGTGGTTGCTGGTGCCGAGTTTGCCCGACATGACGTGTCGGTACTCGTCGAGGACGCCGGTCTCGAGGAAGTCCTCGAAGAAGCGGGTCGTCTCCCGGCGGCCTGCGTCGGGGAAGCCGGCGGCGTGCTCGCGGAAGAACGCACGAGTCGAGTTGCGGCCGTCTTTGGACATGAACACCGGCAGGAAAAACCACGAGAGGTGCGGGTAGTCGGCGAGCCAGGGGTCTTCCTCGTGGAGCGTCGCGGTCAGTTCGCGCTGGGCCCACCGCGAGACGTGATGGGGCACCTCCCGCCAGCCGAACTTGTCGGTCTTCCACAGCGAGGAGGGCGTTTCCGTGTTGCCCATCCAGTAGGCGTCGCTGTCGGTGCGCGCGAAGAGGGCGATGTCCCCGTTTTGCATCTCGAAGCGGTGTGCCTGCCAGTCGCCGCCGATCTTGAACCACGGCGTGACGGACTGTGCGCCGATGTTTGACTGAAGCGGCTGCAGAATCTCCTGTTGTACTCGCCCGTCGCTCCAAGACTGGGGCGAGTAACGGAAGCGAAGCGGCCGTGCCACGGGTCACCGTAAGCGACGGTGACCCATATACTGTTCGTTGTCCTCTCTCGATATCCTCGCCGATCCCGACGGCTTGGCAGCCGTCTCGCCGCCCCGTGTCTCCGTTATCGCTCCCCGATGCGTGTGATCGACCGTTACATTAATAGTCGCGCCACCCCTACCATGTTCACACTTACCATGTCAATGGGTGCCTATGACGAGGACGAGCACGAGCGTCGCGAACAACAGGCCTCGAAGGTCGATACCGATTTCGACGACGAGCGGACGATTTACCGCGGCAAAGTCGAGTACGACTCCGGGGACTCCGCCGAAGCGTTGCTAGACACGTTCGAACAGATCAAGTCGGAGTAGCGACGTCGAGTTGAATATTCCGCCTTTGTTCGTACTGGCTCTCGAGCAATCGGTATCAGTACTCACTCGAGGGCGTCCCAGCCCGGCGTTTCGGGCGCGCCGCGATCGGTCTCGATAGCGTCGGCGACGGCCGGTGACGGCACTGCCTCGCCGGCCGCCCGGCGGCGCTGGTACCACTCGCGGATCGCCGGCCCGATCCACGATTCGTCGTCTGCGAATTCCGACTCGGCATCCTCACCGCCGAGCAGCCGCGCTTTCGCCCGGTCGTAGTGGTGGTCCGAGGTCGCGAGCGTCCCCGGACTCGAGGCCGCGGCGACCGCGATCGCCTCGGCACGATCCGGTCGCGTGAGCTCGCCGGCCGCCGCTCGGTCGACGACTCCCTCGAGATCGGCCGGTCGCGGATGACAGAAGAGCTTCGCCCCGATCGCCTGCGGGCCCAGGAGCATGCCGTCGAGATCGTCGTGATCGGCCTCGAGCAGGCGGTCGCCGCCGAACGCGGACTCGACGCGTTCGCACTCGGTCTCCCGTGCGAGCGCGAGGGTGTATTCGGGATACGCACCGCACTCGCCGGGGTACAGCTCGCTCTCGTGGATCCGACACTGCAGCGTCGTTGGATCGAGGAAGACGCAGGTCGGCAGCCACGTCGGCTCCTCGCGGCCGAACGGGTCGACCGGCTTCGGCGGCTTCCGGAGACCCACGAAGAAAGTCGGTCGGTCCGCGACGGCGGCGACGCTCACTCCGTCGATCTCGACGCCCTCGGCTTCGTCTCGAGCGTGCCAGAACCGCGGCGTCAGGGCGTCGCCCATTCCTGCCTCGAGGAACGCGCGAACCTCGTCGCGGGTCAGCGGAACGAAGGTGGGGTCGTCGTCGAGGGGCTCCCGGGACGATGACTTCGCGTCCTCGCCGCCGAACGGATCGCGCTGTCGCCGGTGTCGCTGTTTGGAATCGTTCTCGGTCGCGTCTTCATCGTCTCGAGCGGCGGCCGATCCCGTTTCGTCCTCGAGCAGCGATCGCCAGTCCATGCAGCAGCCGGCACAGCCCTCGCAGTTCACCTCCATAGCCGGCGGTACGACGCTGTGACCTATAACCGCTGTGCGGACTCCCCCGTCCAAACGGTCGCCGCACGGTCACCTTGCGTCGAGCAACCGATCGCCCGGGAGAACGACTTTGATCGTTCGGCACCCACTGGCGCGTATGTCGAAGACTTCCTGTGACGGCTGCGGCCGGACGGTCACGGTCTCCGGCGGGATCGCCAACCTCTGGTCCGTTGGCACCGACGCCGGCACCGTCGGAACCGCGATCACGCTCGAGCTCGAGGACGGCTCGTCGCATCTGCTCTGTTATCCGTGTCTCGAAGCGATACCCGACTATCCGACGACCGAGGACGTCGAGCGACTCGAGCAGGTCGACGACGAGACCTCGCGGGTCGGGACGCTATAACCGAGACCATGATGCTATCCCCGAGGCCGCGGCGCTATCGCTACGGACGTAATTTTCTATTGACACTTCAGTTCGGGTCGGGACGAGGAAAAATGGGGGTCTCGAGTGGAGGCGATGTGACAGGGACGGTGACGGCACAGGCCGTGGAACGCGTGAGCACGAGCGACGACCACGGCGCGACCGCAACCGCGAGCGGAAGGGGTGGGATTTGAACGCCACGGGGCGAGATGCCGCCGCGGAACCAGGTGGCACCGCGGTGCTCTACCGCTGAGCGACCCTTCCGCGTCTCCGACCGACGGCTGATATCGTATTTGTAATCGGTCGACTACCGAGCCGTCGTCCCGCTGTCGACTTCCGTAGGGCGTCGATACTGACCGATAGCGAGCGATTTCGGTGACGCTCGGGGTCGTACACGTGTCGGCAGATTCGCATCGGGAGCAACGGTTCGCAGCCTTTAGGACGCGTCCGGTCCGTGAGTCGAACGGTGAATACCGAGCGGATCTTCGAGGAGTTTCCCGCGCCGAGTTACCGCGGGACCCAACAGCAGGCCCTCCGTGACATTCGCGACGCCTTCGCGGCCGGCAACGACGTCGTGCTCGTTCGCGCGCCGACGGGCAGCGGCAAGTCCCTGCTCGCCCGCGCGATCGCCGGCTGTGCACAGCGTGCCGACGAGGGCGACCCCAGCGATGCGACGGGCGCGTACTACACGACCCCGCAGGTCTCCCAGCTCGACGACGTGGCGGCCGACGACCTGCTGGCCGATCTCAACGTCATCCGGGGGAAATCCAACTACTCCTGCATCCTGCCGAACGAGCGAAACACGCCGGTCAATCAGGCCCCCTGCGTCCGCGAGCGCGGCTACGACTGTTCCGTCAAACACCGGTGTCCGTACTTCTCCGACCGCGCGATCGCATCGAACCGGGAGATCGCGGCGATGACGCTCGCCTACTTCATGCAGACCGCCGGCAGCGAGGTCTTCCGCAAACGCGACGTCGTGGTCGTCGACGAGGCCCACGGCCTCGCCGAGTGGGCCGAGATGTACGCGACCATTCAACTGGGGCCGCGAACCGTCCCGTTCTGGGACGAGCTTCGCGTCCCCGAGACGGACTCCATCGAGCGAGCCGTTCGCTACGCCGAGAGCCTCGCACAGACCTGTACGCGCCGCAAGGACGACCTGCTCGAGCAGGACCCGCTCTCCCCCGCCGAGGTGCGCGAACGCGACCGCCTGCAGGAACTCATCGGCGAACTCGAGTGGTTCGTTTCGGACTTCCGGGATCCGCAGAGCCCGACGACGTGGCTGGTCGATCAGTCCGAGCCGCGCGCTCGCGACGCCGATTCCGACGGGGGCGACGCCGACGGCGACGAATCCCAGGGCGGCCCGCTGACGATCAAGCCGATGAATCCCGAAAAGTACCTCCAGCACACCGTCTGGGATCGGGGCAACAAGTTCGCTCTCCTCTCGGCGACGATCCTCAACAAAGCGGCCTTTTGCAGACAGGTCGGACTCGATCCCGACGACGTCGCGCTGGTCGACGTCGATCACACGTTCCCCGTCGAGAACCGGCCGCTGTACGACGTCACGCAGGGGAAGATGACCTACGAGGAGCGCGACGAGACGACGCCGAAGATCGCCCGAACGATCGTCCGGCTGATGCAACACCACCCCGACGAGAAGGGACTGATCCACGCCCACTCCTACGACATTCAGGAACGGCTGGCCGACCTCCTAACCGACTTCGGCGTCGGCGACCGAATTCGAACGCACGACCGCGACGGCCGCGACGCCGAACTCGAGGCCTGGAAGGCCGGCGACGAGCCCGACGTCTTCCTCTCGGTGAAGATGGAGGAAGCGCTGGATCTCAAGGGCGACCTCTGTCGCTGGCAGGTCCTCTGTAAGGCACCCTTCCTCAACACCGGCGACTCGCGGGTGGCCCACCGCCTCGAGGAGGGGCAGTGGGCGTGGTACTACCGGACGACGCTCCGGACCGTCATTCAGGCCTGCGGCCGAGTCGTTCGTGCGCCCGACGATTACGGGGCGACGTATCTGGCGGACTCGAGCCTGGTGGACTGCTTCGAGCGCGCCCGGACGGACATGCCGGAGTGGTTCGAGGCGCAGGTCGATCGCATGACGACGCCCGACCTCCCGATGTTCGAGCCGCGGGCGGCCCTCGGTGGGGCGGCGTCGGGTGACGGGGCCAGTGTCTCTGACGGATCCTCGCGAACGGGACGAAGCGGGACGACGGATACCCAGCGTGGCAACGGAACTGATCGGGAATCGTCGCAATCGAGACGATCACGGCGATCGTCCCGATCGAGCCCGTTAGCGGACGTCTGGGATACGGACGAGTAGAACTCGGGTACGCAGGATCGGCAACGGATCTCTCGCGGACGGTGGAGCTGCTGATCGGTCCGGCAGTGGTTCGGTGCCCGCGCGAGCGCCTCGAGCGTCTCCACGTCCGTTCGACCGGCCGTCCCTAAAAGAGGGACATCGCGCTCCACGCAATCATCGAGGACATCATGAGGAACGCGAAGATGAGCGCGATGATCTGATTCCTGTTCATAGTCGGTGTCAGGCGGCCCGCAACTATCAATGTCACGACCGGAGTCGGTTGGCTACCCCTGAGCGCGTCGCGACTTCGAGCGCGCGCTGTCGTTCCCGTGTCCCCGCTCTACCGCTACTCGAACCGCGCGTCGACGACGACGTGGTCGATGCCCGCACTGTGACTCTTCACTCGCCGTTTCTCGAGCACCTCGAGCTCGCGTCCGGCCTCGTCGGCGGCCGCCGCGAGGCGCTCGAGCGGGCGGTCCCAGAGCCGCGATTCGGGGGTCGCCTCGTGGTAGTGGACGACGCCGCCGGGGACCAGCGCCTCGAGGGCGTCGGGGAGGAAGTCGTGAGCCTCGTCGGTTCGCGTTCCGTGGTCCATCGCATCGTTTCCGTCGGCGTCAGCGCCGTCCGAACTCCCGTAGTAGCCCATGACGACGCGATCGGCCTCGATCTCGCTCGCGAGGTCGCGACAGTCGGTCATGTAAGCGTCGACCCGGTCGCCGATGTCGTTGAGCACGGCGTTCTCGAGCAGGTAGCGAAAGGCGGTCGGGTTGATCTCGGTCGCGGTCACCCGCGCGCCGCCTCGGGCCAGCGGCAGCGTGAAGTAGCCGATACCGGCGAACATGTCGAAGACGTGTTCGTCCTCGCTCCCCAGTTCGCCCATACGGGCGCGTTCGACCTGATTACCGGGGGAGAACATCACTTTCGCCGGATCGAGTCCGTATCGGGTTCCGTGCTCGGTGTGGATCGTCTCTGTATCGTCGTCGCCCGCGATCAGTCTGGTGCGGGGCTCGCGATACGTGCCGGCCGTCCCGTCGTTTTCGATCCCCTCGTCGGCCAGCACGCTGTCCGCCTCGCCGTGTAACTCGAGCAAGGCCTCACCCAGCGCTGCCTCGTCGGAGCAATCCTCGGATACTGTCACGAGGATCACCGAGCCGATCACCGCCCACGAGCCCGGGACCGACTCGAGGTCGGCGTCGCTCCAGCCCCGGTCGGCCAGCAGGTCCTCGAGGTCCGGATTCCGGGGCTCTGGCTCGAGTTGTTTGACGACCTCGAGGACCGCCGTCTCGGTCGGCGGCTCCGTGATGGGGAGTGCGACCCGCTCCGGCCCGTCCTCCCGGACGCGCCTCGAGTCGTCGTAGACTCCCTCGGCACGTAGCGACTCGATCGCCGTCTCCGCGCGCTGCTTGGCGACGATTACGGCGAGGGGGGCATTCGCCGCTGCCGGCTCGAGGACGCCGTCGACCGCGGCCTCGAGATCGTGGGGCTCCTCGTCGACGGTGCGGTCGTCTGCGTCCTCAGTCATCGCTCTCGTCCGGCAGAATGTGCAGTCCGGCGCGGCTCTTCAACACGGGTACGGTTTCGGCCTCGGCGTCGAAGTAGTCCGGTCGCGCGACGGTCGTGGCCCGAAACGTCTCGGGGTCGAGCACCTGCACGGCGTTGTCGTCCTCGACGGTGACGACCGTCGCCTCGTCCGCGTCCTCGAGATGGCCGAGCCGTCGCGCGTCGGGCGAGTTCCCCTCCTCGTAGCTCGCCTCGTAGCGTTCCCCGGTCGTCACGCGGACGCCCTTGAGGTTGCCGCGGGCGCTGCGGACGAGCACGGGACCGCCGTCGTCCTCGGCGAGGTCGATGATGTCGCCGGGCGTGTACGGCGGCAGGCGGACGGCGAAGGTGACCCGATAGACCTCGTTGCCGTCCTCGTCCTCCGTGACGAGGGTTTCGGCGTCGTTGACGGTGCCGCCGAACTCCTCGATCATCTTGTTCGAGATCTTCTTGCCGATCTTGTTGGTCGAGACCCTGATGTTCAGTCCGTCGTCGGTCTCGCTCGTCTCCGTGACGAAGGCGTTGCGGTCGCCCGTCGCCTCCATGTCGGCGACGATCGCGTTCGCGATCGCTTTCGCCCGTTCGATCTCCTCGGTCGTCGGGGTGCGGTCCTCGGCGCGGATCTGGACGATGCTGGCGTAGTAGTCGCCGGCGATTCGCCCGCAGCGGGTACAGGTCTGTCGGGCGATTTTGACCGGGACGGTTACCTGTTCGTCCACCGGCGTTCCGCGCACCACGCCCGTGAAGTAACAGTGCATCCGGATCGTGTTCTGATCGACCTGTTCGGGGTCGATCTGCCAGGCGACGTCCTCGACGTCGACGTGGACGCCCAGCGCCTCGCTGACCTCCTCGATGGCGATGTCGGTGTAGTCGTCCGCGCCGACGTCGACCCATCGGTTCCCCCGATAGACCGCACCGCAGCGGGCGCAGACGCGAACGTCGATCCGGTTCGGCGCGTCCACGAAGTCGAAGTCCTCGAAGTAACACGAATCGCAGAGTTCGACCTCCGCGCCGGGCCGCAACGGGCTATTCGCGTCGCTCGCCGACCGCTCGGGCACCGCGTCCCCGCATCGGGGACAGAACGCACGCGATTCACTCATTGGCCCCGTTTGGGTGCTCACGGAGTTAAGGGACGCGTTCCGACATTTCGCTGCGGTCGCTCGAGGCGTTCCACATCGGTCGCTCACGGCCCCGACCGGTTTCGTTCCCCGACGTTCGGGTCGTTCGACTCGAAACGAAGGGGTGCCGAATCGAATCCGTCAGACGCGCGTCAGACATCGTCTCAGCTCGTTGTTGTCAGCCGTCACCACGTCACGCGGTCTCCAGCCGAAACGAAGGGGTTGGGCGGGCCGACCGCTGCGATCACTGATCGGTCGGCGAACGCGGACCGTATCGTCTCGATTTGACAGGTCCGGTGTCGGCTGCGATATTACTATCGCGTCCGTTCTCGAGCGTCTTGTCAGGGCACTTATTTCGTCGGAGCCCCTCGTTTCGGGTATGAACTGGCAGGCGGACTGGGGATTGCGGCTTCGAATGTTCGTGACGATGTTCCTGCTGTTCGCGTTGTACATCGTCTTCGCCGGCGCGCTCGCCCTCTACATCGGTGGTGGGCTGTGGCTGTTCGCGTTGCTGTTCGCGAGCTTTTCGCTCGTCCAGTACTACTTCAGCGACACGCTCACGCTCAAGAGCATGGGCGCGAAGACGGTCTCGGCCGAGGAGTACCCGCAGCTCCACGCCTCGATCGAACGGCTCTCCCAGCAGGCTGACCTCCCGAAACCGAAGGTGGCAGTCGTCGACTCGAAGGTCCCGAACGCCTTCGCGACCGGGCGCAACCAGAAAAACGCTGCAGTCTGCGTGACGACCGGGATCATGGACACGCTCGAGCGGGACGAACTCGACGGCGTCCTGGCACACGAACTCGCCCACGTCAAGAACCGCGACATGATGGTGATGACCATCGCCTCCTTCCTCTCGACGATCGCGTTCATGATCGTCCGCTGGGGGGCCTTTTTCGGCGGCGGCCACGGTCGCGGCGGCGGTCGGCAGGGCGGCGGCGGCATCGTCGTCGCGATCCTCGTCTCGCTGGTCGTCTGGATCATCAGCTACCTGCTCATTCGGGCGCTCTCGCGCTACCGCGAGTACGCCGCCGACCGCGGCGCGGCCGCCATCACCGGGAACCCGTCGGCGCTCGCCTCGGCGCTCCTGAAGATCTCCGGCGAGATGGACAAGGTCCCGAAAAACGATATGCGCGAGGAGGCCGAGATGAACGCCTTCTTCATCATCCCGATCAAGTCCGGCATCGTCGGCCGGCTCTTCTCGACGCACCCGCCGACCGAGCGCCGCGTCGAACAGCTTCGGGACCTCGAGCGCGAAATGCAATCGTTCTAAGGAACCGGCCCCGTCACTCCACACATGGGACTGCTGGACGGACTCCGCGCCATCCTCGGCTCGCGCGCCGAGGCCGACGCCGGACGCGACGCCGACCCCGACGACCTCTTCGGCATGAGCACCGCCTACCTCACGATGCAGGCCGATCTGGGCTACGAGTCGCTGGACGTCGGCGCGCTCTGTTTCTCCGGCGTCGACTCGAGTGACTTCCGGGACGCCGTCGACGAGGTCGAAGCGATCCTCGAGGCCGGCCGAGAAGAGACCGGGACCGGCTTTTCGGTCACCGCGGACGATCACGGCTATCAGTGGGTGGTCCTCACAGACGACGACCCCGAGGATCTGATCACGAGCATGCACTTCGCGGCCGATACGTTCATCGAACACGGCTACGGTTCGCGGCTGTTGGCGGCGGTGTTTGCGTACGAAGACCGCGACGGGACTGCCTACTGGATCTACTCCTTCCGGCGGGGCCGCTTCTATCCGTTCGTTCCTCGGTCCGGTCGGGAGCGCGACTCGAGCGCGGAGTTCACCCTCGAGTCGGCGTTAGACGGGGAACTCGAGATCGAGCGCGAGAAGGACTACTGGTATCCGCTCTGGCCCAGCGAACGCGGCACCCATCCCTGGGAGTGAGCACGCGGGGCGGAACGGCGGTGATGACGGCTACCGCCTCGTGGGCCCCAGTTCCGTCCCCTCGTGTTGCGGACCCCCAAATTATGTAGGAGTCACCGGTATTGCGGGTCCCCGTGTAAGAGGAAGTACGCGGCAGGAAGCCACATCATCACAACTGCGCCATACACCAGTTGCTCCCTTTTCCTGCCGCTCCCGTTCGTTCCGACGAGCCGTCGGCTCGGTACTGGAGTACTCCGTCAGTTTCGTTGTTGGAACGTGCTGTGAAACGGCCGTCCACTCCGGCTGTTTGTGTAACAGCTACTTCTGATAGGGTTGCCGTGAAAAAAGCGCTCTGCAATCGTGGCACCAGGGAATCGCCACGCCCTCCCCAGCCGATTCACTCAGTCGCTTCGCTCCTTCGCTCATCCCTCGCGCAACGTCATCGGCCACCCTCACTGTGCTCACGGTTCCCTGCGGTCACCGTTCGCTTTCCGAGGCGCTCACTGTGTTCGCGCCTCGCGACGCTCGGTCGGCCGACAGCGCGCGCCACCGCACGCCGGATGGTCGGTCTGGAGTAATACGTGGTCCCCCTCTACTGATCGCGTCCTCCCGGACAACGCCAGTGCATCCACCCACTGTTATAGCGGTTCGGTCGGTATCCGGAGGCAGTGACCGACTGGAACCAGTACAAGGGCGATCCGCACAACTCCGGGCTCCGGCGCGACCTCGAGGGGCCGTCCCGACCCACGGAAGCGTGGACGATCGATCTCGCCGGATCGCCGGGCTCGCCGGTGCTCGATCGCGACACCGTCTACGTCGGAACGACCGGCGGGAACTGCTACGCGCTCGAGCGGGCGACGGGTCGCCGTCGCTGGGTCTTCGAAACGGCGGTAGCGACCGACGCGACGCCGGTCGTCACCCGCGATCGACTCTTCGTGGGAACGGCCGACGGGACCGTCTCCGCGCTCGATCCCGCCACTGGCGAAGAAGAGTGGCGGTCCGAGTTACCGGGCCCGCTCGAGACCGCGCTCGCGCTCTCCGACGGCCGGCTCTACGCCGGCCACGAAGCTGGCATGACCGCACTCGAGGCCGAGACCGGGACGGAGCTGTGGACCCACGAGACGGAGTCGGCCGCGGTCGGCTGCCCGGCGGTCGCCGACGGGCGGGACGTGGACCAGCGTCGATCGTCGCGGAATCCGCTCTCGGAGCCGGACGATCCGTCCCTGCTCGAGGACGAACGGATGCGAGAGCCGGAGCAGCGGTGGACGGACGAGCGGGTGTTCGCCGGGACTGCGGACGGCACGACGCTCGCGCTCGCGGCCGAAACGGGCGACGAAGTCTGGACGGCGCCGACCGGCGGGGCGGTCGCGGCCGGACCGACGGTCGCCGAGAGTCGGGTGTACGTCGCCGACGACACCGGGACGATGCTCGCGCTGGACGCCGCCACCGGGCAGTCGTGGTTCACGTACGAGATCCGAGACGGGTTCACCACCTCTCCGACCGTGCTCGCGGACGCGGAGACGACGTTCGCCGGGGCCGCGGACGGCTACGTCCACGTCACCGACACGACCGTCGGCCGTCGCAAACTGCGCGGCTGGCTGTTCTCGCGGAAGGGAGTCGAACTCGACGGTCCCGTCCGTTCGTGCCCCGTCGTCGTCGGGGACGTCCTCTGCGTCGGCGACGCCAGCGGCTCCCTCTACGGAATAGACGTCGACGACGCCGAGCCCCGCTGGCACGTCGCGCTCGACGACGCCGTCACCGGCACGCCCGCGGTCGCTCCCGGACGACTCTACGTCGGCTGTGACGACGGGCAACTCTCCTGCCTCGAGTGGGACACCGACGAACCCGGGTTTTGAACCGCGGTCGCAGTTCGTCGTTTGGCTCCGCCGGCGCGCGCCTTTTCTTCTAAACCCGTCGTTCTCGTGTCGAACTACCCCGTCTCCCTCGCCCACTTTCACTTCCACTCTCCTGTTAACGAGGGTTTATGGTGGGTCCGGCACAACGAGGGAGTATGCCCGAAGCAGATCTCGAGGAACTTCCCGGCGTTGGACCGGCAACCGCAGACAAACTTCACGATTCGGGGTTCGACTCCTATCAGAGCCTCGCCGTCGCCGCGCCGTCGGAGCTCTCGAACACGGCAGACGTCGGCGAGTCCACCGCCGCGGACATCGTCAGTGCGGCCCGCGACGCCGCCGACATCGGCGGCTTCGAAACCGGTTCGACGGTGCTCGAGCGACGGAACGAGATCGGCAAACTGAGCTGGCACAACGACGAAGTCGACGACCTGCTCGGCGGCGGGATCGAAACCCAGTCGATCACCGAAGTCTACGGCGAGTTCGGTGCCGGCAAGTCCCAGGTCACACACCAGATGGCCGTCAACGTTCAGCTTCCGAAGGAGGTCGGCGGCCTCCACGGCTGTGCGATCTTCGTGGACAGCGAGGACACGTTCCGCCCCGAGCGGATCGACGACATGGTCCGCGGACTCCCGGACGACGCCATCAACGCCACGCTCGAGGATCGCGAAATCGAGGGGACGGCCGACGACGAGGCGGCGGTCGACGAACTCGTCGAGGACGTCCTCGAGAAGATCCACGTCGCGAAGGCGTTCAACTCCAACCACCAGATGCTGCTCGCGGAGAAGGCGAAGGAACTCGCCAGCGAACACGAGGACTCGGAGTACCCCGTGCGACTACTCTGCATCGACTCGCTGACCGCTCACTTCCGCGCGGAGTACGTCGGCCGCGGTGAGCTCGCGAACCGGCAGCAGAAGCTCAACAAGCACCTTCACGACATCGACAAGGTCGGCAACCTCTACAACTGCGCCGTCATCGTCACGAATCAGGTCGCGTCGAACCCCGACTCGTTCTTCGGCGATCCGACCCAGCCGATCGGCGGCAACATCCTCGGCCACAAGTCCACCTTCCGGATCTACCTCCGCAAGTCCAAGGGCGACAAACGGATCGTCCGACTGGTCGACGCGCCGAATCTCGCCGACGGCGAGGCCGTCATGCGCGTCCAGGACGGCGGCCTGAAGCCGGAATAGAACGCGACGGTTCGGTACCGACCCAGTTTTTGTTTTCGTGGATTGAGACCGTCGTTCGTCCGACCGCGAATTGCCTCGCGTCCAAGACGAATTCATGCTGCATGGCCGTCTCTCACGCTGTGAGGGCGCTTCTCATGCTGTCGATTACTTAAACAAACCCGCTCTCGCGGCCCGTCAGTGCCGCCGAGAACAGTTCGATTGCTCCCCTTCCGCCGTCGGTCTTCTGTGTATTGTCGCCTGTGACCTCGAACGACCGGACGGCGCCAGTCCGTCGCCTCGCGATCGACCGCTGATCGATGCGTCTCCCGATTCTGCGACTGAACCCGCCGCGTAGCCGTGCTGTACGCCGAATTCGAACCTCTTAGCTTGCCGGGTATAAACTTTAGGTTGGCCTAAAAACCGGTACGCTTTTCAATGTTTAGGTTGGCCTAAAAACCGTATGCCGAAGGAACAATTACCACTGGCGTCGCTCGATGACCGGTCGTTGGAGAGAGGTGTGCGTTCGTGACCGCCGGCGATTTGCCGGCCGAGCGACTCCTCGCACAGCAGGCGCGCCGCGAGTCGAACGCGCGAACCTATCCCCGCTCGTTGCCGCTCGCGATCGAACGCGCACAGGGAGCGATCCTCGAGGACGTCGACGGCAACGAGTACGTGGACTGTCTGGCGGGGGCGGGAACGCTCGCGCTCGGGCACAATCACCCGGCCGTCGTCGAGCGGATGGCGGAACTGCTCGAGCGCGATCGTCCCCTCCACACGCTGGATCTGACGACCCCGGTCAAGGAACGGTTCGTCGATCGCTTACTCGAGAGCCTCCCAGACGAGTTCGCCGAGACCGCGAAAGTCCAGTTCTGCAGTCCCGCCGGTACGGACGCCGTCGAGGCCGCGCTGAAGCTCGTCAAGACGGCCACGGGCAACCGATCGATGCTGGCGTTCCAGGGGGCCTACCACGGGATGACCCGAGGTGCCCTCGAGCTGATGGGCGACACGGCGCCGAGAGAATCGGTGGCCGGGGTCGCGTCCGACGTCCACCATCTGCCCTATCCTCACGCCTATCGCTGTCCGTTCGGACTCGGCGGCGAGGACTGCTGGCGGACGAGCGCCGAGTACGTCGAACGCACCCTCTCCGATCCCGCAAACGGGATCGTCGACCCCGCGGGGATGATCCTCGAGCCGGTACAGGGCGAGGGCGGCGCGGTGCCGGCACCCGGCGAGTGGCTCCGCGAGATGCGTCGAGTCACCCGCGAGCGCGACATTCCGCTGATCGTCGACGAGATCCAGACCGGACTCGGCCGCACCGGCGAACTGTACGCGTTCGAGCACGCCGATATCGTCCCGGACGTGCTGACGCTCTCGAAGGCCGTCGGCGGGGGGCTCCCCCTGTCGGTCGTCGTCTACGACGAGTCGCTGGACGTCTGGGAGCCCGGCGCGCACGCCGGCACGTTCCGCGGGAACCAGCTGGCGATGGCCGCCGGGACCGCGACGATCGAACACGTCCTCGAGCACGACCTCGCAGACCGCGCGGCGGCGATGGGCGATCGGCTGCGAAGCCGGCTCGAGGAGACGGCCGCGACGTTCGATGCGGTCGGCGATGTCCGCGGACGCGGCCTACTGCTCGGGATGGAAGTCGTCGATCCGGAGGGCGAACCCGACTCGCTCGGTCACGCGCCCGCGGACGGCGATCTCGCGTCGGCCGTCCAGTCGGCGGCGTTCGATCGCGGGATCGTCGTCGAGACGGGCGGCCGCCACGGCAGCGTCGTCCGGTTCCTCCCACCGCTCACGATTTCTGCGTCGCAGGTCGACGCCGTCGGCGAAATCGTTCACGAGAGCGTTCGATCGGTCGTCGCGGATGACCGGGAGCGGGCGGAGGCGCCGGCATGACGGGCAACGAACTGGCCGGCCAGTACCGTTCGGAAACCGACGGGCCGACGCCACCGGACGCCTCGAGCGCCTTCCTCGGCGATCCGGACGGAAACGCCGCCTACGCGGACGCGATCGATCGGGCGCGCGAGTGTCTCCTCGAGTCGTTCGCGACGGCCGACGGTCCCTATGCGGGAACCGATCACGAGACGCTCCGCGAGCGGACGGACGATCTGGCCGTCTTCCCCGACGAGGGCGAGTCGCTCGAGGCGGTCCTCGAGACGGTCGCCGACGAGGTGCTCGCCGATTCGGTTCGCGTCCACGATCCGGGCTGCGTCGCCCACCTCCACTGTCCGCCGGCGATCCCGGCGCTGGCCGCGGAGCTGCTGGTGTCGGGGACGAACCAGTCTATGGACTCGTTCGACCAGGCCCCCGCGGCGTCCGTCCTCGAGGAGCGCGTCGTCGACGCCTGCTGTGACCTGTTCGACTATCCGACCGGCGCGGACGGCGTCTTCACGGGCGGCGGCACGGAGTCGAACTTCCTCGGTCTCCTGCTGGCCCGCGATCGGTACTGCGAGCGGCGGTTCGACCGCGACGTGCAGACGGAGGGGCTCGGACCCGAAGCGGCGTCCGATCTCCGCCTGCTCTGTTCGGACGCCGCCCACTTCACCGCCGGACAGGCCGCCCACCACCTCGGTCTCGGCGAGGATGCGGTCGTCACGGTCCGGAGCGACGGGAACCATCGGATCGATCTCGAGGCGCTGGATTCGACCCTCGAGCGCCTCGGGGCCGAGGGCCGCCACCCGTTCGCGATCGTCGGCACCGCCGGCACGACGGACTTCGGGAGCATCGACCCGCTCGAGGCGCTGGCGGATCGCGCCGCCGAGCGCGACCTGTGGTTCCACGTCGACGCCGCCTACGGCGGGGCGTGTGCGATCAGCGACCGCCTCCGCCCGAAGCTCGCGGGGATCGATCGCGCCGACTCGATCGCCGTCGACTTCCACAAGCTGTTCTACCAGCCGATCAGCTGCGGGGCCTTCCTGTTGCGCGACGGCGACCGCTATCGGCACCTCGAGCGTAACGCGGCCTATCTGAACCCCGAACGGGACGACGCGGCGGGGGTTCCGAATCTCGTCTCGAAGTCGACGCGAACGACCCGCCGGTTCGACGCGCTGAAGCCGTTCGTGACGTTCAACGCGCTGGGCCGGACCGGCGTGGCCGACTGCGTCGAGTACGTCTGCGAGCTGGCCGACGCGGTCGCCGCCGAGATCCGAGCCGAACCGGCGCTGGAACTGTGCTGCGAGCCCGAACTGAGCGCGGTCGTCTTCCGGTACCGGCCGGATCGCCTCGAGCGATCGAACCGACCGACCGAGCGGGCCAGTTCCGACGCGTCGACCGGCGTCGATCGCATCAATCGCGCGATCCGCGACGAGTTACTGGCCGACGGCGAGGTCGTCCTCGCTCGGACGGAAGTCGACGGCACTGCCGCGCTGAAGGTTACCCTTCTGAATCCCCGAACGACGCTTTCGGACCTCCGAGAGGCCCTCGAGGCGGTTATCGACCGCGGCGAGGCCCTCGAACACGAACTTGGTGATTCCGCATGACTCCACAACCCACGACACCGACGGCGACGACCGACGAGCGTCGCGTCGATCCGACGCGGGTCGCACGCGACGCGACGGTGCACAGCTTCCTGAACTGCTACTGCCACGAGACCGGTGCCGGCGAGTTCGTCGCGGCCGCGGACGCGCCCGTCCCCGGCGACCGCGCTCCGGCGACCGGACTCGTGTTATCCTGCTCGCTTCCGAATCAGGGGATCGACCTGTTCGCTCCCGTGGACTACCGCTCCCCGACCGGTCGCCATCTGTTCGACCTCCCCGCCTACTTTCGGGCCGGGAACGGCGGCGACCCGGTCGAACTGGACTACACCACGCTCGCGACGCTCGTCACGAAGGAACTCGAGATCGAGCGCGGCGCGGACGGGAACCGCGACGATCTCCTCGAGCGGATCGTCCGCTCCTGCCGGAACATCGAGCGGTACGTCGACGCCCGCGCGGACGACGGAGACGTCCTGTACGGGTCGGAGTTCACCTTCCGCGAGGCCGAACAGTCGCTCGTCTTCGGCCACCTCCGACATCCGACGCCGAAGAGCCGCCGGGGGATGGAGCGCGACGCCGAGCGCTACGCGCCCGAACTCGAGGGCTCGTTTCGGCTCCACTACGTTCGTGCCGATCCCGACATCGTCGAGAGCGAGTCCGCGCGCGCGGACGCCGCCGCGGAGTGGGTTCGCGAGGCGCTACGCGACGATCCGACCGTCGACGAGTCGATCCTCGAGGGCCGACTCGCGAACGGCGACGACGATGACGTTCTCCTGCCGGTTCACCCGTGGCAGGCGGATCGGCTGCTCGAGCGCCCCGACGTACGGGACCTCATCTCGGCGGGGAAACTCGAGTCGCTCGGCCCGCTGGGCCGCGAGTTCCACCCGACGACGTCCGTGCGGACGCTGTACGCGCCCGACTCGCCGTTCATGGTCAAGGGATCGCTCGCCGTCGAGATCACCAACTCGCTGCGGACGAACAAGCGGCCGGAACTCGAGCGCGGAGTCGCGATTTCGGACCTGTTGGCGACCGAACTCGGCGACGACCTGCGAGAACGGTTCCCCGGGTTCGACGTGATTCGGGATCCGGCCTACCTGACGATCGATCCGGACGCGCTGGGCGTCGAGGGCGACGAATCCGGCTTCGAGGTCGTCCTCCGGGAGAACCCGTTTCGGGGCGAGGACGCCCGGCGGACGACGCCCGTCGTGGCCCTCTGTCAGGACGCGATCGGCGACGGGACCTCCCGTCTGGGCCGCATCGTCGGCTCGATCGCCGAGCGCGAGGGCCGCGACCCCGCCGCCGTCAGCGAGGAGTGGTTCCGCCGCTATCTCGGGATCTCGGTCCGGCCGCTCCTGTGGCTCTACCTCGAGCGCGGGATCGGGCTCGAGGCCCACCAGCAAAACAGCGTGCTCGCGCTGGACGAGGCGGGCTACCCCGACGAGTTCCGCTACCGGGACAACCAGGGCTACTACTTCCCCGAGAACGCGTCCGACCGGCTCGAGGCCGTGTATCCGGGCATCGGCGAGCGGGCGAACTCGATCTGTCCGGACGCGGTCGCCGACGAGCGAATCCGCTACTACGTCGTGCTCAACAACGCCCTCGGCGTGATCAACGCCTTCGGAACGGCGGGGCTGGTCGACGAGGAGCGACTGCTCGCTGTCCTTCGTACGGAAATCGAGTCGCTCCGGGAGTTCGACCGGCCCGGCACGTCGATTCTGGACCCGCTCCTCGAGTCGGCGACCGTCCCCTGCAAGGCGAACCTGCTGACCCGCTTCCGCGGGCTGGACGAACTCGAGGCCCCCTCGCTCGACGAGCAGTCGGTCTACGCCGACGTGCGGAATCCGCTCGTCGACGCATCGGATGCGACCGGGCCCACCGGTCCGGCGCAGTCGACCGGAGCGGAGGTGAACCGATGACGGCCCGCGCCCCCGATCGCGGACCGCACGCAACGGTTGTCTCGGACTACGACTTCGAGTACTACGACGAGACGATCGACCGCCACATCGGCTTCCGGCCGGTCTCGCTCGAGCGCGACCTCGGCCGCCTGCACGCGTGGCTCGGTTCGGCCCACGTCAAACCCTACTGGGATCTCGACGAACCGCTGCCGGCGTTCCGCGAGACGCTTCGCGAGAAACTCGCGGACGACCATCAGACGCTGTACGTCGGCTGTCTGGATCACGTTCCGATGAGCTACTGGGAGCGCTACTGGGCCGCCGAAGACGACCTGGCGGCGTACTACGACGCCGCCCCGGCCGATCAGGGGATTCACCTCCTGCTCGGTCCGACCGAGTACGTCGGCGAGGGGTACGCGGCTCCCTTGCTCCGGGCGATGCTGGCCTTCCAGTTCAGCCACCCCGAGACCGATCGCGTCGTCGGCGAGCCCGACACCCGCAACGAAGCGGTCCTCGGACTCGCCGGACGGTGCGGCTTCCAGTTCCGCCGCGAGTTCGAGTTCGAAGAAGAAGAAAAGACGGCGAGCCTCGTCGTCTGCACGCGCGAGCGGTTCGAACGCGAGGCCTGGCCGCCGACCGCGGACGCGGACGAAGCGGACGCGCGACCGTCGCAGGTGAGCGACGATGACTGAAGGCGAGTCCAGTACCGTCGACAGCACCAGCGCCGACGCGGACACCATCGTCGACGGCGGTGCCGAATCCGATCCCGTCACCGATCGCGGTCACTACGACGTGCTCGGCGTCGGCCTCGGCCCGTTCAACCTCGGACTCGCGGCGCTGCTCGACGGGGCCGACCCCGACCTCGCGCTCGATGCCGTCTTCCTCGAGCGCGAGCCCGAGTTCGCCTGGCACGAGGGGATGCTGATCGAAGGCGTCACGCTCGAGGTGCCGTTCCTCGCGGATCTGGTGACGATGGCCGACCCCACCAACCCTTACAGCTTCCTCAACTACGTCCGCGAGCGCGACCGCATCTACGAGTTCTACTTCTACGAGACGTTCCAGCTCCCCCGTCGCGAGTACGACGAGTACCTGCGCTGGGTCGCCGAGACGGTGCCGACGACGCGGTTCGGGCGCGAGGTGACGAGCGTCGAGTACGAGGCTGCGGACGCAGGCAGCGGACGTGACGGTGCCGGCGGAACGGCGGACGCCGGAACGTTCGTCGTCGAGGCCATCGACCCCGAGACGGGGCAGCGCTACCGCTACCGCGCCGACGACCTCGTCATGGGCGTCGGCTCCCGGCCCGCGCTGCCGGAGTTCGCCCGCGACCGCGCCGACGGAGACGAGCCGCTGTTCCACACCGCCGACTACCTCGAGCGCCGCGACGACGCCCTCGCGGCCGACGCGATCACCGTCGTCGGCTCCGGGCAGAGCGCCGCCGAGGTCGTGTTAGACCTGCTCGAGCGCCAGTCCGTCCGCGACTATCGACTCGACTGGCTCACCCGGTCGGACGGCTTCTTCCCGATGGAGTACTCGAAGCTCGGTCTCCAGCACTTCACGCCCGAGTACGCGCGGTACTTCTACGACCTGCCACAGTCGCGCAAGGACGACCTGCTGGCCGACCAGGACCTGCTCTACAAGGGGATCGACCCCGAGACCAGCGAGCGGATCTACGACACCCTCTACGAGCGTTCGATCGGCGACCGCGAGCCCGACTTCGGCATGCTCGCGACGACCGAAGTCGCCGATATCGAGCGCCTCGACGGCAGCTACTGGCTCGAGTGCGAGCAGCGCCAGCAGGAGACGGCGTTCGCGCTCGAGACGGACGCCGTGATCTTCGGGACGGGGTATCAGCGGCCGACGCCGACGTTCCTCGAGCCGATCGCCGATCGGATCGCGTTCGACGATCGGGGCCGGTTCCGCGTGAGCGAGGACTATCGGATCGAGGGAGCGTTCGGGAGTCCGGACGACGACGGCGGCCGCGTGTTCGTCCAGAACGCCGAGGTGCACACCCACGGCGTCGGCGCGCCGGATCTCGGCCTGGGCTGTTACCGGAACGCGGTGATCATCGACCGGCTCGTCGGCCGCGAGGTGTATCCCATCGATCGGGACACCGTCTTCCAGCGTTTCGACGTCGAATCGTTCGCCGACCACGCGCCTGTTCGGACCGGCACCGCGCAATCGCCGCCACTCACCACGGAGTAATTCATGCAAAACGCACGACACACGACGGAGACGGAGTACGGACTCGACGGAATCGACGCGCTAGACGACGCGCTGACCGAAGACCGCTGGAACGACGCGGGCCGGGAGTTGCTCGCGAAGATCCTGCGGGAGTTCACCTACGAGGACATCATCGAGCCCGAACCGGTCGACGACGATCGATCCGGTGACGGATCCGGCGGCGAGTGGACCACCTACGAGATCGATCTCGAGGGGACTCGCTACCGCTTCGACGCCGTCGAGCGGTTCTGGGACTCCGTCAGCGTTCGCGTCGACTCGATCGAACGCGACGCGGGCGACGGGTTCGAGCCTGCCGACGACCCCCTCCAGTTCGTCGTCGACCTCGAGCCGACGATCGATATGGACTCGATCACGGCCGGCCACCTCGTCCGCGAGTACACCAACACGCTGCTCGCGGACGCCCACATCGATTCGGCCGACGCCGAACGGTCCGTGCTCGACATGTCCTACGCCGAAATCGAGGGCGAGATGACCGGCCACCCGTGGCTCACCTTCAACAAGGGCCGGGTCGGCTGGGGATACGATGACTATCGGGACTACGCTCCCGAGCGCGCCGAGTCGATCCGGCTCTCGTGGTGTGCCGTCTCCCGAGAGGCGGCCGAGTTCGTCAGCGTCGAGGGCCTCGAGCACGAGGCGCTCCTCGAGTCGGAGCTCGGGAGCCACTACGGCCGGTTCCGCGCGGAACTCGAAGGGCGCGGGCTCGACCCCGAGGACTATCTCCTTCTGCCGGTTCACGACTGGCAGTGGGAGAACGCGATCGTCCCCATGTTCGGCAAACAGCTCGCGACGGACGACATCGTGCCGCTGGGGGCGGGGCCGGACGAGTACCTGCCCATGCAGTCGGTCCGGACGTTCGTCAACGCCGACGAGCCGGGCAAACACAACGTGAAGCTCCCGATGATGATCACCAACACCCTCGTCTGGCGCGGCCTCCCCGGCGAGCGCACCGAGGCCGCGCCGCTCGTCACGGAGTACGTGAAGGACGTTCGGGACTCGGACCCGTTCCTGCGCGACGACTGCGAGGTCGTCCTGCCGGGCGAAATAGCGGGCGTGAACTTCGATCACCCGACGTTCGACGCGCTCGAGGGCCCGGCCTACCAGTACACCGAACTGCTGGGCTGCGTCTGGCGCGAGAGCGTCACGGACCTGATCGACGAGGACGAGCGGGCGATGACCCTCTCCGCCCTGCTGCACGTCGAGGATGGCGACCCGCTGATCTCGAAACTCGTCGAGCGCTCCGATCTCGCGCTCTCCGAGTGGCTCGACGAGCTGTTCGCCACGATGCTCCCGCCGCTGCTACACTACCTCTACCGGTACGGAACCGCGTTCTCGCCCCACGGGGAGAACACGATCCTCGTTCTCGAGGACGATCGGCCGTCCCGGCTCGCCGTCAAGGATTTCGTCGACGACGTCAACGTCGCCGAGGCACCGCTCGAGGAGCTACAGGGACTGCCCGACGACCTCGAGGACGTGTTGCTGTCCGTGCCGCCGGAAGAGTTGCGTCTGTTCGTCGTCTACGGGCTGTTCGTCGGCGTCTACCGCTACCTCGCGGACCTGCTGGTTCGCCACCACGACTATTCGGAAGAGCAATTCTGGGGACAGGTCCGGACCGCGATCGAGGACTATCAGGCGCAGTTCCCCGACCTCGAGGACCGATTCGAGCTGTTCGACCTGCTCGAGCCGGCGGTCCCGAAGCTGACGCTGAACCGCAACCGCATACTCGACATCGGCTACGGCGACCTCCCGGAGCGACCCCACGCGGTCGAGCACGGAACCGTGCCGAACCCGCTCTCCGAGGTCGAACCAGAACGGTAACGGCGACGCTCGAGATTCGAATCGACGAGCGGTAGCATAGAACGCAGCTCCTGCGTTTCGGGGTTCGCCGGAGGTGAAGCGGCTTCAGTCGTTCTTGGTCGTTCTCGGACGTCCTCAGTCGTCCTCAGTCGTCGTCTTGTCGACGTCGAGTTCGCCCTGATAGATCTCCGCGCCGTCCTGTGCGACCTTTTCGGCCAGCACCGCGCACTTGACTCGCATCGGCGAGATGTCGACGCCGAGCATGTCGATCACGTCGTCGCGATCCATCTCGTGGAGTTCCTCCAGACTCTTTCCGGCGAGTTCCCCCGAGAGCATGCTGGCGGAGGCCTGACTGATCGCACAGCCGTCGCCGGAGAAGGCGACCCGCTCGATCGTCTCGTCGTCGTCCGCGAGCGTGACGTCCATCCGAATCTCGTCGCCACACATCGGGTTCTCGCCGACGTGGGTGAACGTCGGATCCTCGAGTTTCCCGTAGTTACGGGGGTTCTTGTAGTGGTCGAGGATCTGCTGTCGGTACATATCGGAGCCCAGTCCCATCGTTGTATACGGATAGGCCAGTGAGTTGTAAAAGGGTTCCGGGGGCGAAACGGGCGGCCGAGTCCGTTTTCGAGCGGTTCTGGGGTATCGCCGACTACTCTCGCACGTCGCTCTCACGCTCGTCACGCGTCGCCCGTCACCTCTCGGTCGAAGCGCTCGAGGAACTCCCGAACGAACGCCGCGCGGTCGACGGCGAGGTCGCGACCCGCGTCGGTATACATCCGCTCCGGCAGGTCGAGAATCTTCTCGAAGAAGTGGTCGTACTGCGTCGCGCCGCCGTCGGTGTCGTCCTCGGCGACGGGCCGGGCGGGATCGTGGATCGGCGACCCCGTCTCGCCGCCGTGAGCGAACGTCCGGGCGATGCCGACCGCGCCGAGCGCGTCGAGGTTGTCCGCGTCGGAGACGAGTTTCGCCTCGAGCGTCGCGGGTTCGACGTCGTTCGAGTACCGGTGGGCGCGGACACAGTGTTGAACGCGCTCGATTACGCCTGCTCCCGCGCCGAGTTCGCGCAGGATCGTTCCGGCTTCCCGCGCGCCCCACGCCGCGTGATCGTCGATCTCGCCGCGGTCCTCCCGCGCTCGACCGATATCGTGGAGGACGACGGCGAGTCGGATCACGCGTTCGTCGACCGGCTCCGGTTGCCGCTCGACGAGCGTTTCGGCGAGCGCCTCGACCCGCCGGACGTGGTGCCAGTCGTGGGCCGGCGGCGCGTCCGCGAAGTACGGCCGCGCACGGTCCCGGACTGCCTCGAGCATCGTCACTCTCGTTTCGACGGTGGAGTAATAAGCGCCGTCCTCGAGCGATCACGTGAGCGGTCGAGACGGGTTCGATACCGCGGTCACTGCTATCGCTTCTCGACGATCGCGAACCAGAAGTCCTCGATCGACTGCACGAACTCGACGAAGTCCTCGGGCTCGATCGGTTTCTGGATGTAGGTGTCCGCCTCGAGCCCGTGGGACTGGACGATTCGCTCTCCGGCGTCCGAACTCGTGAGCACGACGACCGAGATGTCGTTCAGCTCCGATTCGTTTTTCAGTTCCGAGAGGACATCGACCCCGCTTTTGCCGGGTAGTTGCGGCTCGAGTAGAACGATATCCGGCTGCGGTTCGCTCGCGTACTCGCCGCGCTGGTGGAGGAAATCGAGCGCGGACTGTCCGTTGCTGACGGTGTGAACCGTGTTCAGGAGTTTTGCGTCCCTGAAATTTTCTTCGAAGAGACGACTATCGCCGGGGTTCGGCTCGACTAATAGGATATCGATCGGATCGTCCAACTGCTCCCCTTCCGTGGCCATCTGTATCCCGTTTCGTGTGCGCCGGTAAAACATCGGGGATCTCTGTATTGAACAGTCTATTCCGTTGTCCCCTGTCGCAGCGTCGGCCTCGGCAGTCAGTATTCGCTCACGCGAAGAGCTGACGCGCATCGTCGATCGCAGCGACGAGCTTGTCGACCTCTTCCCTCGTGTTGTAGACGTAGAACGAGGCTCGAGCGGACGCTGCAACCCCCAGCTTGTCGTGGAGCGGCTGGGTACAGTGGTCGCCGGCGCGGATCGCGACCGCGTGGTCGTTCATGATCGAGGCCAGATCGTGGGCGTGGACGCTCTCGAGGTTGAAGCCGACGAGGCCGGCGCGCTCCGGGCCGGGTTCGGGGCCGTAGATCTCCACGCCCGGCTCCGCCGCGAGTTGCTCGTAGGCGTAGCGGGCCAGCTCCTCCTCGTGGGCCTCGATTCGCTCCATGCCGAGTGCCTCGAGCCAGTCGATCGCGGCGACGAGGCCGACGGCCTCGGCGATGGGCGGCGTGCCGGGCTCGAACTTCCAGGGGAGGTCGTCCCAGGTGGAGTCCTCGAAGGTGACCTTGCGGATCATCCCGCCCCCGTAGAGATAGGGCTCCATCGCCTCGAGGAGTTCCTTCTTGCCGTAGAGGACGCCGATACCGGTGGGGCCGGCCATCTTGTGGCCGGAGAAGGCGTAGAAGTCGGCGTCGATGGCCTCGACGTCGACGGGGCGGTTGGGGACGGCCTGTGCGCCGTCGATGAAGGCCAGCGCGTCGTGGTCGTGGGCGATATCCACCAGTTCGGAGACCGGGTTGACGGTGCCGAGCGTGTTCGAGACGTGGACCGCCGAGAGCATCGCGGTGTCGTCCGTAATGAGCTCGCGGGCGTGGTCCATGTCGAGGGTGCCGTCGTCCGTAATTCGGATGTACTTGACGTCGGCACCCGTGCGCTTGCCGATCTGTTGCCACGTGACCAGCGAGGCGTGGTGTTCCATCTCCGTCAGCACGATCTCGTCTTCGGGGCCGAGTTCGTTCAGGCCCCACGAGTAGGCGACCAGGTTCTCGGCTTCGGTCGTGTGCTTCGTGAAGATCACTTCCTCGCGGCCGCCGCTCGCGCCGATGAAGTCGGCGACGCGGTCGTGGGCCTCCTCGTAGAGAATCGAGGCCTCCTGACTCAGGTGGTGGATCCCCCGGTGGACGTTGGCGTTGGACTCGCGGTAGTAGTCGCTCATCGCATCGACGACCGGATCGGGGGTCTGGGTCGTCGCCGCGTTGTCGAGATAGACGACCTGTTGGTCGTCGAACTCCCGCTGGAGGATCGGGAACTCCTCCCGGATCGCCTCGACGTCGAGCGACTCGAGGTTCTGTTGACTCATTGGTGACTAGGACGGACCGCACACAAAACACTCCTTCGGTCCGACCGTGGCCGATATTTCCGGAATCGCTGCGAACCGGTCTGTATTGCCTGTTCGGACCGGACGGAGCGCTGGTCCGGATCCGAAATTCAGTGGTGACGTGCTGATCGGACGGTGTAGACGGAACGGTAAGTGGAGTGGGAAGGGGGGAGGGAGGTGGGGTGGAGACGGGGCCGGGAGGTGAACGGCAGGGGGGGAGTGGTGGGGGAACCCTGGTGGGTGCCCCTGCCGCAATAGTTGTTTGGAGTGCTTCCCGGAAACCGGTATCTCCAAACTATTTTGGTATCGAGAACGCGGGATCGTGAGCGTTCGACGGCCATCATCGTGAGGCGTCGGAGACGACCTCGAGTCGCCGTGACCGAGAGGAGTCACTGGAAGTCACTGCACACCCGATCGCTTGCACTCGTGCGATCAGCGCGTCAATCGTTTCAGCGACTCTTCTCTCCTCCCGGCGGCTCGCTGAAGATCGACGGCTGCGTGTTCCGTAACAGGAGTTCCGTGTATCGCGCGAAGAGCCACGCGGCGGCGTTGAACAGGTGCAAGATTACGAGCCCGACGAGAACGCCGACCGCCGAGACGGCCAGGGCCGCCGGCAGCGAGTCGACGTACAGCGAGAGCAATTCGCCGTCGGCGATCGAGAGCGTGATCGGTGAGATATCGATGGTCCAGCCATCGTGCTGGTACGTGAACTTCGGAACGAACTCGATCGGATCGCCGATGTGGATGCCGACCGTCTCGTTCCGGTAATGAAGCGGTGCGGCGACCAGCGCGTACGTGAACGTGATTCCGAGGGTGAGGAGGACGAACGAGGCGATTCCGAGCACGAACTTGCTGAACAGGTAGCCGACCCCTTTCCACGTCCCGCGATCGAAGACGAGCCGTCGCGCCCGCTCGCGGACGCTTATTGCGGGTTCGGACGTCGGAATCCCCGCACCGAGCAACCGATCGGCGAGGAGTCGCTCGAGCGCGCTCAACTCGATCGAGGCGAACAGGACACAGAGCGCGCTCGGGAGCCCGATACACACCATGACGAGCACCAACGGGATCGCGACGATCAGGAGTGCACCCGGTTCCGTTCTGGCGATTTCGACCAGCGCGAACGAGAGCCCGAGCGGTATCGCGAAGCCGGTGACGAGGACCGTGAAGTAGCCGATACCGAGGGGAAACGCGAGGAAGAGATACGCGACGTTGGCGTAGGTTTCCCTCCGAGCGGCGACGCCGAAGAACCAGCGACACCAGGATCGAATGCGCTCGAGCGCGGTTCCGACTGCGGGACGTGACGAAGACGTGGATGAGGATTTCATCTCGAATCGGGCCTCTTGAACGAGCGAACGATCGCGAGCAGTCCGAGCAGGTGACAGACGGTGACGACGAGCAACACCGTCGCGTCCGTCGCGTCGGTGGTCCAGTCGATCAGATGTGAGAGCACGAACGGGACGACGGTGAGGAAGGCGACCCCGACGGCCAGAAACAGCATCGGCTGACTGGCGTTGCGAGCGTAGCCTCGATACGCCGTCCACGTGACGACCGAGCCGAGCGCGGCGCTTGCCATTCCGACGAAGAAAATCGTCGTCGCCTCGTCGAGTCCCAGCACCGTCGTCTCGAGGAGGGGTGCGACGAGATCTGCCTCGAGGAACGCACCGGTGCTCGCGCTCATCGATTCCACCTCGGACGGTCGGCGCGCGTGGCGTCGAACGGAACGGTTCTCATCTGTGTCGTCGTTGTCGCACTCGGCGTGAGCGGTGCTGTCGTCCCCGGCGTGATCGGTGTACTCGACGTGTTCGATTCGATCGGTGCGGTCGTGTCACGGTCGCCCGTAGACGGTATAGAGGATCGCAACGAGCCCGAGGACTTCGCTCGTAGTCGCGAGAATCGTCGTCGTCAGCGACGACGCGCC